>NZ_JAMQOQ010000001.1:0-616473 GCF_031624635.1 Halogeometricum sp. S3BR5-2 | reverse complement strand
TCGTCCGCTCCGCGGACGTCCTCGTCGTCGCCGGCACGGACGAGGACATCAACCGCTTCAACGTCGTCTGCGGTTGAGGTCGACTCCCCTCAGAACGAGGGCCGAAGCGGCGGCGACAGCAACGGCGACAACGGCGCCGGCGGCGCGAGGGCGAGAACCCACGCCGCCAACGAGAGCGCGCCGACGAGTTCGGGGACGGCGATGCCGGGGCCGAGACCGGCCGCGAACCAGAGCGGCCACGCCGCCGCGGAGGCGACGGCAAGGAGCAGCGAGACCCGTCCGGTCGTCGTTCCCCGCCGGCGGACGCCGTCGAGGGCGAGCGTCGCCGCGAGGAGGGCGAAGAAGGCGACAGCCGCCGGGTAGTGCAGCGGGTCGTCGAACGGGAACGCGCCGACGCCCGCCATCGAGACGGCGCAGAGCGCGTACGCCGCCGCGACGGCGCGGGAGTCTTCACTCAGGAGGGGGGCGTACCCGAGCGCGAGGCAGCCGCCGACGAACAGACCGCCGTTGAAGAGGAGGGCGGTTCGGGGGCCGACCCCGAGGTCCGAGAGCGCGCTCGCGGTCCAGGAGAACGTGGGAGAGAGCGCGACGGCGAGGAAGACGCCCGCGAGGGCGATGGCGGCGCCGAGCGGACCGGCGAGTCGAGCGAGGGTTCGGATTCGAACGTGAGCGCGCCGAGCGGGCGAGCGGGAGTCGGCCGGGTCCCGTTCGGAGTCGGTCTGGTCAGTCACGGGGCGTAGCTACGGTCCGCGGTCGAAAGAAGAGTCGTCGCGGCGATTCGGTCCGTTCGGTCGCGTCCGACTACAGGACGCCCGAACTGGTGCCGAGTTCCGCGCCGACGTAGAGCACGACGACGAGGAAGATCCAGACGACGTCCACGAAGTGCCAGTACATCGACGCCGTGCTGACCGAGACGTGGCGGTCGGCGGAGTACTGTCCCATCAGCGCGCGGATGAACACGATGCCAAGGAGCACCGCGCCGAGGCTGACGTGCAGGCCGTGCAGGCCGGTCAGTCCGAAGAACGCCGACCCGAACAGCCCGGAGGTGAGAGTGAAGTCCGAGTGGATGATGAACTCGTAGTACTCGTACACCTGCCCGCCGATGAACACCACGCCGAGCAGTAGCGTGAGCGCGAGGCCGCCGAGGAACTTCTTGCGGTCGTCCTTGCGGATGGCGACGTGCGCCCAGTGGAGCGTGGCCGAGGAGGCGA
Source organism: Halogeometricum sp. S3BR5-2 (assembly GCF_031624635.1). Lineage (NCBI taxonomy): Archaea > Methanobacteriati > Methanobacteriota > Halobacteria > Halobacteriales > Haloferacaceae > Halogeometricum > Halogeometricum luteum. The sequence goes on along the minus strand of NZ_JAMQOQ010000001.1, from coordinate 615,262 downwards.
TCAGCAGCGCGGTGTTGATGAGGACGAGCGACCCCGTGAGTTCGGGGACGCCGACCAGTATCTCCTCCCAGTTGCCGGCCCTGATGTAGAAGTAGTAGCCGAACAGCGCGCCGAACGTACCGAGTTCGGAGCCGAGGAACGCGAGCATCCCCCAGCGGAGCTTGTTCGCGCCCTTCTCGTCGGCGTCGCGCGTCCAGAAGTGACTCACGAACGCGTGGTAGACCCAACCGTACAGTCCGGCGAGGAAGATGCCGATCGACGCCACGAACGCGACGGGACCGACCATCGACCCGACGATGGCGTCCTCACCGCGTCCGAGGATGTAGAGACCCGCGCCGGCGTAGATGCCGGCGGAGCCGACCGCGGTGACGAACGGCCACCAACTCGCCTCGCCGAATCCGCGAGGCCAGTCCTCCACCGCCGGCAGGTGGTGTCCGTGGTCCTCGTGTGCTTCTTCGGTACCCATACCCGGACGTAGCCGTCGGACTACTAAAAATCCTCCCAAGTCGCGGCCGGCGTCAGGCCGCCGGCGCCGTCCGGACGGCGCCGCGTCGGTCCCTCAGTCCGCGCTGGACGGCGCGCGGTGGTACGGCCGCGCGGCTATCTCCCGGCGGATGTCGTCGAGCGAGTCGGGGTCGGCGCCGTCGGACATCCGCGAGACGACCGCGAACACCTCCTGTCGGGACACCTTCACGCCCGAGTTCGAGAGGGCGTCCTCGGGTCGCGAGAGGAGTTCGCGAAGCGTCCCCACCGACAGGAGGAACGGCACGGCCCACGCGGCGAGGGTGTTGCCGTCCGTCAGCGGCACCGTCTCGAGGTACGTCTGCGCGTCGTCGAGGAACGAGGAGGCGTGCTCGGCCGTCTGGCGGACGACCGACGCCGCCTCCGTCTCGTGTTCGGGGTCGATTACCTCCTCCTGCGGCACGCCCTCGGCTTCGAGCCACTCGGCGGGCAGGTAGACGTTGTTCTCGGCGGTGTAGTCGTCGTAGACGTCCTTCGAGATGTTCACCAGTTGCAGGAGGAGGCCGAACTCCTCGGCGGTGTCGTAGAGGCGGCGGCGACGCTCGGGGGAGACGTCGCCGCGGGTGACGAGGTTCGTGATGAGGTTGCCGACGGTGCCGGCGGCGTAGTAGCAGTACTCCTCGAGTTCCTCGCGGGACTGGATGCGGAGGCCGCCGGTGTCGTCGTAGCGCTCGACGAACAGCACCATCCCCTGCACCATCTCCCGCACGGGCGGCGTCACCGCCTCGCGGACGTCCTCGGGGAGGCTCCCGAAGGTTCGGACCACTCGCGGGGCGTCGCGGACGACGCGCCAGTCCTCGCTTTGCTCCTCGGGGACGTGCGGTTCGACGGCGGCGACGAACTCCTCGACGGACGTGTCGTCGTCCGGGTCGAGGACCGCGTCGTACGTTCGGAGGATCTCCGCCTGCACCGACGGCGGGACGTGCGAGGCGTCCTCGACGGTGTCGGCGATGCGGCAGAGTAGGTAGCCGACGCAGATGTAGGACGACATGGGCTCGTCGAGCACGTCGACTGTCAGTGCGAAAGTGCGAGAGACCCCCTCAACCGCCTCGTGGCACCATTCGAGGTCGGTTCGGTCGACGTGGGGACGTTCATCCTGCTGAGACATTCGAAGTGTAATTCCCTACGGAATGGGGACTAAAAAGTTTCGTGGAGGCTTCGCGCACACTATCGCCAGACCGAGAGATACCACGAGACCGAGAGATAACGTAAAGTAACGACGATGAAAGACCACCATATGGACTTCGCGCTCTCCGCGGAACAGCGACAGATACGCGACATGGTGGCCGACTTCGTCGACGGGGAGATACGGCCGCGAGCGGCGGAGATAGACGAGACGGACGAGTTCCCCGCCGACCTCGTTTCGGAGATGGCCGACCTCGGCCTCATGGGGATGCCGTTCCCGGAGGAGTACGGCGGCGCCGGACTCGACTACCACTCCTACGCCATCGGTTTAGAGGAGATATCGCGGGGGTCGGGCGGCCTCGGCACCGTCGTCGCCGCGCACACCTCGCTGGCCGGCAACATGCTGTACGAGTTCGGGAGCGAGGCGCAGAAGGAGGAGTACCTGACGCCGCTGAACGAGGGGACGGATATCGGCGCGTTCGCCCTCTCGGAGGCGGGCGCGGGCAGCGACGTGCCCGCGATGTCGACGACGGCGAGGCGGGAGGGCGAGGAGTACGTCGTCGACGGCGGAAAACTCTGGATATCGAACGGCTCCGTCGCCGACACGGTGACGCTGTTCGCGAAGACGGACCCCGACGCCGGGCGGAAGGGCATCTCCGCGTTCGTCGTGCGCCCCGAGGAGGACGACGGCTTCGTCGTCGAGGGCACCGAACACAAACTCGGCGACAAGGGCTGTCCGACCGCCGAACTCCGCTTCGACGACATGCGCATCCCCGCGGACCGCCGCATCGGCGAGGAGGGCGAGGGGTTCGTGCAGGCGCTGAAGACGCTCAACGGCGGGCGAATCACCATCGCCGCGCGGTCGGTGGGCATCGCCCGCGCCGCCCTCGACGACGCCCTCGACTACGCCGACGACAGGGAGCAGTTCGGCCAGCCCATCGCGGAGTTCCAGGCGATAAAGCACAAACTGGCGGACATGGACACGAAGGTGCAGGCGGCGAAGATGCTGATGCACAAGGCGGCCGACCTGAAGATTCGGGGGGAACCCTATATCAAGGAGGCCGCGCAGGCGAAACTGTACGCCTCGGAGATAAGCCGCGAAGTCGCCAACGAGGGCATCCAGATCCACGGCGGCTACGGTTACACGAAGGACTTCCCCGCGGAGCGCTACTACCGCGACGCGAAACTCAACGAGATATACGAGGGCACCAGCGAGGTTCTCAGAAATACCATCGGCGACCGACTGCGCTCGGAGCGGTAATCGGAATCAGCCGTCCGTCTCGGAGGCCGGGTCCGGATCCGACTGCGCGTCTCGCTCTCGACCCCGTCCGTTCTCGACTCGCTCTGCCAGCCACGACTGCTGGGACTCTACCCCGTCGGCGCCGAGTTCGGTGAGTTCGTACACGTCGTATATCTCCTCGGTCCGCCGGACGAGGTGGCCCTTCGAGACGAGGGCGTCGAGCGTCCCGTAGAACGACTGCGGGTCGATGCGCGTCCCGTAGTGCGCCTCCAGTCGGGTCTTCAGCTTCTGTCCCCGGAGTTCGCCGGCGTCGTAGAGGATGGCGCAGAGGTCGCGGCGGCGACCGCTCTGGAACCACGGCATACCCGTTCATTCTCCGACGGGCACAGGAGGCTTTCGTTCCCGGCCCGCGCGGGCGCGGCCGACCCCCGATTCGGACCGACCCGACCGACCCGAATCGAACCGGTAGCTTCGACTACCGCCTCTCCCTAGGACCCCTATGACCGACGGCGACGCCGACGACGAGACGGCCGACGACGAGGCGACGGCCAACGGAATCACCGCGCGCTACTACGAGACGGAGTCCGAACGAGTGCTGGCGTTCGAGGCGGGCGGCGCCACCGCGGCCGTCGCGCAGAACCGCGAGGGGTACGCGATGCTGAAGGTGCGACCGACCGCCGACGGCGACGAACTTGAGCGCTACTACGGTTTCGACATGGCCCTGGACCACGCCGCCGAACTCCTCGGCGTCTCGCCGAACGACCTGCCGGTCCCCGAGGACGCCGCCGACATGGGGATGTAACGTCTCCTCCTCGCCGCCCGCTCAGTCGCGCCGCCAGTAGAACAGGGGTCCCAAGAACAGGTACGACAGCGCGAGAAACAGCAGTCCGAACGCGAACCCCTTCCCTAGGTGGCCGGCGAGGCGGCGGCCGTACGGCCCCGAGAGCAGCACCGCAAGCGCCTGCACGACGCCCATGACGAGGGCGTCTTGGGCGTGTAAGTCGGGGTACGTCACCGTCGTCACCATCAGCGCCGCGAGGAGGTAGACGAGGGGGACCAAGACGACGGGGTCGGCGAACCCGGCGAGGACGCCCGCCGCGAGGATGGTCGCCGCGAGCGTCGTCTGGACGCCCTCCGTCTGGGCGTGGTCGCTGTCGTAGGCGGTGTAGAGGCCGAGTCGGGTGACCGCGGCGGCGACGAACAGGGCGGCGCCGGCGAGGGCGACGGCGAGGCGGAGGCGGTCGAACGGCCACGCCCGTCGGGCGACGACGGCGACCAGGAACGCGGGGGCGACGCCGAAGGAGGCGACGTCGGCCAGCGAGTCGAGGTACTGGCCGACGGCGGTGCCGCCGCGGCGGCGGGCGATGACGCCGTCGAGGGCGTCCGCGATGGCCGCCAGCAGGATGAGACGCGCCGCGAGGGCGACGCTCGCCGTCGCCGCGACGGCGGCGAGGAAGCCGAGCGCAGCGTTGCCGACCGTCACCGCGTCGGCGAGGCCCATCTTACCGACGAACCGGGGCTTCATACAGTCGGCGTGGACGACCGGCGCTTTACGTTTTTACATTCCGGGACCGCGGGGCGCCGTCGCCGGATTCCCGACTCCGGGTGCGCGCGTCGACAGCGAGACGCCGACCGCGCCGCATTTACCGCTCGACGTCCGAGTGTTCGTATGGACGAAGCCGAACGGAACCGCGCCGCGGACACTCTCTCCCGGCGTCGCGTCCTCGCGGGAGTCGGGTCCGTCGCGGCCGCGGGTCTCGCCGGGTGTTCGTCGGCCGCCGAGGGCGACTACGACGTCGGCATGACCGCCGTCGCGTTCACTCCCCCCTCGGTCACGGTCTCGGTCGGCGAGGAAGTCGTCTGGCGGAACACGAGTTCTCGCGGACACACCGTCACCGCCTACGAGAACGAAATCCCCGACGACGCCGAGTTCTTCGCCAGCGGCGGGTTCGAGAGCGAACAAGCCGCGCGAGAGGCCTACAACCAGAACGTCGGCGGCCTCATCGACAGCGGGCAGAACTACTCGCACACCTTCGAGGTACCCGGCGAGTACCGGTATCTCTGCATCCCGCACGAGTCCCAGGGGATGGTCGGCACCGTCGTCGTCGAGGAGGGCGGGTCCGAGACGGGAGCCGAAACCGGAACCGAGTCGTAACCGCGCTACTGTCCCGCGAGCCAGTTTTTCGCCTCCGAGTCGGTGGCGAACACGCGGAACTCGAAGCCGGGGTCAATGGCGCTCAACTGGGACTCGATTCTGCCCATGTCCATGCTGGCGATGGCGGAGTCGGCGTACACTCCTGCGCCACACGTGACGCCGTGCCCGATGAGAGACGGAATCCACGTCTCGGCCAACCACTGCTTGTCGTCCGCGTCGTGGGCGGTGACGTTCTGCGTGTTCACGACGTAGTGCTCGGCCCCCGTCTCCTCGATGAACGACTCCCACTCCCGAGCGACGGTGCGGAACCGCTCGCCCGAGACGTACTTGTTCCACGTGAAGACGGGCACGCCCAGTTCGTCGTCGAGTTCTATCGTGTGTTCGGCCGTCCGTTCGATAGTCTTGGCAGACATATTGATTTAGTGATAATAATATTAGATATAACTTTCTATATTAACTGCATATTCGAGAGGCGGACCGAAGACGGCCGCACGCGCGCCGGGGACCGGCGTACGGTCGCCCCTCGATTCGGCGGAGCGCCGCCGCTCGGGGGCGCGAGAAAAGTCGAGAATCGGAGTCGTCCGGACCGCTGAGAGGCGAGGCTTACGCCTCTTCGACTGCGACGTCTTCCTCGTCGACGTCGACGGCGGCCTCCTCCTCGGCGGCGACCTCTTCGGGGCGCGCTTCGAGGGTGAGTTTCTGGACCTCCACCCGGCGGAGCGGGTAGATGGTCTTCGCCTCGCCGTAGATGGCCGAGGAGAGGTTCCCGGCGACGACGGCGCTGTCGACGAGTTCCTCGAACGTGCGGTCCTCGGCGGCCTCCTCGACGTAGTCTATCATGACCCGTCGGATGGCCTGCTCTTGGCTTCGGTCGGCCTTCTTCGTCGTGAACGCCACGGGCTGGAGTTGGACGCGGTAGTCGTCCTTCGTCAGCACCGTGATGCTGGCCGAAATCTTCGAGGCGCCGCGGCGGACGAGACTACGGAGGTAGTCCCGCGCGAGTTCGTGCTTGATGAACTCGGTGTACGCCGAGTCGCTGGACACGTCGTTCACCTTGAAGGTGAGCTTCGTGTTGTTCGCACCCTGGTCGCCGGTGAGGTCACCCAGCGTGACCTCGATGGTCCGGCCGTCCACCTTCTCGGGTTCGTCGGCCATCGTCTTGCCCAGTTCTTCGCGGTCGAACTGCTCGGGCGCGACGAGGGTGTACCATCGCTTTCCGCGCTTCTGCTTTGAGACTGATCGTTCGCTCATAGGTTGTTGGTTGCTGTGTCGATGACGGCGTCTGCCACCGTCAGGTTGACCACGGTGTCGTCCACCGTGGACTGAAGCCCGCCGGTCGTCTCCCGTTCGACGGTCGTCACGAGGGCGTCCCCCTCGACGACCATCGACATGGAGTCGGTGTTGTCCGGGCGGAGCGACGCCGCCACCCTCTCGGCGTCGGCGTGCGTCGTCCGCAGGCGGGCGGTGCGAGCGGTCGACGGGTCGTCGGCCGAAACTCGGTCCTCCGAGTCCGGGCCGTCCGCCGTCCGCTCGCTCGCTCGTTCGCTCGTCGGTCGTTCTCGTCCTCGCTCTCGTTCCTGTTCTCGCTCGCGCTCCGGTTCGTCGGTCACGTCAGGGCCTCCCTGACGGCCGCGATGACCTCGGCCTCCGGCGCGTCCGCGCCGAATCTGACGACCGCGCGACGGGCGTCGCCCGCCCACGCGCCGCCGTCTTCGTCGCCACTGCCGAACTCCTCGGCGAGGGCCGACGCCGCGTCCGCCGCGCCGCCGTCGACCGCCGCGAGCGCCGCCACGCCGTCGCCGAGGACCAAGGCCGTCGGTTCGGGCGAGCGGAAGTCGCGGCAGAGTCGGGCGACGGTGGCGAGACGGCCGACGCGTCCGGCCACTTCCTCGGGCGCGCGGACGACCTGAACGCCCTCGTAGCGCCCGACGTGCGCCCCGCGAAGGGCGCGGTGGGCCGCCGCGGCGTGGTCCCGCCACGCGTCGAGGGCGGGCACGCGCGCGTCGTGTCCGAGCGCCACGGCGACGCCGGTTCCGGGTCGCTCCCGGGCGACGGCGTCCAGCACGTCGGCGTAGCCGCCGAGCGTGGCGAACGGCGCGTCCGGCGTCGCGTACGGATGCAGCGCGCGTTCGACCGCCTCGGCGGCGCGTTCGGTGGCGTTCTCGTCGCCGGCCACGTCGAGGGCGACCAGCGACGCGAGTCGCCGGTGGGACGCCTCGTCGAGGTCGGCCGGCAGATCGAGTTCCGCGAGGGCGGCGCCGGCCGCCTCCCGGTTCCCGGAGAACGACGCGTGCGCCAGCGTCGTGTGCGCGAGTCCGTCCGCGAGGTCCGCGACGGGCGCGGCGACGCCGGGGCGTCGCGCGACGGCGCCCGTCTCCTCGGCGACGGAGAGCAGGCTTCCGTCCGCGGCGCCCGGGTGTTCGCCGGCGGCGACGACGCCCGCGAGGGCGAGCACCGGGTTCGGTCCCGGTTCGCCCTCGGGGGTCAGCGCCGACGCGATTTCGTGCGCGCGGAGGCTCGTCGTCCCGTCGCCGGGTGCGACCGTCTGGTCAGCCCCCGGCGCGTCGAGTCCGACGGCGACCAGCATCCCGTCGCCGTCCGGCGGCGCCGCCCGCGGGGCGAACGCGCCGGTCCGAACGTGGAACGGCACGCCGGCGCGCCGAAGGGCGCGGGCGAGCAGTCCGCCGGCCGCGAGGGCGTCGCCCTCCGCTCGGCAGACGACCCGAACGAACGAGGCGTCGGCCAGCGCGGACGCGACGCTCTCGGCGGGGGCGTCCGGCGCGCGGGTGTGGTCGGGTCGTGCGGACATTCGAGAGAGCGGCTATCGCGTTATTCGAGGAGTTCGACGGCGACGTCGTAGCTGTACGTGAAGTCCTCGTCGAGTTCGTCGCCGCGGTAGTAGTTGACGAGGCGGCGAATCTTCGACTCGGTGTTCTGGAGCGCTCGCTTGTTCTGCATGTCCTGCGAGTTCTCCTCCATGTGCTCGCGGAGTCGGATGGCGCGCTCCATCAGGTTCCGGAGGTCCTCCGGAAGTTCGGGCGCGGCGTCGTTCTCCTCGAGGATGGTGGTTATCTTCTTCCCGGTCGCGAGTTTCACGTCCGGGACGGGCGTCCCCTTGACGCCCTCGTCGCGAAGCTTCAGACCGATCTGACTGGGCTCGTCGCCCTGCTCCGCGAGTTCGACGACGCGGGACTCGATGTCCTCGGCGTCGACGTCGCTCCACTCCGGGGGGTCGTCTGCCACGGGCTTGTCCGAACCGGACTGACCGCGGCGGCGGGTGTGCATTCGTGCCATTGGTATAGGTTGGAACGGCACAGACCGCAGAAAGGCGTGACTGGCGACCGCGAACGGTCGCGCACTTCCGCAATCCCGAGCCGCGCGAGGCGCGGCGAGTCAGATTTGCGGCCGTGCTGTTCCCGTCTGTACCCTGCCCCGACCGAGGGAAAAGCGTTGCGACACGGGGTCGAGCGCTCCGAGTCGAAGGCCTTAATACCGACACCGGGAAACGATTTGATGCGTTCGAGGGCTCGTAGATCAGTGGTAGATCACTCCCTTGGCATGGGAGAGGCCCCGGGTTCAAATCCCGGCGAGTCCACTACTATACCTCCGTCATAACAAGGGTTCACGACCGCAAGGTACGGGCTCTGAGACGGACGGATTCGCCATTTCTGGCTTAGAGATTACTCCTTCACAGAAGGGAGTTCAACAGAATTTCAAGCGCGGGTCGCCGCCTGCTTGCGATTCTGTGAGAGAACGGAGGTTATCGGCCGTAGTCGAAGACACGGAGCGGGTCCCGCCGCCGTTCCGATGCCGTGGACGCACTCTCTCGTCGGAACACCGTCGCTCCCGATATGCCAAATGCCTTATTACCTCGCTATTTAAGTACGAAATCAATGAGTCCTAGCCTTCCCGGGTCGAGGAGCATTCCGGGGTCCGCTCTCGACAAATATGTAGACTATCGTTCGAGCCTGAGCTTCATCGGGAAAGTACTCCAGTATCTGGCTATCACGCCGCTGCTTCCCATCGTCGTCGCCCTCTACTACGGCGAGAGTATCCTCCCGTTCGTCGTCACGTCGGCCGTGATGGTCGGCGTCGGGTTCTCCCTCGAACGACTCCGCCCCGACCCCGACCTCGGTCACAGAGAGGGGTTCCTGTTCGTGAGTCTCACGTGGCTCGTCGTCCCCGTCGTCGGTATGCTCCCGTACCTCATCGCCGGCAACGGGACCGTCGCACAGCCCGTGAACGCGCTGTTCGAGAGCATGAGCGGGTTCACGACGACGGGGTCGACGCTCCTCGGAGAAATCTCGTTCGAGCGCCACTCGCGGTCGATACTCATGTGGCGTCAGCTGACACAGTGGCTCGGCGGCATGGGGATTCTCGTTCTCATGATCGCGATTCTCCCCGAACTGTCGGTCGGGGGCGCCCAAGTCATCAGAGAGGAGTCGCCGGGCCTGACGGTCGAGAAGCTCACACCCCGCATTCAGGACACCGCCCGCGCGCTGTGGGGTATCTACGCCGGGTTCACCGTCCTCGCCGTCGTCGTCTACTACGGGCTTCACCTGCTCGGGGTCGCGCCCAACATGGACTTCTACAACGCCGTCTCTCACGCGCTGACGACGCTTCCGACCGGCGGATTCTCCCCCGAAGCCCGGAGCGTCGAAGCGTTCTCGCCGGCCGTCCAGTGGGCGGTCACCGCGTTCATGATCGTCGCCGGGACCAACTTCGCGCTCTTTTGGTACGTCCTCAGAGGCGAACCCCGGCGTCTCGTGAAGAACGTGGAGTTCCGGTCGTATCTCGTGGCGATGGCGGCCGTCAGCGCTCTCTTCACCGGACTACTGTTCACCGGCGTCGGACTCGCGGAGGTGCCGCGGATCGCGCCGGTCGCGGGTGACTTCGAGAACGCCCTTCGGCAGGCCGTGTTCCAGACGGTCGCCATCGTGACGACGACCGGATACGCGAGCATGGACTTCAACACGTGGGACCAGTCGGCACAGCTAGCGCTCCTCTTCGCGATGTTCCTCGGCGGGTCGGCCGGGTCCGCGGCGGGGTCGATAAAGATCGTCCGGTGGTATCTGATCCGGAAGTCGCTGTCGCGCGAACTGTTCCAGTCGGTCCACCCCGAGGCGGTCCGCCCCCTCAACCTCTCCGACGGAGCAGTCGACGACGACACGCTCAGGAGCGTCTTGGTGTTCGTGGTCACCTTCCTCGTCATCTTCGCCGTCTCCTCGGTGTTGCTCTACCTCGACGGCCTTCGGGTCGGTCTCGACCTCTCGGCCATCGAGGCGGTGAGCGCCTCCATCGCGACGCTGGGCAACGTCGGCCCCGGAGTCGGAATCGTCGGTCCGATGAACAACTTCCTTCCGTTCTCTCCGGCGGCGAAGCTGTACATGGTATTTCTGATGTGGATCGGACGGCTGGAGGTCCTGTCCGTGCTCATCGTGCTCACCCCGTCCTACTGGCGCCGGTGAGGTCTCGCCGACCCGCTCTTCGACCTACACGGCGGCGAGGACCCGTTCTCTGACGTCGGCCTCGATGAACATGATGACGTGATCGCCGACCCGAATCCGCGTCTGTCCTCGCGGCGTCACCATCTCGTCGTCGCGCGCGATCGCACCGATGACGACGTGGTCCGGGAGTTCGGCTATCGACTCCTCGACGGTGCGGTTCGCGAGCGCGCTCTCCTCGTCGACTTCTATCTCGACGACCTCCGCGCGGTCGTCCCCGATGAACGAGAGTTTCTCGGCGATCTGCTCGCGGGTGAACCGGGCGATCTCCTCGCCGGTCAGTATCTGGGGGTTTATCGGCACGTCCACGCCGACCTCCTCGAACAGGTCCCGGTACTCCTCGGATTCGATCACCGAGATGGTCCGCTGTACGCCCAACCGCTTGGCGAGGAGCGAGACCATGAGGTTCTTCTGATCGTTTTCGAGCGCGGTGACGACGGTGCTCGACTTCCCGAAGTTCTCCCGTTCGAGGAACTCGGTGTCGGTCGCGTCGTTGTTCAGGACGACGACCTCCGGAAGCTCTTCGGCCACCTCCGCCGCGCGCCGTTCGTCCTGCTCGATGAGGCGGACGTCGATACCCCGGTCGTGGAGCCGCCGAGCGACGTGAACGCCGACCTCGCTTCCGCCGATGACGAACACGTTGCTCACGTCTTTCGGCATCTCGTCGGGCACGGCTAGCAGCGCGAACTCGGACACCCCGTCGGGGCTCCCGATGACGACCACCTTGTCCCCGGCGGCGAACGTCGTCTCGCCGTGCGGGATGATGATATCGTCGTCCCGGAGGACGGCCGCGAACGTGAGCGCGTCGGTCCGGTCGGCCTCTCGAATCGTCTGCCCGACCAGCGGGCTCCCCTCGACGATGCGGAACTCCGTCATCTGAACGAGTTCGTGGGCGAACCGGTCGACGTCGAGCGAGAGCGGCAGTTCGACGACCTGCGCGACCTCCTCGGCGGTGAGGGACGTCGAACACACCATGAAGTTCACGCTGAACGCGTTCTGCGACCGTTTCCAAGTGTCGAAGAGGCTCACGTTCTTGACGCGCGCGATCGTGAACGGGTCGGCGACGGTCTTCGCCGTGCCGCAGATCGCGAGGTTGCTCTCGTCGACGTCCGTGCTGGCGATGATCAGGTCGGCCCGGTCGAGTCCGGCGTCCTCCAGCGTCTCGAGGGACGTTCCGTCGCCCTCCTTCGCGAGCACGTCCAGCGAGTACGTGAGTTCCTCCACGCGTTCGGGGTCACGGTCGACCACGACTACCTCGTGCGCCGACGCGAGGCTGGACGCGATGTTCGATCCGACTTCGCCGGCCCCGACGATGATTATCCGCATCGGGGGCCGCCTCCCGTGTCGTTCATGGACGAGGATTACGGCGGATCGGTATGAGCCTTATCGCCTTCGACTCGGAGGACTCGCCGCGACCGCTACTCCGGTTCGTCCGCGGGACGGAGACCAGAGACGGTTGTTCTACTCCCGCACGACCACGATGGGGTGGTCCGTCTCCTCGGCGATGGAGTCGTAGGTCTTCCCGAAGACGCGCTCGAAGGAGGGGTCCTGCGTCTCGCCCATCACGAGGAGGTCGTAGCCCGACGCGGCCTTCCCGATTTCGAACGGCGCGTCGTCGCCGACGACTACCTCCGTGTCCGTACGCAGTTCGGGGTAGCCCGCCTCGACGAGTTGCTCGCGCACGCCGTCGAGCAGTTCCTCGCCCGCCTCGACGTCCTCCTCGGACTCGGCGGCGTAGAACAGCGTGGTGTGGACGAGCACGTCCTGGTTGAGACCGCTCAGGAAGTCCGCGATGGGTCCGGCGAACTTCTCGTCGCGGACCGGCACGAGGATGCGCGCCAGCGTCGTCAGCGGCTTCGGGACGAGGAGGGCGTCCACGTCGCGTTCCTCCGCGACGCGCGTCCACGCGTCGTGGGCGTCCTCGCCGATAACGTACTCCACGTCGGCCGTCTCGCCGCGGCGGACGAACTGGGCGGCGAGGTTGTACAGCGTGTGGTACGCCTCTATCTCCCGGCGGTGGCGTTCGTCCTCGTCGAGGCTGTCGGCCTCCTCGTCGAGGCCGAGGAGCACGACTCGACAGGAGGAGAAGGCGTCGACGAACGTGGAGGGGAACGGTTCGGGGTCGGGGAACTGAACGGGGACGAGTATCGTCTGTGCGGACATGTTCGAGTGGACTACCGGCGTCCAGCCTAACAAAGCTCCCGGTCGAATCCGAAATCCGAGCGCGAAATTAGTGATGAATACGAAATAAGATGCCGCTCTCGCCTCGTCATCCGTAACGGACCGTCCTACTCACGCCGCGTCGCCGCGCTCGTTTCGGACCATGCGCTCGAAGCGGTCCATCCCGAGGTCGATGCGTTCGACGTCGTTGGCGAAACTGAACCGGAGGTAGCCCTCGCCGCCGCGGCCGAACGCGCTTCCGGGGGCGGCGACGACGTCGTACTCGTACAGCAGTCGCTTCGCGACGTCCATGCTCGACCCGGGGAGGTCGGTCACGTCGACGAACGCGTAGAACGCCCCCTCGGGGGTCCCCATCGAGACGCCGGGAATCGCCGCCACCCGTTCGACGAAGCGGTCCCGCCGCCGTTCGAACGCCGCCTTCATCTCCTGTACGGGCGCCGTTGGGCCGGTGAGCGCCGCGAGAGCGGCGTACTGTGCGGGCGTGTTCACGCAGGAGGTGGTGCTCTCGTGTATCTTCGTCGCGGCCGCCGTCACCGGTTCCGGGCCGGCCAGCCACCCCACGCGCCACCCGGTCATCGCGTACGTCTTCGAGCAGGAGCCGACGGTGACGACGCGGTCCGGGTGGTCGGTGACGGACGCCAGACTCGGCTGGGGGCGGTCGTACGTGAGTTCGTGGTACACCTCGTCGGCGACGACGTAGGCGTCGCGTTCGGCGGCGGCCTCGACGACCCGTTCCATCTCCCCGGCGTCGAACACCCGGCCGGTCGGGTTCGACGGCGAGGTGAGCACGACGGCCCCCGTCCGGTCCGACATCGCGTCTATCACGCGGTCGGCGTCGAACGCGAAGTCCTCGGCCGCGGGCAGGGGCACCTCGACGGGGTCGGCGCCGGCCAACTCCGTCTGCGAGAGCGGGTTCGGCCACGCGGGCGTCGGGACGACCACCTCGTCGCCGGGGTCGGTGGCGGTCAGGAGCGTGAGGTAGAGCGCCTCCACGCCGCCGGTGGTCACGACCACTCGGTCGGCGTCGGCGTCGGCGCCGCGTTCCCGGAGCGTCTCCGCGACGGCCTCCCTGAGCGGGTCGATACCCGCGTTCGGCGTGTAGTTCGTCTCGCCGTCCCGCGCCGCCCGCACCGCCGCGTCGACGACGTGGTCGGGCGTCGGGAAGTCGGGTTCGCCGACTTCGAGGTGGACGACGTCCTCGCCGTCGTGCGCGTTCGCGAGGTCGAACAGCGTCCGAATCTGCTGCGGTTCTATCTCGGCCACCCGGTTCGAGACGGTCGGGTCGGTCATCGGTTACGCTGCGTCGGGGGACCCCTTGGCTGTTGGGACGGCGGCGAACGGTCGACGGGACGTTCGGACCGCGACCGTCCGCTCAGCACACGTAGTTGTTCTCGACCACGTTCTCTTCGAGTTCGGCGGGGTCGACGTCGTCCATCGGCGCGGAGACGTCGATGCCGCGGTCGTTCGCGCAGACGACGTTGCGGGTGACCCGACTGCCCGCGGCGTCGCGCAGGAGGACGCCCACCCCGCCGTTCGCGCTCACGGTGTTCTTGCGGACGACGAACGCGCCGGGTTCGTCCTCGGACGCGGTCAGTTTGAGTCCGTCACCGCCGTTGCCGAACACGGTGTTGAACTTGAACGTCGAGTCGGAACCCCACGTTATCGAGAACCCCTCTTCGGCGTTGTTCGAGAAGGTGTTCCACTGCACGTCGCACCCGTAACACTGCGCCGTCGCGACGCCGTCCCCGCCGCATCCGACGACGGTGTTCGACCCGAACTCGCTGTCTATCATCGACACGAGGGAGACCCCGTCGTCGTCGGCCCCGACGACGAGGTTCTCGACGACCACGCTTCGTATGAAGTCGCCGACGCTCACGCTGCCCCCGACGATTCGGTTGCCGCGCACGGTCGAGTCGGTGTAGCTTCCCCCGAAATCGTCGTCGACGAACTGGTTGTGCAGGACGCGCGAGTCGGTCGCGTACGCTTCGAGTCCGACCTCGTTGCGCGCGAACGTGTTCCGCTTCACGTCCGCGTTGGAGAGGTCGTCGAACCTGAATCCGACACGCTCGTTGTCCGCGACGACGTTGCCGACGGCGTTGAGACCCCTTACGTCGCCGGCGGGCCCCCCGACGCCGTCCGCGGCGTTCGAGAGCAGTTGGTTGTCCGCCACCCGCAGGTCGTCGGTGTCCCCGATCAATTCGACGCCGTGTCCCCGGTTCGGAACCGCGACGCCGTTGTCGGCGACGAGACAGCGTTCGACGGCGACGCCCGTCGTGCGCCGGAACGCGAGGCCGGCGTAGCCGTTGTCGGCGACGAGACACGCGCGAACCAGCGCGTCGTCGGCGCTCCCGTACTCCCGGCTGTCGGCCCCGGTGAGGCCGTACCGCCCGTTCTCGCGGAGGAGACACGACTCGGTTCGCGCCCGCTTCCCGCCGGAGAGGTGGACGCCGGACTCGCCGTTGCCCTCCGCGAGGACGTTGAACAGGGTGGCGTCGTCGCCCGCTACGTGTACTCCGTTCCGTTCGCCGGAGACGCGCACGTTCTTCACGGTCACGTCGTTCGCGCCGCGGTAGACGCTGATGCACTCTCCGCTCGCGTTGCCGACGGTGTGACCCTGCCCGTCGACGGTGACGTCGCTCGCCGCGACGTCGAGGGCGGCGGGACCGCGTTCGGCGTCGACGTCGGCGGTGAGAACGTAGTCGCCGGGTTCGGTGATGGTCGTCGGACCGGATATCCCCGTCGCGCCCGCGGCGGCGGCCGGGAACGACCCCCAGGCCGCGAGTCCGGCGGCCGCCGCCCCGGCCTTCAGCACGTCTCGTCTCGATGGCACGCCCTCGGGTTCCATCTGGAGCAGATAGTCTGGTCAAGTGTTAGTAATTGGCACGATATCCGAAAGCGAGCCCGTCCCGCGGCGGTTAATCTATCCCCCTCGAGACAGATCCACCCGCCGAAAGACCGTTACACCGGCCGCGAGAAACATCGGAGAATCAGATGAGTTCGGACGAGTCGGAGTACTCCGGCGCGACGCTGTCGTATCGGCACATCCTCGAACGCGAGATGGAGAACGCGCTACAGGAGATTCACCGGCCCGTCGGAGGGGTGTTCCTCTCGGCGTTCGCCGCGGGCCTCAACCTGAGTTTCGGCGCGCTGTTCATGGCGATGGCGCTGACGTTCTCCGGCGGGTTCGAGTCGACGCTCGTCCAGCAGACGGTGCTGGCGGGTATCTCCTCCATCGCGTTCCTGTTCGTCGTCGTCGGCCAGACCGAACTGTTCACCGCGCACTCGACGATGGCCATCCTCCCGGTGGTCGACGGCCGGGCGTCCCTCGGCGAACTCGGACGCGTCTGGGGGGTCACCTACGTCGGCAACCTGCTCGGCTGCGTCGCCTTCTCGGCGCTCGCGGCGACGCTCGGGCCGGCGATGGGCGTCGTCGACTCATCGTCGTTCGGGGCGCTCGCGGGCGCACTCGTCCCCCACCCGTGGTGGGTCGTCCTCCTCAGCGGCGTCGTCGCCGGGTGGCTGATGGGACTCGTCACGTGGCTGTCGGCCGCCAGCCGCGACACCGTCGGGCGCATCCTGTTCGTCCTCCTCGTCACCGCGCTCATCGGGTTCGGCCCGTTCCACCACAGCATCCTCGGCACGACGGAGGTGCTGACGGCGCTCCTCCTGGGTCAGGGCGTCGGCCCCGCCGGACTCGCCCACTTCCTCGTCTGGACCACGCTCGGCAACGTCGTCGGCGGGTCCGTCTTCGTCGGCCTCCTCAACTACGGCCACGCCTCGCGCCCGGGCGAGGAGCAACACGTCGAGTTGGAGTGACCGACGGTGGGGCCGCCGACGGACTCGGGCCGCCTCACCACCGGTCTTCGAGGTGGTCGCGGGACCGGCCGTCGGCCGTTTCCGTCCGTTCTCCCGGGTCATCGGACCGGGCCGCCCGATTCCCGCCGCGTGAGTCGCCGCCGGTCGTCCGACCCGTCCCCTCTCTCGACTCCAACGCCGCGGCGATGCGTTCGGTGGCGTCGACGAAGCGGTAGAACGCGCCGACGAGTTTGTACGCGACGACGGCGGTGACGACGAACGCGCAGGCGAGGACGCCGAGCAGTATCTGCCCGGCGATGACGAAGCTATACAACATCACGAGCGCGCAGAACGCGGCGAGGGCGATTCGGGTGCGCGTCGAGAGCCGACCGGGTCGAGGGGACGCATCAGCCATGCGCCTCTTTGCGGCCGCCCGTGTTATCACTTCTTCGAGACATTCTACTATCCTTGTCAGTTAACTTTTGCAACAGAATAATGTTCTCGGCACCCCATAGGCGACCATGGCATCGAACGCGCGCGCGCAATCGGAGGTTCTCGGCGTCGTCCTCCTCGTCGGACTCGTCGCCACCACCGCGACCATCACCGTCTACATCGGGTCGCTGGCCCTCCGGGACGTGTCGGTGGAGACGGACGGGGAGAACGCCGTCCAGTCGATGCGTCAGGCGGACTCCCGGTTGAGCCGCGTCGCGTACAAAGAGGAGAGCGGACAGGTCGTCCTGTTCGGCGGCGCCGACGAGAGCGTCACCGTTCGCGACGACTCCCGGTTCGTGGTGACGATGAACGATGACCCGGCCTGTCGGGTCAACGTGACGATGGGGAGCATCGTCCGCGAACTGGACGACGGGCGGACCGTCGCCTACGAGGGCGGCGGCGTCTGGCGCACCACCGCCGAGGGGGCCGAGATGGTGTCGCCGCCGGACCTCCAGTACCGCGACGGGACGGTGAACTTCCCGATGGTGAGCCTCTCGGGTCCCCTTGACGGCCAGACGAACCGGCTGACGGCGACGAAAGACGTCGCCGCCTCGCGCGAACTCGCCCGACAGGTCCGCGAGGAGCTCTCGAAACCGGCCTGCGCGCAGCCGCAGAACATGACGGTGACCGTCGAGCAGAGCGCCTACTACCGGGCGTGGGGGGAGTTCTTCGAGAAGCGCGTCGGCGGAGAGATGACGTACGACGACGACGAGCGAACCGTCTCGACGCATCTCACCGGCCTCGGTGAAGTGTGGCAGAGCGGGTCGAGCAACGTCACCATCCAGCGCAACTTCTCCGCGCGCGTCGACGTTCTCGCGACGGAGCTGTCGGGGTCGAGTTGGGGCCGCATCTACTACGCGCCCATCAACTTCAGCGTCCGAATCGACGGCGAGGCGGTTGAGCCGTGGCCGGCGAACCCCGACCCGTACGCCGACGAGATAATCGCGAAGGACCTGAACGACCCGGATAAACCCGAGCAGTGGTCCTACTCGTTCGACGGCGAGGCGGGGTCGACGGTGAGCGTCGAGGCGACGTCGTGGTACGCCGCCGACAACGAGTGGGCCGACAACCGCACCGTCGAGCGGAACGGCGACACCTACTACCAGGTCCGCCCGCGCGACACCGACGGCCGCTACCCGAACGACGGCGAGCGCATCAGCATCGATTCGACGACGGACGATCCGAACCTCGTCGTCCTCGGCGACGGCGACAGGGTGCCGTCGTTCGAGGAGGCGGCGCCGTACCAACTCGGTCTCGAGGAGATTTTAGGCGACAAGATAGACGAGGACGGCCGCCTCCGACTGGACGAGAACCAAGCCGTCTTCCTCTACGAACTCTCCGACCCCGACGCGACGCCCGAGGCGGCCGCGGGGTCGGGCGACCCCGACTACAACGATGCCGTCGTGCTGTTCGAACTCGAACGGGCGCAGTCGGCCGGGACCGACTTCCACGTCCACATCGCGGCCAACCAGGTCCGAGTCGTCAGCGGTTGACGACCCCGCTCTCGTTCTCTCTCTCTCTCGCTTCCCGGTCGGCTACGACACGAACGAGACGCGCAGGAGCGTCCGCGTCACGTAGACGCGCTCGGTCGAACAGGTGAACTCGTCGCCGCTCCGGGTCCACCCCGACTCCGCCATCGACGGCGCCATCGCGTCGGCGTAGGCGCCGGCGTCTATCGTCACCGTTGAGGCGTTCGGCGACGTCCCCGTCGCCGGGTACAGCAGGCTCCGCGACTCCGCGCTCCCGGTCACGAGCACCGAGCCGTCGGTCCGCACGTCCGGGTTCTCCGCGCCCCCCGCCGCCCTGAGGACGACCAGCGACACCGTCGCCTGTTCGGGCCGGCAGGCGAACGACGGCCGCTCGACCAGCGACCGGCCGAGCACGTCTCCGTCCTCCGTTCGGTCGGTCCGGACGACCATCCCCGAGACGTAGGCGACGGCGACGTCCTCGTCGGAGAAGACGAGGGCGCCGGGCGTCGTCGCGTGGACGTACGGCGCGCCGCCGCCGCCGACGGAGACGGTCATCTCCTCGCCGTCGGCCAGGCGGAGGCGCGACCCGCCGAGTCTGACCTCGCCCGCCTGCGCGGGGGCGGCGCCGCGCTCGACGTCGCCGAAGCTCTCCGCGAGGGCGCCGATGGCTCGCTCGGCGTTCGCGTCCTGCTCGGCGTCCTGCAGGTCCGTGACGGCGCCGAAGCCGACGGTGTAGACGACGCCGACGGAGGCGACGACGACGGAGAACGTCAGGATGAACCCCAGCGTCTCGCTCACCGCCCGGTCGTCGAGCCGTCCGCTCATGCGCTCGCCTCCAGCCTGACGGCGCCGCCGTCGTGGACGACGACGACGCGGCCGCCCGGAACGGTGGACTCCGTCACCGCCGCGTCCACGCGGACGGGCACCGCGACGCGGGCGTCCGGGTCCGAAGACTGCAGGACGAGGCAGGGTTCGACGCCGCCGCAGGCGTCCGGGTCGTCGGTCAGCCGCACGGTGTAGAACCGGCCGGTCACCCGGTCGACGTGGTCGGCGCGCAGCGTCGCCGTCCCGCCGGTCCCGCGCGCGGCGAGTCGCTCCGCCGTGGCGAGTTCCAGCGAGAGTCGGTGACCGATGGTCTCCAACTGCTCCTCGGCGGCGTGTTCCCGCTGGTCGGCGAGCGTCGACCCCGCGGCGACGAGGAGGCCGCTGACGAGGACGGTGACGATGGCGATGGTCAGCACGTGCGTCATCGGCGAGGAGAGCGCGCGGTCGTCCACGTCAGGCCACCCCCGCCCCCCCGTCGGCCGCGACGGGGTCGCCGTCGTCGTCGACCACGGCGCTCGCGGCGTCGTCGGCGACGTCGACCGCCCGCAACTCGCCGTCGGCGTCGACGTACACGACCTCCTCGTCGCTGTCGAGGTCGAGGTCGAGGACGCCGAGGCTCGTCGCCGTCGCCTCGCCCGCCGTACTCCCCAGGGAGTCGACGCCGTCCTCGTCGTACAGCGCGATCTCGCTCCCGTCGAAGAACGGCACCTCCTCGTCGCCGTCGCCGTCCGCGTCGAACGGCCGTCCGACGGCGTCGGGACCGGCGACCGACGGACCGCCGTCGCTCACCGACCCGTCGAGTTCGAGATACCGCACCGCGCCCGCGGAGTCGTCGACGTACACCAACTCCTCTGCGCCGTCGCCGTCCACGTCGCCCGCGCCGGCCACCGCCGAGGCGTCGACGCCCGGGACGACCGTCGACGGTTCGCCGGGCGCCGCGCGGCGGAGTTGCCCCGACGAGGTGGTGTAGTACACCGAGAGGCTGCCGCCCCAGTCGGTGACGACGAAGCGCCGGTCGGCGGCGCCGGAGGCGAGCGTCCGCGGCCCGGCGTCGTTGCCGTCGACGACCGAGAGGCGCCCGGCGCCGTCGACGAACGCCGCGTCGGGGTAGCCGTCGCCGTCGAAGTCGGCCCGCTGAGAGCCCACCGCGACGACGCCCGTCGCGTTGTACGTCGCCGCGGCCTGTCCGTTCTCCGCGAGCGTCGCCACGCGGTCGCCCGCGCCCGTCGCGAACGTCATCCCGCCGGCGACGAGGCCGGTGCCGCCGGCGAGGCCGCCGGAATCGGGCGCCGTCCCCGGGACGGTGTCGAAGCCTTCCGTCGGCGGCGAGGCGAGGGCGAACGGGAGGCCGTCGTTGGGCGTGACCGTCACCGTCGTCTCGGCGTCGACGCTCGCCGAGTAGAACGCCACGTCCGCCGTCGCCGATTCGAGTTCGGGGACGACGAACGGCGCGGGTCCGACGTCGCCGGCGAACCCGGCGTGCGGGTCGCCGTCGGTCACGAACCCGTACGTGCCCGTCATCCGGTCGGTCGCCCCGGGTCCGTCGTGGACGAACCGTACGTCGTAGTCGCCGCTCAGCGTCTCGTCCGGCGGGCGGAACGAGTCGTCGCCGTCGGCGCAGGGGGCGTGAATCTCTCCTCCGCTGATGTCGACGCGGACGCCGGTGTCGTTCCGCCGGCCGGACTGGGGGAACACGCAGTCAGTGACGGTGCCGTCCGGTTCCTCGACGAGGACGCGCGCCTCGTTCCGCGGGTTGTCCCAGTACGTCGACAGGCGCCAGCGGTCGGTCCCGTCGTCGACGACGACGCGCGCCGTCGCGTTCTGCGCCCGGTGGACGGGGAAGCGCAGAACGGTGACGTTGAACTCGGTGAGTTCCCCCGCGTCCGAGACGACGGTCCAGTTCTCCGCGCCGCCCGGACTCGTGAACGCCCGCGACCGGTCCGTCTGCGCCACCAGCGAGTGCGACCCGGTTGTCGTCCCGTTCAGGGAGACGGTGACGGCGCCGTTCCCCGTCGAGGCCACCGCCGCGCCGTAGTACTCCTCGTAGGCGGTGAGGTTGTCCGCGAGGCGCGAGGGGTGGAGGTACGTCCGCCCGTCGACCACGCGGTACGAGGAGGCCACCACGAGCGTTCCGACGTCGCGGCGCGCCGAATCGATAGCCGTCCCGGCGTCACCGGCGGAGTCGACGCCCGCGCGCGGCGAGACGTTCGCCGTGTACAGGCCCGCGTTGAGGACCACGACGAGGCCGATGAACACGACGGCGACGGCGACTGAACCGGCGAGGAGGAGTTGCCCCCTGTCGCGGCGCGGCGCGCCCTCGCGTCGGAACCGCGTCACCACACCACCACCCGCACCGTGACGACGTTGTACACCGGACCGGACAGGTCGCCGGCGTAGAACCGGCCGTCGGCGTCGGCGAGCGTCGTCGCCGTCGGGACCGGCCGCGCCGTCCCGCCGGCGTCGTCGATTCGGTGGAGGCGCATGTGGTCGTACAACGTGACCGTCACGCTCGCGGTGACGGCGTTGTCCGTCGGCGTCCCCCGGTCGACGACGGCGACGGTGCGCGTCGTCGTCGGGTCGGCGGCGTCGCGGTAGTCGAAGTAGACGTTGTAGACGTACCCCTGCTCGGTGAACGAGTCGTTCAGCAGTTCGTGCATCCGACCAGGGGGACCGTACCCGTTTATCTCGCCGCTCGGGCCGAACTCGACGTAGCCGGACGCGTTCGTGTACGACCACGAGTCCGAGGTGGAGGAGTTCGACTCCGGAAACGCGCCGACGCTCCCGTTGGCGGAGGCGTCCCACAGGAGGGCGACGGCCCGCAGTTCGCCCTCCTCGTGTCCGATGTCGAGGACGTCTTGCGCCTCGGTCCGCAGGTGGGACTTCACGTCCCGGTCGACGGTGCCCGCCGTCGTCGGCGTGAGCACGATGGCCTGATAGGCGAGGAGGACGCCCGAGAGGAGGACGATGGCGGCGGCGACGCCCTCCAGCGTGAACGCCTGTCCGCGGTCGCCGTTTCCGTCGGCCATCACCACACCCTCACGACGAGCGAACACGAGGGGTCGCACTCGGCACCGGGGCCGGTAACGACGCGCGTCACCGACGCCGTCGGCTCTCCGGCGTAGTCGTCGCCCGCCCGCGCGCCCGCGCCGACCAACTCGACGCTCACGCGCTTCCGTGGGGCGAGTCCGTACGTCGCCCGGAGCGACGCCGCCGTCTCCGCGTCGAAGAAGGCGTCGCTCGCGTCGGCGTCCACTCTCACCCCCGACTCGTCGGTGATGCGCTCTCGCACGTCGATGGCGATTCGCTCCGCGCGGGCGGCGTCGCCGCTCTCGACCGGCGTGTCGAACGGCGCGTACACCGCGGGGACGAACGCGAACGTCGTCGCCGCCGCGAGGAGGAAGACGCTGATTCCAAGCGTGAAGTCCTGCACCGTCTGCGCCCGGTCGTCGGCCGCGAGCGAGGTCATCCGACCACCGCCCACACCGCGAGCGCGACGGTCTGCAGTATCACGACGAACTTGACGCCCGAGACGATGTCCGCGTTCCGGATGTAGCCGCTGATGAGACCCGACAGCGTCGCCTGCAGCGTCACCGCGTGGAGGAACAGGAGCGAGAGCAGGGCGGTGTCGACGCCGCCGCCGAAGTCCGGGCCGCCCTGCACCGCCTGCGACCCGCCGCTCGAACTCGCCTGCGCGGTCAGCCCCGCCATCACGTCGAGGAACTGCGTCTTCAGGATGGCCATCACGGCCAGGAGCGTGACGTACGTCATGAGGATGATGGCCACCTGCATCATCGTCCGCGACTTCCGCTCGCGTTCGATGTCGTCCTGGTTCTCGGAGGCCTGCGCCGCCGTCGTCAGCACGTCCGTGATCTGACTGGAGGCCTCCTGCGCCTTCGTGATGAGCTTCACCGTCCGGGCGAGGCGCGGTATGTGGTACTTGTTGTTGAACTCGACGAGCGCCGACCGGAGGCTCATCCCGTAGTTCACCTTCGCGTACAGCACCTCGAACTCGTCGGCGAGCTTTCCGGAGGAGGTGTCGGAGACGGTCTTGACCGATTCGAGGAGCGTCTGGCCGGTGTCGTTCGCGCTGGAGAGTTTCCGGAGGTTCTCCGAGAGCTTTCCGACGACGGCCTGTCGCGAGCGGGTGTTCCACCCGTGGAAGAACGCCAGCGGGATGCCCACGGTGTAGGCGGGGACGTACCACCAGACGAACGTGCCCCAGATGGGCCGCTCTAACATCGCGTCCCACGACAGCGGCGCCGCCCCGCCGAGGACGGCCGTCCCCAGCAGAGCCAGGGCGGCGGGGACGGTGAGAAACAGCGTGTACAGGGGGTTGTCGCGGAAGAACAGGTGCGGTCGTTCGAGCAGTTGCTTCGTCTTGTACGTCCCCTCGCGCGAGCGGACGCGGTCGAAGAGGGTGTGCTCGCCGACGAAGCTCTCGACGAGACCCATGTGGAACAGCCCCTCCTTGTGTCCCTGCCGGAGGCGGTCGGAGGCGCCCGAGGGGTCGAGGTAGCCGTCGCCGGGCTCGTCCTGCTTCACCGTCGAGACGAGGACGAGGAAACCGACGCCGGTCAGCGGGATGAGCCCGTACACCGTCGCGTACAGGAGCGACTCCTGGGCCTGCCCGAGCATGCTCATGATGACGAGAATGATGATGAGGAGAAGCGGGAACAGCGAGAGCGTCATGTACATCTCCCCGAACAGTTCCAGCGTCTCCAGCGTCATCTCCTGCTCCTGCTTGGCCGTCCGCATGTGCTTGTCCTTCTTGTCGTCGAGGAACCGCTCCATGTTGCCCCCGGAGTTGACGATGGAGAGCATGTCGGTGAGGAACTGCGAGAGTTCGCTCGACGGCGACACCAGCGCCTGCTCGCGGATGGCGGTGCGGTAGTCCGTGCCGAAGTACTCCGTCTCCTGGACGATGCTCTGGAACTCGCGGGCGACTTCGCCGTAGGTGTCCTCCGCCCGACCCATCGCCTCCAGAATCTCCAGTTGGTTCAGCCCGCCCACCGAGAGGGCGTACATGAAGGAGACGGCGTCGGGCAGCAGCATGTTTATCTCGCGCTTCCGGGTGGAGGCCTTCGAGTACGGCATCGCCACGAGCGTTCCGAACCCCGCGCCGAATCCGAGGCTCCCGAAGACGACGCCGGAGACGAGCACCGCGAACGGCGTCTTCAGCGACTCCAGGAACGCCGCCGTCCCCGGGTCGGGAGCCGGGAGGCCGATGCTGAGCGTCGCCGGCGAGACGACGCCGAACGCGAACAGCGCGTAGCAGAGCAGCGACCCGAGGAGCCACAGCACCCCGCCGACGAGGACGCCGACGGCGAGGGCGTGCGAGAGGTACAGTTCCACCGTCGCCGGCATCCGCGCCTGTTCGAGTTTCCGTCCGATGTCGTTCACGAAGTCGCCCTCCTCGTCGAACAGCAGGCGGAACAGCGGGTAGAACGCGTCGCCGAGGGCGTCGGTGCTCCGGTCGAGTCCCCCCGGTCCGGAGGCGGGCGAGTCGAGGCTCATCTACTCGACTCCCCGTCTCCACCGCCGTCGGCGCTGCCGCCTCCGCCGTCGCTTCCGTCGTTCCGGCCGTCCGCGACGTCCTTCGGGTCGGCGTCCTCGAACTCCCCGAAGCCCCAGCCGTCCTCCTCCAATTCGGCGGAGACGTCGTCCAGTTCGCTCCCGGCGTCCGCGCCGAAGAGGTCCTCGATGCCGAACTCCTCGACCGACGGCGCTCCGCCGTCGGTCGTCTCGTCGTCGGGAGACGCACCGTCGACGGCCGTCCCGTCTCCGGCGTCGACCGCACCGTCGTCTGTTTCGGGGGCGGGTGCGGCGGCGTCGTCCGCGGCCTCCGCGGTGTCCGCGCCGTCGGGCGCCGCGTCGCCGGCGTCGAGTGCGGGCGTCCCCTCGTCTTCGAGTTCGCTCGGCCCGGCGTCCCCGTCGCCCTCCGCCAGTTCCGGCGGCGCCTCGTCACCCTCGGTCAGTTCCGGGTCGGGTCGGGTCGCCTCGTCCAGGGCGTCCAGCGCCGAGTGGTCCTCGTAGCGCGCGCTCACGTCCGGTTCGTCCCCCATCTCCCGAAGGGCGTCGGCCACCTCGCCGGTCTCCCGGCCGCGGTAGTCGCCGAACAGTTCCGCTTCGGCCCGGTCGAGGATGGCCCGGCAGAGTTCCCGCACCTCCTCGGGCGGGTCCGGCCGGGGGACCATCTCCTCCTTCTCGGGGTCGACGTTGATGTGGACCGACTCCATCTCGCGGAGGTCCTCCAGACTCCGTTCGAGTTCGTCCTCGGCCATCAGCGTCAGGATGGTGTCGGGGTCGTTGATGAACGCCTGGAGCGTGGCGGCCACCTGCGTGTACGTGTTGAGGCCGCGGTCGATGAGATAGGCGAGAACGACCCGCCGGAGGAACAGTTCGTGGTCCAGGGTGTCCTCGGTCCACCCGCGGTCGAAGCGTATCTCCTCTAAGGTGTTCGAAGAGCCCATCTGGAGGTACTCGTCGTTCTCGGCCTGCCACTGGTAGACGTCCTGGACGTTGATCTCGTCGTTCTCGGCGTCGTAGTGGTTTATCTCGGTCAGCGACTTGTTCCGCCGGACCTTGTTGCCCTGCACGCGCGTCGACATCTGGATGGACACCAAATCGAGGGCGGTGAACATCGTCTTCGAGACGTTGATGGGTTCGGTCGTGAAGCGCTTCAGCACCTCGCCGACGCTGTCGGCGTGGAACGTCGTGTACGTGGTGTGTCCGGTCGACATCACCTGAAAGAGCGTCCGTCCCTCCTCGCCGCGTATCTCGCCCATGACGATGTAGTCGGGACGCTGGCGGAGGGCGGCCTCCAGCAGGTCGAACTCGTCCACGTCGCCCTTGTCGTCGTCGGAGAACGACGGGCGCGTCACGGAGGCGATCCAGTTCCGCTGGGGGAGTTCGACCTCGCGGGTGTCCTCGATGGAGACGATTTTCGTGTTCGATGGGATGAACAGCGACACCGCGTTCAGCGAGGTGGTCTTTCCGGATGCGGTCCCGCCGGCGAAGATGAGCGACTTGTGGTTCTCGATGCAGAGCCACAGGAACGCCATCTCCTCCAGGGAGAACGTGTTCCAGTTGACGAGGTCGATAGGGGTGAACGGCACGTCCTTGAACTGCCGGATGGTGTAGTTCGTGCCGTGGTCCGAGACTTCGCGGCCGAGCGTGAGTTGCGCCCGGGAGCCGTCGGGCAGCGTCGCGTCCACCTGCGGGCGGCGCTTCGAGATGCCCTTCCCGGAGCGCTGGGCGAGTTTCACGACGAAGTCGTCCAACTCCGTCTTCCCGTGGAAGACGTTCGAGATGATCTGCTCGTAGTCGGAGTGGTAGACGAACACCGGCGAGTTGTACCCGTCGCAGGAGATGTCCTCGACGTTGATGTCGTGTTTGACGCCGTCGATTCGCTCGTAGCCGATGAAGTCCCGCCGGAGGTAGTACAGCAACTTCTCGACTTGGTACTCGGTCAGCGTCGCGGCGTCCTCCGCGAGCACCGCGGGTTCGGGACGCGCGGCGATGCCGTCGAGGCCCGCCCGCCCACGCGGCGGCTTAGCGAAGAGACCGTCGAGTCGGCCGCCGAGCGACGACTCGTCCAGTCCGAGTCGGCGGGCGAGCGCTCCGACCGTTCCGTCCCGCGGCCCGTCGACGACCGCCCCGCCGTCCGCGGCCGCCGTTTCCGTCCCACAGTCTGACTCGTCGTCGACCCCGCCGTCGCCATCGCCGTCGCTCCCGCCGAGTCCGAGGCGTCCGAGGAGCGTCTCTATCGTTCCCGGCCCCTCCGCTTCGCCGCCGTCGGCGGCGTCGGCCTCGCCCGCTTCGGGGAGCAGCGACAGCGAGTCGGAGTAGCCGTCCGGACCGGGGTCGTACAGGTCGTAGCGTTCGAGCAGTTCGAGCGACTGCCGTTCGATGACGCGGCGCCGGGTGCCGTCCTCCGTCCCGATGGTGCTCTCGTCGTCGTACTTGATGGCGGTGCGGAGTTTCCCGGTGAGGAACTCCGTGAGGTCGGCCTCGATCTCGTTCTGGTAGGGTTCGACGACGTAGTACTTCGTCTCGTTCTCCTTCGTCGAGCGGAAGATGACGACGAACGAGTGGGGTTTGTTCACCCAGTAGCGCTCCACCTCGCGGAAGTGCGTCTTCTTCTCCATCGGCACCGCCTTCTCCAGGTCGTAGCGGTTCGCCGCCGTCGTCAGACCGCGGTCGTCCGAGAAGAAGGCGTCCTCGTCCAACTCCTCGTTCACGTCGACGGTTCGTTCGTCGACCACCTCGTCCAGTTCCTCGGCGCGTCGGGCGCCGCGCGCGAGGGCGTTCTCGACGACGTCGGGGTCGAACCCGAGGGCGTCCTCGGCGTCGAAGCGTTCTATCTCCCCCTCCTCGTCGCGGGGTCGGGAGCCGTCGTCCTCGTAGTAGTACTCGCGCTTGTAGTGCTCCCACATCCAGACGTCCTTGACCACGGGCGTCGTCTCGGGGTCGCAGAACGCCTCGAACTCGCGCTGAATCCGGGCGGCCTCGCCCGCCGCCGCGCGAACCTCGTCCTCGGTGTCGACGGGGTGGTGTCCGAGGTAGCGCTCCTCGGTCGGGTCCAACTCGACGTTCCGCCAGTCCTCGCGGGTCGGTCGCGGCGGGGCGGCCGGTTCGTCGCCGTCGTCCCAGCGCGAGTCGGCGCGCGGTGTCCGCGGGTCGAGACCGCCGTAGAGCGCCTCTACGTCGCCGTCAGTGCCGAACTCGTCGAGGAAGTGCGCCCACGTGTACTCGCCGACGGTCGCGTTCGCTCCGTCCCCGGACTCGCCAGTCGATGCGTCCTTCGACTCCCGGTCCGCCGCACCTCCCGGTGCGACGTCGCCGTCGAGAGCCACCCGGTCGCCGCCGACCGCCCCCTCCAACGCGTCCTCGTCGTCGCCGCCCGACTCCCGTCGGACCGGCGGGGACGCGTCGTCGTCGGTAGCCATTGTTCTCCCGTCGCTCTCCCCGGTCAAAAAGGCTTCTGGAGATTTAAGCGCACATTTAACTATATTTCGACAAAATTGCAGAGTAAATAAGTTAATATTACATCTAAGCTGGTGAAACGATTCGCGTGATCTAGTTATATCTCCTCTAAGTATCTCTAACTGAACAATCTCGTATATGAGAATTGTCGTCGGTAGACGAAGCCGTTTCGGTCGCTCTAGGGTGTGATGAATCGGGGTTAACGACGGCTTTCGCCGCGAGTCTCCCTCGCAATCGGTCCGGCGCCTCAACTGTCGGCCGAGTGTCGCGAGGGGAACAGCGGAACTCCGCGTGCACGAGACTCGTCGCTCTCCAATTCGAGTCCGGGCAGGCGCGGCGGGACTCCCGCGAGCGAAGCGAGTGGGAGTACGCCGCGCTCGTCGACCGAGCGCAGCGAAGGAGACGGGCGCGGCGGGATTCGAACCCGCGATCGAGGGGTTAGGAACCCCTCGCCCTGATCCGCTAGGCCACGCGCCCCGCCGGGGCTACGAGAGCGACCACTAAAGGTGATATGTTTCGCCGAGAAAAGCCGGAGCGCGAAGACGCGTTCAGTTGGAGTTGGAGTTCGAGTCCGAGGACGTCGAAGTCGACGTCGTCTCCGTGGCGGTCGAGGTCGACGCCGTCTCCGTCGACGCGGACGCCGCCGTCTCGTCGTCTTCCTCGTCGTCGTTCGTGCTCTCCATCTGCTTGAGCTCTTCTTCGATTTCGTTGCGTCCGCGCTGGAACTCGCCCATGGCCTGACCCGTGGACCGAGCGAGCTTCGGAATCTTGTTCGCCCCGAACAGCAGCACGAGGACGAGCAGGACGATGAGGAGCTCCGGCCCACCTGGAATCCCCGGGAACAGGGGGACAATCTGGTACATCGCTATCTGGGCTTAACCTACTCGCGACTATAGGCTTTTTGCATCTTAGGGGTGTCCTTCGAGGCGCCCGACGAAACCTCCGAACGGTCGCTATCGCGGTTCTCGTCCCTCGTGAGCCGCGTTCGTCGCATCAGTCGCCGTCGTACGCGTCGCGGAGGAAACACGACTCGGGACGCCGCCGCTCCCGGCCCGAAGCTTGGATTTCGGAATCGGTTCCGTCTCGCCGGGGCCGCCAGAGTTTATCTTCCGGCGAGCCTGTATACGGGCGCATGCTCAACCGCCTTCTGTTCATCTTCGCACGGATCGCCTTCGGGGCGAAGTTCGCCCGCGACGGCTACGACAACCTCGCGAGTACCGACGACATGGTCGCCTACGCCGACAGCGTCGGCGTTCCGTTCGCGAGCGTCCTCGTTCCGGTCGCGAGTTTCCTGCTGTTCGCCGGCGGCATCCTCCTCGCACTCGGACTCGCGCCGCTCCTGGGCGTCGTGGCCATCGCCACCTTCCTCCTCGGCGTGACGCCGCAGATGCACGACTTCTGGAACATGGAAGGTGACCAGCGAGACGAGGAACTCGACGCGTTCCTCCGCAACGCCTCCTTCCTCGGCGCCGCCGTCGCCTTCGCCGTCGCGATGCGCGAGCGCAAGGCGAACCTGAACTGAATCGAACCGAACGACAACTTTGAACTGACGCGCCGGCGGTACTCTTCGACATGGTCGATATCGGCGACGAGGCCCCCGATTTCACCGTTCCTCTCGCGGACGGCGACGTCGGGACGTTCACCCTCTCCGAGAACCTCGACGAGGCACCGCTCGTGCTCGCCTTCTTCCCGGCCGCGTTCACGAGTACGTGTACGACCGAGATGTGCACGTTCCGCGACCGCATGGACGAGTTCGAGGCGGTGGACGCGACGGTGTACGGCGTCAGCATCGACACCCCGTTCACCCTCAACGAGTTCCGGCGGCAGAACGACCTCGACTTTTCCCTCCTGAGCGACTCGAACCGCGAACTCGTCCACGCGTACGACGTGGCGACGGACTTCACCTCCGCGGGCGTCCGCGACGTCGCCAAGCGCGCGGTGTTCGTCGTCGACGGCGACGGCGAGGTGACGTACAAGTGGGTCAGCGACGACTTGGGCGCCGAACCCGACTACGAGGAAGTCGCGGCGGCCGCCGACTCCGCCCGCGCCTGAGGCGGCGGGCGGTCGGAGGCCGCGGCCGCGAGGCGCGTGCACGTGTCACGACCGCAGATACTTTCTCCTCCCGGACGTACCACGGGGTGAAATGGCTCACGTAACCGACGACATCGGTCGGGAGTACGACCCCGACGCGGACCACAGTTTTCCGGACGAGAAGCTCAACGAAGTCCTCCCGACGCTCCTCGACGACCCCGAGGTGAAGACGTACCTGAAGGCCCAGAACGTCAACGCGGTCACCCGAAAAGGGTACAACGACCACGGCGAGAAGCACATCGAAATCGTTCGCAACCGCGCGCTCCGACTGTACGACCTGCTGAAGAGCGGCGGCGTCGAGTTCAACGGCGCCTCCCAGCAGGGACTCGAAGAGGAGGACGAGGCCGTCATCGTCGCCCTCGCGGCGACGCTCCACGACATCGGCCACGTCGTCCACCGCGACGAGCACGCCTACTACTCGATTCCGCTCGCGGCGGACCTGCTGGACCGCTTCCTCCCGCAGTTCTACGACACCTCCGAGGTCGTCCGGGTGAAGGCGGAGGTGCTCCACGCCATCCTCTGTCACCACACCGAGGAGGACCCCCTCACGACCGAGGCGGGCGTCATCCGCGTCTCCGACGCCTTGGACATGGAGCGCGGTCGGTCGCGCATCCCCTACGAGAAGGGCGGCCGCGGCATCAACACGCTGTCGAGTCAGGCGATAGACAGCGTGACGCTGAAATCGGGCGACGACAAGCCCGTCCTCGTGGAGATAGAGATGGTGAACGCCGCGGGCGTCTATCAGGTCGACAACCTCCTGAAGGCGAAGCTCCACAAGTCGCTGCTCGAAGACTACATCCGCATCGTCGCCGTCAACACGAAGGCCGAGGACCAACTCGTCGAGCGCATCGAACTCTAATCCGGGCCGGAGACCGACCGGCGATACCGGCCGAGAGTCGGTGATCGAGAGCCGACAGGCGAACGCCGCGAGAACGCCAACGCCTCGACGCGTGGCCTCAGTCGTCGGACGAACTTCCCACTTCTCGCAGACCGGACACCGTGAGGTCGCCGCCGAGCGTGCGGTTCGGGTACGGGATGTCGATATCTCGTTCGTCGAATCCGTCTTTGACCCGCTTGACGTACTCCGCTTTCGTCTTCACGAAGTCGGCGCGCGAGGGGTTCGGTATCCAGATGCGCGAGGTGAGAACGACCGAGGAGTCGCCCAGTTCGGTCAGGCGGACCGACGGGGCGGGGTCGTCGAGGATGTCCGGATGCGACTCCGCCTCCCCGACGATGACCTCCGTCGCGGCGTCGATGTCGTCGTCGTAGCCGATGCCGAACGGCACCTGTAGGCGCAATGTGTCCTTGGCGACGGGGTTCTTGATGACGCCGTCGGTGAGTTGGGAGTTCGGCACGGTGAGCAGTTCGTTGTCGAACGTGCGGACGCGCGTGACGCGGAAGCTGATGTCCTCGACGATGCCGGAGTTGCCCTCCCACTCGATCCAGTCGCCGATGCGGAACGGCCGGTCCGTGTAGATGAACACGCCGGCGACGAAGTTCTGGAGCACGTCCTGCATCGCGAGGCCGATGGCGAGCGTCGCGGCCGCGGCGATGGTCGCGAGCGACTGCAGGAAGTTCGGGAGCCTCGCGGCGCCGAACGCGACGGTGACGGCGACGAAGACGACGACCACGCCGAGCAGTCGTCGCAGCGGCTTCTGCGCGTGCGCTTCGAGCCCCCGCGAGTCCATCACCCGGTCGACGATGGGAAAGAGGAAGATACGACCGAGGAGGTAGACGACGACGAAAGCGACGAGAAACGCGATTGCGCGCGTGAGCGGTTCGGCCACCCCGTTCGGAACGCCGATACTCCGGAGGACCGTCCCGATGAGTTCGTACAGCCCCATCTCGCCGGTCTGCAGGACGCCGACCGCCCCGACGCTCATCTGTGAACGACGCCGGTGTTGCCGCGCGTCTCGACGACGTCCGCGTCCACGCGCTCTGCGAGTTCCTCGGTCAGTTCCTCCACCGTCGACCCGGCACGCGCCGACCGGAGGAACTTCACCTTCACGAGGTCCCGTTCCCGCAGTTGGTCCGATAGCTCCTCCTCGACGGCGCCGATGCCGCTCTTGCCGACCCAGACGGTCACGTCGAGGTCGTGCGCCTCCTTGCGGAGGTCCTGATTACCCATACGACACTGTATCGGGTCGAATGATTTGAACGTTGATGGTCCGGACCGGCGAGGCGGGACGGACGGGACGAGCGGAACGAACCGGCCGGACGAGGCGCGTTCGCCCGCTCACTCGATGGGATGGCGCTTCGTCGCGCCGCAGTCGAGACAGCGGACGACGACGCGCCCGCGGTGGACCCGGACGCGCGCGTTTCGGCCGGGGCGAAGGTAGACGTCGCAGGCGTCGCACGACGACCGCTGGAGCCCCTTCGGGACCCCGCAGCGGTTCCGCTCGGCGAGGCGGCGCGCGAGGCGGACGTACTCCCGCGAGCGGTCGAACTCGCCGTCGGCCGCGGCCTCGCGGGCGAGTCCGTGCAGGCGCTCGATGCGCTCCTCCGCGATGCTCATATCCGGAGGGGCGGGGCGGGTCCGGAAAGACGTTCCGCTCCGGGGCGGAGCGGAGGTGCGGCGGAGCGGCGAGGCGCCGGGGGCGCCTCCGAGTCGGTAGCGTCAAACCGCCCGCGGCGAAACCCGAGTGCCACCGTGAGCCTCCGCGCGCTGAACTACCTCGAACTCGAATCGCAACTGGAGCGCAGCGGCATCGGCACCGCGGCGAGACAGCAGCGCGCCGCCCTCTCGCGCACCGACGTGGAGGTCATCACCAGCCCGTGGCGCGGCGGGAGCCTCCCGCGGGCCGCGCTGTCGGCGGCGACGGGCCGCGGCGCGTTCGCCGACTTCGACGTCGCTCACTGCAACCTCATCGGCCCCGGAACCGTCGCCGTCGCCCGCCACGCCAAGAGCGAGGGGATTCCGTTGGTCCTCCACACGCACGTCACGCGCGAGGATTTCGCGGAGTCGTTCCGCGGGTCCGGCGCGATAGCGCCCGCGCTCGGCCGCTACCTGAAGTGGTTCTACTCGCAGGCGGACCTCGTGCTCTGCCCCTCCGAGTACACGAAGTCGGTGCTGGAATCCTACCCCGTCGACGCGCCGATTCGCCCGATAACGAACGGCGTCGACGTCGACGCGCTGGCCGGGTTCGAGGACCTGCGCGCGGAGTACCGCGAGCGCTACGACTTGGAGGGGATGGTCGTCTTCGCCGTCGGCAACGTCTTCGAGCGGAAGGGGCTGACGGCGTTCTGCGAACTCGCCGAGGAGACGGAGTACGACTTCGCGTGGTTCGGCACCGTCGACGACGGCCCCCACGCCAGCGAGACCGTGAAGCGCTGGACGCGGAATCCCCCCGAGAACGTCACGTTCACCGGCTGGGTCGACGACATCCGGGGAGCCTTCGGCGCCGGCGACGTGTTCTGCTTCCCCGCGAAAGTCGAGAATCAGGGCATCGTCGTCCTCGAGGCGATGGCCTGCGGGAAGGCCGTCGTCCTCCGCGACATCCCCGTCTTCGACGAGTTCTACACGCACGGCGAGGACTGCCTGAAGTGCTCGACGCGCGCGGAGTTCCGCCGCGCCTTGGAACTGCTCGAACGCGACCCGGACCTGCGGCGGCGACTGGGCGAGAACGCCCGAGAGACGGCGGCCGAGCACGGTCTGGACCGCGTCGGCGAGCGACTCGAAGCGACGTACGAGGCGCTCGCGGAGGGTCGGCTGCCGGCGTGAGGCGACGCCGACGGCGGGGGAGTCCGCGCCGGCGGAAGTCACAACCGTTTACAGGTCCGCCCGCACACGACAAACGAATGCAGTCGGTCGCAGCGTTCACGGACACGTACCTCCCCACCGTCAACGGCGTCTCCTACACCGTGCAGACGTGGCGGGACCGCTGGCGGGAGCGCGGCGGCCGGATGGACGTGGTGTTCCCCGGCACCGACGACTACGCCCCCGAGACCGGCGAGTACCCCGTCCGCAGCGTCTCGTTTCCCTTCTACGACGGGTTCCGACTCGGCGTCCCGCGCGTCCCGAGTCGCGTCGAGGACGTGGACGTGGTCCACGCGCACACCCCGTTCGCGCTCGGCCTCTCGGGGCTCCGCCTCGCCCGGCGCGAGAACCGGCCGTTCGTCGCCTCCTACCACACGCCGACCGGTGAGTACGCCGACTACCTCACCTCGCGGGAGCCGTTCGAGCGCCGCATCGAGTCGCTCTCGGAGCGCTACGAGCGCTGGTTCTTCGGCCGCGCCGACGCCGTCCTCTGCCCCAGCACGGACGCCCGCGACCACCTCCGCGACGAGGTGGGCGTCGACGAGGGGCTGACCGTCCTCTCGAACGGCGTCGACACCGAGCGGTTCGCCCCCGTCGGCGACGCCGCGGTCGCCGATTTCCGCGAGCGACACGACCTGCCGGACGGTCCCCTCGTCGGCTACACGGGCCGGCACGGCTTCGAGAAGAACCTCGACGAGTTCGTCCGCGCCGCCGCCGGCATCGACGCGACGGTAGTCTTCGGCGGTGACGGCCCCGCCCGCGGGGAGTTGGAGTCGCTGGCGACGGACGTGGGTCTCGACGCGCGCTTCCTCGGATTCCTCCCGCGCGAGGACCTGCCGGCGTTCTACTCGGCGCTGGACGCGTTCGTGTTCCCGAGCCCCGTCGAGACGCAGGGGCTCGTCGCCCTGGAGGCCAACGCCTGCGGGACGCCCGTCGTCGGCGCCGACGCGGGGGCGCTCTCGGACACCGTCGTCGACGGCGTGACGGGGTATCACTACCCGCTCGGCGACGTCGAGGCCTGCCGGAAGGCGATACGCCGCGTGCTCGACGAACGCGAGGCGCTGTCGGACTCCTGTCTGGACCGCCGCGAGGAACTCGGCGTCGACCGCGCCGTCGACGAACTCGCGTCGCTGTACGACCGGGTCGTCGACGAAAAAGGAACCTAACTCTTCTCGGAACGGCCGAGGCGTCGGCCTCAGTCGTCCAGGTCTTCGACGGCCTGCGCGATGCGCTGAAGCTGACGGGTCGCGTCGCGCACCTCGTCGCGGAGTTGGCGTACCTCGCGGACGAGTTCCTCGTTGCCGGCCGACTCGGACTCGCCGCGGCCGCCGGCGCCCGGCGGGCCGCCGCCCATGCCGCCCGGACCGCCGCCGCCGCCCATACCGCCGGGGCCGCCACCGCCGCCGCCCATCATGCCGCTCATCATCTGCGCGAAGGGGTTGCCGCCGCCGCCCATGCCGCCGGGGCCGCCCTCGCCGCCGCCCATCATGTCGTCGGGGGCCGGTCGCTCGCCCTCCTCGCGTTCCTCCTCGCGGCGCTTTCGGATCTCCTCGACTCGCTCCCGGAAGGACATCTCCTCGTCGTCCTCAGCGTCGGCTCCGCTCTCGCCGGCGTCCGTCGGTTCGTCGACGTTCTCGGCCGGGTCGTCGGCGGGTTCGTCTGGGTTGTCGGACATGAGACTCCGTACTCGGTCCGACTGGAAAGGATTGTTGGTCGGGACGGTCAGCCCCACGCACCGAGACTCGACTGCAGGTCGCGCGTCGTCGCTCCGGCGGTCACCTCGTGGCCCACGAGGTCCCGGAGGTCGACGGCGTAGGTGCTGCCTCCGCGGTCGAGGACGAGCAGGCGACCCTTGACGCCGCGAACGGTGCCGGTGGCGACCGTCTCGGCGACCGGTCGGGCGTCGAGAGCGAGGCCGTAGTCGAACTCGAACTCCGAGAGCACGTCGAACTCCGAGAGCAGCGACTCCCACGCGCCGTCGTCGACGGCGAGGTGGAGGCCGTCGCGTTTCGTCGGCACCCGAACTCGGTCGGGAATCTCCTCGGCGAGTCCGGCCTCTATCTCGCGGGCGACGCGACCGTCGGCGACGGTCCGGACGTGCGCCCCGCGGTCGGCGCCCTGTTCGCGCAGGCGCGTCTCCAGTCGCCACTCCTTCGTCACGCCCACCTTGAACACGTCGGGCGCGAACGCCGCGAGGTAGACGGCGTGAGGGTCGTGGCAGTCCATCTCGTCTTTGAGGCAGGTGCCGGTGCACTTCGCGCACACCCACGTCGACCGGTGGTCGCGGCAGTAGGGAGCGCCGTCGTTTTCACAGAAATCGTGTCCGTCGTCGGTCGTCAGACCCGCGCAGTGGCGGTCGCCGAGCGTGTAGGCGAGGTCGGTTCCGGGGTCCAGCGAGACGTACTCCACGTCGCCGTCGCTGGCGAGAAACAGGCCCGGTCCGGAGGTGTCGTAGCCGACGAACTGCACGCCGCGAGGTAGGGGCCGGCCGGGTAAAAGCCGTGTCGCTCGGGGCGCCCCGCGGTCGGCGGCGCGACCGCCGGCGAGAGAGGTTCGCCCAGACCTCGTCAGTCGACGCTCCGCACGTCCGAGGAGCGACAGTCCGGACACCGGACGCGGGTCATCTGGCGCTTCGGACGCTCGAACGCCGCCTCGCAGTCGGCGCAGCGATACGCGAACGAGTCGTCGGTCGCCCCGTCCTCGCCGGTCGAGAACGTGTCCACGACCGCCGTGAGCACTCCCATCTGTCCTCACCTACCCGGGCGTTGTGGACCGGCGGCTTTTCAGTGTTGTGCAGGCGTCTCGGGGGCGGTGTCGCGCCGGGAGGCGCGCGGCTCGCGGCGCGCGGCCGCTCAGTCGTCCGCGGCGGCGTACTCGGCGCGGAGTTCCTCGGTCAGTTCGCGCGCCGCCCGCCGCACCGCCTCGTCGCTGGAGCCGTCGGCCTCCCAGCCGAGGGCGGACAGTTTCTCGACGGAGAGGCGCATCCGCGGCACGTCGCCCTCCCAGCCCCTGTCGCCGCCGGTGTACTCGTACTCGGGGTCGAGGTCCATCACGTCCGCGACGATGTCGGCGATGGTGGTCACGGAGGTGGTCGTCCGCGTGCCGAGGTTGTACGTGTTCATCGACTGCTCGGCGTTCTCGACGACGTGGGAGATGGCGCGCACGCAGTCCTCGACGTGGAGGTAGGACTTCTCCTGGCGGCCGTCGCCGAGGATGGTGAGGCTGTCGGGGCTTTCGAGCAGTTTCTCGATGAAATCGGGGATGACGTTCCCCCGTTGCTTCGGACCGACGATGTTGGCGAAGCGGAACAGCCAGACGGTGAAGTCCTTCGAGTGGGCGTACGTGGAGAGCAGGCCCTCGTCGGCGAGTTTCGAGGCGCCGTAGACGCTGATTGGTTCGAGGGGGGCATAGTCCTCGGGCGTCGGCCGCGGCGCCTCGCCGTAGACCGTAGAGGAGGAGGTAAAGGCGAGGTTCGAGACGCCGACCTCGTCCATGCGTTCGAGGACGTTGTACGTCATCTCGGTGTTCTCCTCGAACATCTGTCGGGGCTGGGCGTAGTTCGTGTCCGTGTAGGCGGCGAAGTGGAAGACGACGTCGACGTCCGCGGTGATGGCCTCGGCCACCTCGTCGGCGTCGGTCAGGTCGGCCCGCACGAATTCGACGCCGTCGGGGACGCGTTCGCGCGTGCCCTTCGAGAGGTCGTCGACGACGACCACGTCGTTGTCGTCGCGGAGGTGCGCTGCGAGGTGCGAACCGACGAGTCCCGCGCCGCCGGTGACGACGACTCGCTTCCCTGAGAGGTTCATGCGGTGGCTCTCTCGCGGGCGAGTAAGTTCGTTCTGGTCCGCGCACCTACTGCGAGCGATTCCCGCTCGGCGTCCCCGTCCCCGTCCCCGCCCCGGTCTCCGTTCCCGCCCCCGCCGCCCACTCCGCGCCGTCGGCGGACCGCGGCGGTATCTGTTCGTCGGGCGAGAGGTCCGTCAGGTCGGCGCTGACCGTCCACAGTCGCCGCCGGGTGCGCTCGTCCCGCGCCGTCGCCGACGGCCGTTCGACCGCGCGGTCGACGAAGTACTCGCCCGTGACGCCCTCGACTTCGGGCGAGGCGGCAAGGTAGACGGGGGTCTCGGCGCCCTCGGCGACGCTCTTAGCGAACCGCGAGGTGACCGAGTCGGGCAGGCTTCCGAGCACGGAGACGGCCGCCCGGACGGCCCCGCCGTACTCCCGCGAGAGCGACGTGCCGAGCACCGCGCCGGGGTGGAGGCAGTTGGCCGTCACGCCCGTCCCGCGCAGGCGCTCGGCGGCCTCGACGGTGAACAGCACGTTCGCCAGTTTCGACCGGGCGTACGCGCCGCGGCCGGTGACGTCGTGGACCGAACGGAGCTTTCGGAACGCCATGCGGGCGTTCCGGTGCAGTTCCGAGGAGACGACGACGACCCGCGCCTCGCCCGCCTCGGCGGCCGTCTCGCGCAGGCGCTCGGAGAGGAGGTTCACGAGGAGGAACGGCGCGAGGTGGTTCACCGCGAACGTCTCCTCGACGCCGTCGTCGGTCAGTTCCGGGTCGGCGAACCACGCGCCCGCGTTGCTCACGAAGATGTCGAGTCGGTCCACCTCCTCGTCGAGTCGCGCGGCGAGGTCCCTGACCTCGGCCTGCGAGGCGAAATCGGCCGCGAGGAAGGCGGCGTCGCCGTCACCGGTGGCCGCCTCGCGCAGGGCGACGGCGGCCCGGCCGCCCTTCGCCGGGTCGCGGCCGGTGACGACCACGCGCGCGCCGCGGGCGGCGAGTCGGCGGGCCGTCTCGAACCCGATGCCGTCGGTCCCGCCGGTGACGACGGCCGTCCGCCCGTCGAGTCGCGGCGCCTCGGCGCCCGTGGAGGACATACTCCCTAGCAGGGCCGCGACCCGGTTAACCCTCGCGCACGTCCCGGCGAGGTCAGTGGCCCCGAAGCGAAGCGCCTTAGCGCGCGGACCGACTCGCTCGGCGTATGCACGCAGAACCCGAGGTCGCCGTCCTCCGGTACGGCCACAGACCGGGGCGCGACGACCGGATGACGACGCACGTCGGCCTCACGGCCCGCGCCCTCGGCGCGGACCGCGTCGTCTTCCCGGACAACGCCGGGCAGTCGAAGGAGACGGTCGAGGACATCACCGACCGGTTCGGCGGTCCGTTCGCCGTCGAGACCACGGACGCGCAGAAGGCGTTCGTCCGGAACTGGGAGGGGAGCGTCGTCCACCTGACGATGTACGGCGAACGCGTGCAGGACGTTCAAGAGGAGATCCGAGCGGTCCACCGCGAGGAACCGCTGCTCGTCGTCGTCGGCGGCGAGAAGGTGCCGTTCGAGGTGTACGAGGAGGCGGAGTTCAACGTCGGCGTGACGAACCAACCCCACTCGGAGGTGGCCGGCCTCGCGGTGTTCTTAGACCGCCTGTTCGACGGCCGCGAACTCGAACGAGAGTGGGCCGACGCCGACCGGACGGTGCTCCCGATGGAGACGGGAAAGCGCGTGGTCGACCCGAGCGAGGTCGAGTCCGTCGAGGCGGACGCGGAGGCGAACGCGAGCGTGGACGGCGGCGAGAACGCCGACGACGCCTGAGCGCCCGCCCCGTCACTCCGCGCCGTCTCTCTCGTCCTCGCCGTCGTCGCCGTAGCGCTCCCGCGCCGCCCCGCGCCGGACGCCGGCGGCGACGACGTCGGGCACCTCCCGTTCGGCCCGGAGGATGTCGACGCCGACGAGGACGTGGACGAGTCCGGCGCCGAGGAGGCCGAGCACCACCTGCTCGGCGACGACGGCCGCGTACCCGGCCGAGACGAGGACGACGAACCACTTCAGCGCCCGCAGGACCCGCACGCGCCTGCGTCGCTGACGCTCGCGGGCCGCGACGACGCGTTCCCCCTCGCCGGCCGGCACCGCCACGTATCGGTCGGGGCCGCCGGCGCGGGAGAACCGGAGCACGTCGACCAGTTCGGCCATACCGGTTTCGGGGGCCGAACCAGTATGAAGATTCGCCCGCACCTCCCCGTATTCGGTGCTTTTAAACTGCTTAGCGACGGAAAGATACGCAATGGCTTTTGAAGGGCTGCTGAACGACCCTGTCATCCAGAAGTACCTCCACGAGTTGGTAGGACCGACGGGGATGCCGGTCGCGGCCGCGCCGCCGGACGGCGAGGTCACCGACGAGGAGTTGGCCGAGGAGTTGGGCCTCGAACTGAACGACGTTCGCCGAGCGCTCTTCATCCTGTACGAGAACGACCTCGCGTCCTACCGCCGGGTGCGCGACGAGGACTCCGGATGGCTCACCTACCTGTGGACGTTCCACTACGAGAACATCCCGGAGAACCTCGAAGAGGAGATGTACCGCCTCCTCGAAGCGCTCGAGGACCGACTGGAGTACGAGCGGACCCACGAGTTCTACCTCTCGGAACCCGCGGGCATCCGCTTCGAGTTCTCCGAGGCGATGGAACTCGGCTTCCAGTGCCCCGAGACGGGCGCGCCGCTGGAACCGATGGAGAACGACGACATGGTCGAGGGGATGGAGCGACGCATCGAGGAGCTGCGCGACGAACTGAACGTCGAGGCGACGCCGCACTGATGGTCGTCCTCGCCACGAAGTGCTACGTCGAAGGCGACGCGCGGGAACGCGCCCTCGACAGCCTCGACTCGCTCATCCGCAACGACGTGGGCGAACTGGACGTGACGTGGGATATCGGCGTCCGCGACGACGGCTTCGTCTCCGTCACCGTGACGGGCGACGACGCCACGGCCGCGCGGAACCTCCTCGGGGAGGAGTGGGGCGAGGTGACCCCGCACCTGACCGAGGGCGAGACGTACGTCGGCACCCTCGACTCGTGGGACGAGGACGGCTTCGTCCTCGACGTCGGCTTCCACAACCACGTCCGCATCTCGACGGAGGGACTCGGCCTCGGCACCGGGTCGCCGACGCAGATTCGCGACCGCTTCGGCATCGTCCAGCACACGCCGCTGGCGTTCGTCTACGACGAGGACGGCTCCAGCCTCGCCGACGAGACGCGGGACCGCCTGTACGGGTGGACCCGCGAGGAGGGGCGGAGCGGCCGCGTGAACGTCAACAGCGCCACCCGCGGGGAGGTCCGCGCGACGGTCAACCGCGCGGGGCACGCCGAGGACATCGTCACCGTCGAGCGCCTCGGCCTCCTCGAACAGAGCATCGTCTGTCCGGAGGGCACCGACCCGCCGGGCCTCCTCGCCAGCATCGGCAAGTACCTCCCCTCCGAACTCAAGTGCGTCCTCACCTGAGCCCGAACGAATGAACCGACGACTGCTCCTCGCGTTCGCCGCGCTCATCGCTCTCGCCGCCACGTCCGGCTGTCTCGGCCTGTTCGGCTCGAACGACGTGCCGGCCGAGCGAATCGACTCGGACCCGCCCGTCGAAGGAGGCTACGCGTGGGACGCCAACGCGACGGTTCACATCGAGATTCAGGAGAGCACGCAGTTCGCCGCGGTGTACGAACTGAACCAATCGGAGATCGAACTCTACCGCCGGGACGGCGTCGGCGGCCGGAACCCCCTGTCCGTCGAGGCGGTGCGCTACCGCTACCCGAACGGCACCGTCATCAACGGCTCCGAGATTCGGAACCGCGGCGGCGCGGTACAGCAGAACCGCGACGAAACCACCGTCGTCCTGCCGAACGGGACGAGCGGCGGCCACCTCGCGTTCACCAGCGGCGGGTCGCCCAAGCGCTTCTCGCTGCCGACGTACGTGCAGGGCTCCTACGAAATCGTGCTCCCGCCGGACCGCAGCATCGACGCTCCCATCCTCGGACAGGCGAACCCGGGCGGCTACGAGCGGCTAACCACCGACGACGGGCGGTCGCTCATCCGCTGGCAGAACATCGAGAACGCCGACACCGTCTCGGTGCAGTTCTTCCTCGAACGGGACCTGTACGTGTTCGGCGCCGTGTTCGCCCTGTTCGCCCTCATCGGCGTCGGCGGCCTGCTGTACTATCGCCAGAAGATAGAGGCGCTGCGGGAACAGCGCGAGGAGATGGGGCTGGGCGTCGACACCGACGGCGACGAGTTCGACGACGACCCGCCGCCGGGAATGGGCTGACGGGCGTCAGTTCCCGTCGTCGGTCTCCGTCTCGGTCGGCACCGCTGTTTCGGTTCCGGTCCCGGTCCCGGTCTCGGCGGCCGTCGTCTCGTTCGCCGCTTCCGTCGCCGTCTCCGCATCCGCATCGGATTCCGTTTCTGTTTCCGTCTTCGTTTCCTCCGTGCCGGTCTCGCTCTCGTCCTCGTGGTCCTCGGAGTCGCCCCGCTTCCACTCCATCTCGTCGTTGCCGGACCACAGCAGGTTCGGGTAGTCGGCGATGAGGCCGTCGACGCCGGCGGCGGCGAGTTGCTCGGCCTGGTACCACGTGCCGACGGTCCAGACGTTCAGCGTGCGGTCCTCCTCGCGGGCGATTTCCACGAGGTCGATATCCTCGTAGGAGCCGTAGACGTCGCCGAAGAAGGGCGTTCCCTTGATCATGTCGTACGGCGGGTGCATCGCCTCGCAGCCGTAGTCGCGGGTTATCTCCAGCCCCGTCTCGATGGAGCCGAAGAACAGGTACGCCACCGGGACGCTGTGGTCGATGTCGCGGACGACGGCGATGGCCGCCTCGGCGAACGAGGAGACGAGAATCTCGTTGTCGTACTGCGAGGCGACGTGCAGCGCCTCTTCGGCCAGCGGCCGCCACGTCTCCATCCGCTCTGTCAGTTCCTCGTCAGAAAGGCGGCCGGACGTGACGATGTCGGTCGTGTCGGGGTTCTTGAACTCGATGTTGACGCCGACGGAGTCGGGCACGAGGTCGAGCACCTCCGCGAGCGTCGGAACCGTCTCGCCGCTCTGGAGCACGTTCGCCTCCTGTAGTTCCTCGGCGGTGTACTCCCAGACGTAGCCGTCGAGGTCCGTCAGCCCCCGCGTCCCGTCGTCGCGGCTGCTGAGGTCGGGGTCGTGGAGGACCATCACCTCGCCGTCCTTCGAGGGGATGACGTCGATTTCGATCATGTCGGCGCCGTCGCCCCACGTCGCGCGTCCGACCGCGCCCAGCGTGTTCTCGGGGT
The DNA here is from genome assembly GCF_031624635.1 of Halogeometricum sp. S3BR5-2. Classification (NCBI taxonomy): domain Archaea; kingdom Methanobacteriati; phylum Methanobacteriota; class Halobacteria; order Halobacteriales; family Haloferacaceae; genus Halogeometricum; species Halogeometricum luteum. Next base: position 572,044 of record NZ_JAMQOQ010000001.1, on the reverse strand, counting down.
AGACGCCGGCGAACCCGCGGTGTGCGATGATCGTCGGGTCGTCGTCTTCGCCCTTCCACTCGCGGTGGCCCTCCCTCGCCGCGTTCGTCCCGTTCATCGTAGTCGCACTCCCAACGCCGCCGAGCGACGCCGCGCCCAAGAGCGCACCGGTTCCCGCCACGAACGACCGCCGACCGAACTCGTGTGTGTCTCGTGACATCACTTCCGCTTCGCCCATCGAGGACGAAAGTGTTTATATGAATATTATGTATGTGTATTTTCCCGATTGGTCGGAATGACCGAACCGGAGGGCTCCGGAGCGTCGGGTACCGCCAGGGAGCGACGCGGCGCCGTCGAACGGGTAGCCCTCGCCGCGGGCCGCGCCCTTTTACCCGGCCTGCGCCTACGGGCGGTCATGCGAGTTGCAGTCGTCACCGTCGGGGACGAACTCCTCGCGGGTGACACCGTGAACACGAACGCCTCGTGGCTGTGCGAACGGCTCTCGGCCCGCGGCGCGCGCGTCGAACGCGTGACGACGGTGCCGGACCGCGTCTCCGACATCGCCCGCGTGGTCAACGAGTACCGCGCCGACTACGACGCCGTCGTCGTCACCGGCGGCCTCGGCCCGACGCACGACGACCTGACGATGGCCGGCGTCGCCGCCGCCGTCGGCCGCGAGTTGGTCGAACACGAGGAGGCGATGGCGTGGCTGACCGAACAGGGCGGCTACATCGCCGACGAACTGGCCGAGGGAACGGCGCACCTGCCCGCGCGGGCGCGGATGCTCCCGAACGAGGAGGGCGTCGCCCCCGGCGCCGTCGTCGAGGGCATCTACGTGCTCCCGGGCGTTCCCGACGAGATGAAGGCGATGTTCGAGTTGGTCGCCGACGAGTTCGACGGCGAGGAGACGTTCGCGCGGACGGTGGTGACGAGCGAACCCGAGAGCGGCCTCTTGGACCGCCTCCGCGACGTGCAGGCGGCGTTCGACGTGACGGTGGGAAGCTACCCCGGCGAGAACGTCCGGCTGAAACTCTCCGGCACCGACGAGGCGGAGGTGGAGGAGGCGGCGGCGTGGCTCCGCGAACGCGTCGACGTCGTCCCGGCGGAGGAGTAGAGACCGCTACCGGTACAGATAGAGGAGCCAACCCACGGTCATCAGAATGCCCACGATGAGAATCGTCGCCCCCGTCTCCATGATGGGGAACGGTTCGGCGCTCGCCTGAAGCAGCAGCATCATTATTACGCGACTGTTACCGCGGCCCGTTCTTAAACGTTCGAGTTCCGACGGCGACGCCGCTCGCTCGCCTCTGTCGAACCGACGCGCCCGCGCGTCGACGCGCCGACCGGCGGGCTTTTCCTCCGGCCTCCGCTCCACTCGCGTATGCGAATCGGCGTCGTCGTGAACCCCATCGCGGGGATGGGCGGTCGGGTCGGACTGAAGGGGACCGACGGGAAGGTGGCGGAGGCGCGCGCCCGCGGCGCCGACCCGCGGGCGCCCGACCGGGCGCGCCGGACGTTCGAGGCCCTCCGGGAGAGCGACCGCGAGGTGACCGTCCTCGCGTGGGGCGGCGAGATGGGCGAGTCCGCCGCCCGCGAGGCTGGGTTCGACCCCGAGGTGTTGGGCGGCCCCGAGGGCGACGAGACCACCGCCGGGGACACGCGACGCGCCGTCGAGGCGTTTCTCGGTAGGGGCGTCGACCTCGTCCTGTTCGTGGGCGGGGACGGCACCGCCGCGGACGTGGCCGAAGCGGTGGAGGGGTCCGACGTGCCGATGCTCGGCGCGCCCGCGGGGGTGAAGGTGTACTCGTCGGTGTTCGCCGTCTCGCCCGAGGACGCCGCCGCCGTGGCGACGACGTTCGACCGGACCGAGCGCCGCGAGGTGATGGACATCGACGAGGACGAGTATCGGGAGGGGGAGGTGCACCCCGAACTCCGCGCCGTCGCGTCCGTCCCCGTCGCCGACGACGTGCAGTCCTCGAAGCAACTCGGCGGGGGAACGGTCGAGGCCCTCGCCGCCGGCGTCGCGGACGACGTCCGGGCGGCGCCGGGGAAGACGTTCGTCCTCGGGCCGGGCAGCACCGTCGGCGCGGTGAAGGCCGAACTCGGGTTCGAGGGTTCGCCCATCGGCGTCGACGTCTGGCGCGACGGGGAGGTGCTCGTCCGCGACGCCTCCGAGCGCGAGATTCTGGACAACTTGGGGCCCGACGGCGAGAACGTCGTCGTCGTCTCGCCCATCGGCGGGCAGGGGTTCGTCTTCGGCCGCGGCAACCCGCAACTGTCGCCCGACGTGATCCGCCGGTGCGACGTGGAGATAGTCGCCTCGCGGTCGAAACTCGACGGAATCGGGACGCTGCGCGTCGACACCGACGACCCCGAACTCGACGCAGAACTCCGCGGGTGGACGCGCGTCCGCGTCGGCCGGTTCGAGCGCCGGATGATGGAAATCGTCTGAATCGCCGGAAATCGGTCTCGTTCTCTCCGCGTTTAGTGTTAACAGTAGACAATCATACGGACATCGATTCTGAGTGTACGTATAATCGCCATATAGTGAGGATTAAGGTCATCCCCAACAAGGGGGGTGACATGGAGACGCGTAAGGTCCAGCGGCTGGGTCCGTCGACGCTGGCCATGACGTTACCGGCGGAGTGGGCGAAGGAGCACAACGTGAACAAAGGCGACGAGGTGTCCCTCCGGATGGGTGGGAAGGGAACGCTCACCGTCCTGCCGGAGTCGGCGAGTCAGGAGGACGCGCTGGCGACGATTCGCGCCGACGCCCTCAACGCGGACGCCCTCGAACGCGCCATCGTCGCGCAGTACGTGCTCGGTCGGCGGGTCATCCACATCGAGAAGAGCGAGGGGGCCCTCGACTCCGAGCACATCAACGCCGTCTACCGCGCGGAGACGCAACTGATGGGCCTCGGCGTCATCGAGGAGACGCCCGAGCGAATCGCCATCCGCTGTTCGGTCGACCCCGAGGACTTCACCCTCGACAACCTCCTCGAACGCCTGGAGAACACGGGGAGCACGATGCGCGGCGAGGCGATAAAGGCGCTCGCGCACGGGAACCCCGACCTGGCTCAGCGAGCCCTCAACCGCGAGCGGCAGGCGAACAAGATATTCGTCCTCCTGCTCCGACTCATCTTCACGGCCTACCAGAACCCGAACCTCTGCCGCGCCGTCGGCCTCGAATCCGGCTTCCCGCTCATCGGCTACCGCTCGGTGGCGAAGAACCTCGAACTCACGGCGGACAACGCCGAGGACATCGCCGAAATCGTGATGGACGCCGAGGGACACACCCTCGACATCGACTCGACGACGATGCGCCGCATCCGGGAGTTCACCGACCAGGTCGACGAGATAACCACGAAGGCGGTGCAGTCGGTGGTCGAACGCGACTACGACCTGACCGTCGAGTGCCGCGAACTGTTCCGCGACATCCGCGACAAGGAACAGGACATCCTCGGCGACCTGCCGGAGATGGACAACGAGCAACTCCTCCAGATACGCGAGGTGCTCGTCAGCCTCCAGCAGACCGCCCAGTACGCCATGCGGAACGCGGAGATAGCGGCGAACCTCGCGCTGAACGAGGAGTCCGACCACGTCACCATCGGCTGACCGATTCGAGAACACTTCTTCGGCGAGCGGAGACGAGAGCCGCTTATTCTATCGGGTCGACGGCGAACAGACCATCGTCCCCCGCGGCGGCGTCCGTCGCCGTCCCTCCGGTCGACGTTTCCCCTCCGAGGAGTCCGCCGTCGCTTCCGTCGCCGTCGCCGGGAGTCGCCGTCCCTGGTCCGGTCTCGGTTCCCGTTTCGGTCTCCGCCTCCGTCCGAGTCGCTCCTTCCTCCGACCCCGCCGGGTCGCCGCCGGCCGTCGCGTTCCCCGCTCCCGCCGTCGGTTTCGTCCCGAAGAGGTCCGTCTCCACCCGCTGTTCGTACGTCAGGGCGTCCAGCGGAACGCGGAACGTCTCCCCCGCCGCGTCGAGGCGGGCGTGGAACGTCATCCGCAGGTCGCTCACTTGGTTCCGTTCGAGGTGGCTCACCCACCACTCGTCGAAGTTCTCGTTGCGGAGGTACGTCGTCGTCCGCACCGTCCGCGTCGACTCCGGCGGAATCACGTGCGCCGAGTCGCTCGCCCCCTCTCCGAGCGTCACGTCGTTCATCGAGATATCGTAGCCGAGGCGGGAGACGGTTATCGGGTACGGCTTCGGGTTGCGGACGACGAACGCCAGTTCGAGCGCCGTCGTCGACTCGTTCACCGCGCCCCACGCCGCCCGCGTCTCTTCCACGTAGAGTATCGGATCGGAGACGAGAGGAGCGTTCGCGTTCACCGGCCGCGTCTTCGCGGAGTCGAACTGCGACAGCATATCCGTCTCCACCTCGCGCGTGACGTTCGGGGCGTCGAACGTCCGGCCCAGCGTCGCCGAGCGAACCGTCGGGTCGACGCTGACGACGGTGCGTTCGCCGTTGCTGACGTGCGACCGCCACCACGGGGCGATGCGTTCGTTCCGCATCTCCGTCGTCGCGTTCACCGTCGCGTTCCCGGCGCCGACGGCGACGCCAGATTTCTCTCCGCTCGCCATCCGCACGTCGTTCATCCACACGTCGTAGCCGACGGTCACGCCCCCGAGTTCGACCCCGACGGGGTTGGGGTTCGACACCCCGATGGTCGTCTCGACCACCGTCGCCTCCTCGGTCACGGTCCCGAAGCGGTTCTCGACGTCCGACACCGCGGGCGCGCCGACGACGCCGGCGGCGACCGCCCCGCCGCACAGGACGAGAAGCGCCGCGAGGGCGGTACCGACGACCCGGACCCGACTCCCGAGAAACAGCGGTGCGATCTGTCCGAACATCTCCTGAAGAATACAGTCACGATATAAAAAATGTTCTGGGAGGAAACCAATCTGAGGAGGCCGGGACCGCTCGCTCCGGCGTGTCAGCGACTGTCGAATGAACTAAGTCGGAGCCACCGAACTCCGAGACATGCAGACGAAGGACATCCAATCGGACAAGGGAATCGGCTTCGCGGTGCTGTTCTCCGTTCTTACGATACTGGCCGCCGCGTGGATGGTCGCCGCGGGCGACCAACTCACGACGGCGCTCTCGTTCGCCGTCGCCATCATCGCCGCCTGCCTCGCCGTCGTCGGCGCGCAGGCGTTCTGGTGAACTCTCGGATAATTTACTAATGTCTGACGAAAACGGTTAAGAGCCGAACCCCCTTACCACCGGTGAAAATGAGTGAGTACACCGACGAAGAACAGCGGATCATCGCCTACCTGCGCGAGAGCGTCGGCGCGGGCGAGCGATACTTCCGGGCGAAGAACATCGCCGAGGCCATCGGCCTCTCCGCCAAGCAGGTCGGTTCGCGCCTCCCTCGACTCGCGGAGAAATCCGAGGACGTCGAGATAGAGAAGTGGGGGCGCGCCCGATCGACGACGTGGCGCGTCACCGTCGGGTAGGTCGGGTGGCTTTTTTACTCCCCTCCCGTAGCCGAGTTACATGACCGTCCGCGTCAGCAGAGCGTTCGAGTTCGACGCCCCGCCGGAGGCAGTCTGGGAGTTCATCGCCGACCCCGGGCGACGCGCGGAGGCCATCAGCGTCGTCGAGAGCTACGAGGTCGACCCGGAGACGCACGAGGCGACGTGGGAGGTGTCGCTTCCCATCCCCCTCGTGCGGTCGACCGCGACGGTGGAGACCGAAGACGTCGAACGCGACCCGCCCCGGTTCGTCCGCTTCGTCGGCACCTCGAAGGTGATGCGCGTCACCGGCGAGCACACCATCGAGGAGACGGAGACGGGCAGTCGACTGCACAACGAGTTCGTCGTCGACGGCAAACTCCCCGGCGTCGAGAGCTTCTTCAAGCGCAACCTCGACCGCGAACTCGACAACTTGGAGGCGGCGCTCCGCGAGGAACTGGAGACGACGGCCTGACCGTCCCCGTACTCGCTCGTCTCTTCTCACCCCTCTGACCACGCCCGAGTTCTCCGTTCTTCCCCGTCTTCCGTTCCTTCCGTTCTTCGTCGTTCGTCCGTGCGGGACCGACCGCGCGCCCCGACGGTGTGCCGCGTCTTCGCATCACCCGGAGGCTTTATCCACTTGCCACACTTAGCCGGTATTGCCGACGTACAGACGCTTTTCTCGTCTAGTCGGCACGACCCGCCGCACCACGGCCGTAGTGAACGGGGTCCGCTACGGCATCGACGCTGCGGCGTCACGCGGTCACGCCCTCGAACCCGGCGGGGGCAACCGCATCACGGCGCCGCTCAACCGCGCGCCCAGAACCGCAACGCGGCGCAAGGAAACGCCGCACGCGGTTCGTACTTCACGCTCTCGAGCCACGCGACCGTCCGGAACGGGACGAAGAGAAGAGCGGAAGCGGGCCGCGCCGCGGGCCGTCGACTCGGCCTCAGTCCTCGCGGGTCTTGATGTCCGCCGAGAGTCCCTGCGCCATTTGGATGTCCTTCGAGTTGTTCAGCGTCCACGCCGTCCGCTCGGTGACGGCCTCGATGACCTCGCGAGCGCTGGGGTAGCCGTTGCCCGACTTCTTCACGCCGCCGAACGGCAGGTGCACCTCCGCGCCGATACACGGGAGGTTACCGTAGGCGAGGCCGATTTCGGCGTTGTCGCGGAAGTAGTTTATCTGCCGGTAGTTCTCGGAGATGATGGCCCCCGCGAGGCCGTAGTCGGTGTCGTTGTGGATGTCGACGGCCTCCTCGATGTCGCCGGAGTACTTCAGGAGGGCGACGTGGGGGCCGAACACCTCCTCGTGCGTGCAGCGGAGGTTCTCGTGCGCGTCGGCCTCGTAGACGAACGGACCGACCCAGTGGCCGTCCTCGTGGCCCTCGGGAATCTCGTCGGCGTCGAGTTCCGTGCGGTCGACCAGCACGTTCACGTCCTCGCGTTCGGCGAGTTCGTTGTACTTGGTCACCTTCTCCTTGTGACCCTCCTCGATGAGCGGTCCCATGAACGTCTCCTCGTCGAGGGGGTCACCCACGGAGACGTTCTTCGCGTTCTCGACGAACCGCTCTTTGAACTCGTCGTAGACGTCCTCGTGGACGACGAGTCGCTCCGAGGAGACGCAGCGCTGCCCGGTCGTCTTGAACGACGACATGACCGCCGAGTGGACGGCGACGTCGAGGTCGGCCTCCTCGGTGACGACGATGTTGTTCTTCCCGCCCATCTCGCAGGCGGCGAGTTTGCCGGGTTGACCGCCGACCTTCGAGGCGATCTCCTGTCCGACCTCCGCGGACCCGGTGAAGAGGACGGTGTCGACGCGGTCGTCGTCGACGATGGCCTCTCCGGCGTCGCCGAAGCCCTGCACCATGTTGAACACGCCGTCGGGGATGCCCGCGTCCTCGAACATCTCCGCGATGATCTGTCCGCACCACGGCGTCTGCTCGGCGGGTTTCCAGACGACGGTGTTGCCCTCGACGAGGCTGACTGCCATGTGCCAGAAGGGGATGGCGACCGGGAAGTTCCACGGGGTGACACAGCCGACGACGCCGCGGGGCTTCCGGCGCATGTAGGCGTCCTTCGCGGGAATCTCGGAGGGGACCACGTCGCCCTTCGGGTGGCGGGCGTCGCCGGCGGCCCACTCGACCATGTGCCACGCCTCGGTGACGTCGGCCTTCCCCTCGCTAATCTCCTTGCCGCACTCCTTCGTGACGACCTCGCCCAGTTCCTGGTGACGCTCTTTCAGTTCGTGGTAAATGTCCCAGAGGTACTCCGCGCGGTCGATGTGCGAGAGCGCCTGCCACTCTTCTTCGGCCTCCGTGGCGGCCGCCAGCGCCGCGTCCACGTCGTCCGGCGTGCCCCGGCGGAACTCGCCCAGCGACTCCCCCGTCGCCGGGTTCTCCGACTCGAACGTCTCCTCGCCCATCCCGTCGGTCCACTCGCCGTCGATGTAGTGTCGGTAGACTTCGTCGTGATTCGCCATACAGGAAGTATTCTCGAACCTCACTTAATAATCGGCCTCCCTCCCATGGACGGCGGAACGGTGCGGCCCCGACGGTGCGGCGCCGCCCGCCGCGAGCGGTGTGAGAACAACGAACGATATATCACTCGGTAGCGCGAGAGCGTGGTGTATGAGCGCACGCGGAGCAACGCAGACGGGGACGCGTCTGACGCTCGACCTCTGGCACCCGCGGTGTTGGGCGATAGAGTCGACCAAGCGACGCCCGGGGGGCATCCTCGCCCACGCCATCTACCACGCGCCCGAGACGGGCGCGGAGACCAGCACGGTGAACGGGCTGTTCACTGCCTACGGCGACTCGGCGGCCGAGGTGGAGGCGCTGTTGGACGAGATTCAGGCCTCCGAGTACGGCGGCGAGGTCAGGGAGCTACAGGAGCGGTTCGGGCGGACGGCGGCGCGGGTGGCCCCCGGTCAGGTCGCCCGCGAGTTCTTCTTGGAGTACGACCCGCGGGAGATGATCTGTCCGACGCTGCTCGAACACGGGTTCGTCCACAGCGCGCCGACGCGGATCGAGGACGGCACGGAGTACTGGGACGTCTGTTTCACCGGCGAACGCGGCGAGGTGGGGACGGCGCTGGACGCGGTCCGCGAGGCGTCCGGCGCGGAGATAACCGTCGAGCGCATCGCCTCCTCGGAGACGGTCGATTCGGAGCGGGCGCGCCGCCTCGGGACGCTGACGCCGACGCAGCGGGAGGTGTTCGAACTCGCGCGGGAATCGGGGTACTACCAGTGGCCGCGCGGCGTCTCGACGCGCGAACTCGCCGCGGAGGCGGGCGTCTCGAAGACGACGCTGCTCGAACACCTGCGGAAGGCCGAGTCGAAGCTCCTCGACCCGGATGACGAGGGCGCCTAAGCAGAAGAAGAAGAAAAGGAACTCAGCCGAGAACGGCGCGCAACGCGAACAGGGCGTTCTCCTTGCGTTCGCGCACCCGCCGCGCGAAGTACGAGACCCACTTCGGCCCGTAGGGGATATATCGATAGACCGGAACCGACCCGACGAGCCGTCGCTGGACGTTCTCGCGGACGCCCATCAGCATCTGCACCTCGAACGGCGTCCCGTACTCGCGGTGGCAGTCGACGGCGTGGTTTATCATCCCGACGTCGTGGCTGCCGACGGCGACGCCGCCGTCGAACTCCCGGAAGGCGTACTCGATGTACTCGCGGTACTTCTCGTCCACCGTCTCTTTCTCGCGGTAGGCCACGGTCTTCGGTTCGTCGTAGGCGCCCTTGACGAGGCGGACCTTCCCGGGCACGTCCGCCAGTCGCTCCAAGTCCTCGCCGGTGCGCTTCAGGTTCGCCTGCACGCAGACGCCCACGTCGCCGTACTCGCGGGCGTTCTCCTCGAAGGCGTCGAGCGTCGCGTCCGTCGTCTCGTGGTCCTCCATGTCCACCCAGACGAAGACGCCGCGCTCTGCCGCGTGCTCGACGATGCGTCCGAGGTTGCGCCGGAACACGTCGCTCCCGACGTCGAGACCGACCTGCGAGGGCTTCACCGAGACGCAGCAGTCGAGACCACGTTCGTCGATGCGTTCCGCGAGTTCGAGGTACGCCTCCGTATCCGCGGCCGCGTCGGACCGTTCGTCGTAGTGCTCGCCGAGGAGGTTCGCGATGCCGGCGATGCCCTCCCCGTTCGTCTCCGCGACGTAGTCGAGCATCGTCTCGGCGTCCTCTCCGGCGACGAAGTTGTCCGCGACGGGCGGTAGCATTACCTCGTGGGTGAGGTACGTACTCCCTTAGAGGTCGACCCGACCATGTACGCCGTCGGCGTCCCCCGACTCGGCGGGCCTACTCGCACCGCCGCCAGTGGGCCGAGGCTTCGAGGCCGGGGAGCGCCTCGCGGAGGTCCGTCTCGACGGCCCCGTAGAACCGCTCCCGACCGACCGGCGTTCGGACGCGCAGGACGTCCGTGTGGTTCGTCACGCGGAAGACGGAGAGCCGCCAGGGGGCGTCCGCGTGCGTCCACTCGCTCTCGTGAGTCGACTCCTCGTCGTCGACCACGCGCGACCCCAACTCCCAGCTCAGACGCGTCAGACACCGGACGTCCAGGGGGACCGCGTCGGGAAGGGCGACGCCGTCGCCGTTCGATGCGTGTGTAGCCATATCACGTCGCAGACGCCCGCGCACAAAAAGCATGGTCGTTCGGGAACGATGCGCCGACCGGCCGACGGGGCGACGCCGGCCCGCGAACGACGGCGAGCGACGGTCGGGACCGCGTGAGCATGAGTATACGGCCACCAGAGTCACCCGTCTCGGCGGGGTATTTCGGAGCGTGTCAGAACCAAGACTCTCTCCGCAGGAAGAGGGCGCGCTCCGTCGCGTTCGACTCCTCGCGGACCTCATGGACGACGCAGTCACGATTCCGGGCACCGACAAGAGCGTCGGCCTCGACTCGCTCATCGGTCTCGTCCCCGTCTCGGGGGACATCGTGACCGCCGCCGTCTCGCTGTACACCGTCGGCGAAGCGATTCGGGCGGATGCGAACCGGGATATCGTCGGGAAGATGCTGTTCAACATCGCCGTCGACCTCGGCGTGGGCTCCATCCCCATCCTCGGGGATATCTTCGACGTCTTCTGGAAGTCGAACGTCCGGAACGCCGAACTCCTCGAAGAGCATCTCACCGGCCAGTAACGCGGTTCTCTGTCTCTCTCGTTCCGCCCTCGGACCCTCCGAGTCGACTCGGAGACGCTACGTCGCGCGCTGTCCGATGACGCCCTTCAGCGCCGCGGCGTCGAAGTCGTGATCCGGGCGGATGTTGACGAAGTCGAGGAAGTCGAGCGCCGCGAGCAGGTCCGCCGGGGTGTGCGATTCGAGCGCGGCGTCGACCGTCGCCTTCGCGCCGATGAGCGGTTCCATCGCGGCGAGGGCGCACGCGAGGTCGTACGACCGGGAGTCCTCGGCCCCCTCGTCGCTCACGCTCGTCGCGTCGATGAAGTAGACGTCGTCGTCGACGATGAGCACGTTCTCGGCCCGCAGGTCGCCGTGCGCGAGTCCGTGTTCGTGCATCGTGTGCAACGCCTCGAAGACGGCGGGCGCGAGTTGTTCCTCCCGTTCGCGGTCCAGTCGGTCCAGCGATTGGAAGTGTGGAAGATACTCCAAGACGAGGACGCCGAGTCCGTCGACTTCGAACGCCTCGACCGGTTCGGGGGCGTTCAGTCCTATCTCGCGCATCCGGCGGGTCGCTTCCAGTTCGTGTTCGGCCATCTCCAAGGGGGTCCCGAAGTGCTCGAAGAAGCCCTCGGTGCCCGACGAGAACGCGCCGAGGTTGCGCCCGGTGGTGAACAGGGCGTGGACCAGCGAGTTCTGCTTGGAGACGACTTTGACGAACCACTCGTCGTCGACGACCATGGGGGTGGAGAGCCAGTTGTCGGCTTCGAGGAAGCGCACGTGCAGTTCCTCGCGTCCGTACCGTTCTCGGAGTTCGCGGACGACAGCCTCCAGACGGGGCCAATCCACGCGCCCCCGGACGAGGCGGCGGAGTTCCATGAGACTGGATAAAGAGCGCGGAGGGTATAACTGTCCTGTCCGATTCCCGTCCGGCGCCGCTCTCAATCAGACGACGCGGTCCGGACGGTCAACACCGGCACGTCCGACCGTCGGACGACTTTCTCCGTCACGCTCCCGAGAAGGTAGCGGTCCAGCCCGGTCCGGCCGTGCGTCCCCATCACGACGAGGTCGCAGGCCTCCTCGTCGGCGTAGTCGTGTATCTCCTCGGGCGGGACGCCGGTCCGCACCGCCGTCGTCACCGCCACGTCCTTCGAGCGCACGTAGTCGGCCACCTCGTTGACGACGGTCTCGCCGTGGCTTCGCCCCGCCTCGAAGACGGCCTCGGCGTCCAAGGCCCACTCGCCCTGTCCGGCCGACCGGATGTCGACGACGAAGAGGAGGTGAATCTCGGCGCCGTACGTGCTCGCGAGGTCCACGGCGTGTTCGACCGCCCCGTCGGCGGGGTCGCTTCCGTCGGTCGGAACGAGGATGCGCTCGTACATGTGCGACCGTTCTCGCTCGCGTCTCATAGCCGCGGCGGCCGTTCTCACGCCGCGAGAACGAATCCATCACGGTCGTTCGATTGGTTTATTGCGCCGACGGGGGAACTCGTTCGCATGGACTTCGAGTTGCCCTCCGAGCACCGGATGATACGGGACACCGTCCGGGAGTTCTGCGAGGAGGAGATTTCGCCCATCGCACAGGAGATAGAGGACGAGCACCGCTTCCCGGAGGAGGTGTTCGAGGAACTGGCCGGCCTCGACATGCTCGGCGTCCCCGTCTCCGAAGAGTACGGCGGACTCGGCGGCGACCAACTGATGTACGCCCTGGTCACCGAGGAACTCGGGCGCGTCTCCGGCGGCATCGGCCTCTCCTACGCGGCGCACGTCAGCCTCGGCTCCAAACCCATCGAGGCGTTCGGCACCGAGGCGCAGAAGGAACGCTGGCTCCGCCCCCTCGCCGAGGGCGACCATCTCGGCGCGTGGGCGCTGACCGAACCCGGGTCGGGGTCCGACGCCAGCGACATGGACACGACGGCCGAGAAGGACGGCGACGAGTGGGTGCTGAACGGGACGAAGCAGTTCATCACGAACGCCAACGTCGCCGGCTCCGTCCTCGTGAAGGCCGTCACCGACCCCGGCGAAGGCTACGACGGCATCTCCACCTTCATCGTCGACCCGCGGAACGACGACGGCTTCGAGGTGACGACGGTGTGGGAGAAGATGGGGCTGAACTCCTCGCCGACGTGCGAACTCGCCTTCGACGACGTCCGCATCCCCGAGGACCGACTGCTCGGCGAGGAAGGAGAGGGCTGGACGCAGACGATGAAGACGTTGGAGGGCGGGCGCATCTCCATCGCGGCGCTGTCGACCGGACTCGCGCAGGGCGCCTACGAAGCGGCGAAGACGTACGCCGGCGACAGGGAGCAGTTCGGTAAACCCATCTCGAAGTTCGACGCCATCCGCGACAAACTCGTGGACATGCACAGAAAGACCGAACGCGCGCGCCTCCTGACGCACAAGGCGGCGACGCGCTACGACGCCGGCGAGAGCGTCACCACCGAGTCGGCGCTGGCGAAACTCGACGCCTCCGAGGCGGCCCGCGAGGTGGCCGAGGACGCCGTGCAGGTGCTCGGCGGCTACGGCTACACCGAGGACTTCGCCCCCCAGCGGTTCTACCGCGACGCGAAACTGATGGAGATAGGCGAGGGGACCAGCGAGATTCAGCACCTCGTCATCGGTCGGCAGTTGGGGCTGTGAAGGCGAACTCCGAGCGAGAGAGCAGCACCGACAGTACCTCCGCCGGGTCGTCCTCGGGGGAGACGCGGCGCGCGTACCACCGCAGCATCGCGGCGCAGACGGCGCCGATATCGTCGTCCGCGACGCGCGTCTCGAACGTCCCCTCGTCCGTGCGCGCGGCGAGGCGGACGAAGTAGTCCGGGTCCTCCGAGTCGACCGTTTCCGTTTCGGCGCTCATTCCCGCCGCCGAATCGCCGTCGGACCGTTCCTCGCTGTCCGACTGCCCCGCCTCGCGTCGCGTCCGCGAGGTTCGGCCTCCCGGCGTCGGCGGGTCGTCGCGGGCGGTGGCGACGACGTACCGGCCGTCGCCGAGGGGGGTTACGCTCGGGTCGCGGCGGAAGTCCAGTTCCTCCGGGGTGAGGGGCTCGCTGTCGTCCATACCTTTCGTGGTCCTCCCTCCGGTATCGTTATGGACGACGTGACGAGCGACCGGGAGACCGTAACCGCCGCTTTCGCCGGCTCATCGGGCGGTTAAACTCGGTTCGCGGCGAACATCTGAAAGCGCCGACGACGGGGGTTAGGGTCGAGTCAGGACGAGGGGGACGGCGCGCCGGCCTTCGTCTCCGCCGTCCTCGGGGACCGCGTCCGCGCCCAGCGACGCCGCGAACTGCTCGCGGTGGACCGCACGCAGGGCGTCGCCCTCCTCGTCCGTGGCGTCTAGTGCGTCGAGGAACTCCGTCCACACCGTCGGGTCGACGGCGAGAAAGTACGCCTCATCGCGGCGCTCCGCGAGGGGGTCGGACGGCAGCGTCCGCCGCCACTCGTAGACGATGTCGTCCACGCCGGGCAGCGACCGGACGCCGCGCTGGTGGGCGGCGGCGACGCGGCGGAGTCGGGCCGCTTCGATACCGGATTCGCGCGCGACGCGGCCGAAGACGGCGTCGTCGAACGCGGCGAGGGGGTCGCGCGGGTCGGTCGGCATACAGACGCGGAGGGGGGCCACCGACTTCAACGCGCGGCTTTCCCGCCGCCGCGGCGCGGTGTGGTGGTTTCAATTACCCGCTGGCCGTACGACGGGCTATGCCCGACGACATCGACACCACCGCGACCGACGGCGACGCGCCGCGCGTCGTCGTCGCCGGCGAGACGCTCATCGACTTCCTCCCGGACCGCGAGGGCTCGCTCCGAGACGTGGAGTCGTTCACGCGGCGTCCCGGCGGCGCGCCGGCGAACGTCGCCGTCGGCCTCTCGCACCTGAACGAGACGCCCGCGTTCTCGACGCGGGTCGGCGACGACCCGTTCGGCGACTTCCTCGTCGAGACGCTGGCCGACGCGGGCCTCGACACCGACTTGGTCGAACGCGACGCGGAGGCGAAAACCTCCTTGGCGTTCGTCGCCCTCGGCGAGGAGGCCGACCGGGGGTTCTCCTTCTACCGCGACCGGACGGCCGACACCCGGATGGAGGTGGGCGGCGTCCCCGACGCGACGCTCGACGCCGCCGAGTGGGTCCACGTCGGCGGCGTCACGCTGACGGACGAACCCTCGCGGGAGGCGACGCTGGACCTCATGCGCCGCGCCCGCGACGCCGGCGCCGCGGTGTCGTTCGACCCCAACGCCCGCCCCGAACTGTGGGACGAGTTCGACTACGGCGACTCCGTGGCGGAGGCCTTCGAACTCGCCGACGTGGTGAAGGCGACGCCGGAGGACCTCGCGGAACTCGACTACGAGGGCGACCCGGCCGACATCGCCCGGGAGATAACCGAGGCGGGGCCGCACACGGTGTTCCTGACGCTCGGCGGCGAGGGGTCGCTCGCGGCGACGACCGAGGCGTCGCCGTGGAGAGACGGGGGCGCGGGGACGGGCGCCGACGAGGTGTCGGTCGTCTCGCACGGCGGCTACGACGTGGACCCCGTGGACACGACGGGCGCGGGCGACGCTTTCACCGCCGGGATAGTCGCGGCGCTCGTCGAGGGGAAACCGCTCTCGGAGGCGCTGGCGTTCGCCAACGCGGTGGCCGCGGTGACGACCACCGCGGCGGGCGCGATGACCGCGCTCCCGGACCGCGAGGCGGTCCGAGCGTTCAGAGAAGGAGCGTCCTAACCGGGTACTTCGGTTACTTCGCCAGTCGCTCGGCGATGCGCCGGGCGCCCTCGGCGGGCGCGAGGTCGGGTCGGTCGGCCGAGGTGGCCTCGACGTCGCGGTTCAGTTCCTCCGAGAGGCGCGTCTCGAACTCCTCGACGATGCCGGGGATGCACGCCATCCCGCCCGTGAGCACGATGGGCTTCGAGAGGGCGAGTTGGTAGGGCTTCATGTGGTCGTTGGCCAACTCCGCGAGGAAGTTGTTCGCCACCTCGTCGACGGCGTCGTCGAGGTAGTCGTCCAGCGGTTCCATCACGGAGCGCTCGATGGTGAACTCGTGAGAGCCCCCGCCCGGTTGCTGGATGACGTCGGTGAACGCCTCGAAGTCGTCGAAGTCGGCGTGCTCCTCCTTGTACTCGCGGGCCGTCGTCAGGTCGACGTTGACCCGGCCCTGCGTCTCCTCCTCGACGGCGTTGGCGATGCGACGGTCCACCTCGTTGCCGGTGACGGCGCCGGAGACGAACGGCGAGAGCTGTTCGCCGTGTCGGTACGCCGACGCTTCGAGGTTGGTCGACCCCATGTTGACCGCGACGAACACGCTGTCGATGGCCTCCAAGTCGTCGCCGAACGCCGGAATCGCCCCGCAGAGCGACTCGGGGAAGCTCCGAACCAGGGCGCCCCCCACCGGGCTCTCCTCGATGACGCTGTTGAGGTTCTTCAGACCGGGTTCGTTGTCGATAGTGGGAATCGCGTAGACGACGGCGCTGTCGGCGTCGAGGCCGTTGGCGGTCACGAGTTCGGTGAAGAACTTCTGCGCTAAGGCCGCGCCCTCGTCGTCCTCCGGGAGGCCCGAACGGAGCATGTACTCGACTCTGTCGGGGTACTCCTGCGCCGCCTGCTCGCCGTAGATGACGCGTTCGTCGCCGGTGATGGCGTCCTCGTACGTCGCGAGACAGGTGAGCGTGCGGACCGTCTTCAACTCGTTATCCTCGTCGTAAAACTGGAGTATGGTCCGCGTACTCCCCAATTTCACCCCGACGGGCGTCGGCCCGTCTGCGGTTTCGTCGTCGAACGATGCGTCGTTGTCAGTTCCATCCTCCACCATACCCCTCCGTGGCGCAACTAGGATAAAAGTCTTGTCCGTAATGCGACTGGTCAGCACAGAAGACAGGAAAAGAACGGAGACAGTCAGCGACGTCGGGCGCTGGCGGGCCGAATCGTGGGCTCTTCGTCGACTCCGCCGGCCATCGAGGCGAGTTGCGCGACGTGGAGGAGACTGAGGTGGTGGTCGTCGACGTCGAACTCGGACGTGTCGGAGACGTTACCCGAGAAGCCGATGAGGTA
Source organism: Halogeometricum sp. S3BR5-2 (assembly GCF_031624635.1). Taxonomy (NCBI): domain Archaea; kingdom Methanobacteriati; phylum Methanobacteriota; class Halobacteria; order Halobacteriales; family Haloferacaceae; genus Halogeometricum; species Halogeometricum luteum. The sequence continues at coordinate 555,448 of NZ_JAMQOQ010000001.1, read as the reverse complement.
GTCGTGCAGTTCGACCTCCACCTCCTCGGTGATCCACTCGACGGCGTAGTAGTACCGCAAGGCGTCCATCGTCCGCTTGAATCCGCCCTTCAGGACCAAAAATTCGAGCCAGTCGAAGACGACGCGTTCCGCGGCGTACTCCTTCGGCACCTCGGAGAGGTAGGGCTTCTCCAGGGACCCGCCGGCGGCCGCCGTCTCGTGGATGAGAAGCTGTTCGAGTTGGTTGTTGCGGAGGGCCTCGCCGGCGCGGCCGCGCGGTCGGTCGCGCACGGGTTGGTCGAAGCGGAACTTGCCGACCTCCTCGAAGTCGTACCCGCGACCCCCGGAGCGACGTTCGTACCCGAGTTCGTCGTACCCCCGGTCGCCGCCGTCCCGGCGCCCGCCGCCGAGACCGTAGCGGCCGGCGAGGAAGTCGGCGTGACGGACCTGGTCGTGCGCCCGGGCGTGGTCGTCGTACCCCTCGTAGGGGCGGCGGAGGCCGTCGTCCCGGCGGGAGTGACCGCGCGGGTCGGCGCCGTAGTCGTCGTAGCCGTCGTGGCGGTCGTATCGATCGGCGTCGCCGTACCCGCGGTCCTCGTCGTACCGGTCGCGACCGTCCCGGTAGTCGAACCCGTCGTCGTCGGCTCCGCCCCCGGTCGAGCGGTCCCGCGGGCGGCGGGCGTCCTCGCGGGGCGGTCGACCGCCGTCGCGGCCCCGCCGACGTCCGCCGTCGTCGGTGCCGTTTCGGTCGCTGCGTCGTTCGTCGGCGATGCGCCGGAGTTCGCGTAAGTCGTAGTTGTCGGGATCTATCTTCATGTCCTCACCTCGCCCGCACGACGGCGCGGTACGGCGTCGCGCGGCCGACTCCGTCGGGTCAGAGACGGGGGCGTGTTGTCGGAGAACAGCCACGGGTAACTGATAAACTTGCCCCCGAGAATATCAGTCGAGATAATACGTCTCGCGGTCGCCGCGTCTACTCGTCGGCCGAGTCCGCCTCGGACCGAACGCGTCCCCCGTCGGCGGTCGGGGTCGGCGCCGGGTCGGCGCCCGGTCCGCTCACGGGGTCGGACGCGGCGTCGCCGCCGACCCCGGCGCCGTCGAGCGCTCCGTCCTCGACCGCCGACTCCCGCGTCTCGAACCGGTCGAGCACGGCGACCAGTCGACCGGTGTCGGCCGACAGCGACTGCATCCGGTCGTCCACCCCGCCGAGCGTCGTCGTCTGCCCCTCGGCGGCGGTGGCGACGGCGCCCGCCTCCCCGGCCATCTCCTCGGCGATACTCGCTATCCCGTCGGCCGTCGCCAGCACCTCCTGGGCGGAGGCCGCCTGTCCGCCCGTCGCGTCGGTTATCTCGCGGACGCTCGCGTCCGTCTCCTCTATCCGCTCGACGACGTCGTCGAGCGACCGGAGCGCCCCGTCGACGTCCTCGGCGCCGTCGCGCACGCCGTCGCGCATCCGCTCCACCCGCTCGACCACCCGCTCTCGCTGTTCGCCGATGTCCTCGACGAGAGCCGAAATCTCCGCCGCGGAGTCGCGCGTCTCCTCGGCCAGCGCCTTCACCTCGCGGGAGACGACGGCGAAGCCGGCGCCGTCCTCGCCCGCTCGCGCGGCCTCTATCTGCGCGTTCAGCGCGAGCACGTTCGTCTGCTCGGCCACGTCGGTGATGACCGCCACGACGTCGCCCACCTCGCCGAGTCGGTCGTCGAGGCGGTCGACCTCGGCGACGGTGCGTTCGGTCTCGGTGCGGATGTCGTCCATCCCCGCGAGGGCGTCCTCGGCGGCGTCGGCGCCGCCGCGCGCCCGGTCGGCCGTCCGCGCCGACAGCGACGACAGTTCGTCGGCCGCCGACGCGATCTGTTGGACCGACGCCGAGAGGTCGTTCACCTCCTGCGTGACGCGGGTGAGGCTCTCGCTCTGCTCCTCGGCGCCCGACGATATCTGCTCGATCGACTGCGAGACCTCCAGGCTCGTCTCGCTGACGCGCTCCGTGCTCTCGGCCACCTCGTCGCTCAGCGACGCGACGTCCTCGCCGAACCGCGAGACGGCGACGACGGTCGACTCCATCTCGTCCATCATGCCGTTGAACGCCCCGGCGATGGTCGCCATCTCGCGGGACCGACTGTCCTCGTCCATCCGCGCGGTCAGGTCGCCCGCGGCCGTCCGCTCCATCACCTCGCGGTGGGCGTCGGCGTCGGCGCGCTGGTCGCGCAGGTCGTCGCGCATCTGCGCGACGCCCGCGAACACCTCGCCGAACTCGTCCTCTCTGTCGGCTTCGAGTTCCGCGTCCAGTTCGCCCGACCGGAGCCGCGAGACGGCCTGCGAGAGGTCGTCGAGCGGTCTGACGGTGATGCGACGGAGCACGTAGCCGACGCCGGCCAGGGAGACGACGGCGAGGCCGACGATGAGGAGGACGTGCGTTCCGACGGTGTCCTGCAGGGCGTACGCCGTCGACGTCGGGACGGAGACGAGGACGACCGAGCCGTCGCCGGACGGCGCGTACGCGAGGAGGTGCTCGGCGTCCATCGCGCCGTCGGCCTCCCGTTCGAGGACGCCGGACTTCCCGCTGGTCGCGCGCGAGAGTATCGGGCTGTCGGGGTCGAGTCCGGCCGCCTCGGCGCCGTTCGACGCGAACATCGGCGTTCCCGTCTGGGAGACCACGGTGACGACGGAGCCGTTCATGCTCGTTTCGAGCCGCGACTCCAGCGCCGACACGTCGACGGTGGCGACGAGAACCCCGTTCGGTCGACTCGGCACGCTGGAGGCGAACGCGACGACCCGCTCGCCGGAGGGCGCGGTGTACGGGTCCGACCGCACCACGTCGTCCGCGAAGCGCGACCCGGCCTCGGAGACGAAGTCGGCGTCGCCCCACGGTCGTTCGCCGACCAGCGAGTCGTTCGAGCTAGCGACGACGTCGCCCGAGCGGGCGTCCGCGTAGTGGATGGCGGTGTAGCCCAAGGGGAGCTTCGTCCGCTCGGATTTCAGGTTCTCGTTCAGGATGTACGGCGGCGTGTCGTACATCTCGTAGGAGGAGAGCATCCGGGTCGTCTCGCGGCGCTGCTGCATCCACTCGCCGAGCTGGTTCGCCTGCAGTCTGGCCGTCTCTTGGACGTCCGCGTGGGCGTTCGACTGCACCTCCGCGGCGACCGTCCGGTACTCGAACGCCGCGACGCCGGCGAAGAGGACGATGACGACGAGAAACAGCGAAGCGAGCTTTCTGGCGTAGCTTCGTCGAATCTGTCGGGGGACGAGCGCCCCGGCGTCGGGGCCGGCGTTCGGCGTCGGGAGCGAGACGTTCGGTGCGGAGAACTCGCGGGCGCGTCGCGCGACGCGCCGCACTGCGGAGCGGAGCCGATTCATGACCATCTGTCATGTGAGTCGACGAATAAACCCACCCCGCCGAATATCAAAACAGATACTGTAGCGTCGCGGAGCGCGGTCGGCGCTCAGAGCGTCGTCTCGCCGACGTGCGCGCTGCGGACGCGGAACGCGCCGGTCGAGGCCGCGAGTTCGAGCGACCTGCCGTGGTCGCCGCCGACGTCCTCGGCGACGACGCGGATGCCCTGCCGGGAGAGCGCCTCCTTGGCCGCGGCGACGTTCCGGTCGCCGATGCTGCCGTCGGCGGAGGAGAACTCGAACATCGTGCTCCCGCCGGCGAGTTTGGCCCGCATCCGACGCGGCTCCGCCCCCTCCTCGACCATCGCCCGGACGAGCGCCGGCACGACGGTGTCGGCGTACTTCGCCTCGGTGGCGTCCCCGTCGGCGTAGGGCAGCATCGCGTGCGCCAACCCCGCGACTCCGGCCTCTCGGTCGTAGAGGGCGATGCCGACGCACGACCCGAGACCGCTCGTGGTCAGCGTGGCGTCGCCGGACGCGACGGCGAAGTCGGCGATTCCGACCTTCGTGCGCTCTCGCTCGGCGCGCGCGGCGGGTGCAGTCGTGGTGGTGCTCGTGTATACTTTCATCGTAGCCCGTTCGGGACGGCGAAACCGGGGTGCGAGGGATTCACTGCGTCGACTGCGCTCCCGCCGCCAGTCGGTCCAGCGCCTCGCGGAGTTCCGCCTCGTTCGGGAGCGCGTAGATGTCGCAGGTGAACTCGTCGTTCGCGGTCCGAATCGCCGAATCGATGAGGAACGCGTACTCCTGCGCCTGGGCGAGTTCGGTCGCCAGTGGGTCGATGATGGCCGAGCCGATGTCGTCGACGTAGGTGGGCGGAGAGATGTCGATGGTGGTCTCTAAGGCGTTCGCCCAGCCGTCGATGAACCCGGAGGTGACGATGTTTCCTATCTCCTGGATAGCGCTCTGCTGCATCGCGGGGTCCGCCTCCATCCCGGGCATGAGCGCGTCGGCCACGCTGTCGGCCGACGCCTCGTCGAACAGGATGGCGATGTAGCCCGACGGCGTGCCCATGAACTCCAAGACGACGCCCTTCCGCGTCGCGTCCGTGAGCTGCATCGGCACCGCCTCGATGGGGACGAAGTTGAGTCGGCTGACCTCGACTACCGACTCCATGCCGGTCATCGCCGTCAGGTCGTCGGAGGCCTGTTCGGCCCCGTCGGATATCATCCCGGAGAACGACGTGAACGTCTCGATGGGGACGCTCCCGACGCCCCCCTCGCCCGCGACGTGCGAGATGGTCTCGATGGAGTCGTGAGTCGGCAGCATGTAGATGTGGAAACCCACCTGCTGGTCGTCGGTGTCGAGTTGGTTCCGGAACGCGAGGACGTGGTCGTCTCCCGTCGCCATCTTGAACCCGGAGTCGCCGGTGATGTCTTCGAGCGCCCCCTCCGTCTGGATGTCGACGAACGTCGGCGTCGTGATGTCGATGGAGGTGTCGAGGTAGTCGGCCCACCCGTCGAGGAAGCCGCCGAGCATGATGTTTCCGAGCTCTTTCAGCCCGCTCGTCGCCATCTCCCCGTCGGGGTGGTCGGCGGCGCCGGGGACGAGGGCGTCGACGAGTTGGACCGCCTCCGCCCGGTCGAACGCGAGGATGGTCCGCCCGTCGATGCCGCCGTTGAACCCGATGTGGACCGTCACGAGGTCCTGTTCGCGGAACTCGCGCTCGACGTCCGAGCGGGTGCTCACCTCTATCTTCGTCACCTTAACGAACGTCTCGACGCCGGTGAGCTGCGAGAGCGACCCGGCCGCTCGCTCCGCTCCCGAGTGGGCGAGGCGGCTGAACGTGCGCAGCGACTGGACGTCGAGGTTCATGCCTCGACGCTCACCACGTCGTCTATCGCTTGGAGGACGTTGGGCTTCTGGAAGGGTTTCGTGATGTAGCCGTCCGCGCCGGCCTCGACGGCCTCGCGCATCTTCTCTTCCTGTCCGACGGACGTGCACATGATGACCGACGCGTTCGCGTCCAGCGATTTGATCTCCGTCGTCGCCTCGATGCCGTTCCGGATGGGCATCACGACGTCCATCGTGACCACGTCCGGCGAGAGTTCGCGGTACTTCTCGACCGCTTCGACGCCGTTCTCCGCCTCGCCGACGACTTCGTGTTCGCCGTCGAGCAGTTGCTTCAGCAGGTTTCGCATAAACGCTGAGTCGTCCACGACCAGTACGGTGCTTGCCATGCACCCTCCTTCCGGGAATCCGGCTATAAACCCTTCCCCCCCATTATCAGCGATGATACGACAGGTCGCTGAGGGGAACGGACGACGAACCGCCTCACACTATCAGTCCCGCTCGGAGGGCGGGATTCGGAGTCCCTCGCCGGCCAGCGCTTCGATGAGGTCCGCGATGGAGTCGTCGGGCGTCAGTCCGTGTTCCCGGAGCACGGGCGCCAACACCTTGGTCGGGAACGTCACGTCCGTGTTCGAGGCGAGGAGGAGGATTCCCAACACCTCGGCGTCGGACGCGTCGGTGTCGACCTGTCCGGCGTACCACGTCGCGATGTCCCCGAACGCCGCGGCGACGTCGTCGGAGAAGCGTTCTCGGTGCGCGACGGAGCCGTCGAACGCGGCGGTGAGCGAGAAGCCGTAGGCGGCGTCGCGGTCGGAGACGTACCTGCTCGTCTGCTGTGCGGCGAACTTCCCGCGCTCCTCCAGCGAGCGGTCGTCCTCGACGGCCTCGGCGTCGTCGACCGTCGGGGTGCCGTCCCGGTCGGTGGCGACGACGAACCGACCGCCGCCGAGGTCCGCGACGCTGTCGCTCGCCGTGTAGTCGAGTTCGCCCGGTCCGACGACGCCCTCGCCGTCTCGGCGGGAGGGTTCTTCGTCTGGAGGGTCGTCGGACGCCATGCTCGGTGGTGGCTCCGGCGAACTAATAAGCCCATCGCCGGGTCCGACCCGCGTCGGCGCGGGCAAGCCTCGTGCCGCCGGGCGCCTTACGAGCGGATTAATCGACGACCGGTCGTCCGTCGTCTCAGTAGGATAACCAACACATTCACATTAACTCACGACAGACGTATCTCCGTCTATGGAGTCTGACAGGACCCTCGCAGCGCTCGGCAACGAATACAACCCCGATATCTTACGCGCCGCGGACGAACCGCACTCCGCACAGGAGTTCAGTAAAATGCTCGACATTCCGATCGCGACGTGCTATCGGCGCATCGAGGAACTCACGGCCGCCGGCCTCCTCGAACTCCACGACAGGGTCCTCTCGGACGAGCACCGGCGAACGAACGTCTACCGACGCGAGGTCGACGAGATAGTCATCCGGTTCGACGGGCAGGAGTGCAACGTGCAGGTGACCGAGCGCCCCGAAGTGAAGAACAAACTCGACGACGTCTGGCGGAAGATCGCGCAGGACTGAGCCCGCGTACACGCGTCCTCGTCGCTCTCTTCTTCGTTTTCCCTTCGATCGTTCCGTAAGCCGTTAACGAACTGTTCTTAAGCATACGCGTGCGCGCGTAAGACCGAGTATTCCGTCCGTGCGACACGCTGTTATCACAGCGGATAATCGAGACCGTAGGATTATGTAGTCATCCCTGATTGTCTGGGTCGTAGGTCGTCACCTCCGGCACGGGGGTGGGGGACCGAACTGGAGATACACAAAACACATGTTCGAAAAATTTGAAGCCGACCGCGGTCAGGTCGGTATCGGTACGCTCATCGTGTTCATCGCGATGGTCCTCGTCGCGGCGATCGCCGCCGGAGTCCTCGTGAACACGGCGGGCTTCTTGCAGGCCACCGCACAGGACGCGGGGACACAGAGCGTCGACAAGGTCACGAATCGCCTCGACGTCGTGAGTAAGCACGGCATCGTGAACGATGAAGATGGCGAGCTTACAGTTGACAGTCTGAACCTGACAGTTCGCCTCGCGGCAGGTTCCGGCAGTGTCTCGATGGAAGATACAACCATCAAGTACGTGAGCGGAAGCACGGCGCGAAACCTTGTGTACGACAACGCGACGACTAACAACCTTGGAACGAGCCTCGGGTACGTCAACGCGTCTAAAGATCCCCTCGCAGATGGGACTAACAACGGTCTCAACGCAACCGAGTTCACTGCCTACGCGCTTGAAGACGGCGACGACACCTCGTTCCCCGTCCTCAGCAATCAGGGCGACCGCTACGAGATCATCATCAACACGTCTGTCGTTGAGAAGACCCCCATGAAGGGCCTCAGCACCGGTGAGACCGTCAACCTCGAAATCACCAGCCGCTCTGGCGGCTCCAGCCAGGTCATCCTGACGATGCCTCAGCAGCTCGCGGGTAAGAACGACAACGACCCCATCGCCCTCTAAGAAGTGAGTACAATGTTCAACAACATATTCAGCAAAGAAGACCGCGGTCAGGTCGGTATCGGTACGCTCATCGTGTTCATCGCGATGGTCCTTGTCGCGGCGATTGCGGCGGGCGTTCTCGTGAACACCGCGGGCTTCCTGCAGGCGACTGCACAGGACGCAGGACAGCAGAGCGTCGACAAAGTGACCAACCGTGTCGAAGTGCTCAATACCCACGGTACCGTTGGCGACGACAACATTCGTAGTATCAACCTAACCGTGCGCCTTGCCGCGGGTTCTAGCAGCGTCGACATGAACGAGACCTCAGTGAAGTATCTGAGCTCAACCACTGTGCAGACGTTAACCAATCAGTCGACCAAGGACGGTGAAACTGATGCAGGCACTCAGGAAGCCGACACCGCTAGAATCCCAGACGCTGACGAGTTCGGTCTCTGGGAGGTTACGGACGACGACGACTCGTTTGGCGTGCTCAACAGCATGAACGACCGCTACGAAGTGGCCATTAACACTTCGCAGATCGAAGCACAGGACGATACAGTTGAACACGATGAGGGCCTCAACACGGGCGAGAGGGTCACCCTCGAAATCACGAGCCGAACGGGCGGCACGACGCAGGTCATCCTGACCATGCCCCAGCAACTCGCCGGTAAGGACGCGGGCGACCCCGTCGAACTCTAAGTTCGACAGTCTCCCTTCGCATCGCTTTTCGACTATCTTTCAATTTCTTCGCGAACTCGACCGCCGAGCGGTCGCGCTATCAAGGAGAGAACGGACGCCGCAGACGAACGCGAAAAAACGGAGCCGTCTACTCTAAGTCGCCTTCCTCGCCAAACCACGGCGGCGACTCGCCGACCATCGAGAAGCCGGCCGCCTGCTCGTAGATCTGAATCCCTCCTTCATTAATTTCGAGGGGGAACATCGAATTCTTGATAGATTGCTTCCGCATCTTCGCCACCCAGACGTACCGGTTGCTCGTCGCGCCGGCGGGGCTCTGAATCAGGTAGATGTTCCCGTCGGTGAGGAAGTTTTCCAGTCCGATTTCGGTCTCGGGGAAGATGGCCGACTGTTCGGTGGTCAGAAGCGAGGTCAGCCCGCTGTCTTTCAGGATGTCGATGAACTTCAGGAGGTAGTGTCGCTGCTCTTTCTCCTCTTCGAAGAACAGTTGAAACATCGTCAGCGAGTCGAGGACGAGTCGGTCGTAGGAGGTGTCCTGTAAGTCGCCGAGGATGCGGTCAAGCGTGGCGGAGAAGTCGCCGTCCCGGAGGAGCGCGCGCTTGTCGTACACCTTGATCTTCCCCTCCTCGACGTACTCCGACCAGCGGTCGAAACCGATGGACTCCGCCGCCTGGCGAATGTCGTCTTCGGTCTCCTCGAAGGTGAGATAGATTCCCCCCTCGTCGTACTTGTCGACGCCGTTGTAGAGATACTGGAGACCGAGGATACTCTTCCCCGTTCCGGGGTTGCCGCTGATGAGTACCGCGGCGTTCCGTACGATGCCGCCGTTGAGGATGGAGTCGAGGCCTTCGACTCCGGTTTTGACGAGCTCTGGCATAGATGATGACTCCGTGTAGACTATCGGTTCGCTCATCGGGGTTCCACCCGGATAATTCTTCTCACACGCGCGAAGACAGCCGAACGCGGCGGCGAGTCGCCCCGAAATTTCGTATCACGGCTGATAATTTGGTGGGAACATTCTTGTACCGATGACTGTTCATCTGAGTCAATGCTACCTGTTTCCCCGACGTCGGAGTACTCGTCCGGCCGGGAGTCGACGCGACGGCGGTGTGAGGGCCGTCCGTCGCCGTCGAACGACCCGCGGGTCGAGACGGCCCGTCGCACGCAGCGGAGGCGAGTCGGATGGGAATGACCGACTGGATACACGGGGAGGACGAGGAGACGCGTTCGGAGGAGGAGGGGACGGGCCTCGCCACCGACGGCCTCGGCTTCGACGAGGACCTCGAGGACTTCGGAGACGACTTCGGAGACTTCGGAGACGACTTGGAGGGGTTCGACGACGAGGACGAGGAGTACGACGAGTTCAGCGGCGGCGGCGCCGTCGACCCCGACGCCATCGCCGACCTCGAAGACCGCGTCTCCGACCTCGAGAACGAGGTCAGCGCGACGTCCTCCGGGATGAACACCGTCCGCGAGGAGAACAAACAGATCGGCGAGACCGTCGAGGAACTCGACGACACCATCAGGAAACTGCTCGACATCTACGAGATGGTCACCCGCGGCATCAACCCGTTCGTCGACGACGCCCGCGAGATGGGCGGACTGGAGGGCGGCGGGTCGTTCGGCCTGTTCGAGGCCGAAGAGGAGCAGGAAGAACACCTCGACCCCGCCGTCGCCAGCGCGGACGCCGAGAGCTTCTTCGACGAGGATTTCGGCGAACTCGACGCCGACGAGGCGGCCGAGGAGGCCGAACTCGCCGCCGAGGACGAACTCGCGGAGAACGAACGGGACGACCCCGCCGAGATACTCGGCGAGGAAGACCCGATCGGCGGCGACGAGGAGGAAGAAGAGAAATCGACCGCCGGCGGGTCGAGTTTCGACGACCTGAAGGCCGAGTACGAGGAGGGCGACGGCTGGGACGAGGAGGACGTCGACGACGGACCCCTCGACGCCGACGACCTGGCGGTCGGGGACGCCGACGTGCCGACGACCGAGGAACTCCTCGGCGAAGGGGACGAGGCGGATGCGGAGGAACTCGACGACGGGTCGGTCGAGGAGACCGAATCGGACGCGGGGTCCTTCGAGTTCGCCGAAACCGAAGCCGAACCGGAAGCGACGGAGGCCGAGGCGACCGGTGCCGACGCGGCGGCCCAGTCCGCGCAGGACGCGGGTGCGGACACCGAGGCGGAGGCGACGGTGGACGCGGACGCCGACGTCTACCTCGCGACCCTCCCGGCGAGTTACGTCGCCGAGTCGGTGGCGCTGGAGTGGACGCAGTTCCTCGTCTCCGTCGGCGGCGCCATCGGCGCCGCCCGAGCGCTCCGCCAGTACCGCGAACAGGAGTGGATCTCCCGCCCCGTCGAACGACAGATGAACGCGCACGTCCGCAACGCCGCCTCGGCGACGACGGCGGAGGAACCGCAGGACCTGCGCGTCGAACACCACAAGGAGAGCCTCACGTACGTCAGCCGCCTCGCCGGCGACGTCGCCGAGGCGCTGTCGCACCGAGGAGGGACCCGTGGGCTTCGGCGTTAGCGGGTCGGCCGCCATCATCTTCCTCGGCGTGCTCGTCTGCACCGGGACGCTGTACACCGCGGCGGCGGGGAGCGCAGAGCAACTCACCGACGCGAGACACGCGAACGACGAGCGGATACTCGAACAGCGGAACACGGATATCGACGTCGCGTCGGCGACGTACACCGGTAACGAGTCGACCAGCTACACGGTGAACTTCCAAATCGAGAACACCGGCGCGACGACGCTGTCGGTGAACGACACCTCCGTCCTGCTCAACAACGAGTACGTCGACCCGAGTCAGTTCGACGTCGCCGAAGTCGACGACGACGGCACCACCGACGTCTGGGCGCCGGGGCAGACGCTCCACCTTCAGTACATGACCGACGAGAAACCCGAGACGGTCAAGGTCGTCACCGCCTACGGCGTGAGCGACACCAACGCCACGGTGGTGAACTAGATGGCCGACGTCTCCGCGCCGACGCTCATCCTGTTCATCGCCAGCCTCGTCATCGCGGCGGGCGTCTCGGGCGTCCTCATCAACACGGTGACGGACATCAGCGGCGCCCTCGACGACAGAGGAGCGGACGTATCGAACAACATCCGTACGGACGTGGAGATACTCAGCGCTCCGGAGCCGAACGTCTACGACTCGGCCAACGGGACGCTCACGCTGTACGTGAAGAACACCGGGACCCGGTCCCTCCCGGCGACCGGTCAGACGTTCGACGTCATCGTCGACGCGCGGTACCGGACGAACGTCACCGTCACTATCGCGGACGGCGAGTCGGCGTGGGGACCGCACGGCGTGGTCAAAGTCGTCGTCGGCGACTTGGACCTCGACACCGGCGACCACCGCGCGACGTTCGTCGTCGACGGCGACGAAGAGACGTTCCGGTTCAACACATAAATGAAATCGAATCAGTTCTCACTCGGGTTGCAACAGCACGACCGCCTGCAGAAGGAACTCGGCGGGGGGATTCCCCGCGGCGCCATCGTCCTCATCGAGGGCGACTACGGCGCCGGAAAGAGCGTTCTCTCCCAGCGGTTCACCTACGGCTTCAGCCGCGAGGACATCGTCACCTCGCTCATCTCCACGGAGTTGGGCGTCCGCGGCTTCCTCGACCAGATGCACTCGCTGTCGTACGACATGGTCAAACCGCTGCTCGACGAGGAGGTGCTCTTCATCCCCGCCGAGATAGACGCCTCCGGCGCCCTCACCGGCGGCGCGGCCTCCGAGCGCAAACAGCTCCTCCGGCGGCTGATGGAGGCCGAGACGCTCTGGGAGGCGGACGTGACCATCATCGACACGTTCGACGCCATCCTGCGCAACGACCCGCAGTTCGAGGCCCTCGTCCGCCAGAACGAGGAGCGACAGGCCGCCCTGGAGATCATCTCCTTCTTCCGCGAACTGACGACGAAGAACAAGACCATCATCCTCACCGTCGACCCCTCGACGGTCGACGAGGACGCCATCGGTCCGTTCCGCTCCATCGCCGACGTCTACCTCAAGTTGGAGATGGTCGAAGTCGGTAACGACGTGCGGCGGAACATCTTCGTCAAGCGGTTCGCGGGGATGGGCGAACAGGTCGGCGACCGAATCGGGTTCTCGGTTCGGTCCGGTATCGGCATCGTCATCGAGTCGAGGAGCGTGGCCTGATGGCGACCGAACACGGCTCCGCGAAGCTCTCGGACGACCTGAAACAGCACGCGATGCGGTGGGGTCACCTGCGCGAACACCTCAAGCGGTTCCGCCAGATCACGGGCGAGTTCCCGATGCTGGTCGAGGAGGCGTCGAGCGAGTACGAGTCCCGCCGACCGAACGTCATCTACCACCTCGGCGGTCCCATCTACGCGCAGGTGTACGGCAACTTCGGGGAGACGACGAAGTACTACGCCATCGAACCGGAACTCGACGAGGCCGAGCGGGAGATATTCGACCAGGTGAAGGACAAACTGCTCGAACGCTCCGTCTCCAAGCCCGCCCCCGAGGCCGACGTGGAGTACGAGGACCGCATCCAGGAACTGCTGGAGGAGATAGTCATGCTGGAGGGCTCCCGGACGGGGAAGGTCCACGAACTCATCCAGCGGCTGGACATCGGTCCGCTTCAGGTGTCCGAGGAGACCTACGAGAAGATACAGTACCGCCTCGTGCGGGACATCGTCGGTCTCGGACCGCTCGAACCCATCATGCGCGACCCGGCGAACGAGGACATTCACGTCATCGGGCCCAACCAGGTCGACGTCGACCACGGCGTCTACGGCCTTCTGGAGACGACCGTCGAGTTCGACTCGCGGGCGCAGTTCGACAACTGGCTCCGGAACATGGGCGAACGCATCGGCGACCCCGTCTCCGACGCCCACCCCATCGTCGACTCGACGCTCCCGGACGGGTCGCGTATCAACATCATCTACTCCGACGACGTGTCGCTGAAGGGGTCGAGCCTCACCATCCGTCAGGGCGACGACGTTCCCCTCTCGGTCTTCCAGATCTGCAAGTTCGGAACGCTCTCACCGGACCTGTGCGCCTACCTCTGGATGGCGCTGGAGAACGAGCGGACCATCTTCGTCGTCGGGGAGACGGCGTCCGGGAAGACGACGACGCTGAACGCCATCCTCTCGTTCATCCCCCAAGATTCGAAGATATACACCGCCGAAGACACCGCCGAGGTACTCCCGCCGCACGACACCTGGCAGCAACTCCTCACGCGCGAGGGGCGCGGCGCCGACTCCGAGGTGGACATGTTCGACCTCGTCGCGGCCGCCCTGCGGTCCCGCCCCGACTACATCATCGTCGGGGAGGTGCGCGGGGAGGAGGGCCGCATGGCGTTCCAGGCGGCCCAGACGGGTCACCCCGTGATGCTGACGTTCCACGCGAGCGACATCGTCTCGATGATCCAGCGGTTCACCGGCGACCCCATCAACGTCCCCGAGACGTTCATGTCGAACTGCGACATCGCGCTGTTCCAAAACCGGGTCAAGCGCGGTAACGAGACGCTCCGGCGCGTGACGAGCGTGCAGGAGATAGAGGGCTACTCGAAGGAGATGGGCGGGGTCGTCACCCGCGAGGCGTTCTACTGGGACCCCGTCGAGGACGAGATCGTCTTCCAAGGGCGGAACAACTCCTTCATCATGGAGGAGAAGATCGCGACGCTGCTCGGCTACGACGACACGCGGAAGATATACGACGACATCGAGTACCGCGCCGAAATCGTCCGCCGGGCCATCCAGGAGAACATCACCGGCTACCACGAGGTGAACGAACTCATCGAGTCCTTCCAGCGCGACGGCGCGGAGGGACTCCCGTTCGACATGGCGAGGATCTGACGATGTCCGAGACGAGCACCGGCACCGAGGACGGGTTCGGCGCGCAGACCAGACAGGTCCGGGCGTTCTTCGACTCCGTCCTCGAGTCCTACGAGCGGATGCCGATGCCCATCCGGCGGTACGCGCTGACGGTGCTCGCCCCCGCGGGCGTCTTCTTCCTCGTCAGCCTCGCCGGCGCCGTCGCGCTTCCGTTCCCGGTGCTCGTCCGCATCCCCGTCTTCCTCCTCGGCGTACTCATCGTCGCCGGCGCGGTGCTGTACCCCCGCCTGCTCGTCGAGGAGCAACGCCGCGGCCTGGAGAACCAACTCCACCTGCTCATCACGCACATGACCGTGCTCTCGACAACGAACATCGACCGCGTCTCCGTGTTCCGCCAGTTAGGGAGAGAGGAGGAGTACGGCGAACTCGCAATCGAGATGCGGCGCATCACGCAACTCGTCGACACGTGGAACCAGTCGCTCGACGACGCCTGCGAGCGCCGCGCCCGGCAGGTGCCCTCGAAGCCCCTCGCGGACTTCCTCGACAGACTCGCCTACTCGCTCAGCGCGGGGCAGGATATCGACGACTTCCTGCTCGGCGAGCAGAACGCGATGGTCCAGAAGTACATCACCGTCTACGAGAGCGCCTTGGGCAACCTCGAAGTGATGAAGGACCTCTACCTCTCGATGATTCTCTCGATGACGTTCGCCGTCATCAACGCCATCGTCCTCCCCATCCTGACGGGGACGGACGCGACGATGACCATCGGCGCCGTCATCGTCCTGTTCGTCTTCGTCCAACTCGGCTTCTACTACGTCATCAAGACGATGTCGCCGCACGACCCCCTGTGGTACGTCCAGAGCGAGTACCGGACGAAGGCCGACCGGCAGATAGACATCGCGCTGTACGGCGCGGTGGCGCTGTCGTTCGTCCTCGTCTGCGTCCTCGCCCTCGGGACGGCCGGCGTCGGGTCCCTCGGTCTGGCGGTGCGGGGCGTCATGCTGGACACGCCCGTCCCCCTGCTCATCGCCGCGCCGCTGACCCCGCTGGCCATCCCGGGCATCATCGCCCGACGGCACGAGAACCGCATCAAGGAGCGAGACGAGGAGTACCCCGGCTTCATCCGCGCGCTGGGGGCCTCCGAGAGCGCCAAGCAGAGCACGACGACGGCCGTCCTGAAGACGCTGCGGACGAAGGATTTCGGCGTCCTCTCGCGGGAGATAGACCGGCTGTACGTCCGGCTCAACATGCGAATCGGGCCGACGCGGTCGTGGTTCTTCTTCACCGCCGAGTCCAGCTCCTATCTCATCCAGAAGTTCAGCGAGATGTACAACATCGGCCGGCAGATGGGGGGACGACCGAAACAGCTCGGCGAACTCATCTCGCGGAACATGAACGAGATAATCAAGCTCCGCCGCCAGCGCGAGCAGGCGACGGTCACGCTCATCGGCGTCCTCTACGGCATCACCGCCTCCGCGTCGTTCGCCTTCTTCATCGGCCTCGAAGTCGTCGAGATTCTCGCCTCCTTCTCGACGCAGATGAACCTCGACCAACTGGAGTTCGGACAACTCATCTACGCCGGCGTGTACGACATCCCGTTCATCGAGTTCCTGCTGGCGCTCATCATCCTGTTCAACGCCCTGCTGTCGTCCCTGATGATCCGGATGGTCGACGGCGGGCACAAGGCGAACGCCTACCTCCACTTCGTGGTGCTCGTGTGGATCGGCTGTGCGAGCGCCGTGATGACCTCCTCGCTCGCGGGAGCACTGATAAGCGTATGACCGACGAACCCCACCGACAGACCGACGCATCGACGCTCGAACCGCCGGACGACGTCCGAGACGGCGAGCGCGGACTCCGGACCGACGGAGGGACGGCCTCCCCCGGGAACGACGACCTACTCGAAGCCTACCGTCAGCAGAAAGAAGAACCCGCCGAAGACGGGGAGACGGCGGAGGCGCGGAAGCGCAAGGAGCTCCGCCGCTCGAAGAACGGCGAGTCCATCATCGTCGACTTCGTGGCGAACTTCGTCGCCGGCGGCGACGCGACCTTCGAACCGGTGAAGGGGCGCGTCCTGATGAGCGAGCGGCGACTCATCCTCGCCACCTCGCGGACGAAGACGGTGGTGCCCATCACCTCCATCTTCGACATCGCGGTCGGGCAGGTGCCGCCGGAAGTCGAGGAGTTCTTCGACTACACCGTCATGGTCGGCTACATCGTCGGCAATCGCCGGCGGACGACGGTCATCGGCGGCGACCGCGAGACCATCGAGAAGTTCTCTCTCCTGTTGTTCCGCGCGACGCTGAACGGGTCGACGACGCTGGTGAAACACCCCGCGAAGGTGGGCGGCCGCGTGATGGACACGCCGAAGCGCAAGACCGGACTCCACCTCGACTACGAGTCGGTTGTCTTCCCCGGCAACGACGTGCTCGGCGAGGGCGACGGCCCGTTCGAGATAGACCTCGCGTCCGTCATCTTCTTCGAGGTCATCGAGCGGACCATCGACGACGAGAAGCGACTCGTCCTCTCGGTCCAACACGTCGAGAACGGCCAGACGGTGACCTCGGAGATGTCGATGGCCTCGCGCCGGAAGATGAACATCCTCGGGCGCTACCTCCGCCTCATCTACCACTGGATCAAAAGCGACGTGCGGGACGTCGAAATCGAAGAGGGGACTCTGGAGGTGCTCGTCGGCCTCTACTCCACCGGGTCGGACGTGGACCTCGCGTCGCTCCTGGAACTCGAAGACGCGGAACTCGAACACCACCTCGGCGAACTGTTCGACGACAACCTCGTCACCGGCGCGGAACTGCCCTGCGAACTGACGCCGCAGGGGAGGTTCGTGGTCAACGAGGAGATAGAAGGCGTCAACGTCTGAACGCTCCGTTCGAGGCTATTTTTCAGTTTTCGACTCAGTGGCGAACGCCCGCGCCGTTCGGTCGTCGCGTGGGATAAACGATATTGTGACGGCGGAACGACACGCCGTGATGGTTCGGAATCGACTCTCTCGCCTCCTCAATTCGTCGGGTAGCGAGTCGCGCCTCCGCGGGTCGGTCGAGCGGTCGCACCTCACCGGTCTCACCTGCGTGCTCGTCGGAGCGAGTCAACTGCCGCTGGCGTTCAGTAACGAGCGTTCGCTGGCGCTGTTCGTCACGGGTAGCGGCGGATGGTTGCTCATCAGCATCGGCGTCAATCTCTTCCGCGGACGGGGTGCGCTGGACTTCGAGTGGACGGGGAGCGAACGCGCGGCGTGGCTGGGTTCCGCGTGGCTCCTCCTCTTCGGTCTCCTCGTGGTCGCCGCGACCGGCGCGATGCTGTCGGGGGTATGACCGCCCGATTCGAGCGTCGTCTCTGCGCGGTGGACCGCTCGATGCACGCCACTCACGCGCCGGACAGCGCGGAGAGCAGCGTTCCGAGGAGACTCAGGCAGGCGGCGCCGACTAACGCGAAGAGCACAGCGGCGGGAACGCGAAACTCGTCGGGGTCCGTTCGCAGCGATTCGTAGACCGCACCGACGACCATCCATCCCCCGCCGACCGCCACGAGCAGTACGGGAATACTGCGGTCACCGGCGGCGAGCGAGCGCACCGCCGGGGACCCGACGGAAACCCCGATCACCGCGAGAGCGCCGCTGTAGACGTACAGCCGTTCCACACCCTCTTTGTCAATCTACATATACTAATAGCTGAGCGTCTTCGCGTACTCCTCGCTTATCCGCATGGTAGTCCGTCTTAGGGTTATCGACGTCGCTCTCGTCGGAGGGAGGCGCTCGAAACGTCGAAAAGCCGGGTCCGGACCACCGCCCGCCCGCTCACATGTTCGCGGCTTGGTCGTCGATGGCGTCCGCGGCGATGGAGCGCCCGCGGGCGTTCAACTCCACCTCGTGGCGGACGCGGACCTCGTCGAGGACGTTGTGGTCGATGAGGCGGGTGAACAGTTCCTCGACGTCGTCGACGTCGATGCCGAGAAAGGCCGGGATGTCGAAGGGAGAGACGCCGGAGTACAGCGCCATCAGAACCTGTTTGTCCTGCTTCGACAGTTCGAGCGCCGTCTCGGACTGCTCCTCGCCGATTCGGAGCAGCGACTTCAGGATGGTCACCGGGCGCTCCGGCCCCGAAATGTACGTCTGCACGCTCGTCCCGTCGTCGTAGGAGTGCTCGACTTCGATGACCTCGCGCGTCTCCTCGCGGACCGTCCGTCGGCCCATCTCGATGTCGCCGATGTCGTCGAGTCTGACGTGGACGAACGACCCCTCCACGGTGGCGATGCTGACCCCCGCCTCCTCGACTTTCAGTCGCGCGCCGACCCACTCGGTGTTCTGGACGACGCCGCCCTCGACGGCCGGGTGGCGGACGAGGAACTTCGTCGCGTTCAGGAGCGTCCCGTACAGGTCGAGTTCGAACTCGTCGGGGTCCGCCGGCGCTACGAGGACCACGTCCTCACCGTCGTTGTACCGGAGCGCGAGGTAATCGGAGACGGTGGCGATGCGCTGGTTCACGTCGAACCGCCCGCCGATCTGTTCGATGTCGGAGAGCGCGAACGTCCGCTTCCCGCCGGTGCCCGCGAGGATGAGCCGCTGATTCGAGAGGAGAATCCGCCCGTTGGTCCAGTTGGCGTCGTTGAGACTCCGCCCGCCGCGCCGCACCTGCAGGAATCGTCCGTTCGTGTCCGCGACCTTCGTCTCGCCAGGCTTCATCTGTTATCTCACGGAGTCGAAGACCCCGTCGCGTTCCGGTAGATTCGGAGCCGTTTCTCGACCGGTTCGAACCAGTCGCGACAGGACGGCGGCACCGTCTCGGTCATCCCGATGGTGAGGTAGCCGTGCGGGCTGAGCGCCGACCCCAGCGTGTCGAATATCGCCTGCTTCGCCTCGCTGTTGATGTAGATGAACAGGTTCCGACACACCACCAAGTCGAACGTGTCCGGCGGCCGCTCCTGCACGAGGTCGTGTTTCTCGAACGACACCAGCGACTTCACCGCCTCGCTCACGCGGTAGACGTCGCCGTCGCGTTCGACGTAGCGGTCGTTCCCGGAGAGCGGCGCGAGTTGCTCCGCGACGTCGTTCGTCTCGGAGGCGCGGTACTCGCCCGCCCGCGCGGCGTCGAGTATCTCGGGTTTGATGTCGGTGCCGAGTATCGACACGCGGTTCGGGTCGATGCGGTCGTCGTCGTGCGCCAGCATCGCAAGCGAGTACGCCTCGCGGCCGTCCGAGCAGGCGGCGCTCCAGATGCGGACTCGACCGTTCCCGTTCTCGGCGAGTTCGGCCAGCACCTCGCGGAGCGCCTCCCACACCTCCGGGTTGCGGAAGAAACTGGTGACGTTGACGCTCAGCGAGTTCAACAGCGCCCGCTGCTCCTCGGCGTCCTCGGTCAGGAGCGACTGGTAGGCGTCGTAGCCGTCGACGCCGCGGCGGCGCATCCGCGCGGAGATTCGCCGGTCGAGGTACGCGTCGTTGTACGAACTCGTCGCGAACGACAGCGACTCCTCGACGTGGTCGAGCAGCCGTCGGAACCCCTCGTCGGAGGCCTCCGAGCGCGACATCAGTCCGCCGCCTCCTCGACTTCGGCGGGCCCGTCGGCGTCGGTGTCGGCTGACCCCTCGGCCGACTCGCCGTCGGACGGCGGCGTCCACTCGC
The DNA here is from genome assembly GCF_031624635.1 of Halogeometricum sp. S3BR5-2. Lineage (NCBI taxonomy): Archaea > Methanobacteriati > Methanobacteriota > Halobacteria > Halobacteriales > Haloferacaceae > Halogeometricum > Halogeometricum luteum. Next base: position 535,651 of record NZ_JAMQOQ010000001.1, on the reverse strand, counting down.
GCAGCGCCTCCCGTCCGCCGGACGGCAGTTCGAGCGTGCTCACGTCGAGGATGGGGATGACGTTTCCGTCGCCGATGACGGCCGTCCCGGAGAGCCCCTGGGTGCCGCCGAGCGGTCCCTGCAGCGGCGTGACGACGACTTCCTCCTGCCGGGTGACGTGGTCGCAGTGCAGCGCCACCTGTCTGTCCGACGGGCGGATGCGAACGATCATCCCGCCGTCGCCCTCGGCGACGTCGATGTCGAGGGCGTCCCGGAGGCGGATGAGCGGGAACAGCGAGTCCTCGTGGACGACGACTTCCGCGCCGTTGATCGTCTGGACCTTCTGGCGCCGCGAAATCTCGTCGATGTACTTGATGGGAACGCCGAACTCCCGGTCTCCGACGCGGACGAACAGCACCTTGATGATGGCGACGGAGACGGGCAGGCGGATGGTGAACACCGAGCCCTCGCCGGGCGTGCTGGTGACGCTGGCGGAGCCGTCGAGCGCCTCGACGGTGGTCTTCACCACGTCCATGCCGACGCCGCGGCCGCTGACGTCGGTTATCTCCTCGTTCGTCGAGAAGCCGGGGTGGAAGATGTAGTCGTACACCTCCTCGTCGGGCATCGCGTTCAGTTCCTCGCGGGTGGCGAGGCCGTTCGAGACGGCCTTCTCGCGCACGGCGTCGGCGTTGATTCCGCTCCCGTCGTCGGAGGCGGTGATGACCACCGTGTCGTGCTCGCGGTGCGCGCTGAGTTCGACCGTCCCGGTTCGCGGCTTCCCGTTGGCCTCTCGTTCGTCCGGCAGTTCGATGCCGTGGTCCACGGCGTTCCGCAGGACGTGCATCAGCGGGTCGGAAATCTCGTCGAGGATGGTCCGGTCGAGTTCGATGTCCTCGCCCTCGACGGTGAACCGGACCCGCTTGTCCTGGTCGCGCGCCAAATCGCGGACCAGTCGCGGGAACTTGTCGAACACCTTCTTCAGCGGGATGAGCCGCATGTCCATCACCGTGTTCTGGAGGTTCGTCGAAATCTTGTCCAGTTCGTCGAGCGTGTCGAGGCCGCTCGTCGTGTCCACCACTTCGCCCTCCATCGCCTGCCGGAGTTTGATGCGGCTGGTGACCAGTTGCTCGACCAGTTCGTGCAGTTCGTCGAGTTGGTCGACGTCGACGCGGACGGACTTGACCGCGGAGATGGACTGTCCCTTCTCCCGCTTCTCCCGTTTCTTCTCGCCCTCCGCCTTCGTCTCCTCGTCCGCGTCGTCGCGCGCGGGCGAGTCGGCGCCCTCGGCACTCCCCTCTGCGCCGCTCTCGGCGGCGGTCGCCTCGGCCGCGCCCGCGTCCCCGTCGGCGTCGGAAACCGACTCGCCGCCGGCGTCGCGGTCGCTCTCGCGTCCGTCCTCGGACTCCGACTCCTGCTCCGATTCCGACTCGGCGCCGGAGTAGGCGGCCTCGACGGCCGCGACGGCCTCCGCGGCCTCGGCGGGGTCGACCGCCGCGGCGGGGTCGCCGTCCTCGGCTTCTTCCGGCTCAGCGTCCGGTTCGGCGTCCGCCTCGGACGTCTCGGCGAGCGCGGCGGCCTCGGCTTCGGCGTCGTCCGCGGCTCCCGATTCGACCGGTTCCGCGTCGACTTCGGCCGCGTCCGCGTCTACGGCCGCGCCCGCATCCGCCTCCGCGTCCGAGTCCGCGAGGGCCGCCTCGGCGTCGCGGTCGTCCGCGAGGACGGCCGACACGTCGGTCAGTTCGACGCTCTCGACCTTCCAGAGGCCGGCGAGCGTCGGGCCGAGTTCGGCCTCGGGGACGTTCGCGACGAACAGCGCGAAGCCGTCGTCGAACTCGCCGTCCTCGATGCTGTCGATGTCCGGGACCGACCCGACGACGTCGACGCCGTCGGGCACGCCGCCGAGGAACAGGCCGGCGTCGACGCCCTTCATCTCGCCGGCGTTCAGTTCGATGTCGGCGTGATACAGCAGTTCGGCGTCGGTAAGTTCGTCGCTCTCGAAGTCGAGGGTCTCGGCCGCGACGGCGAGGGCGTCGTCGTTCGGGGCATCGTCGTCGTCGGCCGTCGACGGTTCCTCGCCCGCGGCGTCCTCCGCCCGCGCGGCGGCGCGTATCTCCTCGACGAGGGCCGTCGGGTCGCTCTTGGACTCGCCGTGCTCCTCGATGTCGCGGAGGATTTCGAGAATCTCGTCCATCCCGTCGAAGACGAGGTCCATGCGGTCGGGCGTCACCGCCAGTCGGTCGTGCCGTATCTCGTCTAAGAGGTCCTCGACGGCGTGCGCCACCGTGGCGGCGTTGTCGAAGCCCATCGCGCCGAAGTTCCCCTTCAGCGTGTGCGCCTGCCGGAAGATGTCGTCGATGGCATCCGTGGCCTCGGGGTTCGACTCCAACTCCAGGAGCGAGTTGTTCAGTTGCGTGATGCTCTCCTCCGACTCCGTGATGAATGCTTGGTAGAGTTCTTCGTCCATCGTCTACTCCTCCTCCGTCAGTCCCGCCAGAATGTGCGAGGCGATGTCGTCGGCGGGGGCGACGGCGTCGACGCATCCCGCCTCGATGGCCCGCTTCGGCATCCCGAAGATAGCCGACGTTCCCTCGTCCTGTGCGACCGTGTACCCGCCCGCGGCGTTGATACGGCCCATGCCGTCGACCCCGTCGCGTCCCATCCCGGTCAGGAGCGTTCCGACGAGGGGTCCCTCGACGGCTTCGACGGCCGAGGCCATCGTCAGGTCGATGGCGGGCTTGACGCCGTGGACCGGTTTCGTGTCCGTGAGTTTCAGCGAGAGTCGCCCCGCGCGGTCGCGGTCGACCACGAGGTGCGACCCGCCGGGGGCGACGCGCGCCTCGCCGACGCCGATTCGCTCGCCGTCCGTCGCCTCCGCGACGCGGTACGCCGACCGCGCGTCGAGGCGGTCCGCGAACCGCCTCGTGAACCCCGCGGGCATGTGCTGGACGACCACGATTCTGAGGTTCGCGACCGTCGGCAGGTCCGCGAGGACCCGTTCGACCACGTTCGGCCCCCCGGTCGACGCGCCGAGTATCAGCGTCGACACGTCGGGGTACGGCGAGTCCGACGCCGCCCGTCGACGCGACGACGGCGCGGGCGCGCGCTCCGTCCGGTCGGCGCCGCTTCTCCGACTCCGTCGGGAGGCTCGCTTGCCGCCCCGCGAGGGCGTCTCGCGGCGACCCAGCGCCTCCGTCCGCCGCGTCGCCGAGAGGTCCACCGCCGCGGCCGAGCGGACCTTCTCGACGAGTTCGCGCTTCACGCGCGGCATCGAGGAGGTGACCTCGCCGCCGGGTTTCGTCACGAAGTCGACGGCGCCCACGTCGAGGGCCTCGAACGTCACGTCGGCGTCGTCCTCCGCGTGCGCCGAGAGCATCAACACGGGTGTGGGGCACGACTCCATGATGGCCTCGACGGCTTCGATGCCGTTCATCTCGGGCATCTCGATGTCCATCGTCACCACGTCGGGGCGGTGTTCGGCGACGACGTCGACCGCCTCGGCCCCGTTCTCCGCCTCCGCGACGACGTCGATTCCCCCGTCTTCGAGGAGCGTGCGGATGAGCGTCCGCATGAACCGCGAGTCGTCGACGACGACGGCGCGCGTCGCGCTCCCCCCCGCGTTCGACTCGGATGCGGCGCTCACCGCGACCCTCCCCCTCGTTCTCTGTGCGCGCGTTCGGCGCGCGAAGAACGGCACCGCGGCCCGGCGGGCGGCGCGCGACCGGTCGGTGACGTTCTGTTTTTCTGACCGCTCATCTCTACCCGTTCTTCCGGAGTAGGGGTCTTAAACGCTCCCCGACGATACTCACGTCTGATAATCGGGTACGTAGCTTTATGCCCGATTTGACGCGAGATTCTTCCAAGCCGGTGACGCTCGCGCGTCACGGGGGATTAACCATGTCGCAGGAACCACAGACCGCTGCCGTGCCCGACGCCGACGAGGTCGAAGACGTCCGAGAGATACAGGTGCTCGAGTTCAAACTCGGCGGAGAGACCTACTGCGTCGACATCGAGTACGTCTCCGAAATCGTCGACAGAGGCTCTCTGACCGCCGTCCCGAACGCGCCCGCCTACGTCGACGGCGTGATGGACCTCCGGGGTCGCACCACGTCTATCGTCAACCCGAAAGCCCTCCTGAACCTCGATACGGGCGAGGGAGAGTCCAAGCGCATCGTCATCTTCGACTCCAGCAAGTTCGAGGACGACGCCGCGGTGGGGTGGCTGGTCGACGAGGTGTACCAAGTCGTCCGCGTCGACGCCGACGAGATAGAGGAACCGCCTTTAGAGAAAGACGACTCCATCGAGGGCGTCATCAAGCGCGACGGCGAACTCGTCATCTGGATCTCGCCGGTCGACGCCGTCGCGGCGCACTGAGCGCGGCGTCCTTTTTCCCGTCGTTTCCGGCCGCGTCGCCGCGCCTCAGAGCCCGCTACTTCCCGTCGCGCCTCGTCCGGACCGCCGGCCGCGGACGACGACCACGGCGGCCGCGAGGATGCAGCAGGCGGCCAGCGCGAACGTGGCCTCGTACCCGACGCCGCCGGCGACGACGCCGCCGAGGGCGCTCCCGACGCCGCCGCCGAGGCTCCCGAGCGCCGTGTACGCGCCGAGCGCCTCGCTCCGCACGGGTTCCGCCGCGAGGTCGGCGACGATGTCCGTCGCCGTCACGGCGATGAACGCCCAGGCGAGTCCGATGACGGCGAACAGGGCGCCCACGACGAGCAGTCCGCCCGGCGGGGCGAGGGCGCCCCCGACGACGGCGACGAGGGGGAAGACGACGACCCGGGAGAGCAGCGCCCCCGTCTGGAGCCGGAAGCGGTCGAACCGGGCCGCGAGCGACCCGACGGGCGCGTACGCGACCGCCGAGGCGGCCGCGGAGACGACGTTCAGCGCGAACACGTGGTCGGTGGTGTAGCCGACGTCCGTCAGGAACGACGGCAGCGGCGCGAAGAAGACGGCGAACCCCCCGAAGAACAGCGTCGCCGCCGCGAGGTAGCGCGTCAGTTCGCCCGAGAACCGCTCGGTCGCGGGTTTGCCGGACCGCCCGTTCCGGCGGAGCGAGCGGAGCGCCCAGTACACCCGGCCGGGGCCGAACGGGACGGCCCGCGTGGACCGACTGCCGCCGAGGCCGTCCTGCCGGACGCGGCGGAGCAGTCGGACGTACCGGCGCTCGGTCAGCCGCGGCCGCTCCGGATAGCGGACGTACACCGCGGCGAACCCGAGGAGGGCGACGACGCCCGCGGCGAGGAAGAACAGGCGCTTGGCCGGAAGGGGGGCGATTCCGAACGCCGACCCCGCGAGCGCGGACCACAGCGCGCCGGCGACGAGGCCCGCTAACCAACCGTACCCCTGATACTGGTTCAGTTTGCCGAACCGGACCGACCACTCGTGCGGCTGGTAGCCGTCGACGACGACGAGGTTCAACACGGGCGCGGCCGCGGCGACGACGAACCAGAGCGCCGCGTTGGCGACGAGCACGGTCCACGGCGAGGAGAGGAGCGGCGCGAGGAGGAGGACGCCGCCCGTCGAACCGAGGGCGACGAGGATGAACGGCCGCCGCCGGTGGGTCCGCGAGACCGCCTTTCCCCAGAGAATCGCACCGGGGACGCCCGCGAACGCCGCGGTGGCGGCGATGAGGCTGACGAGCAACGCCCCCGCTCCGAGGTCGATGGCGTACAGCGGAACCAGCACCGACGCCGCGCCCACCGAGGCGTACCCCGCCGCCCATCCGTACAACCAGGCGTCGCTCGGTCGGCGCGTCTCGCTCACGAGACACCGGACGGAAGCGGGGGCCAAAGAGGTTACCGAATCGGAACGTCGGTCGGTCCAGAACGGCGGATACTTGTGCCTCGACGGGGGACAGAACGACGAACATGGACGGCGATTCCGCGTGAGTCGGGACGACGACTCCTTCGTGGCCTACGGCATCGAAGACAGACCACCGCTCGGCACCTCCCTCCTCCTCGGCGTCCAACACTACCTGACGATGGTCGGGGCGAACATCGCCGTTCCGCTCATCCTCGCGGGCGCCCTCGGCATGCCCGCCGACATCGTCCCGCGGTTCGTCGGAACGTTCTTCGTCGTCTCCGGCGTGGCGACGCTGGCGCAGACGACGTTCGGCAACCGCTACCCCATCGTGCAGGGCGCGCCGTTCTCGATGCTCGCGCCCGCCCTGGCCGTCGTCGGCGTCGTGACGGCGAGCAATCCGACGGGGCCGGCGTGGCAGGCCGCCCTCCTCCAGTTACAGGGGGCGATACTCGTCGCCGCCCTCGTCGAGATTCTGGTCGGCTACCTCGGACTCCTCGGGAAACTCCGCTCCTTTCTCTCGCCGGTCGTCATCGCGCCCACCATCGCCCTCATCGGCCTCTCGCTGTTCAACACCGGACAGGTCACCTCGGCGACGAACAACATCCCCCTCCTCGGTCTGACGCTGCTCCTCATCGTCCTCTTCTCGCAGTACGTCGATACGGCGCACCGCGTGTTCGGCCTGTTCCCGGTTCTCCTCGGCATCGTCGTCGCCTACGGCATCGCGGCGGTGCTCTCCGCGGTCGGCGTCTACGCGCCCGGTACCTCGGGCTACGTCGACTTCGGGGCGGTGCTGTCGGCGCCCGCGTTCGTCCCCATCTACCCCCTCCAGTGGGGCTTCGCGGGCGGACCGAACGCCGTCACCGTCGCCCTCCCCCTCCTCGGCGAGGTGGCGTTCGGCATCCCGCAGGTCACCTCCGCGTTCGTCGTCGGGATGCTCGCCGGCGTCGGCGCCTCGATGATAGAGAGCCTCGGCGACTACCACGCCGTCGCGCGCCTCTCGGGCGTCGGCGCCCCCTCCGAGAAGCGCATCAACCACGGCATCGGGATGGAGGGGCTGATGAACGTCTTCTCCGCGCTCATGGGCGGGTCGGGGTCGACCTCCTACTCGGAGAACATCGGCGCCATCGGCCTCACCGGCGTCGCCTCCCGCTACGTCGTCCAAATCGGCGCCGCCGTCATGCTGGTCGTCGGCTTCGTCGGCTACTTCGGCCAACTCGTCGCCACCATCCCCGACCCCGTCGTCGGCGGCCTCTACATCGCCATGTTCGGGCAAATCGTCGCCGTCGGCCTCTCGAACCTGAAGTACGTCGACCTCGACTCCTCGCGCAACATCTTCGTCGTCGGCGTCTCGCTGTTCGTCGGCCTCGCCGTCCCCACCTACATGGCGAACGTCGGGTCCGCGAGCGCGTTTCAGGAGGGGATGGCGGCCGTCGCCTACCTCGGTCCGATTCTCGGTGCGCAGGTCGTCTCGAACACCGTCTTCGTCATCGGGTCGACCGGGATGGCCGTCGGCGGCCTGTTCGCGTTCGTCCTCGACAACACCATCGAGGGGACGCGCGAGGAACGCGGGCTGAACGAGTGGGAGGCGTCCGCCGAGGCCGACGAGGAGTTCGCCTCCGCGTACGACCGCTTCGTCCGCGGCGGGACGAAGGGCGACTGAGGTCTCATTCCCGTCGTCCCCGCCGTTTTCCGCCTCGCACACGCCTTTTACCGACCCGTCCCTCCCACCGAACGTGACAGACCTCGACCTCCCCGCGATAGGCTACGGCACCTCCGGCGACGAGGAAGGCGACGAGTGGACCGACAACGTCGTCGCGGCGTTGGACGCCGGCTACCGCTTCGTCGACACGGCGCAGATGTACGACAACGAGGCGGAGGTCGGCGCCGGCATCGCGCAGAGTGACGTCGACCGCGACGATATCGTGTTGGCGACGAAGATAGAGCCCGGAAACCTCGCGCCCGAGGACGTGAGGGAGACGGCCGAGGAGAGCCTCGACCGTCTCGGCGTCGACTCTGTGGAGATGCTGTACGTCCACTGGCCCGCCGACGCCTACGACGCCGAGGAGACGCTTCCGGCGTTCGACGAACTCCGCGAGGAGGGTCTCGTCGAGCACGTCTGTCTCAGCAACTTCGAACCGGACCTCTTGGACGAAGCGCGCGAGATTCTGGAGTCCCCCGTCGCGGCCCACCAGGTGGAGTGTCACCCGCTTCTCCCCCAGGAGGAACTCCGCGCGTACGCCGACGAACACGACCACCACCTCGTCGCCTACTCGCCGCTCGGTCGGGGGAAGATACTCGACCACCCCGTGCTCTCCGAGGTGGCCGAGAAACACGACGCCTCGACGGCCGAGGTGTGCATCGCGTGGGCCGTCGAGCACGGCATCGTCCCCATCCCGAAGTCCTCGGGCGACCACGTCGCCGACAACCTCGCGGCCGCCGAGATGGACTTGGACGAGGCGGACCTCGAGAAGATAGACGGAATCGAGGAGCGAAAGCGCGTCATCGACCCCGACATGGGGCCGTGGAACCGCGAGTGACGGACCGATGACGGCGCTCGACCTTCCCGATATCGGGTACGGCACCGGCGGCGCGACGAAGGAGGACGTGGCCCGCGCGCTCCGCGTCGGCTACCGACACCTCGACACCGCGCAGATGTACGACAACGAGGCGGAGGTCGGCGAGGCGGTGGCGGAGAGCGACGTCGACCGCGAGGACGTCGTCCTGGCGACGAAGGTTCGTCCCGAGAACCTCGCGCCCGAGGACGTGAAGCGCACCGCGAGGGAGAGTCTGAACAGACTCGGCGTCGAGAAGGTGGAAATGTTGTACGTCCACTGGCCGACCGAGGCGTACGACGCCGAGGAGACGCTCCCGGCGTTCGACGAACTCCGTAAGGACGGCCTGATAGACCACGTCTGTCTCAGCAACTTCACGCCCGCGCTGTCGGACGAGGCGCGCGAGATTCTCGACGCCCCCGTCGCGGCCCACCAGGTGGAGTGTCACCCGCTCTTCCCGCAGGAGGAACTCCGCGCGTACGCGGAGGAGCACGACCACCGCCTCGTCGCCTACGTCCCCCTCGCGCGCGGCGAGATTTTCGACCACCCCGTCGTCTCCGAAGTGGCGACGCGGCGCGGCGCGTCCCCGGCGCGGGTGTGTCTCGCGTGGGCCGTCGAGAAGGGGGTCGTCCCCATCCCGAAGGGGTCGGGCGACCACGCCGCGGACAACCTCGCCGCGACCGAGTTGCGACTGGACGGGGAGGACCTCGCGGCGCTCGACGGTATCGAGGAGGAGCGTCGACTCGTCGACCCGGAGGCGGCGCCGTGGAACCGCGAGTAGCCGCTCAGCGCTGCCACTTCTCCTCGCCGTCGTTCGGGCTGTCGGGCGGCGACTCCCCCCACCCCATCTCGTCGGTCTCGACCAGTTCCTCCGCGATGCCGGCGCGGCCGGCGGCGACGAGGACGAGGTAGCCGACGGCCCCGACGGCGAACAGGAGCACCGGGATGACGAACGGCCCGTACGACCCGACGAGCCAATCGAAGAAGCGCGCGACAACGGTCTGGAGCAGCACGGCCATGCCGGCGCTTCGGACGCCGCGGGGTTACCGTTTCGGGCTGGCGTCCGCATCCGCGTCGCCCCTCTCGACGCCCTCGTCCGCCCCACCCGCCCCGCCTGCGCCGTCCGTCGCCACCCGTTCGTCCGCCCCGGAGTCGGCGTCGGTGTCGCTCGAACCGGGTGCCCCTCGGGTCGTCCCCTGCGCCGCGGGCGCGGCGGCCGTCGTCAGCGTTACGTCCCGCTTCGGGAAGGGAATCTCTATCTCGGCGTCGTCAAGCGCCGCGTACAGCGCGCGGTTCAGTTCGTGCTGGGCGCGGCGGCGGCGCGTGGGGGCGCTCACCCAGCAGAGCAGTTCGTACTCCAGGGCGGAGTCGCCGAACCGGCGGAAGCGCATCCGGGGTTTCGGCGAGTCGAGGACGAGCGACTCCGCGTCGGCCGCGTCGACGGCCAACGCCTCGAACTCGTCCAGGTCGGTGCCGTAGGCCACGGAGAGGGGGACGCGGATGCGTCGGCGTCGCTGCGGCGCGGACTCGTTCGTTATCTTCGCCGCGTTGAGCACGGAGTTCGGCACCGTCACCATCAGTTCGTCGCGGGTGAGAAGCGTCGTCGAGCGGATGCCCACCTTCACAACGGACCCAGACGTGCCGTCGTCGAGGACGATGAAGTCGCCGAGTTTGTACGTGTCGTCGAAGTACAGCGCGATTCCCCCGAAGAAGTTGGCGACGGTGTCCTTCGCGGCGAAGCCCACGGCGATGCCGGCGACGCCCGCCGCGCCGAGCAGCGGCGTTATCTCGATGTCCCAGACGTACAGCAGGGTGGCCGCGCCGCCGAGAACGACCACGAGCGTCCAGACGTTCGAGAGGACGGGCGCGAAGTCGAACCGGCCGCCCTCCTCGTTCACGCGTTCGACGAGTCGGTTCACCGCGCGGTTGGCCGCGTACGCCCAGACGAGGACGATGACCGACACCGAGGGTTTGCCGAAGAAGGTGTCGAGCGTCGCCGGCGGGAACACCGTCGACGCCCGCACGGCCGGCACCTGCGTGAGGAGGAGCACGCCCGCCAGGGCCGCGGTGACGACCAGCGGCGCTCGCAATTCGGAGAGAACGATGTCGTCGTAGGCGCTGTCGGTGTGGACGACGTAGCGGCGGGCCGTCCGGAGGACGACGAACTCCAGGGCGAGGGCGGCGGCGACGGAGACGAGGAGGAGGGCGGCCGTCGCCTCCACCGCGGAGAGACCCTCGAACGCGCCCGCGAATGGGCCGAGCATGCCTGAGAGAGGACGCGTCCGGAGATAACGGTTTCCCGTACGGTCGTCGCCGCCGACCAATCAGCTTTTCCGAGTTCCGGCGAGACCGGAGGTATGTACTGGAAGGGACACTGCGGCGTCTCGCTCCTCGTCTTCGCGCCCGTCGGGTTCGCTCTCGTCCGCCTCGGCCGCCCGGACCTCGCGTTCGTCGTCGGGGCGACGATGCTGTGGCTGACGATGCTGCCGGACGTCGACCACCGGATTCCGGGCCTGCCGCACCGCGGCCCGACGCACTCGCTTCTCTTCGCGGCGCTCGTCGGCGGCGCCTTCGCCGGCGCCGTCCGCGCGCTGACGTCCGCGGGCGTCGGCGTGGGCGACGCCGGACTCGCCGCCCTCGCGGACGGGAGCCTCGCCGTCTTCGCGTTCTGCCTCGGCTCTCTCACCGTCTTCGCGCACCTGCTCGGCGACGCCCTCACGCCGATGGGCGTGAACTTCCTGTGGCCGCTCTCCGGTCGCCGCTACACCGCCTCGGCGTGGCGGGCGGACAACCGCGTCGCCAACTACGCGCTGTTCGGACTGGGCGTGTTCGCCGCCGCAGGGGCGCTGTACGCGGCCGTCGCGGTCTGAGAGTCCGTGTCCGACTTCGTCAGCGTTACTCCGAGGGTTCGTGGACGGTGACCACCGGCACCGGCGACGTGCGGACCGTCTTCTCGGCGACGCTGCCGAGTAGGATGCGGTCGACGGCGCCCTTCCCCGTCGTTCCCATCACGACGGCGTCGATGTCGTACGACTCGACGGCGTCGAGGATGGCCTCGTGCGGCGACTCGTGCTCGACGTGGCTCTCGACGTCGACGTCGCGGGACTCCGCGGCGAGGACGACGTTCTCGACGGCCTCCTCGGCGGCCTCCTCCTCCTCGGCCCCGGAGAGCGCAGAGCGCACGTCGAGTCCGAGCAGCGAGTCGTCGACGACGCTGAGCACGTGCAGCGTCGCGCCGAGCGACGCCGCCAGGTCGACGGCGTGTTCGGCCGCGTACGTCGCCGTCGAACTCCCGTCGGTCGCCACGAGGATCCGCTCGTAGGGGAACGACAGGGACCGCTCGGTGCCCGTGCGGACCGTGACGACCGGCCGCTCGGAGAGGCGGACGACCTTCTCCGTGACGCTTCCCAGCAACTGCTTTGAGAGGCCCTGTTTCCCCTGCGTCGGCATCACGACGGCGTCGTAGTCGTACTCCTCGGCGTAGTCGACGATGGTGGGGACCACGTCGCCCTGCACCACGTCCGTCGAGTAGTCGACGCCGAGCGAGTCGAGCACTCCGCCGGCGCCCTCGACGATGTCGGCCCCCTCCTCTTCGAGGGCGTCGACCACGTCGTTCTCGACGACGGTGACGCTGTCCCTGCTCGTGTCGGCGACGAACAGCAGCGTGAGTTCGCCGTCGGTCCGCTGCGCCATCTCGCCCGCGTGGTACAGGACCTCCTCGGAGCCGTCGCTGCCGTCGACCGGCACGAGTATGCGCTCGTACATGATGGTTCTACATGTGCGCGACGGAGGTTAATCGCTTTTCCCCGCCGGGCCACCACCGCCACCGCCGGCCGACCCGCGGGCACAGTACCTATTGACGTTCCCGTCGGACTGGTGCGAAAGATGGACTTCGACACCTTCCTCGGCAGGGTGGAGAGCCGCGGACAGCTCGCGTCGACGGAGGACGCCCTCAGAGCGACGCGAATCACGTTCGAGACGCTCGGCCGGCGCGTCGACTCGGAGGCCGCGGAACGCCTCGGGGCGCAGCTCCCCGGCGAACTCGAACGCTTCCTCACGAAGGAGGAGGGGACCGAGCGCTTCGCGTGGGGGGAGTTCGTCGGCCGTCTCGTCGAGGCGGGGGGCTACGACGAGGGCGCGGGCGGTACCGCCGCCCACCACGCGCGAGTCGTCCTGAGCGTCGTCGACGACGCGACCACCGAGGGAGCCGTCGACACCGTCCGCGAGCGACTCCCGGCCGAGGAGGACTGGGACGAACTGTTCGCGCTGGTCGACCGGGAGGAGCGACCGGCGGCCGAGGGCCGGGGGGCGGAGTAGTCCCGAACCGGAACCCGAGCGCCGAGCGAGAATATAAGGGTCGACCGGGATAGTCTCGCGCATGGAACTGGCCGACGACGCGATGACCCGATTCCCGGTGCCCGACTACGAGGACCTGCCCGAGGACCTGCAGGAGCGAATCGACGAGGAGACCGAACGCGCGGGGTTCACGCCGAACGTCTTCTCGGCGTTCGCGTACAAGCCGAGCCACTTCCGCGCGTTCTTCGCCTACCACGACGCCCTCGTGGAGGACTCCGCGCTCGACCGAGAGGAGATAGAGATGATAATCGTCGCCGTCTCGGGCGTCAACCACTGCTACTACTGCAACGTCGCCCACGGCGCCCTCGTCCGCATCTACGCGAAGGACCCGACGCTCGCGGACCAACTCGTCGCCAACTACCGGCAGGCCGACATCTCGGAGAAACGCATGGCGATGCTCGACGTCGCCGTGAAACTCACCGAGTCGCCGCGCGAGGTGACCGAGTCGGATGTGGAGCGACTGGCCGAGGCGGGGTACTCCGAGGAGGCCATCTGGGATATCGCCTCCGTGACGGCGATGTTCAACCTCTCGAACCGGATGGCGATGTTCGCGGACATGCGACCGAACGAGGAGTTTCACGCGTTGGGGCGCGAAAAGCGGGAGTGAGCGGGTCGACGCGTCAGAACAGTCCCGTCAGGAACCCGAGTCCCATCAGGATCAGAATCGCGGCCGAGATGGTGGGGAAGTGCTCGGCCAGCGATTCCACGCGGTCCTCGTAGCGGTAGTAGCCCGCGACGAGCAGCAGCGTCAGCGAGACGATACCGGCGAGGACGGCCAGCGCGTACGCGCTCATGAGTTCCAGACAGTAGCTCGACCCCGTACACAGGAGCAGAATCTCGAACTCCTCCTCGTGGGCGAACCCGAGGACGAACGCGAACCACGCGAGACTCCACAGGGTCGTCCCCGAGGCGTCGCCGTCGAAGCCGTGGGAGCGGTCGTGCGAATGCGAGTGCGAGTGCCCGCCGACGAACGGCAGTGCGGACTTCAGGCGGGTGAGGACGCCGCCCTCGTCGCGGTGGTCGTGGTCGTCATGGTGGTCGTGGTCGTGGCCGTCGTGCGTGTGGTCGTGGTGGTCGTGTCCGTCGTGTCCGTCGTCCCCGCCGTGGTCGTGGCCGTGCCCGCCGCCGCGGAGTTCGTTCAGCCCCAGGAGGATCAGCAGGACGCCCGCGACCTGCGATATCCACGGCAGTTGCGTCAGGTCGAAGTACGATTTCGCCGCGAAGAAGACGAGCACCATGGCGATGCTGCTTATCAGGTGGCCGACGCCGAGTATCGTCCCGGCGGCCGCCCCGGAGAGCCACTTGTTCTTCTTCTCCATCGCGTAGGAGGCGGCGACAGGCCACCCGTGTCCCGGTTCGACGCCGTGGACGATACCGAGTGCGACCGCGCCGCCGAACAGTCCGAGCAGGTCCGTCGCCATACCAGAATCCTATCTTCGGGCGGTGATAACGGCTGTTAAGACGGTTTCGAGGAGTTCGTAATAATCCGCGAGCCGGATGCGACGATTCTTACGCCTCCTCCGCGGAGGGAGACCCATGCGAACGAGTCTGAACGTCCCCGACGACGTCCTCGCGGAGTTCGACGCGGTGTGGGAAGCCGAGGGCCTCGACTCCCGTTCGCGGGCGATACGCGAGGCGATGCTGGAGTACGTCGAATCGCACACGCGACTGGAGGAGGCCGAGGGGGACATCGCGGCCGTCGTCGCGTTCGACTACGAACACGAGGCCGTCATCCGCGAGTTACACACCGTTCAACACGACTTCGAGGACGTCATCGAAGCGACGAGCCACACCCATCACGGTCACTGGTGCTTCGAGGTTGCGTTCTGCGACGGGCCGGCCGAACGCGTGCGCCGACTCGTCTACCGTCTGCGCGACTTCGACGCCGTCCGCCGCGTGTCCGTTCTCTCGCTGACTATGTCCGGCGCGTGACACTCCGGCTCGCGAGTCGACGGCGGAAGCCTTATCAACTCGGTCGACCACTGTCAACTCGCAATGGCGAAAGGTACGGTTGCGTTCTTTAACGACACCGGCGGCTACGGATTTATCGAAAGCGAAGACTCGGACGAAGACGTCTTCTTCCACATGGAAGACGTCGGCGGCCCGGACCTCGAAGAGGGCCAGGAAGTCGAGTTCGACATCGAACAGGCGGACAAGGGTCCCCGCGCGACGAATCTTCAACGCCTGTAAGAACGCAATACGGTAGCGGTACTGCGGTCGGCGGTCACGTCGATTCTCATCATGATTCTCGGTATTTTAACCCGCTGCGAGCGACCGCTCTCGCGTTCGGGACGCGCCCGCGAGAGGGAGATGCCTCTCGGGAAAACTTTATTATCTACTGATAGGTAACCCGGCTATGTCCCCGAAACGCGGATTCGCGTCCGCGAAGCGCCCGCTGTCGACCGAACTGGGCGTCGTCACCGCCGGTCTGGTCGTCCTCTTCGTCTGGTCCCGCCTCGTCGGCCTCGCGGCGTCGCGGGCGGCCGTCGGGTCGCTCCCGTCCGTCGAATGGGTCCCCGTCGGCCCCGCGTTCGCCGGCGGCCTGTTCGCTCTCGGCGTCGTCGCCCTCGCCGGCGCCTTCGCGGCCGTCCGCGGCGTCGACGCCGGACTGTCGCTCCCCTCGCGCGCCGACCTGCGGTTCGTCGGTCTGGCGGTTGCCACTCCCGTCGTCCTCGTCGGCGTCACCGCGTTCGTCGGCCTGTACACCGGCGTCCCGTACAGTTCGCTGACGATGACGTACTATCCGGACCCCGCGTCGCCGGCGACGCTCGCACTCGTCGGGGTGGGGACGGCCGTCGCCGTCCCGTGCCTCGCGGTGACCTGTCAGGTGCTCGTGCAGGGGAGTCTCGCCCGCGCGTTCGACGGCGGGCGCGCCGTCCTCGCGACGACGCTCGTCGCCGCGTTCGCGACGCTGAGCACCGCCGGCGGATTGACGGCGGTGCCGGAGCGGGGGAAACTGGCGGGCGCGGCGGCGTTCGTCCTCGCTCTCGCCGTCCTGCGCTACGCGGCCGACGCCGTCGGCGGACGCGCACGGTCGCTCGCGGCGGCGACGGCGTCGCTCTTCGCCGCAGCGCTGCTCCTCGCGGGCGTCGCCGGGGTCGAATCGATCGCCGCGGGTTTGTTCGCACTCGCCCACCTCGCGGTGCTCGGCGTCGCCGCCTACGCGTACGAGCGGACCGGGTCGCTCCTCGTTCCGGCGCTCGCGTATCTGAGCGTGTCGCTCTCGAACGCCGCCGTCGTGCTGGTCGTCGAAGCGGGCGGGACGCCGTTCTGATTCGGGAAAGAGCCCGTCGTTCAGACGCTCGGACCGTCGAACCGCCCTCCGAGCGACGCTACCGCCGACTGCCGGGTTGCGGGTCGACGTGCGCGGGCGCCATCAGGTCCTCGATGTCGCTGTCGTCCAGCCACTCGACCAGTTTCACCAACTGCTCTGTCGCCGCCTCGAACAACCGTTCGCCGCTCTCGGGCGTCGCGTCCGTCTGGTCGCCGAACGCGCCGTTCCCCGAGTTCTCGACGGCGTCGAAGAAGGTGCGCGCGCCGTGCGTCATGTAGTTCGGCGAGTCGTCGAGGTCGACGAGGCCGCCGTCGCGGGCGTCTTCGAGGCGGTCCTCGCGAACGAGTTCGCCCGCGACGTGCATGATCATCGCCGTCTCCTTCGGGCCGGCGTGGGGACCGTTGCGCTCGAACACCTCGTCGACGAGGTCCGGGATGGACTCGTCCCACATCCACTCGACGGCGTACATCGTCCCGTCGTCGCGGAGGCGGCGGCCCACCTCGCGCAGGTGCTGGACGTTGCCGCCGTGGGCGTTCACGTACACCACGCGGTCGATTCCGTGGTACGCGAGGTTGCGCGTCATCGACTCCACGTAGTCGCGGAACTGCGGCGGGTCCACCCACATCGTCCCGTGGAACTGCCGGTGGTGGGGGCTGACGCCGACGTTCACCGTCGGCGCGCAGAGCACCTCGGCCCGGTCGGCCGCCGCCCGCGCGAGCGACTCGGCGATGAGGTGGTCGGTCGCGAGCGGGAGGTGCGGACCGTGCTGTTCGGTCGAACCGAGCGGAATCAGCGCGACGGACTCCTCGGCGACGTAGTCCCCGAGTTCGGGCCACGTCTGGTCTGCGACGTACATCTACCCCGAGAGACTGCGAGAAGGGAGAAGAAAGTACGTGAGCCGGCGCGGTTGTCGGGGTTTCGATACCCGCACCCGCTACCGTCCGAACGTCTCCTCCTTCACGAACTCTATATCCCGGCCGTGAGTCTCTGTGACCTCTCGTACCCTTCCCCGAGGACGACGTACGCCTTCACCACGTCGCCGGGTGCGACTCGACGACCGCCGGGAGAGAGTACTCCTTCGGGATGTCCCACCCGACCCGCCGACGGCGTCGTCGTGCGACAGTGCCATGCTCTGATATCGGGAACGTCCCACAGTAGTAATTTAGGTTAGCCATCCTATATTTATACACTGCGTCACTGTGAACGTGAAATAATTCCCTCGCTGAATCTATTCGGTTCGATACGAGTGGTTCCGCGAGGGGAAAGTTACCGACGGGCGGACGCTCTCGGACGAGGCGAACGGTCGGGTCACCGTCGACCCCGGGAAGGACGTGTTCAGCCGGCGATTCGTCGCCCTGCTCGTCGACTGGGCAGTGTTGGTTCCCGTCCTCGTCGTCGGCTCGCTTCTCGGTCTGGTCGTCTTCGTCGCCGGACTCGTGGCCATGGGCGTGAACGTCGACTCGTTGAGTACCTGGCAGGAGACCGCGCCGCTCCTCGTCAGCGCGTTCCTCGCGGACCTCGCGTACTGGACCCTGCTGGAGGGGTCGGCCGGGAGGACCGCCGGTAAACAGGCGCTCGGACTACGCGTCGTCAACGGGAACGGGGAGACGCCCGGTCTCCGAACGGAACGGTCGACTCGGCGACATCGCCGCGGGCACCCGCGTCGTCGCCGTCGAGAAGTCCGACTCGTCGTAGCCGACGCTCCCGACGCATCGAACTCGAAGAGGGAAATTCTCGGCGACTCAGGCCATCGGGGCTTCGTCGCCGCCGACGGCGCCCGCCGACTCGTCGCCGTCGGTCCCGCCCTCGCCGCGGAGCGCCAGGGCGAACGCCCCGAGACCGACGAGGAGGACGAGGAACTGGAGCACGCCGCCCGCGAACGGGACGAACCCGACGAGGGTCACGAGCAGCAGCCCCACCGCGAGCGCGGCCCAGCGGCTCTCGTACTCGCCGAGCGACAGCAGCCACGTCCCGACGACGATCGCGCCGTACACCGAGGTCACCCACAGGACGAGGGCGAACAGCACGAACCCGGCTATCGACAGCGGGATGCCGACGACGGTGAAGAGCGTCAGCACCAACGCGACGGGGACGCCGACCAGGGCGAGGAGGCCGACGCCGCCGCTCCTGACCGCCCGCTCCGTCCCGACGCGCGTCACGCGCGCGGCGAACCGGGGGGCGACCGCGAGGAGGACGGCGCCGAGGACGAGGTTGACGAGCAACCAGTAGGCGGCCACGAGGCCCTCGGGGACGACGAACCCGTCGACGTCGCCGACGACGGGCGTCGCCGTCGCGAGGTTCTCGTCGCGCGTGACGGTTCCGGCGACGGACGCGCCGTCGGCGACGGAGAACGTCTCCGCGTCGTAGGTGACGCTCCCGCCGACGACGGCGGTGCTCCCGACGAGGAACGTCTCGGCGCCGACGGTGACGTCGCCGTCGACGGTGCCGTCGAGTCGGACGTCGCCCGCACCGGCTTCGAGGTTCCCGCCGACGGCGGCGGTGCTCCCGACCAGGAGCGTTCCGCTCGCTGTCTGCACGTCGCCGTCGACGGCCCCGTCTATCGTGACGGACCCGGCGGCGGCGCCCACGTCGCCGGTGACGCGGCCCGTCTCGGTGACGACGACGTTCCCGGCCAGCGCCTGCACGTCGCCGTCGACGGTGCCGGCGACGACGACGCTCCCGGCCGCGGCTTCGAGCGTTCCGACGTGCGTCTCGCCCTCGGCGACGACGATGGCGCCGCCGAAGGGGGCTTCCTGCGCGCTCGCGACGCCGACGGCGCTCCCCGTGAAGACGAGCAACGCGACGAGGACGGCGAACGACCTACGTACCGACGGAGTGGACATGATGGCTCCCGAGCGAACGCTCTCGCGTCTCGCGGACCGAATCGCGCGGAGTCTACGGCCCCCACCGGGCCGGTTCGCTCACGGAGGCTAATACGACGTATCGGGCGATAAAGACCGCGTGAACTCCTACGGCGTGAGAATCACGCGCTCCGTTCGTCCCCGCGAACCGCGACCGTCCGGGACAGAACCCGGCCGTCCCCACCGCCTCGCGTGGGTTTTTCCGCGCCGCGGTCGTGCGGGCAGATAACATGGAGTACACGACGCTCGGCGACACCGGGATGGAAGTGTCGAAGGTCTGTCTCGGCTGTATGAGCTTCGGGACGAGTGACTGGCGCGAGTGGGTGCTGGACGAAGAGGAGGGTAAGGAGTTGGTCGACCGGGCCATCGAACTCGGAATCAACTTCTTCGACACCGCGAACGTCTACTCGGAGGGGGAGAGCGAGAGAATCCTCGGCGAGGCGCTGAACGAGTACGACCGCGACGAGCAGGTGGTCGCGACGAAGGTGTACGGACAGATGGACGAGGAGAACCCGAACTCGGGCGGCCTCTCGCGGAAGGCCATCGAGCAGGAGTTGGACAACTCGCTGGACAGACTCGGGATGGACACCGTCGACCTCTATCAGATTCACCGTTGGGACTACGACACGCCCATCGAGCAAACGATGCGGGCGCTGGACGACGCCGTCCGGCGGGGAAAGACCCGGTACGTGGGCGCCTCCTCGATGTGGGCCCACCAGTTCGCCGACGCGCTTCACACCAGCGAGCGATTGGGACTGGAGCGCTTCGCGACGATGCAGAACCACTACAATCCGCTCTACCGCGAGGAGGAACGCGAGATGCTGCCGCTCTGTCAGCAGGAGGGCGTCGGCGTCATCCCGTGGAGTCCGCTGGCGCGCGGCGTCGCCGCTCGTCCGCACGAGGAGGCGCGCTCGACCGCCCGCGGCGAAACCGACGACTACGCGCGCGAACACCCCTACCTCGAAGGCGGCGGCGAGGCGGTCAACGAGCACATCCAGGAACTCGCAGAGGAAAAGGACGTGAAGATGGCGCAGATAGCGATGGCGTGGCAGTTCGGGAAGGACTGGGTCGACGCGCCCATCGTCGGCACGACGAGCGTCGAACACCTCGAAGACGCCGTCGAGGCGCTCGATATCGACCTCTCGGACTCCGATATGGAGTACCTCGAAGAGCCGTACGAACCGGTCCGCGTCAGCGGCCACGAGTAGCGCCGTCCGCCGGCGTTGCCCCTCTCGCTCTTCAGTCGCCCGCCGACTCGACGAATCCCGACCCGAACCCGCCCGAGGAGAGCCGTTTGACCGCCCGTCCGGCGACGAGGGCGATGGCGACTTCCGAGAGGCCGACGACGACGAACGCGGCGAGGTAGCCCGCGGTGGAACTGGCGACGCCGCCGACGAGAAAGCCCGCGAGGAAGCCGAGACTCCCGAACACGTTGAACCCGCCCAGCGCCGCCCCTCGCTCCTCGGGCGAGGCGACGTCCGTCACCAGCGCCATCGTCGCCGGGGAGACGAGGGCGCCGAAGACGCCGACGAGCACCATCAGACCGACGGCGACGGCGAGCGACGGCGCGAGGGCGACGGCGAGCGACGGCGCGAGGCCGACGGCGACGATGGAGAGACCGAAGCAGACGGACCCGGCGACGACGGGAACGAACCGACCCACCCGGTCCGAGAGCATGCCGAACGGGTACTGGAGGAGGGCGAACGGGAAGAAGAAGGCGAACAGCGCCATTCCGGCGAGCGAGGCGTCGAGTCCGAACGTCTCGCGGAAGTAGGCGACGCCGACGAGGGCGAAGAAGCCGGCCGTCATCCGGTCGATGAAGCCGAAGGCGTACGGGACGCCGAGTTGCGGCCGCGCGCGGAGACGCCCGAGGGCGGCGCCGAGGCGGACGCGGACGCCCTCCGGCGTCCGGTCGGGAACCGTGGCGGCGAGGACGGCGGCGACGGTCAGGAGGAGGGCGGCGCCGTACAGCGGATACAGCGGGTCGGCGTCGGTGAGGAAGCCGCCGGCGACGGACCCCAGCGCCGCGCCGAAGCCGATTGCGATGCCGGCCGCGCCCATGTTCTGCCCGTTGTCCGAAGAGAGGTCCGCCAGCGCCGTCATCGACAGCGAGAACGCGCCGATGGTCGCCGCGCCGCCGACCAGGCGGACGGCGAGGACGGCGGCGAACGGGAGGCCGAGCGACGGGACGGCCGCGAGGACGAGGTAGCCGACGGCGCCGCCGAGGGCACCGGCGACGATGAGCGGGCGGCGGCGGCCGAGCGAGTCGCTCACCGCGCCCCAGACGCCCGCGAAGGCGACGAAGGCGGCGTACTCGGCGACGAGAAACAGCGTCCGCGTCGCGGTGGTGCTCTCGACGCCGAACGCCGCCACGAGGTCCGAGAGGCCGGGGTAGAGGAGCACCTGAGACACCAACACCGTCCAGACCGCGAGCGCGAGTCGCCTGCGCTCGGTCTGTCTGTCCATACTATCGACTCGGCGCGCCCGGGGAAAGTCGCGTCGCTCCGCCCGCCCTCACTCGGAGGCGCGCCGGACCCGCTTCAGGTCGTCTATCATCGTCCCCTCGTCGGGTTGGGTGCCCCGGTAGGCGCGTTCGACGTAGCCCTCGCCGTTCACGAGGAGGACGACGCTCGTGTGCGCGAACATGTACGGACCGTCGCCGTTCGCCTGCCTCTGGAAGAAGACGCCGAACTCGTCGTCGACGATGCGCCGCGCCTCGCTCTCGCCGTCGGGCCGGAGGAACTGCCAGTTGCCCGCGTCGGTGTCGACGTTCATCTGGTCGGCCTCTTCTCGAAAAGCCGCGGCGTCGTCGCGCGCCGGGTCGAACGAGATTGGGTAGAACGACACCTCGTCGGCGTACCCCTCGTTCACCGAGTGCACCTGCACCTCCCGGAGGGCGCTGATGAGCACCGGACACACCGTCATGCAGTTCGTGAAGAAGAACGTGTGAAAGTGCGGCCCGTCGATGTCGCGCACGGCGACGCTCCCTTCCGAGAGCCCGTAGGGGACCGTTACGTCCGGGACGCGTTGGCCCCACGCCGGATACGGCAGGTCCGAACTCTCCAACCCCTCCTCCCGGTCGGGTTCGCCGAGGGCGACGTTCGGATTCGCGTCGCCGAGGCCCGGTATCGACCCGCCGACGCACCCCGCCAGGCTACTCGCTCCCGCGACCCCCGCCGCGCCGAGGAAAGACCGTCGGTCCATCGCATCTGACTCCGCGTTCGGAGGTGAAGAACGAACCGGTTCGTTCGTCGCCATTCGACGGACGGTTCGGGGCTGGTCCCGACGGGCGCACCAGAACCCACTTGACCGCGAGACGCCTAGCCGACCCATGTTCGAGCGTGGCGCGTCGCGCCGGGAGTTCATGAAGGCCGCCGTCGCCGTCGGCGGCGCCACGGCCCTCGCCGCGTGCACCTCGCGCGCCGAGGAGCCGATTCCGACGGGGACCGACGACCCCTCCTCGCTCCCGGCCCGACAGCACGCGTGGAACGACTCGCTCCCCGAGGACGACGCCGGCAACGTCGTCCTCCCGCGCCATCAGGTCCTCCTCTACTTGACCCTCGACGGCCGGCCGAGCGCCGGCGACCGGCAGACGGTCGAGGCGGCGCTCTCGACGCTGGACCGGGCGTACGAGCGGAGCAACGAGGGTCTCGTGTACTCCATCGCGTACTCGCCGCGGTACTTCTCGCGGTACGACGCCTCCCTCCCGGAGAACGTCGACCTGCCCGAACCGCGGGCGCTCTCGTCGTTCGAGACGCCCGAGTTCGACCGGCAGGACGCCCTCGTCCACCTCGCCTCGGACCGCCCGGACGCCCTCCTCGGCGCCGAAGAGGCGCTGAAAGGCGAGGCGGAGACGGTCAACGGCGAATCGGTCGAGTCGGCCCTGACGGACGCCTTCTCGGTCGCCGACCGGCGCACCGGGTTCGTCGGCGCGGGGATGCCCGCCGAGCGACAGGGCGACCTGAACGGCATCCCCGACTCCGGCCCCGTTCCGGAGCAGTCGCCCCTGTTCATGGGGTTCAAGGCGGGGTTCGCGAAGAACCAGGCGAGCGAGGACTACGTCACCATCGACGAGGGGCCGTTCGCCGGCGCGACGACGAAGACGGTGGCGAACATCCGCCAGCGACTCGACGACTGGTACGGCGAGCAGGACTTCGAAGAGCGCGTGATGGAGATGTTCTCCCCGGAGCACGCGGAGCAGAACCTCGTCGAGGGCGTCGGCGAGAACCTCGGCGACGACAGCGGCATCGAGGCGATGCTCGACTCCCTCCCCGAGGACGCGCGGGAGTTCGGCCGCGTCGGTCACGCCCAGAAGGCCGCGCGCGCGAACCGCGACGAGGAGGGGAACGTCAAACTGCTCCGCCGGCACTTCGAGTCGACCGACGACGGCGAGGCGAGCCTGCACTTCCCCAGCCTCCAGCGCGGAATCTCCGACTTCGAGGCGGTCCGGGAGGCGATGAACGGGTCGGACCTCACCGACGTTCCGACCATCCGCCAGCGGGTGAACAACGGTATTTTAGAGTATATCTTCGTCCAACGGCGCGGCAACTTCCTCGTCCCGCCCCGGGCGTTGCGAGCGCTGCCGACGCCGGCGGGCGAGGTGCCGGGCGTCGAGTAGTTTTACTTCTACGCTTCCCGTGGGCGGTCGTATGCAGGTCCGCCAGATAATGAGTTCGCCCGTGGTGACCGTCGACGCCGGGGCGACCCTCCGCGACGCCGTCGGCGAGATGCTGGAGCGCGGGGTGGGGAGCGTCATCGTCGTCGACGCGGGACCGGTCGGCATCGTCACCCGCACGGACGCCCTCCGCGAGGCGTACCGCGGCGACGGGTCGCTCTCGACCGTTCCGGTCTCCAGAGCGATGAGCCGCGACCTCGTCACGACGACGGGGAAGGCGAGCGTCACGAGCGCCGTCGAGGAGATGAAGCGGCGCGGGGTGAAGCGACTGCCCGTCCGCGACGGCGTCGAACTCGTCGGCGTCGTCACGGTGACCGACGTCGCCGAACACCAACCGCAGGCCGTCAACGAAGTTCGGAGACACCTCGGGAGCGGCGGCTGGCGGGGGTAGGGAGAACGGGTTCAGACGAGGCCGAGAAAGCGCGCCGAGACGGCTACCTGCCAGAGACCGGCGAGCGCCATCACCGCGCCGGCGACGCGCCGCACCGACCCGATTCGTTCCGAGAGGCCGCCGACGGCGTCGCTGCCGAGAGCGCCGAGGACGGTGACCGCGGCCAGCGGCGCCGCCGCGGCGAGGACGTACGCGAGGAGGGCGACGGCGGCCTGCGAGGCCGGAAGCGTCAGCGACTGCGTGAGGACGCCGACGAAGACGGGAACGACGCAGCCGGCGGCCGCGAGGGCGTAGACGGCGCCGAAGAGGGCGAAGCCGCCGACGGAGGCGCGCCGCGCCGGGAGTCGGAGGTGGAGCGTCGGCGCGCGGTCGAAGAAGAGGAGGACGCCGAAGAGCACGAGGGCGGCGCCGGCGAGCGGTTCCAAGAAGACGAGTCGCGAGACGGCGGCGGTTCCGACGGCGAACAGGAGGGCGGCGACGGCGCCGAGCGCCGAGAGGGCGCCGGCGGCGGCGGCGACGCCGCGGACGGCCGCGCCGCGCAGGTCCGCGTCCTCGCGGCCGACGTAGTAGCCGACGTAGCCCGGAAGCAGCGGATAGGCGCAGGGGGCGAGGAAGGTGGCCGCGCCCGCCGAGACGGCGAAGGCGACGGTGCCGGCGAAGGGGGCGACGGTCACCTCACAGCACCGCCCGAATCTCCTCGCGCAGCGCCGACTCCGCGGCGAGTCCGCGGTGCGTCCACGTCACGGTCCCGTCGGCGTCGGCGACGGCGAGGAAGGGGAGGCCGCCGGCCCCCAACTCGCCCATCAGGTCGCTCTCGGGGTCGTGCCCGAGAGTCCACGCGCCGTCGTGGTCGACCCACCACTCGCGCACGTCGGCGGCCGAGAGGCCGCCGCCGAACCGCTCGTTCGTCACCGAGGCGAACGCGACGCGGTCGCCGAACTCCCGGTGGAGCGCCGTCAGCGACTCCATCTGCTCGGTGCACGGCGCGCACCACGTGGCGAACAGGTCGAGCACCGTCGGGGTGTCCGGGACGGGGAGCGTCCGCTCTCCGGCCGTCGACCCCGGCGCGTCGAGCGTCCGGACGGTGAGTGGGAGTCCGTCGGCGGGTCCGACCCCGTTCAGGGCGACGTACCCCGCACCGCCGACGACGCCGAGGCCGCCGAGACCCGCGAGGAGTTGGCGTCGTCTCATACTCCTCTACGACTTCGAGGCGGACTTCAGGTGTCCGTCGATAGTCCGTCGCACGGTCTCCCAACTGGGGTCGGCCGCCGTCTCGCCGTTGACGACGATGGTGGGCGTCGACTGGTAGCCCGCGTCGACGGCGCGCTCTCGGTCGCTCTCGACGACGGGGCGGTAGGTCTCCTGGTCGACGGACGCGGCGACTTCGCAGCCGTTCACGTCGAACTCCTCGGCGGCGTCGTGGACGACGGAGAAGCCGTCGCTCGTGAGTTCGTCCTGCCGCTCGAAGAGCGTCTTGCCGTACTCGAAGAACGCCTCCGCGTCCGCGCGGTCCTGCACGGCGCGGGCGGCGACGGCGCCGCCCCACGACCACTGCTCGCTCACCGGGAGCGGGAAGTCGAAGAAGCGGTAGCGGACGTCGCCGCCGTCGATGTAGTTCTCCCGTATCTTCGGGAACACGTTCAGGCTGTAGGTGGCGCAGTGGGGGCAGGCGTAGTCCTCGTAGGCGTCGACGGTGACCGGGGCGTCGTCGGGGCCGAGCGACGGACGGGGGAGGGAGTTCACCTGGTCGAGTTGGCCGACGTCGCAGGAGAGGTCGGCCATCCCGGCGGTGCCGCTCCCGCCGAGGCAGCCGGCGGTGGCGGCGACGGCGCCGCCGGCGGCGGCGAGGTACGCTCGTCGGGTCGTTCGCATAGTCGTGTCGAAGGAGTCTGGCTATTTATGCTCACCGTGAACCGGAAGCCGTCGCAGAGGCGAACCACCCGCGCGTCGCCGCCGATTCGGCCGCGGCCGCGTCCGCGGGCCGCCGACTCAGTCGTCCGCAGGACCGTGAAGCGCCGGAAACGTCTCCCCGCAGTCGTCGCACGTCAGCGTCTCCTCGGTCAGGTCGGTCCGGCCGCCGTCGCCCTCGCCCGGTTCGGTCGTGACGAAGCGGTTGCCGTCCGGAATCGAGAGGTACGTCGACGCGCCGCAGGCGGGACAGGGGACGCTCACGAGAGGCATGCGATGGGACGACGGCTCCGAGGCGTAAAAGGCTGAGCGGCCGCTCAGTCGGCCGCGAACCCGAAGACGGGCGCGAGGCGGCCGACGCCCTCGCGCAGCGCCGCCGTCCGCCGCTCGGAGTCGTACTCGACGAGTCCGGCCTCGGCCAACTTCGGGAGGTGGACGTGGTAGAGCGACACCGCGACGGTTTCGGCGTCGGGGTCCGCGTCGTCCTCGGCGCGGCGTTCCCGCGCGGCGACGTCGTCCGCGAGGGCGGCCAGCGCCGCCGAGTCGCGTCCGCGGAGGCAGTCGACGACGTACCGGCGGCGGGCGTTCGAGAGGACGTCGAAGGCGGCGTCGAAAGAGAGGTCGGTCGCTTCGGAGAGTTCGATCAGAGATGAACGCAGAGAGTCGGGATGTTCGGACATCGTGTTCACTATCACTCGATACCGTATCACCTCGCGGACGCGACAGTAACGGTGTTTATATGCGAACGCGGGACCGTCGTCGCCAGCGACCGTTACCCCCGCGAGTCGTCCGCTCGCTCGTCGTCCGGACCGACGGTCAGCGTGTTCCGGACGAGGTTGCCGGTGCCCCGGCGAATCCGCTGCGAGACGGCGTTCGAGGAGAGGCCGAGTTTCTCGGCCAACTCCTGCATCGAGAGTCGGCGCGGAATCTCGAAGTAACCCTCCCGGCTGGCGGTCCGCAGCGTCTCGCGCTGCTGGCGCGTGAGTCCGTGGACGCTCCCCCGCGGGGCCGTCGGGTGGTAGATGCGCTCGACGTCGAACGTCCGCCCCCGACGCTCGAAGTGGTCTCGGAACGCCGAGACCTGTTCGTCCCGGGAGAACCGAACGGTGAGGCGCCACTCGCCCCCGCGCAGGACGGCCTCGGAGACGACGGCGTGCCTGTTTATCATCTCGGAGATGAGTTCCAGCACGCCGTCGCTCCACTCCACCCGGTAGAGGCGTTCGCGCCCCGCGTCCTCGATGCACTCGACGCCGTCGACGGTCGGGTCCGCGCGCATCGACTCCGCGAACGCCGCGAGGTCCGGGCCGGACGCCCAGAGGAACGGCAGCGCCCACTCCGGACTGTGGGTGGCCAGCCGTTCGGCCTCGAGGACGGCCTCCGGGTGGGCGGCGGCCGCCTCGCTGAGCGCGAACGAGTCGGTCGGGACGACGAACTGCGCGACGACGCTCATGTCCGTTCCGTTCGAGACACAGCGAGTTGAAAAAACGCCCGAAGGCGGAGAGACGAACGGTCGACGGCGGGTCGCCGTCGCCGTCTCTGTCAGGGGGCCGTCCGGTCGCGCCACGCGAGGAGGTCCGACCGGTCCCGGGTGTCGGCGGGCAGGTCCTCGAAGGGGAACCAGCGGGCGGCGGATATCTCGCCGTCGGGGTCGCGCGCCCGCGGGGTCGCCCCCTCGGCGGTGGCGGCGAACACGGGGAGCACGCCCCACGTCTCGCACTCCGAACAGCGGATGTCGACGCGTTCGACGACGGCGAGGCCGCGGTAGTCGGCCCCGATTCCGGCCTCCTCGCGGAGTTCGCGGACCGCCGTCTCGCGGTACGTCTCCCCTCTGCGCACCTCGCCGCCGGGGAGGACCCACAGGTCCGCCCCCTCGTGACGGACGAGGAGCACCTCGTCGGCCCCATTCTCGTCCCCGTCCCCGCCCCCGCGGGAGACGATGGTCTGCGCGCCGTACGGGGCGCCCGTGCGCTTCACCCGACGCGCCAGCGTCCGGAACCGTCGCCGGGAGACCCGGCGGTCGCAGCGGTCGTCGAGGTAACCCGAATACCGTTCGCGGAGGCGCTGGCGGGCCTGTTCGGCGCGCTGACTCGCCTCCTCGGCCAGGAACCAGAGGTCGCTTACGACCATCGCTCGCGGCCGGCCGGTCGGGTCGGTCGCGCGTCGGTGCGGGTCACGGGACGCCGTTCGCGGGCGCGGCTAAAGACGCCTTCGACACCGCGAACGCCGCCGTCGCGGCGAACCAGTCTACTTTTCACCTCCGCGAACCCCATCCGTGATATGGAATTCGACGAAGGCGACGCCGTCGTCCTGCACGACAAACACAGCGAGTTCGACGGACAGGTCGGCAAGATCACGCAGGTCGTAGAGACGATGTTCGGCGACGAGACGTACGTCGTCAGCTTCGACGAGGGACAGGAGGTCGGCATCTCGTCCGACCAACTCGACGAGGCCGACGAGGACGAAGCCGACGTCGACGCCGACGAGGAATAAGACGGACTTTTTCCGCCGGGGCGCGAAGACGGGACGAAGATGGCTCGCGTCCCCTTCCACTACGTCGACCTGCGGACCTTCTGCTACGAGACCGAAGACGAGAAGCGCGTCGAGGCGGCGCTCCGGAACTTCCTACCGCCCGAGTTCGAGGTCGAACGCGCCGAGAACGCCGGCCACCACGGCGACCGCATCGTCGTCCTCTCCGCGCGCGTCGAACGCGCCGACGAGGTCCGGCACGTCCTCTCGGCGCTCTCGGAACTGTCGACGTTCGACCGACTCCTCGAGGAGTTAGACCAGCGCGTGACCGACAACTGCGAACTCTTCCTCCGGTTGGACAAGCAGGCCGCGTTCGGAGGCGACGCCCGCCTCGGCGACGGCATCACCTTCCGCGCGAAAGTGGAGGCGTACCCCGCGAAGAAGGAGGCCGCTGTCGAGAACGCGCGGGAGGCGCTGTTGCAGGCCGCCGAGATGGACGCGGACGCCGAGTGAGTGACTCACGCGCGACGCGCTACTCGTCTTTCCACTTGATCGAACAACCCTGCGACGGCGTCTCGTCCAGCGGAATCTCCTCGCCGCCGATGACCGCCTCGACGGCCGTCCGCATCTCGTAGTCGGTCACCTCGTCGTCGGGGCTCATCGCGTCGTCGACGCGCGAGTGGAACGCCAGTCGGAACTCCCCTCCCTCCCGTTCGAAGAGGAACGGGTCGGGCGTGCACACCGCGCCGTACTCGCGGGCCGTCTCCTGGGACTCGTCGCGGAGGTACGCCGTGTATCCGATGGTTCCGTCCTCGACCAACTCCTCCATCCGCTCGAAGGAGTCCTCGGGGTACTCCTCGGCGTCGTTGGCGTTGATTCCGACGACCGCGAGTTCGTCGTACGAGCGCGCGAGGTAGTTCAGTTCGTCGAACTTCGCCTTCGCGTACGGGCAGTGGTTGCAGGTGAACACGACGAGCAGCGCCTCGTACTCCTCGAACGAGTCGAGCGAGTACGTCTCGCCGTCCGCACCCGGCAGCGAGAAGTCGGGCGCGGCGTCGCCGTGCGTCAGTTCGGATTCGGACTCCTTCAGTACCATCTCAGTGGGGGTTACGGTAGCGGGGCGGAAAGTCGTTGCCGCCGAGTGACGGGTGAGCGGTCCCGTTGGTCCCGTTCACCGGTCGAGCGCCGTCGATTCGTCGACGCTCCCCTCCGGTCTCCGCCGACAGAGCGTCCCCCGAGGGACACCGACCGTCTCGTTCGGGTAGAACGACTGGAACGCGATTCCGCCGCCGTTCGTGATCAGTACGGCCATCCCCCACCACGAGGGCGTCCGCGAGTCGGGGAGCGTCCACTCCCGTCGAACGCTCGCGCCGCCGTCGAGCGTCGCAGAGAGCGTGTACGTGCCGGGCGTCTCGGTGATTCCCGGCTGAACGGTCAGCGGCAGAGACGTGCGGTACGAGCGGTCGAGTACCCGTTCCCCGTCGCTGCCGGAGACGGTTACTTCGACCGCGCGACCGCCCTCTTCGGGCCGGTCGTACTCCGGAGGCGTATCGAAGTCGTAGATCTGAAACCGCGCTCCGGCCGTCTCCCGGTCCCGGTCGCTCGCCTCGGACGCCGCGAGGACCGCTTCGCGACACCGGTAGGCGTTGAACGGAATTCGGCGGTGCGTGTCGGGGCCGACGAAGTGTGCGACGCTCGCGGCGTTTCGGCTCGCACCGCTCGGTGAACCGTCCGGGTCGTAGTACCGCGCCGAGCCGCTGCAGGTCGACAGGAGGTAGTGACCGCGGTCGGTCGCGCGGACGACTGCCGCGTGCACCGGGCCGACGTCGATACTGATGGCCGGCTGAGCGGTTCCGAACCCGCCGACGAGTTCGTTGTAGACGAACCGCCGCTCGTGCATCTCGACGAACGACAGCGCGGCGCGGCGGCCGCCGTCCCCGTCCGGGGTCGGGAGCGGTTTCGTGTCGGTTATCGTCGTGACGTTCGCCGGCGGCGTCGGCCGTTCCGTTCGGGTCGCGACGGGACGCGACCGGCCCGAACAGCCCGCGGCCAGCGCCGCACCGACGGCGCCGAGGAAGGGGCGTCGTCTCACGTGACAGTAGTCCGGAAGGAAACGAAAGTACGTGTCGATGTGTCGGTTGTGGCCGAGGCACACGTGCATCGGTCGCCGACGAGGACGCAGAGCACGCGACCGCCGACCGTTACTCGACGCTGACGAGGTAGACGGCGACGACGGCCAGGGCGATGCCCAGCCCCTTCCGCGCGGTGAACGACTCGTTCAGGAAGACGATGCCGACGAGCGAACTGAGCGCGAGGAACATCCCGAAGATGGGCGCGACGACGCTCACCGGTCCCATCGACAGCGCCCGGTAGTACGAGAGGATGCCGACGGTGAGACAGAGACCGGCGGCGAGGACGAACTTCGTCTTCGGGTGCGTCACGTAGGAGAGGGCGTCCGCGTCGGTGTAGACGACGACGCCCGCCGTCACGACGACGAGCACGGTGTTGGCTATCAGGGCGGCGACGTTGCTCGGAATCTTCGGCGTCCCGGTCGTCGCGACGCTCATCAAGGGCGCGACGAACGCGTACGCGCCCAACGCGAGGAGGGCCCACGGGAGGTAGTTCATGTCGTGCGGTTTCGACGGGGCGGGGTTGACGGTTTCGACCTACGAACGCGCTCTTTCCTGAAAATTTAGTGTTTTGTGAGCAACAAGTCGGAGTATAGTTCACTAAATACCAGATGAAGCTAGTGATTTTATACTCTCTAGTCGAATATATGTATGCATGTCGCAATCGCAGTCACCGTCCGAGATAGCGTACACGTGGGAGGACCCGAACCGCTGTCCGTTCTGTCGGACCGAACTCGAAGACCCCGGCGCCGGCTTTCTCGCCCACCTGAAGGAGAGTCCGGTCTGCGAACGCGGGTTCGAGGCGTGGCGGAGCAGCGTCGCCGACGACATGCGCGGCGAGTGGTCCGGGTAGGGGAAGAAGGCGGAGAGCGAGCGGAAGAGCCGTTCAGCCGACCCAGACGTCGGCGAAGGCGTCGAAGAAGTCGTCGTCGGTGTTCACGAGGACGTGGTCCGCGCGGAGCGTCTCGGCCCGGTCTGCGACGGTGTCGACGTGCGCCTCCAGGCGGCGGCGGTACTGCTCGGCGAGCGACCCGCCGAAGTACGACCGGCGGGACTCCTCGGACTCGGGGTCCTCGAAGATGGTGTCGCCCGAGACGCTCGGGTCGAGTTCGTCGGGCGCGAGCGTCTGGAGCAACAGCACGTCGTTGTCGCCGAGTGCGGCCACGGCGGCCTCCACCTCCTCGGGGTCGACGAGGAAGTCGCTGACGACGACGACGAGCGACCGCGAGCGGATTTGACTCTCGTACTCCTCCAGCGACGAGACGAGGTCGGCCTCGCCGCTGAGGTCCGTCTCGTTCAACAGGTCGACGACGCGGAGCAGGTCGCCGCGACTCGACCGCCCGGTGTCGAGGCGGAGCGGTCGGTCGCGGAACGTCGAGAACTGGAAGTCGTTGTTCTCCTCGACGGTGAGGTAGGCGAACCCGAGGCCGAGTTTCGCTCCGAACTCGAACTTGTGGGCGTCGCCCTCGCCGTAGTCCATCGACGCCGAGGTGTCGACGAGGACGTGGACGGTGAGGTTTCGCTCCTCCTCGAACTGCTTGACGTAGTACTCCTCGGTGCGGGCGTACACCCGCCAGTCGATGAGTCGGGTGTCGTCGCCGGGGGCGTACCGCCGGTAGTCGCTGAACGTCAACCCCTCGCCGACGCTCGGGGACTCCTGTTCGCCCTGTTGGAGGTCCTCGGAGACCCGCTTCAGCGAGGCGTCGAACCGCGCGAGTTCGGCGAAGAAGCCCGGGTCGATAGTCATGTCATGCGGGTGCGGTTACTGCCGCGTCTCCGAGACGAGTCGTTTCACCACGTCGTCCGGCGTCGTCCCCTCGCGTTCGGCGCGGAAGTCGAGCAGCACGCGGTGTCGGAGGATGGGCGGGGCCATGTCCGCGACGTCCTCCCAGCTCACGTGCGACCGGCCGGCGAGGAACGCGCGCGCCTTCGCCGCGAGGACGAGACCCATGCTCGCGCGGGGACTCGCGCCGTACTCTATCATCTCCTCCTCGCGCGTCGAGCGGACGAGTCTGACCGTGCGCTTTCGGATGTCGTCGGCGATGGGCATCTCGCGGACGAAGCGCTGCGCCGCCTGCAACTGCTCGCGCGAGAGGACGCGTTCGACCGTCGGGTCCGGCGCGCCGCCCGTGTAGCGGGTGACGATGTCGTTCTCCTCGGTCTCGGAGGGGTAGTCGACGAGTATCTTCATCAGGAAGCGGTCGGTCTGCGCCTCCGGCAGCGGGTAGGTGCCCCCCTGGTCGATGGGATTCTGCGTGGCGAGGATGAAGAACGGCCGGGGGAGTTCGTAGGTGTCGCCCGCCGCCGTCACCTGTCGCTCCTGCATCGCTTCGAGGAGGGCCGCCTGCGTCTTCGGCGTCGCCCGGTTTATCTCGTCGGCGAGGACGAGGTTGGCGAACACCGGCCCCTTCTCGAAGACGAACTCCCGCCCCTGCGCGGACTCGCGGATGATTTCGGTGCCCGTGATGTCCGAGGGCATCAGGTCCGGCGTGTTCTGGATGCGCGAGAAGGAGAGGTCCGTCACCTCGGCGACGGTGCGGACGAGGGTCGTCTTCCCGAGACCGGGATTGGATTCGAGGAGGGCGTTGCCGTCGCAGAGGATGCAGACGAGCAGTCGCTCGACCACCTCGGACTGGCCGACGATTCGCTTGCCTATCTCGCCGCGGACGCGGGTCAGTCGCTCCTGTACTCGGTCGATGTCGTCTACTGGCATTGTCGTGCTGGCATGGGTGTCTTCGAATCAGCTGTCGTCCTCGTCCGCCTCGTCGCTGTCGCGTATCCGCAGGTTGTACTCCCGGATGAGTTCCGCGTCCTCGATGTTCTCCGAGGGGGCGTAGCCCGCGTCCTGCCCCTCGACGGCGGCGTCGGCGAACCCGCCGTCGTCGTACGAGGAGGGCGGCGAGACGGACCCGCCCTCGCCCTCCCCCTCGTCGGAGCCCTGCACGGAGGCGTTGATGCTCTCGTCGCCCGCCGAGACGTTCTCGGCGTCGCCGAGTATCTCGTCGCCGTCCTGCAGTTCGTCCTCGGCCTCGGTCCGCTGTGGCTGCTCGCCGGGCATCTCCTCGTCCTCGTCGTCGCCCAAGTCGCTCAGGTCGAGGTCGACCACGGCGACCTGGATACTCGCGAGGCTGACGAGCACGATGAGGAGCGTCGTCACGACGACCCGGCGCGTCCCGACGAGTTCGAAGCTGGACGTCCCGCGCAGGTCGAGGAGGACGCGCTCGTAGAGCCGTCGCGCCATCTCGGTGTTCGCGCCGTCCTCGACGCTGTCGCGGGCGGTCCGGAGCGCCTCGGCGACGCTCGGGTTGCCCGCCTCGAACTGTTCGACAAGCGGGCGCCGCGTCCGGAGGAGGTACTCGGCGACGAACGCGACGGCACCGAGGAGGAGGCCGACGACCGAGGCGGTGTGAATCGTGGTCGGGACGACGCCGCCCACGCCCGCGAGGAACCCGGGGAGGCCGACGGCGTCGCCGAGGGCGGCCGGGCGGAACAGTCGGAGGAGCACGTTCACGACGAGGGCGACGAGGCCGGCGTCGAGGGCGGCGTGGAGGAACGCGACCTTCCGCGCCTCCTCGCGGACCTCCGAGAGCGCCGCGCGCATCCGCGAGGAGGTGTCGTCCCCGGCGGTCGGTTCGTCGGCGTCGGCTCTCCCATCGGCGCTGTCGCCGTCGCCCGACCCGGTCGCGTCGAGACCCGGGCCGAACCCGGAGTCGGCGTCGAACTCGCGGCCGTCGTCGCCGTCAGTTCGGTCGCGGTTGTCGTCGCCGCTCATCAGGAACACTCCGGCGGTCTGTCGTCCGCGCTCGTGTTCCACTGGTTGCAGACGGCTTCGAGGTCGTCCTCGAACTCGTTGCGCTCGGCCCGCAGGTCGTCGGCCTCCTCCTGTAACTGCTCGTTCTGGTTTTCGAGGTCCTCCACCTCGTCGGTCAGTTCGCGGTTCTCCGCTTCGAGCGCGTCCGTCTGCTCTTCGAGGTCGTCTATCTCCGCCTGCGCCTCTTCGAGGTTGTCGCGGACGATTCCGAGCTGTTCGGTGCGCTCTTCGAGCGAGGACTCCGTGTCCGCTAACTCCTCTTGGGTCTGATTGAGCAGTTGCTCGGTCCGCTGAAGTTCGGTGGAGACCTGTCCCACGTCGCCCTCCGAGCGCTCGACGCTCTGGTTCAGGTCGTCGAGACGCTCCCGCAGCGACCGGAGCTCCGTTCGGGTCTCGGTCAGCTCTGCTTGAAGCTCCTCGTTCTGCGCTCTCAGCTGTTCGTTCTGCGCCTCCAGGTCGCCCGCCGACGACTGATAGACGACCGTCGCGCCCACCGTTCCGGTGAGGAGGAGGGCGACGACGGCGACGAGGGCGAGGTTGATGGGGCGGCCGATGAAGCTCATGTCAGGCCTCCTTCACCCGCGCTACTGCTCCGACGGACTTGAACCCGCCGATAGACGACGTCGAGGGTGAACAGCGCCAAGGCGAGCGCCATCGCCAGCCACGTCCAGTCGGTGCGGACCGAGCGCACCCGGCGGGACTCCTCGCGCGTGAACTCGGCTATTTCGGCGGCCTGCGTCGCGGAGAACTCCCGGCCGCCGGTCGCCTCCGCCAGCGTCTCCAGCGCCGGGTCGGGACCGAAGGCGGCGTACTCCTCCTGATAGTTCGCCGCGTAGGCGGCGTCCAGCACCTCGTGGTAACCCGCCTCGTCGGGCGTCGCCGTCGCGCGGTACGTCTCCTCGCCCACCTGCCGGAACGAGACGTCCGCGGCGGCCGGCCGCTCGCCCCCGCGGTAGGTCACCGTCGTCGGCGACCCGACGCGCGTGTCCGCGATGCCGACGATGCCCGTCGCCTTCCGCTCGGGGTCGCCGATGACGTAGTTCGTCGACTTCGTCAACAGCAGCGAGTCGGGCCGGGAGAGCAGGCCGCCGAGGCTGCCGTCGGCGGCGTACGTCGTGATGGTGCCGACGCGGCCCAGCCCGTAGCGCCACGTGGCGACGGCGGGCGTCCCGTCGTCGCTGGCGACGAGGAAGTTCGCGCCGCGCCGGATGGAGACGTCGTTCGTCGACCCGGGATTCGCGGTCAGTTCGACGCCCGAGGTGACGAAGTTGTTCGGGTCGACGATGACCAGCCCCTCGCCCTCGTAGGACTGCGCGCCGCCGAACAGGATGTTGAGCCGGTTCGTCTGCGTCGCGCGGAAGTAGCTCCCGCCGGAGGCCTGCGCGATGGAGCGGAGGGTGTTCTCGTTGACCCGCTGGCCGGCGCCGATGGTGATGACGCGCTGGCCCTCCGCTCGGAGCTGACTCGCGTAGCTGACGGCCGCGTCGGGCCTGTCCTGCCCGTCGCTGATGAGGATTATCGTTCCGGGGTCGTCGCCGAGCATCTCGCCCGCGCCGCGCAGTCCGACCGCGATGTCCGTCGCCCCGCCGGCCTGCAGGCGGCGGACCCTGTCGGAGAGTTCCTCGCGGTTCGGCCCGAGCGGTTGCAGGTCGGCGACGCTGTAGGCGCGGTAGTTGAAGCCGACGATGCCGACGTCGTTCTGGTCGCCGAGCTGTTCGAGCGCCGAGAGCGCCACGGCCTTCTGCACGCGCATGCCGCTGTCGGCGCTCCCGGAGACGTCGACGGCGAGGACGATGTTCGTCGACTGGCCCGCCCCCTCGCCGGTGGTGACCGGCAGCATCGACGCCAGCGACGAGCCCTCGTACCCGCCGTTCTCGAAGGAGTTCGGCCCGCCGACGGTGAGCAGTCCGTTGCCGTCGATGACGAACTCCTGCAGGGCGTCGACGTCGCCCGCCTGCGAGGCCGGCATGTCCTGCATCACGACGGCGTAATACGGCGAGAGGTCCGAGGGCACCTCCGAGGCCGTCTCCACGTCGTACACCTGTTCGAGGTAGTCCTCGAACGGGTACGAGCGCTGCGAGACGTACAGTATCTGCGGTCGCTCGACGGCGCGGACCGTCTTGTAGAACACGTCGTTCTGCTCGAACTCGTCGTCGCTCTCGACGCGCGCGGTGACGCGGTGGGTGCCCGTCTCCTCGAACGTGTAGGAGAACTCGCGGGCGTCGGAGGCGTTCGCCACCGTCTCCTCTAACACCTGCTCGCCGTCGACTTCGACGGTCACCGTCGCCGGCGAGTCCACCTCGACGCCGCCGACGCTGACGAGGAAGGCGCTCTCGACGCCGACGCTCGTCTTCGAGGGGCCGTTGAGCGTGACGTACCGCTCCGTCTCGGCCGGTTCCGGGGAGACGACGGAGACGCTGGCGTTCAGCGAGCGGGCGAGTTCGCTCGTCTCCTGCAGCGACCGCCCCTCCGTCACCCGCCCGTCGGAGACGACGACGAGGCTCCCGTTCTCTTCGAGGTTCGCCGCGATGCCCTCCCCGATGGGCGAGGAATCGTCGTTGGCGATAGTCGTCGTCGTCACCGGTAGGCCGGTGTCTTCGATGGCCGTCGCCAACTGGTCGGCCCGTTGGGGCGAGACGTTCGTGCTGTCCGAGCGGTCCACGAGGAGGTTCACGCGCGGGTCGCCGAGCGTCTCCGTCGACTGGACGGTGTAGGGTCCCGCCGCGCCGAAGACGACGAGGGCGACGGTGAGGACGCGGGCGGCGAAGAACAGCCGTCTGCTCCGCCCGGAGGCGGTGCCGCGGGCGTTGTACCAGATGAGCGCCCAGAGGACGGCGACGGCGCCGACGCCCGCGAGGAGGAACCGCGGTCGTTCGAGTCCGAGTGTCAGTCCCCCGAGTTCGACGCCGACCATCAGAGGTCCCCCCGTCGCCGCAGGTAGGCGACTTCGAGGACGACGCCCCCCAAGACCGCGAGGGCGACCCACTCGGTCAGCGGGTCGGGGACGGTCCGCTCCTCCTCGCGCGCCGGCACGCTCCCGTTACCCGCCGCGTCGAGGTCGGTCGCGGCGACCGAGGACTCCGACTCGCTCAGGAGCGACGCGCTGTAGCGGGTCCCGCCCGCCTCGTAGAAGCCGGCGCCGTCGAGGGGGACGGACGCCGCGGTGACGGTTCCCGACGGCGTCTCGACGGTCGTCTCGTTACCGAACGAGAGCCGTCCGCCCGTCTCGGCGTTCAGTTCGGTCAGCGGCGGCCGCCCGGCGAGGTCGTAGACGGCGCGCTTCCAGAACACGGGGTACTGATAGTCGTACTTGAACGCCGACTCCTCCTCGATGTAGCCGTAGTAGAGGATTCGGCCGTTCCCGCGCTGGGCGGTGGCGACGAGCGGCGACCCGTCGGCCGTCGACACCAGCGCGCGTCCCTCGCGGAGGCTCCCCGTCAGGTACACCTCCGGCGGCGGGAACTCGATGTCGCGCGTCAGTTCCGCCTCCGCGGGCGTCCGCAGCGTCGGGTTCGTCCCCGTCCCGTTCGGTTCGAGGAGCAGCAGGTCGCCGTAACTGTCCGGCATCGGCTCCTGCGCCTGTATCGCGACGCCGCCGCCGCGTTCGAGCGTCTCGCGTCCCTCCTCGACGTTCGTCCGGAGCAGTCGCCCGCCGTCCACGTTCGAGTAGACGATGGCGTCGTACTCCTCCGTCACCGAGGTGGGCGGCTCCTTCACCGTCACCTCGACGCTGTCGACGACGGACAGCGCCGTCGTCAGATAGCGGTTCTCGTCGTTCGTCAGGACGAGCACGTCGACGACGGCGTCGGAGGGGGCGGCGACGTAGGAGGCGTCGTCGGCGGCGAAGTCGTCGCCCGGCGAGAGCCGTGCGGTGCCGCCGCCGGCGGGAATCCCGAGCGTCACCGTGCGCACGTCGCCCGGTCCGAGCGACAGCGACTGCTCCCGGCCGCCGAGCGACACCGACCGCGTGACCGACTCCTCGCCGTAGTTCTTCAGCGACAGCGTCACCTCGTCGCCGGAGAACGACCGCTCGACGATGCCGACGTTGCTCGCGCCGCCGTCGGCGAACTGCCGGAGTTCGACCGACAGGCCGCGGGCGCGGGCGACGCGGACGGCGTCCTCCCACGCGCTCTCGTCGGCGAAGTCGCTCACGACGACGATGCGGGAGCCGTCGCCCGCGATGGACGCCGCCGTCGAGACGGCCGAGCGGAGGTCGCCCGGAGCCGTCGTGGCCGAGAGTTCAGACAGGACCGACCGCGCCTCGTCGGGGCCGCCGCTCCGGAGGGCGACGGTCGGGTCCGACCCGCTGAGGACGACCGAGGTGGTGCCGGTGACGGCTCCGTCCGCGCTACCGACCGCGCGGGCGAACCGCGTCTGCCCGCCCGACTCGACGGTCATGCTGGCGCTGGTGTCGACGACGAGCACCGTCTCCTCGACCGTCGATGACTCCGAGACGGGGACGTACGGCGACGCCAGCGCCGTCGCGAACAGCAGGATGGCGAGCAGTTGGAGGAGCAACAGCGTGCTGCGCTTGAGCCGTTCGAAGAGCGGGTGGGAGGTGACGTCGCGGCGGTCCTCCGAGAGAAACCGGTACGTCGGCAGTCGGACGCGCCTCGGGTCCGGCCGGACGAGATACAGGATGAGTATCGGAACCGCCGCCAACAGGGCGGCGAACCCGAGCGGAGTGAGAAAGGCGTCGGAGAGGGCCATCGACAGAGAAGGCGTTCGCACCCCTAATGGGTCTTTTCCAATGTCACTGCGGCGCACGAAACCCCCGGGACGGTGACGAGTCGACCACCGAACGGCGCGCCGGCACCGAACTTATCGCCCGACCGCCCGAAGGGACGACATGGTGAAGCGAGTCTCAGCGCCGGACCTGCCCGACGCGCCGAACCCGACGAGTCGCAAGAAGGAGGTCGACGAGGCGGTGGGCGCGTCGGCGTTCGGGTTCAACGTCTACGAGGTGCGGCCCGGCGAGCGGGTGCCGTGGGGCTACCACTCCCACCCCGAGCACGAGGAACTGTTCTACGTCGTCTCCGGCGAGATAGTCGTCGACACCGAGGACGGGCCGGTCCGCGCGGCGGCGGGCGACGCCATCTTCGTCGAACCCGGCGAAAAGAACCGCGCGCGCAACGACGGCGAGGAGGTTGCAGAGGTCGTCGCCGTCGGGGCGCCGAAGGACGGCGACGGCGCGGTCATCGAGGAGGAGTGTCCCGCCTGCGGCGCGGTGACCGACCGGACGTACGAGTCTGTCGAGTCGGACGGCCGGCCGGTGTACGTGCTCTCCTGTGCGGCCTGCGGCACCGAGACGGACCGGTTCGGCGCCGGACCCGAGGGTGGGGACGAGGCGGACGCGTAACGTCGCGTCGGACCGTCGGTTCGGCCCGCGCGCGACGTTCATCGTCGTCGGGCGCCTCCGGTATGACATGGTCGACGACGCACCCGACGCCCGCCGCGACAGACCGGAGACCGAGGAGAGCTACGGTATCCCCGACTCCGAGGAAGGGGTGCTCCCGTGGTCGTTCGTGACCGAGCGACTGGCCGCCGACCGGACGTTCTGGGTGTCGACGACGCTCCCGGACGGGCGACCGCACGCCCGCCCCGTCTGGGGCGTCTGGGTCGACGGCCGACTGCACTGCGGCGGCGGCGCGGGGACGCGGTGGGTGCGGAACGCCTCGCGCGACCCGCGCGTGGTCGTCCACCGGGAGAGCGGCGAGGAGGTGGTGATTCTCGACGGCGTCGCGGAGCGACTGGACGGGGACGCCGACCCGCGGCGACTGGAGCGCATCGACGACGCCTACGAGGCGAAGTACGGACTCCGCCACGGGACGCCCGTGTTCTCGATTCGGCCGACGCGGGTGCTGGCGTGGGCCGACTACCCGGCGGACGCGACGCGGTGGACGTTCGGGGACGGCGGGGAGTGAGGGGAGTTCGGCCGCGGGCGACGACGCCCGGAGTTATCACCCCGCGCGGCGTAGTGGCGCGCATGCGCGCGGAGATTCACGGGGCGACGCTGGAACTGGACGAGTCGTACCTCGACGCGGACCCGGACGCGGTCCGTGAACAGGCGCGGGAGTACGAGCGCGGCGACCGGACGGCGTTCGACGTCGAGGTGGCCTACCCCGACACGTTCACCGGCCGCGTGATGCGGGCGATGCGCGCGATTCCCTACGGCGAGACGCGGACGTACGGCGAACTCGCGGCCGAGTTGGACACGAGTCCGGTCGCCGTCGGGCAGGCGTGCGGGCGGAACCCCGTTCCGCTGGTCGTCCCCTGCCACCGCGTCGTCGGCGCGGACGGCCGACTCGTCGGCTTCTCGGCCGAGGGCGGCGTCGAACTGAAGCGCCGACTGCTCGACGGGGAGGCGGCGAACCGGCAGACGAGGCTCGCGTCGTTCGAGTGAGGCTTTCGTTGACCGAGGGACGCGCGGAATCGCGGACGCCATCTATAACATTCATCCGACACGTCAATCAAGACAACATTTCAGCCGTCGGCCGACGAATATAACACCCTCTCCGGAAATGGTCGAACAACGTGACTCGCACTTCGACCGGTCTCGTCGTGGTCGTCGCCGTCCTCCTCCTCACGCCGGCGGCGTTCGGAACGACGGCGTCGAGCCAATCGGAACCCGTACGGGAGATAGACAACTGCGGCGTCATCTCGGAACCGGGACGCTACGTACTGACCTCCGACATCACGAACGGCGGGAGCGGCGACGGCTTCACCTACGCCTCCCAGTCCTGCATCGTCGTCGAGAGCGACGACGTGCACATTCAGGGTAACGGCCACCGCGTCGACGCCCTCGGCAACAGCGACACGACGGGCGTCGAAGTCGCCGGGACCGAGTCGGACCCCGTCGAGAACGTGACGGTGTCGAACGTCACCTTCACCGACTGGAACCGCGCCGTCTACTTCCGGCACGTCGAGAACGGCGCCGTCCGCGGGTCGGCCCTCCGCGCCAGCGCCTACGGGATGTCCATCGAGCACTCCGAGGACGTGCGGGTGGTCGACGCCATGGTCGTCAACAACCTCCTCGGCATCTAC
Source organism: Halogeometricum sp. S3BR5-2 (assembly GCF_031624635.1). Lineage (NCBI taxonomy): Archaea > Methanobacteriati > Methanobacteriota > Halobacteria > Halobacteriales > Haloferacaceae > Halogeometricum > Halogeometricum luteum. The sequence continues at coordinate 494,403 of NZ_JAMQOQ010000001.1, read as the reverse complement.
GAGAACGACACCACCGACACGGAACTCTCGAACATCCGCTACGCCAGCAACTACGCCGGCGACCACGTCGTCGAGAACGGAACGGACGAGGGTGACGAGTCGGTGGAGACGCCGACGGCGACTCCCACCGCGACGCCCACGCCGACACCCACGCCGACCGAAGAGGACTACTGAGGCGAACGGCGCGCTGAACGCCGAGCGCCGTACGCGAACGCGATTTTTCGACGTCCCTCCGTTCGGATTCCGAGCGACGAAGGGACAGCGGACTGGACGCAGAACGGAGACAGAGAGCGGCGGGGCGGTTACGGTTCGGGCGATTCGGTGGGCTCTGACTCGGACTGGGACTCGTTTCCGAGCGTCTCGTCCTCCGTCGCGTTCTCGGCCTCGGTTTCCGTCTCGTCGGGCGTCTCGGTGCCGACGGACTCGCCGTACACCTCCTGCTTTATCGGTTCGGTCCACTGCGGCCAGAGCTGTCGTTCCTCCAACTCCTCGACGGAGTCCTCGCCGGACATCGCTTTGATGGCCCGGGCGTCTTCGAGGCTCCAGACCGCGCCGTCCTCGTGGAACAGGCCGTTGAGGATGCCGACCTCGCGCTGCGAGGAGAAGTACGCGGGCTGGATCATCAGCGACCAGAAGAAGTTGCCGACGCCCATCTCGGTGATTATCGGCGCCATCGAGGCGTAGTCCGGCGTGCGCTGCTCGCGCGGCGGCGCCGTGTGGAACCCCGCTCCCGAGCGCACGCGCTGCCACTCGGTGAGCATCACCGGTTCGTCCATGTTCTCGTCGAGCGTCACCACCTGCCGGAGGGCGTCGCGGAACTCCGCCTGACTCGTGGGGAAGTTGTAGTGGAACTGGAACAGGTCGAGGTTCCAGTCGGCGTACTTCGCGTTCTTCGCCATGCTGGTCGACCCGATGGTCAGCGGGACGGACCCGCGCATCTCCCACATCGTCCGGTACATCTCCCTCGAGAACGTCACCCGGCGAGAGTTCCACCCGGGTTCGTTCATCACCTCGATGGCCAGCAACCGGTCGTCGTCGGCGTAGCGGTCCATGAACTGCCGGGTGAACTCGCGGGTGTCCTCCCAGCGGTCCCGGTTGTTCAGGACCTGATTCGACGGCGAGGCGACGCCGGTGGCGGTCATCAGATTTTCGTCCTCGAGGTTCTGCCGCGTCGGCTGGTTACCGATGCCCTCGAAGAGACCGATGAGGACCCGGATGTCGTGGTCGTCGGCCGTCGAGACGAAGTCCTCGAACGACTCGAAGAACCCCTCGGGGTCCTCCTGCCAGAGTTCGTAACTCCCCCACGTCCGAATCGCGTTGAGGTTCACCTGCTCGGCGTACCCGAGGTCGCGGTCGATTATCTCGTGGTCGTAGTCCCGCCACATCTGGTAGAAGTTGAACGCCCGAGCGGGGATGTAGATGGCCCCGCGAACGTCGACGGGGGCGTCGGTATCGGGGGCGACCGTAACGTCCCGCGTGGCCGTCTCCGGGGGGGTCGCCGAGTCCCCGTCGGTCGCCGTCGCCGTCTCCACCTGGTCGCTCAGTTCGGTCACGGAGTTGTCGTCCCCCTCCGGGCCGTCGAACCCGAGGGACGAACAACCCGCGAGGCCGGCTATACCACTCGCCGCGCACCATCGGAGAAACCTCCGTCGCGTGTTCCGTGTCATTGCGTGCTCCAGTGTTCGCCGCCGCGTCCGCCCGCGCCTCCGTCTCCGTCGCCGCCCGTCATCGTCGTTCTCGTTCGGTCATCGTCGTTGTCATCGTATCGTGCCGCCGTCCGTTATGCGTTGTCTCCGGCCGCAGTCGCTGTCGGTCGTCCTCAGTTCCCGCTATCCGAGGCTACTCGCGTCGCGCACCACCCCGCCACCGCCACGTCGCCTCGGCCCCGCCCCAGGCGAACAGGGTCCCGACGGCGAGCAGCGTCGCCAGTATCTCCGGCAGGCCCATCCAGACCGGCGTGATGTACATCAGCCCGTTCAGGTACCGCCCGGGAACGATCTGTTTGACGAGGATCGAGGCCTGATCGGCGAGGCTCGGGTCCTTCGACTGGAGGTCGCCCGACGCCGCGCTCGGGCCGCCGGCGCTCTCGTCGCCCGTCCCCAGTCGCTCGGACTCGTAGGGGAAGGCGATGTCGACGCGCCAGACGATTTCGCCGTCCTCGTTCACCTCGAAGACGCGGTTGGCGTTCGAGTCGCTGATGAGGGTGTGACCGTTCGGCAGTCGGTCGGCGTCGCGCGGCCACTGCATGCGGCCGTCGCGCCAGTGCCACGACTGCTCCCACGTGCCGTTGGTCCGCTGATATTCGATCACGCGGTTGTTCTCCGAGTCGGCCACCAGCACCGCCGGCCCGCCGCGTTCGGCGGGGATGAAGTCGGGGTTGTGCTGCTCGTAGAGGATGCTCGTGTCGTCCTCGGCGCCGAGCGTCCAGTTCTCGTCCAGACCGTTCTCGTCGACGAAGACGACGCGGTCCTGGTTCCGCGCGCTGACCATGATTCGGCCGTCGTCGAGTATCTCCACGTCGTTGATGTGGGTCCAGTCGCCCGGGGAGTCGTCGCCGCTGTCGGGGTCGAACGACTCGCTGGCGTTCCAGGTCCACTCGGTCTGCCCGTCGCGCGTGTCCACGACGAACACGCGGTCGAGGTAGATGTCCGCGACGACGAGGTGCGTCTCGTTCAGTCGGTCGGCGTCGTGGTAGCGCGTCGCCTCCTTACCCGGCGTCACGCGGTCCCACACCTCGGTCGTCTCGCCGGTGGAGAGGTTGACGCGCTCGAACCCGTTCCGCGTGCAGGCGTCCGAGGAGCGCCCGGCCTGATAGCGGTCCCACTTCTCCTGGCTCACCCCTCGCTTCGAGAGGTTCCACTCGGTGGGACACTCGCCGGGTTCGAGGTGGTCGGCGTACATGTATTCGACCGTCGCCTCGGTCCCCGGCACGGGGTCGACGTCCCAGTAGCGCGTGTGGGTGTCGTTGTAGTACATCGTCGTCCCGTTCGGCGCGAACGCGACGAGTTCCGCTCTCGCCCGCGGTCCCTCGCTGGCCCGGCCGCGCCAGGAGTTCGAGTCGGTGGCGACCACGGTGATACCGTCCCGCGGCGGGACTACCTGCTCGCTCCCGTCGACGGTCCCTCCCGAGATGTGACTCTCGAAGGTGCTGCCCGACGACCCGGCGGCGTATCCGTATGCGACTCCGGCGGTGGACAGACAGAGGACCGCGACGAAGAGTGCGCGGACGGCCCGCTTAGAGACCATGTGCGTACAGACTGCGGTCGACACTCATATGCGTCACGGCCGTCGGGCTACCTCGCTGGTCCGACGGTCGAATCGGAGGGGACGGCGGCGCCTCGGCCGGGTCCGGCGGGTTCCCGGACCGCGGACGGCCGCGCGCCGCGCTCTTTCGTATCACGTGTGGTCGGGAGCGCTCCGCCCGAAATACTTTTTCGACACGCGTCGGGCGGTCCGCAGCGTTGACAGTTTCCGCCGAGAGAGCCTCGCATCGCCGTACGGGTTGGGGATAAACGAGCTCCGTTCGAGTGTCCCGATACCGATAGGACCGGTACGCTGAACGTAGCGGGTGTTCAGTCGGTGAGAGGGGTTCGCTTCGGTCGGCCGGCGGCGGAACGGTTGAGACGCCGACGTGTACGGTCGGCGACCCGCGGTCCTCGCAGAGAACCACCGCTACGGACGTTCGGAGACGCCCCCGAGGCGGAACGGCGGTTGTGAGGAGTGGAACCCGATGGTTCCATTTCCCTCGTTTCTCTCTTCTATCTCACCCCCACTCGAACCCCCGGGGAGCGGGCGGCGGCGAAAGCGGACTCGACGGAAGACTACCGCTCGGATTCGGGTCGTTGTACGCTTTCGGAGCGACGTCGTTCGGCGCGTCCGGGTAGAACAGCGATGCGATCGCGTGGATGTGTTCGCGGCCGATATCGAGTTCGAACTGACCGCCGCCGAACATCCGAATCTCGTGGTCCTGACAGTAGTCAACCGTATCCAGCAGCGACCGCACCGACCCGAACCGCGACGGCTTGATGTTGAGCCACTCGGGTTCCCAGGGGAGTTCTCGGACCGTCTCGACGCTGCGGATGGGGTAGTCCCAGGTCACGCGGCGCTCCTGCCCCTCGAACAGCGGCCGAGTCTCCTCGTTCAACTCCGGATCCTCGATGAGCGCGTCCGGGAAGCCCTCGATGACCCGTTCGTAGAGTGCCGGATCGGCCGGCTGGTCGACGGTCGTTCCGTGGTACTGTCCTTTCAGGTCGAGCGTCAGGACGGCGTCGGTGCCGGCCAATCGGTTGACGACGTCGTCGGTCCAGTCCGACGTCGGGTCGAGTTTGAACTCTAACTCGGGATTTCGCTCGAGCCAATCGAGGACGCGGTCGCCGGTCGGTGGGTCCTCCAGACGCGTACTCACGACGAACCGAACCGGGTCGTACTCGCGTTCGAGTCGGTCGGCGAGGTTCGTATCGGCCTGTTTCAACGCGAGGTCCAGTGCGGCGCTTTCGAGCGCCCACCGCCGGTAGTTTCGGAAGATCGTCTGATTCGGCTCGTCTCCGAGAAAGAGGTCGATCTCGGAGAGTCGTTCGGAGAACTCGTCGACGGTGTACTCTCCGGAAAGGGAGAACTCCTCCGAGGAGTCCCGAAGAACGTCGTGAGCGTCGTTATCGTACGTGACGTCTTCTCCCCGTCCGGTTTCGCCATCGCCGCGCAACGAGACGACGGTGGTCGCTCGGGTGAAGCCGCTGGAGGTCTCCCGTTCGTGCCGTTCGAGGTCGTACCCCTCTATTTCGAGATCGAGACTCGCGACGCGATCGTAGAGCATAGCTGCGTCACACTACGGATTCCGTTCAGTAAAAGGTAGGACGGCCGCCCTCCGACCCGCACGAGTGCGAACACCCGCCGGCGATACGCTGATTTTCCGGCCGCCAGTAGTTCGCGTATGCCGATCGAAGACGACGACAACCTCCGGCGGATTCTAGGCTACCAGCGTGTTGCGGTCATCGGCGCGTCGACGTCGTACGAGAAGGCGGCCCACATCGTACCGGCCTATCTACAGCGTCACGGCTACGAAATCACCCCGGTCAATCCGACGGCGAACGAGATACTCGGTGAGCAAGCCTACGATTCCCTGGCCGACGTTACCGAGCCGGTCGACATCGTCGAGATATTTCGGCCCAGCGAGGAGGTTCCGGAAATCGTCGAGCAGGCGGTGACTCGCGGCGACGTGCGGGCGATCTGGATGCAACAGGGCATACGGAACGACGACGCCGCACGAACGGCGGAGACGGCTGGATTGGACGTCGTCCAGGACCACTGCATGAAAGTCGAGCACGGCCGGCTCGTCCGTCACCCGATGGATTGAACCGAGGACGAAAAGTCCCACCAGCGTCCGCGTCCGGAATACGGTTGTCAGCCCCGCGGTTTCGACGGGTCAGTGCCACCGCCCCGGAGCGGTGCCACCGCCCCGGAGCCGCACGGCCGCGACATCCGTTTTCGTATCGCAGTATTCAGTTTAGCTCGTCCTCGGCCCCAAGCTTGCGCCGTGAGCAAACCATTTCACGGGGGACCGCAACCCCGTAGTATGGACGACAAGCGGGAACTGCTCGACCTGTTGCTGCGAGACGCTCGCGAGAGCCCAGAAGACATCGCCCGGCAGACTGGACTCGACGCGGCAGCGGTCGAAACGCTCATCGCGGAGTTGGAGGAGGAGGGCGTCGTCCGCGGGTACCAGGCCGTCGTGGACTGGGACCGCGTGGACGAAGAACACGTGCAGGCGCAGTTGGAACTCAACGTGGAACTCGACCGCGAGACGGGGTACGAGGAGATAGCCCGCCGCATCGCCAAGTTCCCCGAGGTGTCCTCGCTCCGATTAGTCTCCGGGGACTTCGACTTCGCCGTCGACGTGGAGGGCAAGTCGATGCACGACGTCTCCCAGTTCGTCTCCGAGCGCATCGCTCCCATCCCGGAGGTGACCCAGACGGTGACGCACTTCGTCATGGAGACGTACAAGGAACGCGGCATCGAGATGGGCGATACGGACGAGGACGACCGCCTCACGTTCTCGCCATGAACCGCCACCTCTCGACGCGCGCGCGGGAGACGCCGCCGTCGGGTATCCGGCGCTTCTTCGAGGTGGCCGAGGAGATGGACGACGTCATCTCCCTCGGCGTCGGCGAACCCGACTTCTCCGCGCCGTGGGCCGCCCGGACCGCCGCCATCGACTCCTTAGAGCGGGGTCGGACCTCCTACACGTCGAACCGCGGGCGCCGCGACCTACGGGAGGCCATCGCCGACCGGGTCGAGCGCTACGACCAGCACTACGACCCGGACGAGGAGGTGCTCGTCACCGCGGGCGCGAGCGAGGCCGTCGACCTGGCGATGCGCGCCCTCGTCGACCCCGGCGACGCCGTCGCGGTGCCGGAACCCTCCTACATCTCCTACACGCCCACGGTGTCGTTCGCCGGCGGGGAACCCCTACCCGTGCGGACGCGCGCCGAAGAGGAGTTCGCCCTCCGGTACGAGGACCTCGAACGCGCGGGCGCGGCCGACGCCGAGGCCCTCGTGCTCTGCTACCCGAACAACCCGACGGGCGCGGTGATGTCCGAGGGCGGCCTCGCCGAGGTGGCGGAGTTCGTCGAGGAACACGACCTGTTCGTCCTTTCGGACGAGATATACGCGGCGCTCAGATACGAGGACGAGCACACCTCCATCGCCACGCTACCGGGGATGCGCGAGCGAACCGTCGTGTTCAACGGCTTCTCGAAGGCCTACGCGATGACGGGGTTCCGCCTCGGCTACGCGCTCGGTCCCTCGGACGTCGTCGGCGCGATGAACCGCATCCACCAGTACACGATGCTGTCGGCGCCGACGACGGCGCAGTACGCCGCCATCGAGGCCATCGAGGCGTGCGACGACGCCGTCGAGGAGATGCGTCGCGCCTACGACCGGCGGCGCCGGTTCGTCATCTCGCGGTTCAACGAACTCGGGATGGACTGCTTCGAGGCGAAGGGCGCCTTCTACGTCTTCCCGAAGTGCCCGCCCGGGTGGGAGGACGACGAGGCGTTCGCCGAAGCGCTCCTCCAAGAGGAGCAGGTCGCTCTCGTCCCCGGCCGCGTCTTCGGCGAGAGCGGCGAGGGGCACCTCCGCGTCTCCTACGCGACGGGGATGAACGAGTTGAAGGCGGCGCTGAACCGCATCGAGTCGTTCCTGCGGGAGTAGCCCGCTAAACCGCCCGTCGCGATACCGATTCTACCGACGCCGAACTATCGGTCTGAGCCGACGGCGCACTTATGCGCTCGGAGCGGCCTCCCACACCTGCACTCATGAGTCGCACGAGCGAGGACGCCGAGTTCGGGGCGCGTACCGGCACCGTCGACCGCATCCACGTCGTCCCGGCGGCGAGCGGCGAGGCCGAACCCCGCGAGTCCGTCGAGGCCGTCGCCGGCCGCGGGATAACCGGAGACAGATACTACGAGGGGGAGGGCGTCTACAACGAGAACCCGAACCTCGAACCGAGCGACGTGACGCTCATCGAGGCCGAGGCGCTGGAGGCCGCCGAGTCGGACTACGGCGTCGAGTTCGAGTCCGGAGGACATCGCCGAAACATCACGACACGGGGCGTCGCGCTGAACCACCTCGTCGGCGTGCGGTTCCGCGTCGGCGAGGCCGTCTTCGAGGGGACCGGCCTCTGTGAACCCTGCGGGCACATGCGGTCGCTCTCGGGGGAGGACGACGCGGTGGAGGCGCTCAGACACCGCGGCGGCCTCGACGCCCGAATCGTCGAGTCGGGGCGGGTCGCCGTCGGCGACGACGTGCGCTGGTGAGCGGCGTCGGTCGCCGGGAGCGTCCGACCGGGGTCACGGCAGGAAGTAGTTGATGCCGGCGACGACGAGGCCGGCGAGGCCCATCCGGGCGGCGGCGACGTACCAGCGCTGCCCGGAGATAGAGCCCATGTACGCGCCGAACGCGCAGAGGACGCCGACGCCGAGGGCGATGGAGACGAGCGCAGCCTCCCGCATGGCGAGGAGCGAGCCTTCGAGGACGAACGGGCTCAGCGGAACGAGGACGCCGATGAGGGGGCCGAGCCCCGAGGCGACGGCGTGGAGGAGGCGGGCGCCGCGTCGCTCCCGTTCGACGCGGGTGTCGTCGAGGTCGGTGAGCATCGCGCGCTCGATGCGCCTGATGTCCGCCCTCGTCTCGGCCCGCTCTATCTCCCAGACGCTCCAGACCGCGGACGTACAGAGCCCCACGGCCGCCCCGGCGCCTATCTTGACGACGGTGAGACCGTCGGGGACGCCCGAGAGGACGGCGCCGACGACGACGCCGATACAGGTGAGCGTGCCGTCGAAGCCGTTCGAGACGAAGTAGCGGCGCGCGATGGACAGCACGTCCCCCCGGCCGAGGAGGCGCCGCAGTTCCGCTCCGATGGACGCCACGGTCAGTCCTGCGGGGTCTCGCGGTCCTCGACGACGCGGTCACCGCAGGACACTTGGTCGACGGAGTGGACCGTGCCGCCGAGCGACTCGACGCGGTCTTCGAGCGTCGGCAGGTCGAGCGCCGACCCCTCGACGGTGAGTTTGGCGTTCTGCACCTCGCGGTCGAGTTCGACGAGCGACGACGTCGCCCCCTCGACGGCGTCGAGGTCGGCGACCCGTTCCGTGAACTCGACCAACGGGGGGTCGTGCGGTTTCAGCACGTCCAACACGAGACGGCGGACGGGAGCCATACGCCCGAGTGGGCGGCGCGTCCACAAAAATGAGCGGTCGGCCGCCTACGCGAGGGGGAGCACCGACGAGTAGGCGAGCACCGCGACGATACCGGTAATGGAGATGATGGTCGTGAGGACGGTCCACGTCTTCAGCGTCTCCGCCTGCGTGAGGCCGCCGATCTCCTTGACGAGCCAGAATCCCGAGTCGTTGTACCACGAGCAGATGTTTCCGCCCGCGCCGATGGCCATGACGAGGTACGCCGGGTGCACGGCGAGTTGGCCGGTCAGCGGCGCCATGATGCCCGCGGTGGTGAGCATCGCGGCCGTCGCGGAGCCCTGCGCGATGCGGACGATGGCGGCGATGAGCCACGCGGTCACGATGAGCGGGATACCGATACCTTCCAGGCTGCCGGCGATGTACGAGCCGATGCCCGAGGCGGCCAACAGCGCGCCGAACGCGCCGCCCATCGCCGTGATGGCCGCGATGTTCCCGCCGCTCTTCAGCGCCTCGGTGAGTTCGTCCTCCCACTGCGAGCGCGTCAGTTCGGACCAGCGGAGGTACGTCAGCGCCGCCGCGATGGCCGCGATGGTCAGCGCCACGTTCTTGTCGCCGATGAACGCCACGATAGGCCTGATGCTCTGGAGCACCGGGTACGTGGACTGGAGCGTGTCGACGACGGTGTACGAGGCGACGAGGACGACGGCGAGGAGGATGGGAAGCGCCGACTCGAAGACGCCCGGGATGTTCTCGGAGGAACGGTTCGCGCGCTCCATCAACTCCTCAGTCGAGGTTCCCATCGCATCGCGGAGCGGGATGTCGATTCGGTTGTTTATCCAGCGACCGTAGACGAGTCCGGCCATCGTCGCCGCCGGGAGGGCGACGGCGACGCCGACGGCGATGGTCATCCCGAGGTTCACGCCGATTTCGCTGGCGACGGCCAGCGGACCGGGCGTCGGGGGGATGAACACGTGGGCCGTCGCTCCGCCGGCGCCGACGGCGACGATGTACAGCGCGTAGTCCTTCCCGCGGCGCGCCCGCATCGACCGGGCCAGCGGCGCGAGCAGGTAGAACACGCTGTCGAAGAAGACGGGGATGGCGAGCACGGTACTGCTTCCCCACAGCGCGATGTCGGAGTTGTCCTTGCCGAGGGCCGACTGAAAGCCCCGCACGATTCGCTGTGCGGACCCGGCCTCCAGCATCGCCTTGCCGATGACGGCGGCCATCAGGATGGGTATACCGATGCCCGCCATCCCGTTCCCGAACGCTGTGGCCGTTCTCGTAGCGGCGTCGGCCAGTCCGAAGTCCGGAACGAACGCGGCGTTGACGAGTCCGACCGTGAACGCGGCGATGGTCAGCCCGACGAACGCCGGGAGGTCCCAGACGACGAGCAGCAATACGACCACGACGAGCCCGACGACGAACGTCAGAAGCGGGCTATGAGCGAATTCGACTACCATAGAGACACCGGGTATCACCCACGTTCGTTGAAAATATTTTCCATTACAAAATATGTAGCAATAATTTTCGTATTTTATTTTATATTTCGATGATGAGTTTAATTACCCGCCGAGTGAGCGGCCCGAAACGACCCCGCGTTTATCACTCTCGACGTGAACGGACGAACGTGAACCGAGCACTCGCCGTCGTCGAACCGACCGACGCATCGAAGGACCTACTCCGGGAGGCCGGAAGCCTCGCCGAAGGCGTCGACGCCGAACTGGTTCTCGTCCACGCGACCACGGACGAGGAGTACAGCGCTCGCCGGAAAGCCATGGAATCGCTCTCGAACGCCTCGACGAAGTACACGCCGGGAGAGGCCCGGGCGGGCGCGGAGGAGTTCGCGCGCGACTTGGGTCGGGAGATACTCGCCTCGTTCGACGTCGAGTACGAGGTCACCAGCGCGGTCGGAGACAAAGCCGACGCGGTTCTCGACGCCGCCGAGGAGTACGACTGCGACCACGTCTTCTTCGCCGGACGGCAGCGCTCGCCGACCGGAAAGGCGCTGTTCGGCGACGCGACTCAGCGGGTCATCCTCGACTTCGAGGGACCGGTGACCGTTCTCACGGCCTGACCGGCGTTCCCGCCCCGTGCGGGTGACACGCACGGAGAGACACTCGCGTTCAGAGACTCATCAAATACACAAAGTATTATTTGTCGCGGTTGCGTGGGTCAAGACGAATGGATCAGGGAGGTGGAGCCGGCGGCGCTCCCGGAGATGCGCCGGGACTCGCCGCTGCGCTCGACGGACTGAAGCAGCGCGGAAGCGCGCTTCTGGTCGTCGGTTCGGTGCCAGCGGACGTCTACCGGAAGGTATCCGTGCGGATGCTCGGCGACGGTGACGCGGCGCCCAGACGTCGGCTCCTCGTGACGAACGCGACCGACGACGGACGGGACTCGCGGCTGGAAACCGTCGAGCGCCGGACGCCCGAGTGGACCCGCATCGTCCAGTTCGCCGCCCCGTCGCGGGGGTCCGCGGCCGCGTCGAACGGACCGGGGTCGACCGTCTCGCCGATGGAACCGGGGGCGCCGAATTCGGATTCGAACTCGGAGCCCGAATCGAACGCCGACAGCGACGCCGACGCCGCAGGCGACCCCATCGCCCACTGCGTCGACGGCGGCGTGACCGAATTGGGCGCGGAGGTGACCAAAACGGTCGAGCAGTTCGACGCCATCGCCGGCGGACTGGCGCCGGCCGAACTCCGGGTCGCCTTCGACTGTCTGCCGACCCTCGTCGCCGAGTACGACCTCGAAACCGGCTTCCGGTTCGCGCACGTCCTCGCGAACCACGTCCGCGCCGTCGACGGGATGGCGCACTTCTGGCTCCCGCGCGAGCGGGACGACGAGGCGGTCCGCGTGCTCGAACCGCTGTTCGACGCGACGGTCGAACTCCGCCTCGACGGAACCCAGTTGTGCCAGCGCTGGCACTTCCGCGACCGCAACCTCTCGTCGGACTGGCTCGTTCTCGAATGACCGCGGGGTTCGGTGCGCCGAGTGTGACCGACCAACACGCTTTTACTCTAAAACGATGACAGAGAAGATGATGGAACGGTTCGAGAATCCAGAGGGTCGGTCGGGAGAGACCCCCGGGACCCACTTGGAACTCTCGCTCGAACCGGTCCCCGGCGGCGACGGGATACTCGTCACCGACCCGATAGAGCGTCACCAGTTCGCGCTGTCGACGCCGTCGGTGCTCGCCCCCGAACCGGCCGACCCGGACGCGTTCTGGTTTCCGGCCGACGCCGCCGTGCGCTTCCGCACCGACAGGCTCGACCTCGGGTCGGTCGTCTCGGTCTGCGTCCGCGACGACGAGGGGCGGATGCTCGGTCAGACCGAACACTACGCCTCGGAGTCGTTCCCCCGCGCGACGTACAGTTTGGAGCTGTTCGCGCCGGTCAAGACGTACGTCCGAGTCACCGCGCCCCTAACTATCAGTTCCGACGCCGAGCGGACGACGCTCTCGTTCGGCGAGGAGGCGGAGGTACTCGTCGGCGCGCGCTCGCACCACGAGCGCCCCGCGGCGACCATCACGACCCCCGACGACCCGCGGTCGATGATGCGAGCGGTGTCGCTGCTCGGGTCGGCGCTGAAGACCACCTCGCCCGAACGCTCGTACCCGACGCTCCGGGGGCATCCGCCCCTCATCGAACGCGGGGACGCGTTCCGCGCGCCGCCGACCATGACCGCGCCCGAGACGGGCGTCACGCTGGAACTCCCGGCGACGTACCGACACGTGTACGTGGCGGCGCCGCTGGCGTACTACCTCGGCGCCACCGTCGTCGAGGGGGAGACGCCGCGGCTTCGGACGGAGAACGGTTTTACCTACGACCTCGATACGGCGGCGGGCTACGAACGGGCCGTCGAACGCGCCCTCAAGCAGACGTTCTTCCTCGACTGCCTCACCCGCACCGAGGGCTACTACCAGGTGGACCTCCACGAACGCCGGGCGGTCGAGGAGCGGGTCGACCTCGATTTCGCCGACCTGTACGGTCGGTCGCTGGCCGAACGGGTCGAAGCCTACCTGCGGGTGCCGTACGACGCCGTCGCCGACCACATCCCGGAGTGGAAGCTCACGACGCACGTGACGCCGACGGCCGACAACGTCGAACTGCTACCGTTCGTGGCGAACGACCTCGCCGTCGTCCGGACGCCGCGGGCGAAACCGACCGCGAGTTCCGAGACGCAGGCGGCGGCCGTCGGCGCCTTCCTGCGGTCCTCGTCACCCGTCGCCGGCGGCGGCGCCTCGGGTGAGGACTTCACCCGAAGCGCGAGCAGGACGACCCCGCTCCCGGAGCGGACGTACGTCCAGCCCGAGGAGACCGACTCGCTCGAACAGGCGTGGGTCGGGGAGGGCACTCCCGTCGGCGCGAGCAAGGCCTCGCTGCAGGCGTACCGCAACCGACTGTATCGGTCGCCGACGGAGGGCGACATCGGTATCACCGTCGTCTGCAACGACCCGAAGATGGCGGACGAACGGGAGGACGTGGAGACGGTGTACGGCTCGCGCGACGCGCTCCCGTTCGACGTGCAGGTGCAGTACGAGTTGACGCGGGAGGAACTCCGCGACGCGCTCGCGAGCGAGACCGACTTCTTCCACTACATCGGTCACATCGACGACGGCGGCTTCCACTGTTCCGACGGGACGCTGGACGCCGCGACGCTCTCGGAGGTGGGCACCGACGCGTTCCTGCTCAACGCCTGCCGGTCGTACGAGCAGGGGATGCACCTCATCGACGCGGGCGCCATCGCCGGTATCGTGACGCTCGACGACGTGGTGAACAGTAACGCCGTCGAAGTCGGGTCGATGCTGGCGCGGTTGTTGAACAGGGGGTTTCCGATTCGGACGTCGCTCAACTTAGTGAGCAAAGACAGCATCATCGGCAGCGATTACCTCGTGATCGGTGACGGTGGACACCCGATTGCGCAGGTTCAGGCGGCTTTTCCTAACTCGGTGGAAATCGAGAAAATGGCCGACAACTCGTTCGAGGTCGAATTTCACACCTACCCCGCGGCGGAGTTCGGCATGGGCTCGATGGTTCAACCGTTTATGCCCGGAGACGTTCCGTACTATCTCTCTTCGGGTATCGCGGATGTCTTCTATCTCACCGAAACGGAGTTACAAGAGTTCCTTGATATGGAAACGATTCCAGTCGTTGTCAACGATTCGCTCTACTGGAGCGACGATCTAAGTTTCGATCTGTTCTGATTACGGACCCGAGATACCGACGTGGTTCCCCGCCGCGACGGAGCCCGCCTGCGACAGCAGCAGCAGCGCCGTGAACAGGACGCCCATCATGCGGGGGTGGTCGGTCAGGTACTGTGCGACAGCGTTCGCGTCATTGTCGGACATGACGTATGATTCGTGGACCCGGCGCTAAATGAATATTTTCGAGAAGTTCTGATATGAAATTAACTCAATTTAAACTCTCAGTTTTATGAATAAACGCGGAGACGTGTTCAGAGAGAATATAATCGTTGTACGACCGTTCTCGGCGGAAGAACGTCGTCACTCGGAGGAAGAGGTCCCGAAATCCGCGAAGAGAGTGCCGACCGGGGTCCGTCAGTTCTCGCTTTCGAGGTCCTCGAAGGCGGAGTTGTCGCCGAGGTCGCGGTAGACGGCCGCGATGTCGCGTTCCTCGTCGAACTGGCGGAGCGTCTCGTCGAGGTTCGCGCGGAGTTCCGAGAGGCGCGCGTCGAGTTCGCGGTACTCGTCGTTCTCCTCCAAGGTGGCCGCCTCCTTCTCCGATTCGAGGAGGGCCTTCTTCGAGGCGAGCGAGAACAGTTCCTGCACGCCGTCGTTGTAGGAGTTCCTGAGGAGGAGGTTGTCCACCGTCTCCTCGAGGGCCTCCTTCGAGACGGGTTTGACGAGGTAGTCGTCGAAGCCCATGGCGACGATGTCGAAGTCCGGTTCGACGGCCGTCACCATTGCCACGCGGCACTCGAAGCCGCGGTTCCGTATCTCCGCGAGGGCCTCGTCCCCGGAGAGGTCCGGCATGCGACGGTCGAGGAGGACGACGTCGACGTCTCCGTCGAGTTGGTCGAGCGCCTCGTGACCGCCGTAGGCGACGCGGACACGACAGTTCTCTCTGAGCCACGTTGCGTACAGGTCGGCGAGGTCCGGCTCATCTTCTACGATGAGCACGAGCGGCTGGTCAGCACTCATTTGTATGTCCGTGGTGTTCCCGGAACACGCACGTCACCGAATGAAACGCGCGGGTATATCAATATACCCCTTATTCTGTCTGACGTGAACGTGTTGGTTCCGGTCCACATGTATCTTCAGTCAGAAGTTCGTAACTACTCAGATTTATATGTTTCGGCGAGGTTCGCACGGCGTGAGACGCGGGCGCAGGCCGCTCACTTCGCCACGTCGGTGATGGTCACGCGCGTCGCCTCCACCTCTTCGAGGACGGCCCCCCATCCCCCGACGCTGTAGGACCCCTCGTCGGTTCGGAGGGTGAAACACACCTGTCCGGCCAACTGCGAGAGGGCGGGCGTTCCGTCCGTCTCCGCCGCGCCCGAGTAGCGGAGTTCGACGATTTCACCCGACAGGTCGACGGCTTCGCCGGTTTCGGTGTCGAACCCCGCCACCGACGCGCGGACGGTCGTGCCCTCCGAAAAGTAGGGTTCGATGGTACGGACGCACCGCCGGATGTCGGCGAAGACGAACGGCGGGTCGTCGTCCCCCTCGGCGTAGACGGTGTCCCACACCTCCCACAGACAGGTCTGGAAGTACCAGTGGAAGACGTACGTGAGCGTGTAGTCGTCGACCAACACCCCGTACTGGTTCAGCGAGTTCGCGTGCGGCGCGAAACAGGTCCCGGTCCGGTCGACGAGGAGGACGAACGGCGTCGGGAGCGTCCGGTGGCGGGCCTCGGTGACGACGCCCTCGAAGTCGGCGACGTCGAACGCCGACGGGTCGGCGTCGGGGTCGGTGTGCAGCGACACCTTCACGATGGCGTCGCTCCGGTGCGCCTCTTGGAGGGCGGGTCGGAGTTTCTCGTACTGTTCGGGCGTCGCCGACAGTTGCACCTCGTTCTCCGCCTCGCGGATGAACGACGCGGCGCGCTGGAGCACCGTGTCGAACCGCTTGACGATACTCAGCATGTGCCGGTCGACCTCCGGAGCCTCCCAGCGGTCCTCTATCTCGTCGGCCGCCGTCTCCAGCATCGTCGCCCGGCCGCGCAGGTCTTCGAGGACGGTTTCCGGGTCACACGCCCGCGCGTGGAGACTGTCCTGCTCGTACGTCTCGATGTACCCCTTCGCCTCCAAGTCCCTGAGCACGTCGTAGATGCGCGCGGTGGGGACCGAGCAGGCGTCGGCCAACTCCGTTGCGCTGGCGGTTCCCAACCGCAGGAGGGTGTTGTACGCCTCCGCTTGGTACTGCGAGAGCCCCGCGTCTTCGAGGGCGTCACGCAACTCCGTGGAGTTCATGTGCTTCGTCGTGATTGAACCGCATTAATCATCATTGTTCCGGAAGACCACTACAGGAGGTGTAACACGGTCGGCGTAAACCCTTGGGAGGGACGAACGCTGCCCTCGCGGTCCGAACGGCCCGTTCGGTGACGAAGACACCACCGGTGTGGTCGAAGCTGAGAGAACTGAAGACGGGAGTCGAGAACCGAGAGCCGAGAGCGGTTTGGTGTAGCGTTACTCGTTCTGCGGGCTGTAGTTCGGCGCCTCGTCGGTGATCATCACGTCGTGCGGGTGACCCTCGGTCTGTCCGGCGCTGGAGACGCGGACGAACTCGGCGCGCTCTTTGAACCCGGGGAGCGTCTCGGCGCCGACGTAGCCCATGCCCGAGCGCATGCCGCCGACGAGTTGGTGGAGTTCGGAGGCGAGGGTTCCCTTGTACGGCGTCGCCGCCTCGACGCCCTCGGGAACGAACTCCTCGTCCTCGTCGGCGTCCTTGAGGTAGCGGTCGCCGCCGCCGGACTTCATCGCGCCGACGGAACCCATTCCTCGATACTGCTTGTACTTCTTCCCGTTCATCGTGATGACGCGGCCGGGCGCCTCCTCGGTGCCGGCGAAGTACGACCCGAGCATGACGGCGTCGGCGCCGGCGGCGACGGCCTTGATGGCGTCGCCGGAGTAGCGGATGCCGCCGTCGGCGATGACCGGCACGCCCTCGGGGGCGGCCACGTCCGCGACTTCGGCGACGGCCGTTATCTGCGGCATCCCGGCGCCGGAGACGACGCGGGTGGTGCAGATGGAACCGGGACCGATGCCGACTTTGAGGCCGTCGGCGAAGTCGACGGCCGCCTCGGCGGCCTCGCGGGTGCCGACGTTGCCGACGACGACGTCCGCCTCCACGGACTGCTTTATCTCGCGGGCGCTGTCGAGGACGTTCAGATTGTGCGCGTGCGCGCAGTCGATGAACAGCACGTCGGCGCCGGCCTCGTCGGCCGCGGCCGCGCGGTCGGACTCGAACGGGCCGACGGCGACGCCGCAGACGAGGCGGCCGTCGTCGTCGCGGGCGGCGTTCTCGTGCTCGCGTCGCTGGAGGATGCCCTGCATCGTCACCAGGCCGACGAGGCACCCCTCCTCGTCGACGACGGGGACGCGCTCTATCTTGTGGTCGTACATGAGTTCGAGGGCGTCGCGGGCGTTCAGGTCGCGGCCGGCCGTGATGACCTCGTCCGTCATCGCCTCGCGGACGGCGTCGGACTCGCCGACTTCGAGGTACGGGCGGATGTCGGTGCCGGAGATGATGCCGAGTACCTCGTCGTCCTCGTCGACGACGGGGGCGCCGGAGACGCCCTGTCGCTCCATCATCTCGTCCACCTCGCGGATGGTCTGGGAGGGTTCGGCCGTCACGACGTTCTCGCGGCGGATGACGAGTTCGTCGGCGCGTTTCACGCGCTCTATCTCCGTCACCATCGCCTCGACGTCCATGTTCTGGTGGAGGACGCCGAGGCCGCCCTCGCGGGCCATCCCGATGGCCATTTCGCTCTCGGTGACGGTGTCCATCGCCGCCGAGAGCACCGGAAGGTTCAGTTCGACGTTCTTCGAGACGCTCGTGGACACGTCCGCCTCGTCGGGTTCGACCCGACTCTCCATCGGACGGAGCAGTACGTCGTCGAACGTCAGTGCCTCTGGTACGCGCAGTTTCTCGGAGAATGAATCCCGGTCCGGAACGTCGTTCGCCATGTAAATCGTCCAGACTCCTGCGACAAAAGGGTTGCGAGACGGCACGGGCATGCAGTGTATTGCCATTCTACCGAGTCAGATACACACGTTCGAGGATATCTGTCGACGAAATCGAGACGCGAAGCGCACTCGCGGTGGCCGACACCAGCGAACGGGCCCCCCTCTCGCAAGAATCACCCGAACCGCCACGTCGTGCCGATAGATAGTTGGTTTAGAAGACTATATCCGACGAATCGTAGGTCCATTTAAGTACGTGGAAGAGAGGAACGTATTCCCGTGCCGCTCGGTCTCACACAAATTTTAATAGTTCAGTACGATTGTTTGTAGACATGGACTTCGAGTGTCCCGCTGCACCGCGTATCGCCGGTCTGACGAGCTTCGACTCCGGCATCCTCTTCAATTTCGCGGCGATGTGGCGGACATTTACATTCGGGAAATCGGCCTTCCCGGACCTCACGGCGCTCGGAGGACTCGCGGCCACCGACGACGGGTCGACTGGCTTGCGTTCGTATCGCCGCTTGGCCGATGGTGACGGCCGCTAGCGCCGGATGAGCGTCTCACAGCATCCCGTCGCGCTCCGCTTGGAGCAGCAGGTCGGCGGCGCGACGCGCCTGCTCGCGACGGTCATGGCGCTGCCCCTCGTCGACGGTATCTTCCCGGCGCTCGTCATCGCGGGCGCGATGAGCACTCCCGTCGGCATCCTCCAGACC
Source organism: Halogeometricum sp. S3BR5-2 (assembly GCF_031624635.1). NCBI lineage: Archaea > Methanobacteriati > Methanobacteriota > Halobacteria > Halobacteriales > Haloferacaceae > Halogeometricum > Halogeometricum luteum. The sequence goes on along the minus strand of NZ_JAMQOQ010000001.1, from coordinate 475,847 downwards.
GGACTGCTCATCTTCGGCGGGTCGGCCACCGTCGCGGTTATCCTCGCGGAGATGGAGGGGACCCGCCGCGAGCAGGTCACCTCGATACTGCTCCTCGCCGCGGTCCTGCTCCCCGTCGCCGGGTTGGAGGCGGTGTTCGCGAGGACGCTGCAGACGGTGTTGAACTTCGACGTGTTCCACCGCTTCGCGGGACTGGTTATCCTCGCCGTCGCAGCGAAGACGGCCTCCTCGGAGATCGGCGAGAAGCTCCCGTCCCCGAGCGTCATCATCGGCCTCGGGTTGGTCGCGAGCTTCGACCCCTCGAACCCGCAGCTGATACTGAACCTCGACGGGGAGATGCTGACGACCGTCACGCACGCCGTCGCGGCGGCCGGGACGGGCATCGCCTTCGCGCTCGCCGTCGCGCTGCTCGCCCCCCGTCTCCGCGGCGCGGTCGACATCGACCGCTTCCGCTTCGGAAGCTCCGTCGCGCTCGGGATGCTGGCGCTGGACGTGCTCGGGGTGCTCCCGACGCAGCGTCCCATCGCGCTGGGCGTCCTCGCCGTGACGGCGCTGTTCGCCTACGACCGCTCGGCGGGAAGCGACGAGTCGGCGACGGGGACGGACGACGACGGCCCGTCCGCCGCCGAGGACGCGCCCGCCGCACCCTCCTCCGCCGCCACCGTCGCCGACGGCGGCGACCACGGTCGTCCGGACCCGACCCGCGACGACTCCGGCGACACCGCGTCTGACGCCGGCTACGGCTACCCAAGCGACAGCGACTCGCGCGCGCCGTGGCTCTGAGCTGACGGCCGACGCCGGACTCTTCGGCTTCGCTTTCGCCGTGGGTCGTCGCTCTCTTCCCGCCCGACTCCTCGCATCCCGACAGCCGTCCGCACGCGGAGGACTTACCACCGTCCCGTTCGTCCGGCCGGTATGAGTAACCGCGTCGTCGAAGGACGGATGGTAACGCCCGAACGACTCGCAGAACTCGTCGAGGGGGAGAAACCGCTCGAAGCCGAGCCTATCGAGGACGCTGACAGAGAGTGTCCCGACTGCGGGAGTAACGTCATCTCGGTGGGGTACATGCCGAGCGTGACGGAGTTCGTGACGGCGTACAAATGTCAGGAATGCGAGTGGTCCGAAACCGACCGGGACTGACGCGCGCCAATCGAAATTCCTTTACGTGGAATCGCCATACGGAAAGACGCAGACAGCGGGGTCGTGGCCAAGCCCGGCATGGCGACTGACTCCAGAGGCGACGCGCCCGGGACGAAACTCCAGACTGATATACCGAGCGACCGACTGATCATCGGTTCGCGTTGACGACCCTCTGGAGTTCCGAGGCGCACACCGGAGATATCAGTCGATCGGGGGTTCAAATCCCTCCGACCCCACTACTATCTTAACTCTTTACCACTGTGAGCATCTGCGCTCTCCCGTCAGACAGAGTGACTGCGGTTGATTCCCGCCGAACGAGAACACGCTCAAGGGTCATCCCTCCCCGGCACCTCGCCACGGCAATGACAGACACCGGAGTCGAGAGCGCGGATGCAGGCGAGGGAGCCATCGGCGGGTTCGACCGGCGCGCCGACGAGGCGTCGCTCGTCGAGGCCGTCGTCGAAGGGGTGGCCGCGGCGCTCGGGTCGACTCCGATGGATCTTCCGCCGCTGTCGAGAGAGGTCGACCTCGAAGCGGTCGCCACGCTCGGAGCGATTCCGGGAACGTCGGTCGGCTTCGAGGTCTGCGACTGCGCGGTGGTCGTCGGGGACGACGGACGCGTCTCGGTTTCGGTCCCGCGACTCGGCGGGGAACGGGCGTAGAGCGGAGCGGGGGTCAGCGCTCGGATAAAAGTGGGGTCAGTCGGCCAGTTCGGCGTGCGGGCGGTCGAACTCCACGTCGGTGCCGTCCTCGCGGCAGACTTCGAGAGCGTGCTTCGCCGCGAACCCGGCGTCGTGCGCGGTGGCCCCGGTGCCGACGCCCACTTTGAGTTCGACGCCAGCCTCCTCGCCGACGTGGCGGATGGCGTCGTGGTAGTCCGCCTCGGTCATGGCCGGACAGACGGAGATGATGTTGTCGCCGCCGACGAAGAAGGAGAGCGCGCCGTTCTCCTCGCGGAGGTAGCGCATCAGCGTCGCGTAGCCCTGCTCGATCTGGATGAACGAGTCGAACTCGTTGAGCCGGTCGGTGTACTTGCCGGTCGCGTCGTTCACGTCGAAGTGGGCGATCTGAAGGTCCTCGACCGTGCGTTCGGCGTCCGAGAGGGTGCTCCCCGAGAGCACCTCGCGGCGGTCGCCGTCCTGCGCGCTGCCGGCCGTCTGGAGGCCGGCGGTGCTCGCTTCGAGCGCCTCGATGGGCGAGGGGTCGACCCCGGTTCCGAGGCTGATGGTCACCGGGTAGCGGTTCCCGATTGACTCCTGCAGCAGTTCGTGGTCCGCGTCGTCGAGGCCGTTCGTGACGGCTACCATGTTGTCGAACCGGGTGAAGAAGACGTAGCCGTTCCGACTCCCGACGAACTGCGCGAGGTCCGCGAACAGCCGCGACTGGAGCGTCTGGAGGTCCATCTCTCGGCGCGGCTCCGGGGTGACGGTCCACGGACCGTAGTTGTCTATTTGAACGAGCGAGAGCTGCGTGTTCGTCACGTTCGGAAACAGGAAGTTCGAGCATATCGTTCTTTGGTTATGCGCGCGAACGCGCCGCTACCCGACGTTCCCGCCGCCGCCGCTCACTTCGCGGCCGCGCGCCGCCTGCGGGTGTACCTGTCGTGCGCGACGTCGAGCGTTATCCAGACTACCACCCAGGTGACGATGCCGACGAACGTGACCACCGTCGTCGAGAGCAGGGGGAGGAGGCTCGCGATGCCGACCAGCACGGAGTAGGTGAGGAACACCGACAGCACCGCGATGCCGAGGCCGACGGCGCCGAAGGCGTAGTGGCTCCGCGCTCCCGGCGTGTGCGGTCCCGTCGACGTTCCCTCCTCCGCCCGCGCCACGAATACATTCATAATTAATAATCTACCCGGACGCACATAATTGTTACCGAACCACATGGAGGTCGCGACTCCGACGAGATGGGAGTTTCCCATCGATTAAACCCGGGCGCCGCCCAAGTGGGAGCGATGAACTTCCGAGGCGTCGTCCTCGACGTGGACGGCACGGTGGTGCGCGGGGACGAACCGATTCCGGGCGCCCGAGAGGGGTTGGACGCCCTCGCGGCCGCCGGAGTGACGCGCGTGTTCGTCTCGAACAATCCGACGAAACCGCCCGAGGCGTACGTCGACCGATTCGCCGGCGTCGGCCTGGAGGTATCTCCGGAAGAAGTGATCACCGCCGGGTCGGTGACGGCCCGGTACCTCCGCGAGGAACGCCCCGACGACGACCTGTTCGTCGTCGGGGCGCCCGGTCTGGTCGACATCCTGACCGACGCCGGCCTCTCCGTCGTCGACGCGGACGACGACCCCGACGCGTTGGTGGCGTCCATCGACCACGAGTTCGACTACGACGCGATGTGTCAGGCGCTCTGGACGCTGTCGGACGACGACGTGGGATTCGTCGGCACCGACCCGGACGTGGTCATCCCCGCCGTCGGACGCGACGTGCCGGGGTCGGGCGCGGTCATCAACGCCATCGCGGGCGTCGCCGAACGCGAACCCGACGCGGTGCTCGGCAAGCCCTCCGAGACGGCGCGCGAGATGGCGCTCGAACGCCTCGGCGTCCCGGCCGAGTCCGTCCTGGTCGTCGGCGACAGACTCGACACCGACATCGCTCTCGGCGAACGCGCGGGCATGACGACGGCGCTCGTGAAGACCGGCGTCACCGACGACGACACCCTCGCCGCGTCGTCGATAACCCCCGACTACGTCCTCGACTCTCTCGGGGAGGTCGGCCGCCTGCTGGAGGAGGAGACGTAGGCGAGCGGGGTCGGACGAACGGTTAAGCCTGCGGCGACCGTACCCTCAGCGGAGTGACACCAATGGGCAAGAAGATTCTGATGCTCGTCGGCGACTTCGGCGAGGACTACGAGACGATGGTACCGTTTCAGGCGCTCCAGGCGGTGGGTCACGAGGTGGACGCGGTCTGTCCCGAGAAGGAAGCCGGCGAGACGGTGAAGACGGCCATTCACGACTTCCGGGGCGACCAGACCTACCTCGAAGAGCGCGGCCACGACTTCGAGGTGACGGCGACGTTCGACGACGTGGACCCCGCCGACTACGACGCCCTCGTCGTTCCCGGCGGCCGCGCGCCCGAGTACCTCCGAACCTACGACCGAGTGCTCGATATCGTCCGGCACTTCTTCGAGGAGGACAAGCCGGTGGCGTCGCTCTGTCACGGACCGCAGATTCTCGCCGCCGCGGGCGTCCTCGACGGCTACGAGATGACGGCCTACCCCGCCGTCCGCGCCGAAGTCGAGGCGGCCGGGTGCGCGTGGACCGACGAGGTGACCGTCGACGGCAACCTCGTCACCGCGCAGGCGTGGCCCGACCACCCCGAGTGGCTGGCGAAGTTCTTCGACCTCCTCGGAACCGAGGTGACGGACCGAGAAACCGCTCCCGCCGACGACTGAAGCGGTGACTGACGGGCGCGAACGTCCGAGGACGGACGGTCCGCCCGACGATCGGACGCACGGGGTGCGTCACCTTTTCGTGGTTGTGAATGTCTGACGAAGCTTTATAACCACAGGTGCGGTATAGAGTAGCATGGAAGGGCAGCCGAACAGCCCGTACGTCTTCGACGACGACGGAGAACTACACGGACCGTACGTCTCGCGCGACGAGGTGGAAGAGACCCCTATCGACGACCCCGAGGAACGGGAGGTCGTCATCGTGGAGGGGCAGGCCATGAGTTACCGGGCGTATCACCGACGCTGACCGCCCGCCTCGGGCGAGCGGACCGTCCCCAGTTTCGGTTCCGACTTCGGTCCGAATCCGTTTTCGACGCCGTCGCTCCGCGGAGCGGCGGCCGTAAAGAAGAGCGAGGTCGGAGGCGCGCGGGTGCGTAGCGCTTAGAAGGCGTCGCCGTGGGCTTCGATCTCGGCGTGCAGTCCCTCGCGAAGCGCCGCGTGGACGTGGCAGATGTCCTCGGCGCGGGAGACGATCTCTTCGAGGTCGTCGTCGCCGACGTCCTCCTCCACGTGGATGGAGAAGCGGACGGCCTCCAGGTCGTCGTCGTCGTTGATGTCGGCGTCGGCATCGATCTGGACCTTGCCGATGTCCTCGTGGCCCGTCTTGTTGGCGCCGACGCGGAAGGCCGGGAGGAAGCACGACGCGTAGTCCGCGACGAGTACCTGGTTCGGGTCGGGACCCTCCTCGCCCGTGGCGTCGATGGTGAGTTCGAAGTCGCCGACCTGACTCGTCGAGGTGAAGCCCTCTTCGCTGACGGTGGAAGTTTCGATATCGCTCATGCGTTTCGACGGTCGGGCGCCCCGTTCCTAAATGTTGCTCAACCGGGCACGCGGTTCCGGAGCGACCCGTCGCGTCCGCTCCTCGAACGTGAAGTCCGAAGCACATAGGTATATATCGTATATAGAGAATATCTTACATCATACTATGTCTGCAGACAGGGACCGGGCGACGATTCCGGGCGGCGGGGGCGCGGTCGTCCTCCTCGTCTTGGTGACGGTCGTCACCGGCGGAATCGCGTCCGCGACCGCCGCCGTCTATCCGGCCGCAGACGCGGCCGACGGCCGACTCGCCGACGGCGGTGCGGCCGCCGTCGAGCCGGTTCTGGAGGCGACGTCGCTGGGCGGGCCGACGGCGCTCGTCGGCGCGCCGCCGAGAGGAAAGGGGCCGGACGGAGACGGACCGCCGGGACGACGCGGCGACGACGAGGAAAACGATGACGACGACGGAGGCGACGAAAGCGACGACGGAGGCGACGAAGAAGAAGAGGGCGACAGCGCACCGGGAAACAGCGGAGACGCTCCCGGTAAGAGAGACGGCGCACCCGACGACGGCGATGAGGGGGACGAAGAGGGAGACGAGTCGGAGGACTCGAACGGACCGGACTCCGACGCGCCCGGCAACAGCGGAGAGGCGCCCGGTCGGGGCGGTGCTCCTCCGAGCGGGGACGCCCCCGGCAACAGCGGCGGTGCATCCGGCGCATCCGAGGAGGACGGGGGCGCCCCCGGTCGGAGTGACGACGCTCCCGGCCGAAGCGGCGATGCACCCGGTAGAGACGGTGATGCCCCCGGACGGAGCGGCGACGCGCCGGGGCGAAACGGCACCGCCACCGCCAGCGGCGGCGGCCGCGGCCCGCCCGCGGCCGTCCCCGCGGCGGTGAACCTCACGGCCCGCGGGAACTCGAAGGGCCGCGACGAGACGGTCGTGAACGCGTCCGTCGGCGAGGTCCGGCGGAACCAGCGCGTCAGCATCGACCTCGACGCGCGGCGGAACGCCCTCCTGAACCGCTCGAACGCCTCGGACGTGGCCATCTCGAACATCGACCTGACGCCGACGCGGAACGGGTCGTTCACGATGAACCTCACCACGGCCGAGCGAATCGAGGGCTCCCCCGAGTTCGAGACCGACGACGGGACGGAGACGCTGTCGCACATCCGCGTCGACCACTCCATCTCGAACGCCGAGGTGAACGGCACCGTCGACATCGGCTTCGAGGTGTCGAAGGCGCGCCTCGCCAACGACAGCGTCGCGCCCGAGAACGTCGCTCTCTACCGCTACGAGAACGGGTCGTGGACCGAACTCCCGACCGACGTCGTCGGCGAGACGAACGAGACGGTCCGCTTCCGCGCGGCGTCGCCCGGCCTCTCGGAGTTCGCCGCCGGCGCGAAGCGCGCGCGGTTCACCGTCGAGACGGTCGACGTGGCCGTCTCGGAGATAACCGTCGGCGACGGCGTGCGGGTCCACGTCACGGTCGGCAACGGCGGAGGCGCCGACGGCGAGTTCCTCGCGCAACTCATCCTCGACGGCAGGGCCGTCGAGGAGCGCTCGCTCACCATCGCGGCCGGCGGGCAGCGACAGACGCTGTTCGACCACGCCGTCGCCGACGCCGGCGAGTACGAGGTCCGGGTGAACGACGTCGTCGCCGGGTCCGTCATCGTCCGTCGGTCGGGCGGGGCGGAGTCGACGGGAGCGGAGGCGACCGGGTCGGCGACCGAACCCCCGGCAACCGATGCGGAGACGGCCGCGCCGACGGTGACGGGCACCGACGTCGCCAGCCCCCTGTTCCACCCGACGGCGCTCGTCTTCGTGGTACTCGCGGCCGTCGTGGCTCGGGTCCGCCGCCGCCGCTGAGTCGGCGCCGCCTCGCATCTCTTTCTCTTCGGCTACGGTTTCTCGGCTCGCAGTCCCGAAGCAAAAGTGCGCGGAGCGCGCTCGACGTTCGACGTTCGAGAGGGCGCGTTTCCGGACGGTAGAAATCTTTAGTCGGCGGCCCGGTCGTTCGGGTCCCGAACCGAATCCGACGGCGGAGACGAGTTCTCGGCGGCGCCCCCCGTCGTCCCGCGCGCGAGACGAGACTACCGCCGCTCCGACCCGCCCGCGTCGTCCGTCTCGTCGCCGCCGTCCGCGTCCTCCGTTCCGTCCGCTCGGTCCGCGAGCGGTAGTCGGAGCGTGACGACGCTCCCGCGGGGGTCGTTCTCCGCGAACGCGACGGACCCGCCGGAGCGACCGACGAGCCACTTCGTCACCCAGAGGCCGATGCCGCTACCGTGGTCCAGCGCCGTCTCCTCCCCCTCGGCGAGCACCGACCGCTCGTGCTCGGGGATGCCCGGCCCGTCGTCCGCGACGGTCACCGTCGCCTCCCCGCCGTCGACGCCGATGCCGACGCCGACGGACGGGACGCCGTCGTGGTGGAGACACGCGTTCTCGACGACGTTTCGGACCGCGTCCTCGATGCCGGGGACGGCGCGGACGCCGAGCGACTCGGGGGCCGTCGCCGTCAGGTCGGCTTCGGGGTGCTCCGACGCCGCGTCCGCGAGGACGCTCTCCACGACGGCCACGAGGTCCAGCGCGACGGGGTCGGTCTCGTCGAGGCGCCGGTCGAACACGCGCGCCTTCTCGCTGACCGCGACGAGGCGCTCCCCGCGTCGGAGTATCGTCTCGGCCGCCCGCACCGTCTCGGGGTCCTCCGCCCGCGAGGCGACGACGTCGGCGTAGCCGAGGACGACGTTCATCTCGTTTCTGACGTTGTGCCGGAGGACGCGGTTCAGGACGCCGAGTCGCTGCTCGCGCTCTCGAACCGCCGTCTCGCGCTCGTCGAGACCGGCCGAGAGCGCGTTGAACCCGTCGCTGATCTGCACCCACTCCTCGGCCGACCGGAGGTCGAGCGTGCGGTCGTACTCGCCCGCCCGGAGCGCCTCGAACCCGTCGAGCAGCCGTCGGGTCTGCCCCAGCGTCGTGCGGTGTTCGGTCCACCCGAGCAGTCCGACGAGCAACAGCACCGACAGCAGCCCCACGCCCTGCGCGACGCCGAGCGTCCGAATCCGCGCGTCGAGGCCCGCCCGGTCGCGTTCGACGGTGACGGTCCACCCGTACGGTTCGACGGCGGCCCGCCCCGTCATCGCGCGCTCGAACGGCTCCCGGCTCTCGTACAGCACCGCGTCGCCGGCGGTGACGGTGACGCGCTGGTCGTGGCGCGCCAGCGGCGCGACCGGTTCGAGGAACGTGTCCGTCGAGACGTACGTCGAGGCCGCCAGCACGCCGACGACGCGCCCCTCGCGCAGTATCGGCGCGCTGACGACGACGAGATGTTGGTCGCGCGCGGGGACGTACTCCGGGTCGGAGACGGCCGACCCGCGGTAGCGGGCGGCGGTGAAGTAGTCCTCGTCGCTCACGTCGGCGCCGATGGTCGCCTCGCGGACCGACCTGTCTATCTGCCCGTCGAACGCGAGAACGGTGCCGTTCGCGTCGACCACCTGCACCGCCGAGAAGCGGCTGTTGTCGACGATACCGTCTATCACCGCCGCGTTGTCCGAGAAGTTCGACACCTCCGGCTGGGAGGCGACGTACCCGATGTAATCGGCGCGCTCGTCGAGCGAGGAGGCGACCTGCGAGGCGCCGAGCGAAGCGGACTCCTCGACGGCCGACTCGCTGCGCTGAAGCTCCTCCTGTTTGTACAGTTCCAACCCGCCGTAGGTGGCGCCGCTCAGTATCAGCGTGACCGCCACGAGCACGACGGCCAGCTTCGTCTGTAGTTTCACCCGACTGCGTCTCCCCCTTCTTCTCGGGGAGTTCGATTCCGGCTCACGTATACTTATCGAATATAATTACTTTCTGTCTAAAGTGATAGATGCGCCGCTCGGACGCTGCGTCGCTAAAGAAATCGGGTCGGGAGGCGTCGCGCCGGTTACTCCAGCGTGAACGCCTCGTCGCCGTCGAGGACGTGCACCTCGGCGCTCGAACCGGTCGCTTTGACCTCGCGCTCGAAGTCGTCGACGTCGATTTCGACCGGCGGGAACGTGTCGTAGTGCATCGGGAACGCGTGGTCGACGTCCAACCAGTCGACGGCGATGGCGGCCTGCACCGGCCCCATCGTGAAGTGGTCGCCGCACGGCAGGGCGGCCGCGTCGGGTTCGAGGTACGGGCCGATGACGTCTTTCATCTCGGACATCAGACCGGTGTCGCCGGCGTGGTAGAACGTCGTCGCGTCGGCGTCGGACTCCTGCGTCGGCTTCTTGTCGCTGAGGAGGAAGCCGACGGGCACCCCGAAGTCGTTCTCGTAACTCGTGTTGAGGCCGTTCGTGTGGTCGGCGCGGTGCATCGTGACGAACGCGTCGCCGCACTCGACGGTGCCGCCCATGTTCATGCCGATGCTGTCGGTGAAGCCCTCCTCGTCCTCCATGTAGCCGGTGAGTTCGGGGACGCCCACCACCGTCGCGTCGGTGAACGCGCCGGCGTCGGAGATGTGGTCGGCGTGGCTGTGCGTCAACAGGAGGTAGTCGGGGTCCTCCACGTCCGACGGCGAGAGGTCCGTGAACGGGTTGTCGAAGAACGGGTCGATGAGGAACGTCGTGCCGTCGACGTCGACGTGCCAGGTGGAGTGACCGTGCCAGGTGAGTTCCATCGTCATAGTCGTCCGGTAGTTGCGCCGTGGGGCGCATAAATCCAAATGGCCGACGAAGGGTCTTCCCGTTTCACCGGAGGCGGACAGTCGCCGCCGGCCGACACTCCGGTGGACCGAAAGTAGATTCTTCAGCTGACACGTCCACCGGTGCGGTATGGGACACGAGGTATCCGCCAGACCGTCGTTCGCCCTCTTGACCGTCTCCTTGGAGGAGGGCGAGTCGCTCCGCGCGGAGTCGGGCGCGATGGTGAGCCACGACACCGGCATCGAGATGGAGACGAACGCCACGGGCGGGTTTCTGAAGTCCATCAGGCGCGCCTTCGGCGGCGAGAGCTTCTTTCAGAACACGTTCCGCGCGGCGGCGCCGGGCGACGTCCAGTTCGCCCCGCCGTTGCCGGGCGATATCTCCCACGTCGAACTCGGCGGCGAGACGCTGTACGTCCAGTCGGGGTCGTATCTCGCGGGCGACGCGGGCCTCGACGTGGACACGGAGTTCGGCGGCGCGCGGACGTTCTTCGGCGGCGAGGGGCTCTTCCTCCTCAAGGTGACCGGGACGGGTCCGCTGTTCCTATCGAGTTACGGCGCCATCGAGGAGATATCGCTGGACGACCGGGACTCCTTCGTCGTCGACACGGGCCACGTCGTCGCCTTCGAGGACACCGCCGAGTTCACCGTCCGGCGCGTCGGCGGCATCCGCTCGACGCTGACCAGCGGCGAGGGCCTCGTCTGCGAGTTCGGCGGCAGCGGCACGGTGTGGGTGCAGTCGCGGAGTCAGGACGCCTTCCTCGCGTGGCTCATCCCTCAACTCCCGCAACCGTCGCCGAGCACGCAGTGAACGGGCCGAGGGGAAACCGGACGATTTTCCGCGAAGGAAAGAACGAAACCGCCGCGGGGTGACACGGCGTCCATGCACCGCGTGCGCTTCCGCGACCCGGCGGGTTCGGTCCGCGACGGCCAGTGGCACGACGACGGCGTCTCCTTCGCAGACCGGACGTACTCGCTCGACGAGGTGGACGTCCTTCCCCCCTGCGAACCGACGAAACTGGTCTGCATCGGCCGCAACTACGCCGAGCACGCCGACGAGATGGACAACGACCTGCCGGACCGACCGCTGCTCTTTCTCAAACCGCCGAACGCGCTGGCGTCCCACGGCGACACCGTGACCGTTCCGGAGGGGAAGGAGCGAATCGACTGGGAGGCCGAACTCGCCGTCGTCATCGGGGCGCAGGCCCGCGACGTCGACGCCGAGGACGCGATGGACTACGTCGCCGGCTACACCTGCATGAACGACATCTCGAACCGCGACGACCAGAACGAGGAGCAGAACTGGGTGCGCGGGAAGGCGTTCGACAACTCCGCGCCCCTCGGCCCCGTCCTCGCGACGCCCGACGAGGTGCCCGACGACGCCGCCGTCGAACTCCGCGTCAACGGCGAGACGAAGCAGTCCTCGACCATCGAGCACATGATTTTCTCGATTCCCGAACTCATCGAGGAGATAACGGCGTACGTGACGCTGGAACCCGGCGACGTGATATCGACGGGCACGCCCGCGGGCGTGGGCGCCCTCTCGGACGGCGACAGCGTCGAAGTCGAAGTCGAGGGCGTCGGCGTCCTCGAACACGACGTGCGCGTGCCGTAAGCGACGCTCGCATTCGGCGTCCCGCGAACCGCGCTCTGACCGCCCCGACTATCAAGTCAGAGATATCACAGCCCTCTTGCTTCGGCGTGGCCGGCGGTTCACGCGTGCGACGCGTCTGTTGTCGACCGAACCACTGGACGTGACACTCGGTGTCGTTCGTTCGACGACGGCTCGACGTGGAACCGCCGCGGGCGGGGCTGAAAGGGGCCGAGCGCTCGACGAGCGAGACGAAGTAAGGACCGCAGGAGCGAACGAGCGCAGCGAGTGAGCGACGAGGACCGCAGCGAGTCGCAGCCGTCGAGCGGGAGGGGGCTTTCGAGGATTGCTCGACCGCGGGAGCGATTCGTCCGCTCTCGTGTTCGTTCGAGTCGCCGTCCGGTGTAAGCACCCTTAAGAACCGCCGGCGGCATCGTTCGACCATGCGACCGAGGGACCTCTCCGCGCACCAAGCGTACGTACCCGGACGCGGCGCCGAAGAGGTGGCCCGCGAACTCGGGATGGACCCCGACGAGTTGACGAAACTGTCCTCGAACGAGAACCCGCACGGGCCGAGTCCCGACGCGGTGGCCGCCATCGAGGACGCCGCCCCGGAGGTGCACGTCTACCCGAAGTCCTCGCACACGGACCTCACCGATGCGTTGGCCGAGCGGTGGGACCTCGCCTCCGAGCAGGTGTGGGTCAGCGCCGGCGCCGACGGCGCCCTCGACTACCTCTCCCGGGCGTTCCTCGAACCGGGCGACCGCGTGCTCACGCCGGAACCGGGCTTCGCCTACTACCCCATGTCCGCGCGCTACCACCACGGCGAGGTGGCCGAGTACGACCTCTCGAAGGCCGACGACTTCGCGCAGACCTCGGAAGTAGTGCTCGACGCCTACGACGGCGAGCGCATCGTCTACGTCACGACGCCGCACAACCCGACGGGGTCGGAGATGCCGCGCGACGATATCGTCGAACTCCTCGAATCGGTCGACGACGAGACGCTGGTCGTCGTCGACGAGGCGTACGGCGAGTACAGCGACGAGCCCTCGTCTATCGAACTGCTCGCCGAACACGACAACCTCGCGGTCACGCGCACGTTCTCGAAGGCGTTCGGCCTCGCCGGCCTCCGCATCGGCTACGCCGCCGTCCCCGAGGAGTGGGCCGACGCCTACGCCCGCGTGAACACGCCGTTCGCGGCGAGCGAGGTGGCCTGTCGGGCCGCCCTCGCCGCCCTCGGCGACGAGGAACACGTCGAGAAATCCGTGGAGACGGCGAAGTGGGCCCGCGAGCACTACCGCGCTAACCTCGAGGCAGAGACGTGGCCCTCCGGGGCCAACTTCGTCCTCGCGGAGGTGGGCGACGCGTCCGCCGTCGCCGAGGCGGCCCAGAAGCGGGGCGTCATCGTCCGCGACACGAGCAGTTTCGGTCTGCCCGAGTGCGTCCGCGTCTCCTGCGGGACGCGCGAGGAGACGCGGCGCGCCGTCGAGGTGCTGAACGAGGTCATCGCCGACCTAGATGCAGGGGTCCCCGAGGCGTGACGCGCCGCATCGTCCTCACCGGCACGCCCGGCACGGGCAAGACCACCGTCTCCGAACTCGTCGCCGAGCGAACCGGCCTCGACGTGGTCCACCTCAACGACGAGATACGCGACGAGAAACTGTACACCGAACGCGACGCCGAACGCGACTCGCTCGTCGCCGACGTGGAGGCGATAGAGTCGTGGCTGGGCGAGTGGGACGGCATCGTGGAGTCGCACCTCTCGCACCTGCTGGACGCCGACGAGGCCGTCGTCCTGCGCTGTCACCCCGAAGAGCTGGAAGCGCGCCTCCGAGAGCGCGGCGAGTCCGAGGCCAAGGCGAGAGAGAACGCCGAGAGCGAGGCGCTGGACGTCGTTCTCTCCGAGGCGGTCGACCGCTTCGGGACCGAGGCGGTGTACGAGATAGACACGACCGACCGGACGCCCGAGGCCGTCGCCGACGACGTCGTCGCCGCTATCGAGGGCGAGATGGAACCCCGCGCGGGCGCCGTGAACTTCATCGACTACCTATGAGGCGAACCCGATGACGCTCGACCGGTACCGCTCCGTCGCGGACCGCCTGCTCGACCCGTTCGTCGGCGCGGCGGACCGACTCGGCCTCTCGCCCGACGGCGTGAGCGTCGTCGCCTTCGCGTTCGCCGTCGCCGCCGGCGTCGCGTTCTACCTCGGGACGCCGCTGTGGTACGCCCTCGGCGGCGTCTTCGTCTTCCTGAACGGCTGGTTAGACCTCGTCGACGGCGCCCTCGCCCGCGCGCAGGGCGTCTCCTCCGACGGCGGCGACCTGTTAGACCACGTGCTCGACCGCTACGCCGACATCGCCATGCTCGTCGGCCTCGCCGCCGGCATCGACTCCTACGGCCTCGGCCTCGCCGCCGTCACGGGCGTGCTGATGACCTCCTACCTCGGCACGCAGATTCAAGCGGTCGGCCTCGGCCGCCAGTACGGCGGCCTCGTCGGCCGCGCGGACCGTCTGGCCCTCATCGGCCTCGTCGCGTTCGTCGCCGCGGCCTTTTCCCGGCCGGTGCTCGGACTCACCCCAGTCGGGTGGCTGTTGGCGTTCTTCGCGGTCATCGGCCACTTCACCGCGCTCCAGCGATTCTGGGGCGCGTGGTCGGACCTCTCCTGACGCAAACGAACGTCGGGTTCGAGATTCGGATTCGGCGAGCGCCGAATCGCCGTCGTCGCACGTTTTATAAGTCGCCTCCGACTATCACGCACCATGCCCCAGTGCGAAATGTGCGGCAAGGAGCGACCGTCGCTCACGACGGTCAAAGTCGAAGGGGCCGAACTCGAACTCTGTGACGACTGTTCGCAGTTCGGAACCGAGGTCCGCACCGAGTCGAGTTCCTCCGGCTCGACGAAGTACTCCACGTCGAGTTCGTCGGGGACGTCCTCGTCGTCCGACTCGTCGGGCTCCGGGTCCTCCTCGGGCGGCGGGTCCTCCCGGCGCCGGCGCGACATGTTCGACGACATGGACGAGATAGCGGGCGACTACGACGACCGCATCCGCGACGCCCGCGAGGAGCGCGGCATGAGCCAGGAGGACCTCGCGAACTCGCTCAACGAGAAGGCGAGTCTCATCCGCAAGCTCGAACGCGCCGACATCCTCCCGCCGGACAACGTCCGGAAGAAACTGGAACGGAAGCTCGAAATCTCGCTCGTGGAGGGCGGCGACGACGAGGAGAGCGAGTGGTCCGGCGGGTCGTCGACGACGACCACGCTCGGCGACGTGGTGAAGCGGAAGGACTAGACCCTCCGCTCGCGTCTCATTCGACGCTCACTCTTCTGTGAGGAACCGCGCTCGAACGTCGAGCGACAGGTCCGCGACGACGCCGATGGTCACCGACGCGTTCTCCAAAATCGACGACGCCTCGGCGTACGAGAGCGGTTCCGCGCGGTCGGCGCAAGCGTCATCCTCCCCGACGGGACCGGCGGCGAACCGGAACGGCTCGGGGTCGACCCGGTCGCCCGATACCGTCGGCCGGTGGCGGAGGACACCCTCGTCGGTGCGGAGGTAGAGCACGTCCGGCGTCGTCTCCAGCGCCGCCAGCCAGTCGTCGGGGGCGACCGAATCGGCGTCGCGCCACCCGGCGACGGCTTCGACCACGGGCTGGAGCGCGCCGACGCGCTCGGTGTCCGACTCGTCTTCGAGGTGTCGCTGGAGGGTCTCGGCCACCGTCGCGGGGTCGCCGGCGACCGGCCCCGAATCGTCCGGGTCGTCCATGCGGGACCACTCGCGCTCCGCCCCCAAAAGAGAGCGGGATGCTCAACCTATTTTGCGCCCCGCCGTTTACTCCCACTCGTGTTCATCCTCGTCAACCTCAAGGCGTACCCGTGCGACCCCGTCGAAGTAGCGACCGCGGCCCGCGACGTGGCCGAGGAGTCGGACGTCCGCATCGCCGTCTCGCCGCAGGCGGCGGACCTGCGCCGCGTGGCCGACACCGGCGTCGAGACGTGGGCCCAGCACGTCGACCCGAACGACTACGGGAGTCACACCGGCAGCACCCTCGCGGAGGCCGTCTCGGAGGCGGGCGCCGAGGGGACGCTCGTCAACCACTCCGAGAAGCGCATGAAACTCGCCGACATCGACGGCTCCGTCCGGGCCGCCGAACGGGCCGGACTGGAGACGTGCGTCTGCGCGAACAACCCGGCGCAGATCGGCGCCGTCGCCGCCCTCGGTCCCGACTCCGTCGCCGTCGAACCGCCGGAACTCATCGGCGGCGACGACTCCGTCGCTTCGGCCGACCCCGACATCGTCCGCGACGCCGTCGAGGCGGCCGCGAACGTCGACGAGGACGTCGAAGTGTTCTGCGGCGCCGGTATCTCCACCGGCGACGACGTCGAGGCGGCGGGCGACCTGGGCGCGACGGGCATCCTGCTGGCCTCGGGCGTCGCCAAGGCCGACGACCCCCGCGCGGCGCTGGAGGACCTCGTCGAACCGCTGTAAGAGAGAAGAGAAGCGGAGAGAAGAATCAGTCGTCGGCCTCGGCCGCCCCGTCCTCGATTCGCTCGGCAGTGTCCGACACGAACGCCGACTCGACGGCCGAGACGACCGCCGCCAGTTCTTCCTCGTCCAATCGGTCGGCGAACGTCTCGCGGACGAGTTCGGGGACGGCGTAGGCGTAGCGTCCCCGGCCGACGTGCTCGACGAACCCGGCGCGTCGCAGCGGCCCGTTTCGGCTGTAGGCCAACTGTTTGTCGCCGACTTCGCCCGCCGCGACGTGCGCGTCCACCGGGTCGCAGGCGTCCGACTCGCGGTAGACGGCGAGCATCCGGCGGGACGCGTCGGGCAGTCCCGCGAGCACGTCCGTCAGTCGCTCGACCACGTCCTCGCGACCCGTGAGGCCGGCAACGCCGCTGTGGGCGCGTTCGGGCGCGACCGAAGACTCGTCGACGTCCGCATCCGTATCTGTACCCGTATCATCGCCGCCGCCGACGAACGCGCCCACGGCGTCGTCGAGTCCGGGGTAGGCGCCCGCCGCGGCCGACGTCACCGCCTCCTCCTCCGCGTCGTCGTCCGCGGCGGCGGTCGTCTCCGAGTTCGCGTCCACCTCCGACCCCCCCTCGGAAGCGTCGGCCGCGCTCTCGTCGGTTACCGCGCCATCGGCGGCCGCATCGTCCGTCCCTGCGCCGTCCTCGACCGTTCCGTCGCGCGACGCCTCGTACTCGGCCAGCGCCGACTGCTGGTCCTCAGGGCGGCCGAGGTTCCGTCCCGCTCCGCCGCGGTAGGGCGACTCGGCCTTCCGGAACATCGCCTGCGCGAACTGGTCGGCCATCCGCGAGAGGTCGCGGGCCTCCTCCAGTTCTCGCTCCAGGTCGCGTATCCGCGCCTCCTTGCGCTCCAGTTGCTGGCGCAGGTCGGCTATCTCGGACTCGCGGCGGGCCTTCTCGTCGGAGATGCCCTGCAACTCGGAAACCAAGTCGCCGTCGACGGACTTGAGGTCCGGACGCTCGAAGTCGTCGAGGCCGGGCGTCGCGCCCGCGTCGAACGTGTTCTTCTTTCTGAACTGCACCCGGCGGATGGATTCGGACCAGTCGGTGACGAGGAACGCCTCGCCGTTGCGCATGTCCTCGATGGCGTCGGCGTACTCGCTGCCCAGGATGCGGCCGACCACCTTCGTGTCGTTGTTCCACGTGAGGCGGTGCCAGCAGAGCCAGTCGCACTGGGTGATGAAGTCCTTCTTCACGTCGGCGGGTCGCTGGGAGATGCCCACGATGCCGAGGCCGTGTTTCCGACCCCGCTTGCCTATCTTGATGAGCATCTTGCCCGCTTCGTCCATGCCGCCGCCCTCGGGGATGTACTCGTGACACTCCTCGACGAGCATGAGAAACGGCTTCTTCAGCTTCTTCTCCTTGGCGAAGAGGTTCTTGGCCACCTCGGTGAGCAGTTTCTGCGCGTCGCCCTCGTCGAGATAGCCCGACACGTCGAGGATGATGGGGACGTTCTGCTCTAAGGCGAGGTGCGCGAGTTTCTCCGCGTGTTCGGGGCTGACCTGGATGTCGCACTCGTCGTCGGCGCCCGCGTGCAGGAGTTCGAACTGCTCTTTTAGTCCGTAGTACTCGCCGTCGGTGTCGACGATGAGCACCGGGAAGTTGTTCGACAGCAGTTTCTCGATGACCACCGACGCGGTGTTGGACTTGCCGGACCCCGACTTGCCGGTGATGAACCCCCGGCCGGTCAGGATGTCGACCACCGGCAGGTCCACCGGCGACCCCGGGTCCGCGCCCGCGTCTCCCCCCACGCCGTCGCGCACGTCGGCGACGGTGATAGTCTCGGTTTCCTCGCTCATCTACCGATTCGTCCGCGCGCGTCCTCATAGTTCCTCCCCTCGCGTCGGCCGCGCGTCGGACGCAGGCGGGACGGTGCGACGCGGCACGGGAGTCTGACGGAGAGAAGGGACTCAGTCGAACTCGCCGAGAGAGACCTGTCCGTCCGTCGCGTCGCTCGCTTCGTCGTCTCCCCCCTCCGTCTCCTCCGTCTCCTCCGCGCCCGCCGACGCCCCGCCGGCCCCGTCCGTCGACACCGCGGCCGACCCCTCCCAACCGTCCAGTCGGGACTGGTCGGCGTCGGCGAAGGAGAGGTTCGAGACGCGGACGCCCACCTTCCGGACCGCGTCGCCGTCGAACTCTGAGAGGAGGTCCAGCGCCACCTCTCGCACGAGTTCGGGGTCGTCGACGGGACCCGACAGCGACCGCGCCCGCGTGTTCACGTCGTACGGCGGGCGGACGGCCTTGATGCCGATGGTTCGGTACATCGCGCCGCGCCGCCGTGCACGGTCGGCCACGTCCGCGGCGAGGCCGGTGACGACCTCCGCCTTCTCCTCGACGTCGTCGGTCGCCTCGGCGAACGCCGACTCGCGGGAGAGGCTCTTGGGCCGCCCCGTCGGCGTCACCTCCCGGTCGTCGACGCCGCGCGCCCGGTCGTGGAGTTCGCGGCCCCGCGACCCGAACCGACTCTCCAGTCGGTCGGGGTCCGCCGCGGCGAGGTCGCCCGCGGTTTCGATTCCCATCTCGCCCATCTCCCGCGCCGTGACGGGGCCGACGCCGTGCACCTCGGTGACGGGGAGGGGGGCGAGGAAGTCGCGGACCGACCCCGGCGGGACGACGACGAGGCCGTCCGGCTTGTCGTGGTCGGAGGCCACCTTCGCGGCCGACATGTTGGGCGCGACGCCGACGCTGGCCGGGACGCCCACCTCGCGGGCGATGCGCTGTCCGAGGTGGCGCCCGACGCCCTCCGCGAGCATTCGCTCTCTTCCTCCTCCCTCCTCACCGCCGCCGACGGTTCGCCACGCCGTCGTGTCGGTCACGTCGAGATACGCCTCGTCGATGCTCACCTCGCGCACCACGTCGGCACAGTCGTGTAGAATCTCGCGCACCTCCTCGGCGACGGACTCGTAGAAATCGAGGTCGACCGGGCGGTAGTGGCCGGCGGGTTCGTCGTCGGACTCCGCGTCCCCGACCGGCGGGAGGCGTTCGAGGGCCTGCGAGATGGGTTGGGCGCTCTCGACGCCGAACTCCCGGGCCTCGTAACTCGCGGTGGCGACGGCGCCGAACGACTCGCCGTCCTCGTAGCCCATGCCGACGACGAGGGGTTCCCCGCGGAGTGCGGGTTCGCGCAGGCGTTCGCAGGAGGCGTAAAAGCAGTCCATGTCGACGTGGAGGACGACGCGCGCGTCGGAACTCTCCTCGCGCGTCACGCCGGGGAGCGTCTCGCCCGCCATGGGAGACGGTGGGTCCTCCGGACTCGTTAGTGTTCGCAAAGCGGAGCGAAACTGAACGGGCCCGCGCGTCCCGGCGGCGAGGGCGCGGGCGACGCCGACGCTGGTCGACGTGGCAGAACGGAAACGGAGGGACGGCGGTCCGGTCGGCCCCGCGGGACGCGGCCTACCTCACTTCAGACGCTCTTGGAGGAACGAGGGATGCGCGGCGGTGACGCCGTCGATGGAGAGTATCTGCTCGGCGATGACGTCGCCGAGGGCGTCGCCGTCGGCGGCGCGCACCTCGGCCATCAGCATGTGGTCGCCCGACGAGGAGTACAGCGATTCCACGTCCTCTAACGCCTTCAGCGCGCGCGTCGCCTCCACGTACCGCTCGGAGGCGATGTCGATGCCGACGAACGCGATGGACTGCCCGGAGAGTTTCTTCGGGTCCACGTCCGCGGAGTAGCCGACGATGACGCCGTCGGATTCGAGCTTCTGGATGTACTTGCGGACCGTGGGCTTGGAGACGTCCGCCCGTTCGGCGATTTCGGCGTAGGACGCCTGCGCGTCCTGTTCGAGGACGGCGAGGATTCGTCCCTCCGTAGAGGTTGCTTCCATGGCTAACTGTTTTGCTTCGCTGAAAAAATATCTTCCGAATCGGAAAACGCCGGCGGCCGTCGGGCGGGACGGCGAAACCGGCGTCGTTCGGGCCGTTACTTGTGCTTGTCGAGGAACATGTCGTACGAGCGCTCCCACTCGTAGTCCTCGTCGAAGTACCGCTCCGCGAGGGGTTCCTCGGGCATCTCGCCGATGTTCTGCTTTTCCTGCTGGTAGGACGGGCGCTCCTCGTCGTGGTAGTACCGGCCGGTGAGGACGGTACCCTCGTTGAGGGCATCCTCCGTCTCGTACATCATGTCGGCGGCGGACTTGCGGTCGGAGATGTCGATGTCGTAGTCCTCCGAGTCGTTGATGTCGATGTAGGGGACGTACTGCTTGGCGTCCTTGTTCCACGTCGGGCACTGCGTCAGGAAGTCGATGTGGCTGAACCCGTCGTGCTCGATGGCCTCGACGATGATGTCCTTCGCCTGGTTCGGGTTGACGGCGGCGGTGCGGGCGACGTAGGACGCGCCCGCGTTGAGGGACATCGACAGCGGTCGAAGCGGCTGCTTGGCCGAGCCGTGGGGCTGGGTCTTCGACTTGTGACCCTTCGGCGACGTGGGCGAGGTCTGGCCCTTCGTCAGGCCGAAGATCTCGTTGTTGAACACGATGTAGGTCATGTCGTGGTTCTCGCGGGCGGAGTGCATGAAGTGGTTTCCGCCGATGCCGTAGCCGTCGCCGTCGCCGCCGGCGGCGACGACCGTCAGGCCGGGGTTCGCGAGTTTCGCGGCGCGCGCGATGGGGAGCGAGCGGCCGTGAATCGTGTGGAAGCCGTAGGAATCGAAGTAGCTGTTCAGTTTGCCCGAGCAGCCGATGCCCGTGACGACGAGCATCTCCTCGGGGGACAGACCGAGTTCCGCCGCGGCGCCCTTCAGGGCCTTGAGGACCCCGAAGTCGCCACAGCCGGGACACCAGGTGGGCTGGGGTTCGAGTCCGGGCGTGTACTCGTTGCGGTCTCGTTCGACGTTCTCGCCGATTGCGTTGAATGCGCTCATTGGTTAGTCACTCGCTGCGGGGACGAATTTGGTCTCGTGGGTGGGCAGTTCCTCACCCTCGACGATGCTCGTGACGAAGCCCTCGGTGATCTCCTCGGGTTCGAACGGGTTGCCGTTGTACTTGAGCAGACTGGAGAGCTTCTCGCCGTACTTGCCGATCTCCTTCTGCGTGAGGCCGCGGAACTGCGCCGAGGCGTTCATCTCGACGACGAGACACTCGTCGACGCTCTCGAGGAACTCCGACACCTGCTCGACCGGGTACGGCGCCATCTCGCTGACGCCGAGGGCCTTCACGGAGTGGCCGTCGTCGTTGAGGCGGTCGACGGCCTCCTCGACGGTCCCCTGCTGGGAGCCGAACGTCATGATGCCGTACTCGGCGTCCTCGGGACCGTACTGCGTGTTGTTCGGCACCTCGCCGTCGTCGAGTTCGGCGCGGATGGCTTCGAGTTTCTCCATCCGGCGGTTGACCTGGTAGACGCGGTTGTCCGGGTCCTCCGCGAT
The DNA here is from genome assembly GCF_031624635.1 of Halogeometricum sp. S3BR5-2. Classification (NCBI taxonomy): domain Archaea; kingdom Methanobacteriati; phylum Methanobacteriota; class Halobacteria; order Halobacteriales; family Haloferacaceae; genus Halogeometricum; species Halogeometricum luteum. Next base: position 454,341 of record NZ_JAMQOQ010000001.1, on the reverse strand, counting down.
GTGACCGGCGGGCATGTGCTCGTTGCCGGTCGCGAGATAGCGGCCGCCCTTCTGACCGGGGATGGACCGCTGACTGACGCCGTTCTCGCCTTCGTACTGGAAGCGGTTGTACTTCCCGGAGGGGTCGTGCGGCGCGTCCGCGAGGTCCTCCTCGGAGATGACCGAGCCGATGTCGCCGTTCGGCTCCTCGTCGAAGACGCTGGCCGGGACGTTCTGAAGCTCCCCGCCGTTCTTCTGGTCGTAGAGGACGATGCTCGGAATCTGGTACTCGTAGGCGATCTGGAACGCCTTACGCGTCTGGTGGTACGCCTCCTCGGCGCCCGCGGGCGCGAAGACGACGCGGTGGGAGTCACCCTGCGAAGTGTACAGGACGTGTTCGAGGTCGCCCTGTTCGGGCTTCGTCGGCATGCCCGTCGAGGGGCCGGCGCGCATGGCTTCGACGAGGACGACCGGCGTCTCGGTCATCTCCGCGAGGCCGAGCGGTTCGGACATCAGCGCGAACCCGCCGCCGGAGGAACCGGACATCGCCTTCGTGCCGGCGTGGGAGGCGCCGATGGCCAGCGCCGCCGCCGCGATTTCGTCCTCGACCTGCTCGGAGATACCGCCGACCTCGGGCAGGTTCTGGGACATGATGGTGAAGACCTCGGTCCACGGGGTCATCGGGTAGCCCGCGATGAACCGGCAGCCCTCGTCGAGGGCGCCGTAGGCGATGGCGTCGGACCCCGAGAGAAGCACCTGCTCCTCGTCGTGTTCGCCCTCGGGCACCGAGATGTCCGGGGCATCGACGTCGTACTCCTCCTGAACGAGGTCGTACGCCGCCTGCAGGATTTCGAGGTTGGGGTCGAGAATCTTCTCGGGCATCGCATCGCGCATGAGGTTCTCGATCCACTCGGTGTCGATGCCGGCGATGGCGCACGTGACGCCGACGCCGGCCGTGTTGCGCATGACCTCGCGGCCGTGTTCGCGCGCCATCGTACGGAGGTCGATGTCGTAGACGTGCCAGCCGTTCTCCTCGACTCGCTCGTCGAAGTCCTCTATCTCGCTCGTGTCGAGCAGTCCGGAGTCGTAGACGATGACCCCGCCTTCGCGGAGTTCGTCGAGGTTCTCCGAGAGGGGCTTGACCTCCTCGTTACCGTAGTACGCGTTCTCCTGCGGGTTGCGGGCGAACGAGTCGCCCAGCGCCAGCAGGAAGTTGTAACCGTCCCCGCGGGACTTGACGGGGTCGGCGGAGGCGCGAATCTCCGTGTACGTGTGGCCGCCGCGAATCCGCGACGGGTAGTGACGGTGTGTGAATACGTGAAGCCCCGAGCGCATCAGGGCCTTTGCGAAGTTCTGGCTCGTCGAGGCGATACCGTCCCCAGAACCGCCTGCAATTCGCCAGATAAGTTCATCGTCAGTCATATCTTCCACTCAGGCCCGCGAGGGCCACTGACTCAAATTTCGTGAGGAAGCGATTAAAGGCTTTGCTATGAGTTAACAAGGAAAGATGATGATAGACCTAATATTCATAGTACGCCCCGTGAAATCGGTCAGGTTTTGGACGGGTGACCAGTTTTCGGCGCGAGGAGGCGCAAGAATCGTCTCCGCGTCGGTTCCCCTCGGGGGACGTTACTCGTTGTCGGGACTTCGGGGGTGGTAGTCGGTGTCGTACTCGCCCGGATTCCCGTCCATCCGGTCGGGGTTGACGCGCCCGCCGAGGAGCATGAAGTCGACGATGGTCAGATACAGCATCGCCTCGACGACGGGGACGGCCCGCGGCGGGAGCACCGGGTCGTGTCGGCCGACGACCTGGATGTCCTTCTCCTCGCCCGTCTCCCAGTCGACCGTCTTCTGCTCTTTGGGTATCGAGGTGGGCGCGTGCCACGTCACCTCGCCGAATATCGGCTGCCCCGTCGTGATTCCACCTTGAATGCCGCCGTGTTTGTTGCCGACGGGCGTCGGGTCGCCGTCCCCGTCGAACTCCCAGTCCTCGTTTCTGTCCTTGCCGGTCCACTCGCGCGCCTCGCGGCCGAGGCCGAACTCGAATCCCGTCGTCGCCGGGATGGCCATCATCGCCTGCCCGAGGCGGGCGGGGAAGGCGTCGAATCGCGGCGCGCCGAGGCCGCGGGGGACGCCGCGCGTCTCGAAGTAGATGGACCCCCCGATGGAGTCGCCCTCCTGCTGGTACTGCTCTATCTTCTCCAGCATCTCCTCGGCCGTCTCGGGGTGCGCACAGCGCACCTCGTTCTCCTCGGTGTGCTCGACCATCTCCTCGAACGTCACCGGCGGCGCCTCCACGTCGCCGATCTGGTTCACGTGCGCTTTCGCCTCGACCCCCTCTTCTTCGAGAATCTTCTTGGCCACCGCACCGGCGGCCACCCAGTTCACCGTCTCGCGCGCGGAGGACCGGCCGCCGCCGCCCCAGTTGCGCGTGCCGAACTTCGCGGAGTAAGTGAAATCGCCGTGCGAGGGTCGCGGCGCCGTCACGTACGGTTCGTACTTGCCCGACCGGGCGTCCTTGTTCTCGATGACCATCCCGATGGGCGTGCCCGTCGTGTAGCCGTCCTGCGTCCCCGAGTTGATGGCGACGGCGTCGGGTTCGCCCCGGGAGGTGGTTATCATCGACTGTCCGGGCTTTCGCCTGTCGAGTTCCGCCTGCACGTCGTCCTCGTCGAGTTCGAGACCGGCCGGACACCCCGAGACGGTGACGCCCATCGCGTCGCCGTGGCTCTCGCCGTAGGTCGTCACCTGGAAGAGTCGGCCGAAGCGGTTGCCGTTCATTACCCGTCGCTCTGTGACGCGGGCATTTAGGCTTTGTAGAAAGGCGCAAACGCGGCGGTCGACTCGGGAGACCGGGCGCCGCCCTCGACGAGCGCCGACTTACGGGAGCGTTCCGTCGGCGGCGTAGCAGTTGAATCGAAGGCGCACGGTCGCGCGTTCCTCGCCGTCCGGGGCGATTAAGGCGACCGTGTACTCGCCGTGAACCGGGGGGCGACCGAGCGGGACCGCGTACAGTTCGCCCTCCTCGGAGGTGAATATCGAGTAGTCCTCGGGGTCGAGGTCGCTCATGTCGCGGTTGTCCGACAGCGGAATCGAGGCGACGAGGTCGCCGTCGGTGTTTCGTACCCTGACCGCGCGACCAGCGCCCCCGGCCGCGGCCTCCTCGGAGACTAACACCCCGAGAGCGACCTGCTCGTCGCCCTCTATCGGGGCGACTCGACGGAGATGTTCAGAGCCGCTTCCGAGGCCCTCGCTGGAACAGTGAGCGATCTCCTCCGTTCCGAGACAGCCGGCAACGAGACCCGAACCGCCGGCGATTCCTCCGAGAAGCGCACGTCTGGAGAGCATACGCCGGAGTGTCGCCGAACAGTTACATAGTGCTGTGGGTGTCGGCTCGCGCCTCCGCTCGCCGGATGCCGCTCCCGGACGATACGAAACCGGTCGGCGGCGCTCTCGCCGATGCTATAACTCCCCCGAGGTTCTCGTACCGGCATGACACCTTTCGATGGAACGCTCCGCGACCGACTCGAAGAGACGTTCTGGGCGCGCCACGCGAACCCGTGGAGCGCGGGGACGCGTTTTCTCGCGCTTCCGGCGCTGATGACGGCCGTCTACCGCCGCGACCGACGACTCCTCCTCGCGACGCTGGCGTTCGTCGCCGTCAACCCGGTGTTGTTCCCGCCGCCGGAGCGGACGGACTCGTACCTCAGCCGCATCGTCCTCGCCGAACGCGAGTGGTTGCGCGAGGACGGGGGAACGATGGGAACGGACTACCCGAACGTCCTCAACGTTCTCAACGCCGCGGCGACGCTGTACGCCCTCGTCTCGGCCCTGCGCCGCGACCGCCGGGGTACCGTCCTCGGGACGCTCTGCGCGATGGCGTTCAAACTCTGGTGGGTCGACGCCGTCGTCCGGGAGACGGGCGTGACCGGCGAGGGGTCGGCGGACGGGCCGGCACAGTCGAGCGGCGAGTAGCGCCTACTCGTCCCGCCGAACCGACGCGCCGAGCGATTCGAGCGCCTCGAAGAAGTTCGGAAACGACACGTCGACGTGTTCGGCGCCGGTCACCGTCGTCTCGCCGTCGGCGACGAGGCCGGCCACGGCCAGCGACATCACGATTCGGTGGTCGCCCCTCCCGTCGACCGTCGCGCCCGTCAGGTCCGTCTCGCCGCCGTGAATCGTGAGTCGGTCCGTCTCCTCGGTGACAGAGGCGCCCATCTTCTCCAACTCCTCGGCCATCGCGCGCACGCGGTCGGTCTCCTTGTAGCGAACGTGCTCGCAGTTCTCTATCACGGTATCGCCGTCCGCGACGGCGCCGAGGACGGCGACTGTCGGCAGGAGGTCCGGCGTGTCGCCCACGTCCACCGTCGTCCCCGAGAGGTCGGCGCCGGAGACGGTGAGTTCTCCCGCGTCGCGGTCCCACTTCACCTCCGAGCCCATCTCGCGGACGATGTCCACGATTGCGGCGTCGCCCTGCGCGCTGGGTCGGGCGCCCTCGACGACCACTGATTCCCCCTCCGCGCCGGCCGCCGCGCCCGCCGCGAGGAGGTAGGAGATGGAGGAGAAGTCGCCGGGCACCTCGTACTCGCCGCCCGCCGGGTCGTAAGACTGCCCGCCGGCGACGGCGAAGCCCGATTCGGTCCGTTCCGCGTCGACGCCGTATTCGCCTAAGAGTTCCAGCGTGATATCGACGTACGGCGCCGATTTGAGCTCCGTCTCCAGTTCGATATCGATTCCCTCCTCGGTGACGGCCCCGGCCATGAGGAGCGCGGAGATGTACTGCGAGGAGACGTCGCCGGGAATGGAGACGCTCCCGCCGGTCATACCCCCGCCGAGGACGAGGGGCGCCTGCCCGTTGCCGCGGGTGGACTCCCCGCGGGCGCCCAGCGACTCGACGGCGTCGAGGAGCGGACCCTGCGGGCGCGAGCGGAGCGAGTCGTCCCCGGTGAGGACGGTCAGTCCGTCGCCGAGGGCGGCGCAGGCGGTGACGAGACGCGTCGTCGTCCCCGAGTTCTCGCAGTTCACCACGTCGTCCGGCGTCTCGGGTCGGCCGCCGAACCCGGAGACGGAGAGCGAAGATTCGTCCTCGGACAGTTCGGTCTCGCCGCCGGAGGCGTCCACGAACCGCATCGTCGCCTTCGTGTCGGCGCTGACGAGGGGGTTCCGAACCGTCGCGTCGGCGCCGTAGCCCGCGGCGAGAATCGCCCGGTGGGTGTAACTCTTCGACGGCGGGGCGCGCGCGCGCCCCTCGACGCGAGACGGCGAGATGGTGACGTCCATGCCCTCCGATGGCGCGGGGGCCCGTATGAGGGTACCGGAGGCGGCGAGGATTCCCGTCCCCGCTCCGGCCGGCGCCCGCGCTCTCCGCACCGTTCCGGGACGCGTGCGCTTATGCGTCGCCGCGCCGAAGCCGGCCCCATGGATCCGGACCTCTCGTCGCTCGACGCCCTCCTCGACGAGGAGGACGCCGACGGCTACCTCGTCGACGACACGAGCCACAACTCGACGCAGCAGTACCTCTCGGGGTTCGAGGCGCACGACCCGTTCGTGACGCTGTACACCCCCGAGGCGACGGTGCTACTCGTCTCCACGCTGGAGTTCGGGCGCGCGAAGAAACAGAGCCGCGCCGACGAGGTGCGCCGCCTCGCCGAGTACGACTACCGCGACGTCGTCGCCGAACACGGCCCCGCCGAGGCGAAGGCGCGCGTCCACGCGTCGTTCCTCGACGACTACGGCGTCTCGGACGTCCTGACTCCCGAGCGGTTCCCCCTCGGCCCCGCCGACGGCCTCCGCGACCGCGAGGTGTCCGTGACCCCCGACCACAGCGACCGGGTGACCGAGATTCGCGCGACGAAGACCGACGAGGAAATCGAGCACGTCCGCGCGGCCCAGGAGGCCAACGAGGCGTCGATGCGCGCCGCGGAGGAACTCATCGCCGACGCCGACGTCGAGGACGGCCGCCTCGTCCGCGACGGCGAACCGCTGACGAGCGAACGCGTCAAAGAGGAGATAGAGGTGACGCTGCTCCGACACGGCTGCGGACTCGACGACACCATCGTCGCCTGCGGCGCCGACGCCGCCGACCCGCACGACCAGGGGAGCGGCCCGCTCCGCGCCGACGAGCCGATTATCATCGACATCTTCCCGCGGTCGAAGACGACGGGCTACCACGCCGATATGACGCGGACGTTCCTGAAGGGAGAGCCCTCCGAGACGCTACGCGAGTGGTACGACCTGACCCACGAGGCGCTGGACGCCGCCTTCGACGCCGTCGAACCCGGCGTCACCGGCGCGGACGTCCACAACGTGGTCTGCGACGTCTACGAGGAGGCCGGCCACGACACCCTCCGGTCGAACGCGATGGCCGAGACGGGGTTCATCCACTCGACGGGCCACGGCGTCGGCCTCGACGTGCACGAACTCCCGAGTCTGTCGCCGTCCGGCGAGGAACTGAAGCCGGGTCACGTCATCACCGTCGAACCGGGGCTGTACGACCCGTCGGTCGGCGGCGTGCGCATCGAGGACATCGCCGTCGTCACCGAGGACGGCTACGAGAACCTCACGTCCTACCCGGTCGAGTTGGTCGTCTGAGGACGGTGAGACGCGAGAGAGACGGGAGAATCAGCCGCCGGAGGACTCTTCTGCGGCCTCGCCGTTCGCCTGCGACCACTGGCTCTGCGCGCTCTCGTACTCCGAGAGGAGCGATTCGAGGGCTTCGGCCGTCGTCGAGGTGAGAACGCCCGCCGCCTGTCTGACCACCTCGCCGTCCTCGACGAGGAAGGCGTAGATGGTCTGCTCGCCGAGGATGCCGAGTCGGCGCTGGAAGGCCTGCTTGTCGACCGGAACGAACACCGTGTTGTCGGCCAGTTTCCGGCGCGCGTTGTCCGGGGAGAGGCCGCCCATCACCGAGGGGGGAAGCATCCCGCCCCGACCGCCCGTGACGAACAGTTCGTAGTAGTCGAAGTGGTCGTACTCCTCGCGGAGTTGGTTGGCGAACCCGCGCCAGGAGTCCACCAACGTCTGCTGTCGGTTGTGGAAACTCAGAACGACGAGCGTCTGCTCCCCCTCGAAGTCGACGGGGAGGTGGACTCGCCGACCGTCGCTGGTTCGCCCGGGGACCGAGGGGAATTTCATCACTGAGAACATCAAATCGAGACCGTATAAACCTACGCAATTATCAAAAGTAGAGAACTAGTCTGACGCCCGTCAGCCCGCCTTCCCGGTCGATTCCCGAGAACGGCCGTTCCCGTCGGCCGTACGTGAACTCCGGAGAGTTTCCGAGATATCGAGCCCGTACCAGTCTCTCGTCGAATCCGACCGGCACTCCGCGGCGGCCGTGTCTCGACGATACCACATAAGCGTACGGTTCCGAAAATCAGATTCGATACTCTCTTTTCGGCTCAGTCGGGACGCTCGTACTCGGGGTCGAACAGGTGCGCGGACATCGGGCCGGGCGAGGACCCCTCCACGACGTTGTACCGGTCGAACTCCTCGACGCCCGCCTCCCGGAGGAGTTCCTCGTCGTAGAACGCGTTGCCCGTGCACTCGGACGGGTCGCGGCGCAGAATCTCGACGACGGCGTCGCAGACTATCTGCGGCGTCCGCCAGTCCTCGGGCGACCCCATGCCGAAGTGCCGCGTCGCCTCGGACTCGATGGCCGAGACGGGCCAGAGACTGTTCACGCCGATTCCCTCCCCCGAGAGCTCCCCCGCCAGCGACTGCATCACGACGGTCATCCCGTACTTCGAGACGGCGTAGGCGGCCATCCCCGGCCGCGCGGGGTTCGCCACCGGCGGCGAGAACGCGAGGACGTGCGCGCGGTCGCTCTCCCTCAGGTGCGGCAGGGCCGCCTGCGTCGTGACGTACGTCCCGCGGACGTTCACGTCGGTGAGAAGGTCGAACCGCTTCGGCGGCGTCTCCTCGAACGGCGCCATGTGGATGGCGCCCGCGTTGTTGATCAGGATGTCCAGACCGCCGAACTCCTCGACGGTGTCGGCTACCGCCGCTTCGACGGACTCCTCGTCGCGCACGTCCAACTCCTTCCAGATGGATTCGCCGCCGCGTTCGCGTATCTCCTCGGTCGTCTGCGTTATCGTCCCCGGGAGTTCGTCTCTCGGTTCGACGGTCTTGCCGGTGGAGACGACTTTCGCCCCCTTCTCGGCCAGTTCGAGGGCCAACGCCTTCCCGATACCGCGACTCGTTCCCGTGATAAACGCTACACGTCCGTCGAGTTTACTCCCGGTCATGGCTCCCCTACCGCAGCCGAGTACTTCACGTTTCCTCACGCGCGCGGACGGGACGCTCGAGGGGAAGGAGAACGGCGCGAGAAGTCCGAGAGCGCGTCCCGTCACCGAACCCCTTTTGACGGCCCCGGCGCGTAGTCGGCGGCGATGGAGGTACTGGTCGTCGGCGCGGGCGAGATGGGTCGGTGGACGGGCGCGACGCTCGCCCCCGAGTTCGACGTGGCGTACGCGGACCGCGACGCCGCGGCCGCGCGCGACGCCGCGGCGACGACCCCCGACGCCCGACCGGTCGCCCTCGACGACCCGGAGACGTTCGACGCCGTCTGCCTCGCGGTGCCCATCTCGGCCGCCGCGGACGCCGTCGCCGACCACGCCTCACGCGCCGACCGCGCGGTGTTCGACGTGACGGGGGTGATGGCCGCGCCCGTCGCGGCGATGCGCGAGGCCGCAGAGAAAAAAGAGCGACTCAGTCTCCACCCCCTCTTCGCCGCGGCGAACGCGCCCGGCAACGTCGCCGCCGTCCGCGACGCCCCCGGCCCCGTCACGGACCGCGTCTGCGACGCCTTCGCGGCTGCCGGCAACCGCGTCTTCGAGACGACGCCCGAGGAGCACGACGAGGCGATGGAGACCGTTCAGGCGGGGGCGCACGCCGCCGTCCTCGCCTACGCGCTGGCGGCCGGGGACGTGCGCGAGGAGTTCGCCACCCCCGTCTCCGAGGCGCTCTCGGCGCTCGCGGAGACGGTGACCGGCGGCACCCCCCGCGTCTACCGGGAGATTCAGGAGTCGTTCCCCGGCGCGGACCGCGTCGCCGACGCCGCGGCCGAACTCGCCGCGGCGGACGCCGAGGCGTTCGAGCGACTGTACCGGGAGGCGAACGCGAAGCACGCGCACACGAGTTCGGACGCGGAGAGCGGGGAGGAGACGGAGGAGAACGAGCCACCATGATAGACAGAGACGCCGTCCGGTCGAACGCGAAGTATCTGCGGAACGTCCGGCCCGTCGACCCCGAGGAGATATGCGAGTACATCGAGGGGACGCCCCACCCCGCCGTCGTGCGCGAGACCCTGCGCGAGGAGGCGTTCGACCTCGGCATGGTCGAACGCGACGACGGGACGTTCGTCCCAGTCGAAGACGACCCGGTCCCCTATCGAGACTGGGCGCCGACCGAGTTCCCCGAGGAGCACGCCTTCCGGTTCGAGGACCTCCTCGTCGAACGCCACGGCGTCAACTGGCACCGCGGCGAGTCGGGTGACCGACTCCGCGAGTCGATTCGCCGTCTCAAGGAGGACTACTACTACCAGAACGACGTCGAGTACGACGCCGACGCCGCCCTCGGCTACGGCATCTACCACCTGCCCGACTACTACGCCGCGATAGGCTACGTCCTCGACGACCTGGCGGAGAACGGCCTTCTCCCGCGGACGCTCCGCGTCCTCGACGTGGGCGCGGGCGCCGGCGGCCCCGCCCTCGGCCTGCACGACTACTTACCGGAGGACTCCCTCGTCGAGTACCACGCCGTCGAACCGTCCGCCTCGGCCGACGTGCTCGACCACATGGTAGCGGGAACGCGGTCGAACTTCAAGACGGAGATACACCGCGAGACGGCCGAGGCGTTCGACCCCCTCTCGATAGTTCCCGACGGTGAGGGGTTCGACCTCGTGCTGTTCGCCAACGTGCTCTCGGAACTCGACGACCCCGTCGCCGTCGCGGAGCGTTACCTCGAATCCGCCGCCGCCGATGGGTCGTTCGTCGCCCTCGCGCCCGCGGACCTGAACACCAGCACGGGCCTCCGCGAGGTCGAACGCGCTCTCGCGCCCGCCGACGGCGGCGCGACCGTCTACGCGCCGACGCTCCGCCTGTGGCCCGGCCACGTCCCCTCCGACCGCGGGTGGTCGTTCGAGGCGGGCGCGGACGTCGCCGCACCGGCGTTCCAGCGCCGACTCGACGAGGCGGGCGCGGCGACGGAGGGGCGGACGCCCGGCGACGGCACCTTCGCGAACGAGACGGTGCAGTTCTCCTCGACGGTGCTCCGCCGCGACGGGAAGCGACGGGTCGACGTGACCGCCGACGGGAGTCGGTACGCGAAGATGGCCGAGATGGAGCGACACGTCACGAACCGCATCGACCTCCTCGCGGTGAAACTCAGCGGCGACCTGAGCGAGGGGGAGGGTTCGAACCCGCTGTTCAAGGTGGGCGACGGCAGCGAGGCCGTCGAGCACTACGCCGTCCTCACCAAGCGTGACGCCCTGAACGAGGCGGTGGCCCGCGCGGGGTACGGCGACGTGCTCGCCTTCGAGAACGTCCTCTGTCTCTGGAACGGCGACGAGGGGGCGTACAACCTCGTCGTCGACGCGGAGACGGTGGTCGACCGGGTGGCCTGAGAAACCGAGCGTTCGGGCGCTCCGTCGGACCCGCGGGAGCGGTAGACATTTGCCCGGTCCGCCGAACGGACGGTCGTGAGCGAGTCACTGTCTCTCCTCCTGACGAACGACGACGGCGTCGGCAGCACCGGGTTTCGCGCGCTGTACGACGCGCTGGACGCCGTCGCAGACGTGACGGCCGTCGCGCCCGCGGACGACCAGAGCGCCGTCGGCCGGAAGATGTCGCACGACGTGGCGGTGACCGAGCACGAACTCGGCTACGTCGTCGAGGGGACGCCCGCCGACTGCACCGTCGTCGGTCTGGAGGCGCTCTGCCCCGACGTCGACATGGTCGTCGCCGGCTGCAACAAGGGAGCGAACCTCGGCGCGTACGTCCTCGGGCGCTCCGGCACCGTCAGCGCCGCTGTCGAGGCGGCGTTCTTCGACGTGCCCGCCATCGCCGTCTCGATGTACATCCCGTCCGACGACGACACGCCGTGGCACGAGAAGGCGTCGGACCCGGCGGACTACCGGCACGCGACGGCGGCGGCGGCGTATCTCACCGACCGCGCTCCCGACGCGGGCGTCTTCGAGGAGGCGGAGTACCTGAACGTGAACGCGCCGATGGCGACGGGCGAGGAGGACCCGGCGCCGCTGGAAGTGACGACGCCGTCGACGCTGTACGAGATGACCGCGCGGCACGACGGGAACGGGCGCGTCACGCTCCACGACGGCGTCTGGGAGATGATGCGCGACGGTGACCTGCCCGACCCCGAGGGCACCGACCGCCGCGCCGTCGTCGAGGGTCGGGTGTCGGTGTCGCCGCTGACCGCGCCGCACACGACGATGCGGCACGACGCGCTCGACGCCCTGGCGGCGTCATATCGGCAGTAAAAACAGCGGGCGACGGACCGCCGTGAATCGGACTCGGCGGTCGTCTCAGCGCGCGTTGCTCTCGGAGGCGCTCGGACCGCTCTCGGTCCGTCCGCCGCGCCCCGTTCGACCGCCCGCCGCGTCGGCCTCCGCCGTTAGGCCGTGGACGATTGCCTCGCCCGTCTCGCCGTCGAACAGGTGGACCATCGTCCGGTCGAGAACCACCCGGACCTGCTGTCCCTCCGCGGCGTCCGTGTCCATGTCCGGAATCGGCGGCATGCTCATGAGGAGCGCCGAGTCGCCCATCCCCGCGTCGCCGGCGGCGGCCTCGTCGTCGGCGTCCGCGTCCGCGCTCGACTCCGCGGCGTCCGTCTCGCCGTCCGCGACGGCGGGGCCGGCCGTCCCGCCTCCGGTCGCCGCACCGGCGCCGGTTTCGGTCCCGCCCGAATCGCCGGTCAGGTCGCCGAACTCGGTGTAGACGTAGATGTCGTCGCCGACGGGTTCGAGCACCGTCGTCGTCACGTCGATGGGGGCCGAGGGCTCCCCGTCCATGTCGGCGGCGTCGGCGGCGCCGACCGGCCCGCCGTCGTCCTCGATGTCGGACCCCTCGGCGAGGTAGATGTCCTCGGGTCGGACGCCGAGAGTGACGTTCGTCCCCGAGTCGACGCCGTCGAGGACGCCGTCGTCCACATCGACGGAGAACTCGTCCGTCTCGACCGCACCCTCCGTCACGCGCCCGTCGAGGAAGTTCATCGACGGCGACCCGATGAACCCCGCGACGAACTCGTTGGTCGGGCGGTAGTAGCACGTCAGCGGCGCGGCGAACTGCTGGAGTTCCCCGCGGTTCATCACCGCGATGCGACTGGACATCGTCATCGCCTCCTCCTGGTTGTGCGTGACGTAGATGATGGTCGCGTCCAACTGCTTGTGGAGTTCCTGCAGTTTCGTCCGCATGTGGACGCGGAGTTTGGCGTCGAGGTTCGCCAGCGGTTCGTCCATCAGGAACACCTCGGGGTCCCGAACGATGGCGCGGGCGATGGCGACGCGCTGACGTTGCCCGCCGGACATCTCGTCGGGCATCCGGTCGAGCATGCCGCTCATCTGGACGAGTTCGGCCGCCTCGTCGACGCGGCGGTCTATCTCCTCCTTCTCGAAGTCCCGCAGTCGGAGGCCGTACGAGATGTTGTCGTAGACGTCCATGTGCGGGAACAGCGCGATGTTCTGGAACACCATCGAGATATCCCGGTCCTTCGGCGGCAGGTCCGACACCTCCTTCTCGTCGATGTAGAGGTTCCCCGAACTCGGTTCGGTGAGTCCGGCGACCATCTCCAGCGACGTGGACTTGCCGCACCCCGACGGGCCGACGAGCGTGACGAACTCGCCGTCCTCGATTTCGAGGTTCAGGTCGTCGACTGCCGTTACGTCCTCGTACTTCTTCGTGATGTTCTCGTAAGTTACGTCTCCCATTGTGTTACTCCTTGACGGCCCCTGCCGTCAGTCCGCTGACGATCTTCTCCTGTGCGACGACGACGAGGATGGCGATGGGGATGACCCCGAGGATGCTCGCCGCGGCCATGAGGTTGTACGACGTGGCGTAGCGGCCCTGATAGCTGAGCAGGCCCCAGACGATGGTCGCCCAGTTCTGGACCCGGCCGTCGGTCATCAGGAACGCGAAGAAGAACTCGTTGTAGACGGAGATGAACGTCAACACGCCCGCCGTGGCGACGCCGGGCGCCGACAGCGGCATGATGACCTTGAACAGCGCGCCGAGGCGGGTGTTGCCCTCGACGCGCGCGGCGTCCTCCAAGCCGTCCGGAATCTGGCTGTAGAACGTCGTGAGGATGAAGATGGACAGCGGCATGAACAGCGCCGTGTACGGCAGCACCATCGCTCCCGGCCCGTTGAACAGCATCGGGCTGTTCACCGTTCCGATGCCGGGGAGGCTGAAGAACGTGATGTTCGCCGTGAACAACTCGAACAGCGGCAGCAGGAACGCCGCCGGCGGGAAGTACGAGATGGCGAGGAAGATAAGCATGAGCGGACGGCGGCCGGGGAACTCGAAGCGCCCGAACGCGTAGCCCGCGAAACTCGCCAGCACCAACACGACGGCCGTCGTGACGACGCCGATGATGAGGCTGTTGAGGATGTAGAGGTGGAACGGCACCTGCGTGAACACCGTCACGAACGCCTCGGGGTTGAACCCGTTCGGCAGCAGTCCCACGTCTATCATGTTCCCGCTCGGCGTCAGCGCCAGCACCGTCAGCCAGTAGAACGGGAACAGCGTGGTGAACAGGAACACCCCGGTGAGGACGTAGAACAGCGCCTTGTACGTCCGCTCGGGGTTCGAGATGGACCGGCTGGCCCACCGCTGAATCGCGTTTCCGTCTTCGGTGCTCATCTCAGATCCCCCCCGCGCCCTGCACGTCGGCGAACTTGACGATGTACACGGTCACGACCAGTCCGATGAGCGCCGCCGTGACGAACGCGACGGCGGCGGCGGCGGCGTACCGACTCGTGCTGAACGTCTGGACGACGAGACACGACAGCGACGGCACCGTGTTGCACGAGGACACCGTCGTGATGAGGCCGTAGACGCGCATCGCCCCGATGGTGCGGAACAGCATCGCCACGAGCACCGACGGGAGCACCAGCGGCAGCGTCACCGTCTTGAACGCCTCGAACTTCGAGGCGCCCGACACCTTCGCCACGTCGTACAGCGAGCGGTCGACGCTCTGCAGACCGGCGAGGATGATGAGCGCCATGAACGCCGACGTCTTCCACACGTCGGCGACGATGACGATGATGAGCGAGTCGAGGCTGTTGGCCTGCGGCGTCGTCGAGAACAGCCCCAGCTGGTGGAGCGGTTCGACGAGGAAGCCGACCGTGGGCTGGAACAGCAGGTAGAATATCATCCCCTGGATGACGATGGGCACGGCCCACGGCAGGATGATGGCGACGCGGACCCAGCGGCGCCCGCGGAAGTCCTGGTTCAGGACGAGCGCCTGCCCGAAGCCGATTATCGTCTCCAGCGTCACGCTCGCGACGGTGAAGACGAGCGTGACGATGACGGCGCTGGTGAACGGTTGGGCGAGGTCGAGGAACGGCCGCGGGAGCGAGGAGTTCAGGTCGCCCGTCAGGAGCCGCACGTAGTTCTGTAGGCCCACGAAGTCGCCCAGTCGCTCGGCGCCGTACAGCGAGTTGGCGTACAGCGACATCTGGAACGTCCGCGCCAGCGGCCAGAACGCGATGACGGCGAAGATGAGGAGCGACGGCGCCAACAGCAGGTAGGCGAACTGCGTGTCGCTGAGGTTCTCCACCCAGCGCTGACCGCTGGCGAGCGGCGACAGCGAGTTCGATTCCGACTGCGAGCCTGTCTCGGTCGACATCGGGGCTCACCGTCCTCCCGCCACGATTCGGCCGTCCCGCGACTGTTCGTCTCGCTCCGAGGCTTCCTCTATCTCTCGTATCTGTTGTGCTAACTGGTTCATCGCCCGTTGTGGTGCTTTGAGGTCGGTGAAGCTCGCGTTCGCTTGCTGTGCTATCTTCGCCGATTCGGGGGGCCACGCGACGGTGACGGGGCGCGGGATGGAGTGTTCGACGGTGTACTTCAGGGTCTCCAGATACCGCCCCATCACCGGGACCTGCTGAGCGCGCTGGGATTCGAACAGCGACCGGCGCGGCGGGAGGTAGCCGAGCGTCTCGAACAGGAACAGTTGGAACCGCTCGTCGGTCATCGCCCGGAGCACCTCCTTCGCCGCCTCGGGTCGCGCCGCGTTCGGGTTCAGCGCCATGTGCCAGCCGCCGAGCGACGAGACGGACCCGCCGTAGCCGTCGAACTTCGCCTCCTCTTGCGTGACGCCGTACGGGATGGGCATCACGCCGAGGTCCTCTCCGAACGCGTCCTCTGCGCCGCTGATGGCGATGGCGTACGGCCAGTTGCGGTGCGTGACGGCGTTGCCCGCGGCGAACGGCTGTCGGGAGGACTCCTCCTCCCACTGGAGCACGGTCCGCGGGGCGATATCCCCCGTCACCGACTCCAGGGCGTTGTTCGCGTCGCCGTCGATGAACGTGCGGACCATCCGCGAGGCCCTGACGACGGGTTCGGAGTCGACCGTGACCGGTCGCTCGCCGACGGGTCCGAACAGGTTCTCGGTCGAACCGAAGTACGACCCGCCCCACGTGCCGGTGAACTCGCGGAAGTCACAGCAGGACAGTCCCGCGTAAGCCCTGCCCTGGAAGGTGAAGCCGAGTCTCGTATCGGACTGCTCGCGCGCCTCCTTCGTCACCTCCGAGAACTTCTGCCAGGAGATGGGGTTCGTCGCCCACCCCTCCTGGTCGGGGCTGTACCCGGCCTCTTTGACCAGGTCCTTCCGGTAGAGCATGTTCCCCGTCGTCGGGAACAGCGGGACCGCGTGCAGGTGCCCCTGCTCGCTCGTCGCCGTTTGGGTGAACGTCTGGAAGTAGTTCGACTTGACCATCTCGGCGACGTCGGGCATCACCTCCGTGAGGTTCGCCAGTTGGTCCCGGACGATGAACGGAATCGTCCACCCGCTGTCCATCATCAGGAGCGACGGCTGTTGGAGGTTCGCCGACAGCCACCGGTTGTACTGCTGTTGGCGGGCGCCGGTCGAGGCCGTCCCGGCGATGATCTCTATCGATATCTCGTCGGGCATCCCGACCTCTCTCAGCTTCCGTTCTACCTGTCCGGAGATGTTCTTGAGGTCGGTGTTGGCCGCGATTTGGACCGTGTTCGGGTTCGACTCCGCCCGGGCGATACAGCCGGCGACGCTGGACGCCGCGACGGCGCTTCCGGCGCCGACGGCCTTCACGAACCGCCGTCGGCTGACGCTGGTCTCTCGGCTCATCGAGGGGTCCGCGCGGCGCGTCGCGCCGCGATTGGGTCCGTTCGGAGACGACCCGTCATCTCCGACCACCGCCGTCCGTCTCGCGCTCACATCCCGCGTTACGCCGATACGGACGCACTGTGCCTCTATTCGCAGTCTCAGGACTGTCCGCCGGTTGGGACGCCATGTGTACGCCGACAGACCATAACTAATAATCGTTTATGGCCGCGGGTAAAGAAATAAACTCGTGAAAGAATAAATTAACGTCGAAGAGCCGCGAATCCGAATCGAGTCGGACGGCGGATCGCGCCGTCGGCCGTCAGTTATCGTCGGTTGAGTACCCCGACGGGAGGGCGCCGAGCGCTACGATACCGGCCGGGACGAGGGCCGCGACGCCCCACATGACCGCCTCGGAGAGTTCGCCCCCGGTCGTCGCCACCGAGACGACGCCGGCGAGGGCGACGAGGACGCCGACGGCGGCCGCGAGTTTTCCGCGCATGCGCCCCTTACCGCGGCCGTGCGTATAACCGTATTCTTTTATTGACATACATCCGGAAGTACATATTTCGCTCGCCGGGGGACGACCCCGAGAGGTCGACGCGGCGCGGCCGGGTTCAGACGGCGGGGTCGCCGTCTTCCCCGCGCACGGCGCGTCGCTGGTCGGGGATCAGGTCGAAGGTGGAATCCACGTCGCCGAGGACGAGGAGCGCGTAGTAGCGGAGGTAAGTCTGAACGGGCGCCTGTACGAGGGCGGCGGCGGCGACCACCGCGAGGGCGTAGAGGACGCCGAACGCGACGAGCGCCGCGATTCCGAGCGGTTCGAAGACGAAGACGAGCAACGCGACGCCGAGGGCGAACAGGAGGCCGAAGGGGACGAGCAGCGCGAACGCCAGCACCGCGGTGACGACGGTGACGAGGAGGCCGCCGAAGAGCGAGAGGAAGAACCCGGCGACGACGTAGGCGAGGTACTGCGTCCACTGCGCCGGTATCGTCGGCCAGAGGCGCCGCCAGCCGTCGAGGACGCCGCAGTCTTCGAGCAGCATTATCGGGACGACGAACGCGGTGGTGAAGCCGTCCACCAGCGACACGACGACGGCGAGGACGACGAACACCGGGACGAGGACGACCAGCAGTCCCAAGAGCGCGCCGCCGGCCGGGACGAAGCCGGCGTCGAAGCCCAAGAGCGGGAGGACGAACGGCGCCGCGAACAGGAGCACGGCTCCGAGGGTGAACAGCCCGAGAATCAACCGGAATCCGAAGAGCCGGGCGCCCTGACGCCACCGGCGGCCCCAGGAGCGCCGAACCGTCACCGCGCGGTTCCGGAGCGATTCGACGAAGACGAACTCCATCACCGACCCCACGAAGGCGAACGCGAGTGCGAGCAGTACGAGAACGCCGACGACGCCGGCCACGAGCAGCCACGCCCGCGGACCGAAGTCGGTCGGCGGAACGGTTCCGGGGACGGCGCCGCCGTCGCCGCCGCCGGCGGAGTACTGAGAGCCGCCGAAGTTCGCCCCCGGACCGCCGACGAACAGCGTCACGAGCGCAAGTTTCACCCACGTCGTGCGGTCGACGGGCCAGAGGAACGCTCGGGTCGCGTCCAGCGCGTCGTCCAGATTGTCGAGCGCGTACAGAGCCATGGGGCGAGTACGCCCGCAGAAGGCTTAGAACACCGACATCACTCTCGACACACGGGAACTACCGACGGACGTCCCCGGGTCGACGGCTCACCCGGACGCGCCCTCGTCGCCGTCGAGTCCGCGCGCCGACTCCACGAGTTCCCGGAGGCGTTCGAGGAACCGCGCGGCGGGAGCGCCGTCGACCACGTCGTGGTCGAACGTCGCGGTGACGTGGAGGAACTCCCGCGTCTCGACGCGCCCTTCCCCTTCGCGCGTACCGCCGCCGTCGCCGCCGTCGCCGTCTTCAACGACGACCGCCCGCCGCGAGACGCCGCCGACCGTCAGTTGCAGGGCGTAGTTCGTCGGCGTTACCGCCCACCCGCCGCCCGTGCCGAACATCCCCACCGACGACACGGCGACGGTCCCCGCGGCGCGCTTCCAGTACCCCGGCGCCCGCCGCGGGAGTCGGTAGAACAGCCGACGAACCGGTCCGGGGAGGCGCGCGGCCAAGTTGAGCCAGCGGTTTCGATGGGTCGGTTCGGGGGCCCGCTGGGCGGTCCGAATCTCGTCGTGAATCGACCGGAGCGACCGCCGGTTCGCCGCCCTGACGACGTGCGGCAGGCCGACGCGCTCGCCGTCCACCTCCCGTTCGACGACCACCATCACGTCCGCGTCGTCGAAGACGACGAGTCGTCCCCGCCAGTCGCGGTAGGCCTGCACCCGCGGGTCGGCGGCGACGGCCCGCGCCAGACAGTACGCGACGAACGCGGTGAACGAGAGCCGTTCGCCCGTCTCGGCCTCTCGCTCCCTGATGCGCCGCCGCGCCTCGGTTACGTCGAACGTCACGAGGCCGTGGACGTCGTTGCGCCGCCCGGCCATCCGCATGGCGTCGACCGTCGCCCGCCGCCGCGGCGAGAACGGCTCCCGGGTGTATCCTCGACCCTGCATGCGCCGCGTACGCTCGGCGACGAGATACGCGTTCCCCCGTCGCGTCCGCCCGTTCGCTCCGTCCGCGGGGTCCGCCGCGTCGGCCTCGCGTTTCTCCGTCGGAGAGAACCGCAGTCGGTGGTTATCGCCCTGCGAGGCGTCTCTCCGCTCGGTGACCGAGATGACAGCCACGCTCGTCGCGTACGGAACCGGAGAGGGACAGACCGCGAAGGTCGCAGACCGCATCGTCGACGCCCTGCGCGAACGGGGGCACGAGGCGGAGGCCGTCGACGTGAAGCGACTGCCCCGCGGGTTCGACCTCGACGCCTACGACGCCGTCCTCGTCGGCGGGTCCGTCCACGCGGGACGACTCCAACGCGGCGTCCGGCGGTTCGTCCGCGCCCACCGCGAGGAACTCGCGTCGAGACCGACGGCGTTCGTCCAGGTGTGTCTGTCCGCGGTGGACAACGAGGAGGCGGCCGCCCGGGCCGCCCACGACTTCCTCCGGGAGACGGAGTGGGACCCCGATAGGGTCGCCGTCCTCGGCGGCGCCCTCCGCTACTCCGAGTACGGGTTCCTCAAGCGCGCGCTGATGAAGCGCATCGCCGCGGAGTCGACGGGCGACGTGGACACCTCGCGCGACTACGAGTATACGGACTGGGAGGAGGTCGAACGGTTCGCCGCCGACTTCGCCGCGTTCGTCGAGGGAGAAGTCGGAGACGCCGCGGCGCCCCGCGAGGATACCCCCGTCTAGCGGCGACACGACCGGCGAATCAACGGCGGCCGGCGATATCGGCGTCGACGCCCACGGCGATGCGCACCGCCTCGCGCTCCGCCCGTCGCTTGATGCCGAGGAGCATCTTCCTCGTCATGGCGAACGCGGCCGGTTCGAGACCGAGGAGCGTCAGGACGGCGCGGGGGGACCACTCGACCCGCGCGCGGTTCCGCGTGAGCAGTCGCGTCCGCCCGTCCGCCAGCGGTTCGAGGGCGAACACCCACGTGAGCGTTCCGTCGGTGAACGCCTCCGAGACGGTGACCAGCGCCCGCTCCGGGTCGACGCGTTCGACGAGGAGTCCCCCGCCCTCGGCGCCGAGCGATATCTCGTCGCCCGCTTCGAGGCGCTGGTGCTGAGGGAGGACTCGCTCGGCGCTCGGCGCGTCGAGGACGCCGAACAGGACGTCGAGCCAGTCGTAGCTGTAGAGGCCGCCGCGCCCGGCGCCGAGTTGGACCAGCCAGGGCCAGACGTCCTCGGGCGGGGCGTCCACCGTCACCGCGCGGGTCGTCTGGTAGTTCGGGCGCGGGACGAGTTCGTCGCCCGGCAGCGTCGCGTCTCTCTCGTCGGCCGTCGCTCCCCAGTTGTTCAGCCGCGGTCTGAGGAGGGCGTACCCGGCCAAGAGGGCGAGCGGACCCGCGACCAGCCGGCGGCTTCGAGTTCGGCCGTCGGTCGCGCGTTCTCCGCGTGTGTCGTTCACGTTCGATCACCGAAGACTGTTGGTCGCGTGGCGAGATAACGGTGCGCGGTACGCTCGGCTTCCGGCGAACGCGCGCATCGCGCCTATCGACTACTGTCGACTATCGCGTCTCGGGTCCGGTTTCCCCGCCGGCGTCGTCGGAAAGTCGCCCGTTCGTTCCCGCCCGCCGTTCCGTCCCCGTCGACTCCCCCGCGTCCGCTCCGAGGCCGAGGCCGTCGAGGAACGCGCGGACGGCGGCGGTGACGTACTCGGGGGCATCGAGGTTCGCGGCGTGGCCGGCGTCCGGCACCTCGTCCACCTCGACCGTCGGGATGCGCGCGGCGAAGCGGGCCGCGTGGAGTCTGACGAACGGGAGGTCGCGTTCGCCGTAGAGGACGAGCGTCGGCGCCGACACCGCCGAGAGGTCGACCGGCGGGTCGCGGGGCCGCGCCATCGACCGCACCACCTTCGCGAACTCCTCGGTGGCCATCCGCGGCCCCGCCTCGCGGAGGCGTTCGACGTTCCCGTAGTCGCCGTCCGCGCCCGGGAAGAGTCGGGCGGTCAGCCACACGTTCGCCCGTTCGACGCGTTCGAGTCCGAGGAGTCGAACCGGCGGGACGAGGGCGCTCAGTGCGACGCGCCGCAGGAACCACTCGCCGCGGGAGCGGAACTCCGGGGCGAACGCGTCGACGAGCACGAGTCCGGAGAGGTCGTCGGGGTAGGTCGCCGCGTACGTCAGCGCGACGGTCCCGCCCATCGAGAGTCCGCAGAGGACGGGCTTTCGGACCCCGAGTTCGGAGAGGAGGGCGCGCAGGTCCGCGACGTAGAGGTCCACCGCGTACTCGGGTTCCGCGGACGGACCCGTCCGGCCGTGCCCGCGCAGGTCGTACGTCACCGTCGAGTACCCGTCCGAGAGCGCCTCGACCTGTTCGTCCCACACCGAGTGGTCGAGCATCGAGGCGTGGACGAACACCACCGTCGGACCGTTACCCCGACGCTCGTAGTAGGTGTCGACCCCGTTCGCGCGAATCGTCGGCATGAGAGGAAGGAGGCGCTTCGAGGAGATGAACTCGCGGGAGTCTCGGCGTCCGCCGGTTTCAGACCCCGAACTCGTCGGCCAGTTCGACGAACGTCTCGACGGTCAGGTCGGGGTCCGTCTCGTACGGTCCCCAGAGCGTGTCCTGCCGGTCGACCCAGACGCCCTGCATGCCGGCGTGAATCGCTCCCGGCACGTCCCACCACCCCGCGGCCGCGAACGCGATGTCCTCTATCGGCGCGCCGATTCGCTCCGCGGCGTGGCGGTAGAGGGCGGCGTCCGGCTTGAACTGCTCCACCTCGTCGGCGCTGACGGTGTCGGCGAGAAACTCCCCGAGGTCGCCGTGGTCGACCATCGAATCGAGCATGTCCTGGCTACCGTTCGAGACGACGTAGAGGTCGTACCCCGCGTCGTCCAACCGCTCCATTCCCTCGCGCACGTCGTCGAAGAGCGGCAGTTCGTGGTACGTCGAGAGCACGTCCTCGCGTTCGTCCTCCGAGAGGTCGACGCCCACCTCGTCGAGGGCGTACCGGAACGCGTGGCGGTTCATGGCGTAGAAGGAGTCGTACTCCTCGATGGCGTTGCCCACCATCGCGTACTGCAGCGAGCGCTCCCGCCAGAGTTTCGAGACGTCCTCGGCGCGGTCGGTGTACTCGGACAGCGGTCCCTCGACCGCCGTGACGTCGACGACCGTTCCGTACGAGTCGAACGCGACCGCCTCAACCGCGTCGGAGTCGAACGACATGGGTACGCTGCGGGGACACGGAGCGAAGTAACTTGGGGCCTCGGTCGAGCGACCCGGCCGCGACGCCTTCCGGCGCGTTCGCCCGCGGTGTCGTGAACTCTCGCTGCCATCACCGACAGACGCAACGGGAGGGAGCGCGTAAACGGTCCCGTGTCGTCCCCCGACCCCGCCTCGTGGACCGACCCGGAGTACGTCGCGACGGTCGTCGGCGTCGTCGCCGCCGGAGCGCTAGTGTTCTACGCCGCCTCGACGGCGACGGGACTCGCCGTCAGAGAGGTCGTGTTCGTCCTCCTCGCCGTGACGCTCCCGGCGACGGCCGCCTACGAACTCGCCCGGCGGGCGCGCGGAGCGTGAGCGGACCGTCGGAGTATCGGACGGTGCGGACGGAAGCGGCGGATACCGCGATGAGATTATTATCCGAGCGACCCATCTAGACGGTGATTCTGACCGAGTCGGGTGTCCGACGAGGTGAGATTCGAGTGATCGAGATGGGCGAGTACGAACAGCGGCGGACGGCGGACGTGCAGACGGGACGTTGGATGCGAATCAGCGCGACGGGTGGACTGGTCGGCGGCGTACTGCTAGCGCTTCTCGGGGTCGCGACCCACCTCGGACTGAGCGACGCCCAGTGGGCGGTCGTCAACCCCCTCGGAGCCATCGCGATGGTCCTCCTGGCGGTCGGTCTCCCGGCGCTCTACCTGAGCGAGCGCCACTGGTTCGGTACCCTCGCGAGGGTCGGATTCGGCGTCATGGCCGTCGGCTGGATAGCCACGGCGGTCACGATGACGGCGTTCGCGCTCGGATCCGAGGCGGGAGGTCTCGCGTTCCTCGTGGGGTGGCTCGTCGCCATGGTCGGAGCCCTCGTCTTCGGCGTCTCGATGCTCCGTACCGACGCCGCGACGGTGCCTCGCCTCGGCGCGTGGCTGTTGGTCGCGGCGCTCCCCGTCGGACTTCCGGTATCCGTCGCGTTCACCTGGTACGTGCTGGGTCAGGTCGACACGCCGTGGAACGGCCCGCTCGTTCTCTACGCTCTCGCGTGGACCGTCTTCTGCTACCACCTCCGGACGCGGCGAACCGACGCTCTCGCGGCGGAAGCGGTTCCCCGGTAGGTGACGTTCTTCTATCTCGAACCCGTCCCCGTGCGAGACGATTACGCGTGTTTTCCCGCTCTTCCGAGCATCCGGAGCACGAGCGGGGTTAGAGGACGCCCCAGATGGCGAGTAACCCGAACCCGACGAGGACTGCACCCGCCAGTTGGCTCACTCGACGCATGACCGAGCGCGTGAACCGGGAACGGAAGCGGCTCACGCCGGCACTCAGGGCGAGCCACCAGAGCGAAGAGCCGAGGAAGACGCCGCCGACCAACGCGGTGGCGTCGGAGTAGTCCCCCGACACGCCGACGCCCAATCCGGCGAAGATGCCGACGAAAGCGATGACGGTCACCGGGTTCGTTATCGTCAGGAGGAACGTCGAACCGTAGTCTCCGAGGAGACCCCGCACGTCAGCGGTTGAAACCGCCGTCTCCGCCGGTTCGGCGCGGAACGACCGCACGCCGAGATACAAGAGGAGAAGTCCACCACCGACCCGAATACCCGTCCGGTGGTCGAGCAGGAGCGACGACAGCACCGTGATTCCGAAGCCCGCAATCGCCCCGTATACGGCGTCCGCGGACGCGGCTCCGAGTCCGCTGGCGAAGCCCGAGAGCCGCCCCTCAGAGAGCGTTCGCTGGATGCACAGGATTCCGACCGGACCGACCGGGGCCGCAATCGAGAATCCGAGGACGATGCCCCGAACCAGGATGCCGATTGTCGTCGTTAATACGCATCACCTCACGAGTGAGCGGAGGGGGACAGTCCGCAAGTACGTTCCGTATCTGTGCTACTTGCTAGCGGCTCTCTCGGCACTCGACCTTGTTCGGGTGGCTAAAATCCGTGACAGGTCTCAGACGAACTGACGAGCACTTCGTCGAGCGACTGACCGCCGAAGACGTCGGCAAGGCCCGATGTTCACACAGAATTCACGACGACCGCCCGGAAACTCCGGGCCGCCTCAGGTCCCAGTGGGTCCAGCCCCGCGACGCGCGCGCTCCGCTCGCTCGTCTATCGGGTCTTCGAGGTCGCCCATGACCTCCTCGAAGGCGTCCGTCGAGGTCAGGAGGCCGACGACCCTGCCCTCCTCGGTGACGAAGGCGAGCTCCTGATTTTCCGCCTGGAAGCGGTCGATGGCGTCGCTGACTCCTTCCTCGGCCGGCAGCGTCATCGGCGATTCGGCGAGGTCTTCGATGTCGATATCGCCGCTCACGAGGCCCTCGAAGTTGTTCGTGATCGCCGGGAGATAGACGATGCCGCGGAAGTCGTCCACGTCCTCGCCGACCAGCGGGTAGCGAGAGTGGGAGTGTTTCTCGACGAGCGCGAGGTTCTCCTCGGGGGTGTTCTCGGTCGAGAGCGCGACGATCTCCTCGCGCGGGACCATGATCCCCTCGACCGGGATGTCGCCGACGGCCAGCGCGTTCATCACTTCCTGCCGGCGTTCCGCGGAGACGTTTCCGGCGTCGAGAGCCGAGCCGAAGCGCTTGTAGAGACCCGCGCGCCCCTCCATGACGTCGGCTTCGGTTTCGAGCCACGCGCCGGTCATCTCGACGCCGAACAGCGAGAGAGTCCACTTCGCCGCTCCGTCTCCGAACTGGATAACCGGCCAGATGGCTCGCGTCCACCAGTACAGCGGCGTCGCGCAGTACCGACAGACCAGTTTCGAGCGCTCGACGCCGAGGTAGGTAGGGGTCTGCTCGCCGTGGGTGAGATGGACGAGGTTGACGATGAGAAACGCGAGGATGGCTCCCGCGCCGACGGATGCGAGAACCGTCCCGCCGAACAGCGGCTCGAAGATAGCCGTGAGCGCGGGTTCGGCGACGATACCGACCGCGATGCTCGAGAACGTAATCCCTATCTGACAGCTGGTCAGGTAGATCTCCAAGTTCTGCGTCATCTCCCAGGCGCGTTCGAGACCGGGCTCCACGAACTCCGATTCGGAGTACTGTCGGGCGCGCGTCAGCGCGAACTCGATGGCGACGAAGAACCCGTTGGCGAGAATGAGCAACAGACCGGCGGTGAGCCTGATGAACATCTCGAACGCAGTCATCGGCATGATGCGTTACGTGAATGGCGACACGGAAAAGCAGTTTGCCCGATAACTAATTCCTCGCGCGACGACGAATCCGGTTCTCGCGAGACGTGTCAAGCCGGGTCGCTTCGAGAGTCCAGCCCAGACGCGTCGCCCGCGGGTCGTTCGCGCTGGTAGACGTCGATGGGGTCCTCGAGTCCGCCCATGACCTCCTCGAAGGCGTCCGTCGAGGTGAGTAGACCGACGACCCTGCCCTCCTCGGTGACGAGCGCGAGTTCCTGGTCCTCCGTCTGGAAGCGGTCGATGGCGTCGCTGATCTCCTCGTCGGCCGGTAGCGTCATCGGCGACTCGGCGAGGTCTTCGATGTCGATATCACCGTTTTTGAACGCCTCGAACTGGTTCGTGATGGCCGCGAGGTACACGATACCGCGGAAGTCGTCTACGTCCTCGCCGACCAGCGGAAAGCGGAGATACGGGTGCTCCTCGATAACCGCGAGGTTCTCCTCGGGAGTGTTCTCGGTCGAGAGCGCGGCGATTTCCTCGCGCGGCACCATGCTGTCACGGACGGGGATTTCCTCGACCGCCAACGCGTTCATCACTTCCTGACGGCGCTCTTCGGGAATCTCGCTGTCGTCGAGTATCGAACCGAGCTCTCGGTGGAGGTCCGTCCGCCCCTCGATTTCCTCGCCCTCGGATTCGAGCCACGCGCCGGTCATCTCGACGCCGAACAGCGAGAGGGTCCACTTCGCCACCCAGTCGCCGACGCGGAGAATCGGTCGAATGACCCACGTGAACCAGTACAGCGGCGTCGCGCAGTACCGACAGACCTGTTTCGAGCGCTCGACGCCGAGGTAGGTGGGGGCCTGTTCGCCGTATATCTTGTGTACCAGGCTCACGACGATGTACGCCAGAATCACGCCCGCACCGATGGACGCGAGAACCGTCCCGCCGAACACCGGCTCGAACATCGCTGCGAGCGCGGGTTCGGCGACGATACCGAGTCCGATGCTGCAGGCGGTGATGCCGACCTGACAGCCGGTGAGATAGATTTCGAGTTCCTCGGTCATCTCCCAGGCGCGTTCGAGACCGGCCTCCATGAACTCCGATTCGGGATACTGCCGCGCGCGGGTCAGCGCGAACTCGATGGTGACGAAGAACCCGTTGGCGAGAATTAACGCGGCACCCGCGACGAGACGGAGAAGTATTTCGGGCGCTTGCATCTAGTGCGTACCGTCGACACGGCGTCGAGGCAAAAGGATGGGGGCCAAACAGACGTGCCGTCGGGTCGGACCGTTCAGTCGAGTCGTGTTCCGCTCCGGTGGGTCGCGGGGAACTCAGAGCGGTGGTCTTCGGTGCCGTTGTACCGAACGTCGGCGTGCGAGAGGGTCGTGAGCGTCTTACTGCGGAGGTTCGCCGGTTACCACGAAGTCGTTCTTCGATTCAGCGTCTGAGACGACGATAGGACGGCCTCATCACTCACCGATCCGGTTGAAGAGGCAGCTACCGGAAAGAGATACGGCCGTTAAACGGCCCATAGAAACACTGAAGCGGCCGAATCCGACTACCTGCTTTCGCGCTGCTCGACCTTGTTCAATTCGATGAGCAGCCGGAAGATGGCCTTCACGAGGTTCGAGTCCACGTCGAACCGCTCGGCGTTCTCGCCGGCGCGGTCCATCACGACGTCTTCCTGGCCCTCGTCGGTCGTCGGAAGGTCGCGCTCCTCTTTCACCTGCGCCACCGTGTCGGCGACGTACGTCCGTCGAGCGATGAGTTCGACGATTTCGCGGTCGATGTCGGCTATCTCCCCGCGGAGTTCGTCGAGCGTCATGTCGTCGGCTCGCTTCGTTAGCTGGTCGTTCTTCGGCGCGTCGGTCTCTGTGTCTCGTGTCATAGTACGCGTGCTCCGTCGTTCCGGGTCGTGGTCCGCCACGTCTCGCCGTCTCGCTCCGTCCACTGGTCGCGGACTCGTCCCAACGGGTCGCCGTCGGCCTCTCGGTCCGCGACGGCGACGACGCTCGGACCGGTGCCGGAGAGGGAGACGCCCGCGGCGTGGGGCATCGCCTCAACGGCGGGGTCGGCGGAGAATCCGAGCGCCGCCGAGAACGCGAGGCCGTTGACCGTCATCGCCTCGGCGTACCGCCCTTCTAACGCTAGTTCGGCGACGAGTTCGGCCATCGGGGCGACGCTCGCGCAGGCCTCCGCGTCCGCGTCGGCGCTGTAGGCGCGCTCCTCGGGCGTCCAGACGAGCACGTCCCACTCGACGGGGTCCCGCGAGAGCAGTTCGTCCCCGTCGTTGTTCGTCACCGTCGCGCCGCCGAGCATCGACGCGGAGGCGTCGTCGAACGCGCCCGTCACCGTGACGCCGGCGTCGCGGGCGGCCCGCACGCCGAGTCGGCACGCCTCCGTCCGGTCGGGGTCCGCGCCGAGGGCGTCCGCCGTCGCCAGCACCGCGGCGTTCGCGGCGGCGCTGGAACTCTTCAGACCGGCGGCCATCGGCACGTCGCTCTCCGTGCGGACCGTTCCGCCGTACTCCTCTTGCCCCTCGCCGTACCGCTCGACCGCGAGTTCGACGCACCGCTCGATGAGGCGCGTGTCGGCGTCGACGTCCTCCGCGACGGACCCGGTGACCGTCCCCGACTCGTCGAGTTCGACGGTGGCGCTCGTCTCGGCGTCGATGGCGAAGGCCGACCCGAACCCCGTCGAGAGGGCGTTCAGAATCGTCCCCGCTCCCAGCGCGACTGCGCGGCCGTGCATACCTGTACGGAATCGAGCGGAGGCAAAGGTGTAGCGGTCTCCGCCGTATTGGCCGGCCGGTCGGGCGGGACCCCGGAGTCGAGCGCAGTCGAGCGTGACCGCGGGGCCGCGGTCGACCGACCGTCGGTATCGCGCACCTTTTCACCGTACCCGCACAACCCGGGGGCATGAGCGCGCGAAACGACGTGGCGCCGAGCACCCTCGGCGTCGAACTGCTCGACCACGGCGTGCAGGTCGAGTACCTCGACGGCCGGACGACCCTCTACCGCGGCGTGCCGGAGGCGGTCACCGGGACGCTCACCACCGCCCCCGGACGGGAGACGCACGTCCTCGTGACCGACCCCACGGAGACGGAGGGCGTGATGATGTACGTGAACGACCTGAAGACCGACGACGACATCCTCGAAGCCAGCGGCGTCGGTCGGGTCGTCCTCGGCGCCGACGAGGAGGAGGAACTGTTCCCGGGCGTCCGCGTCCGCCGGACGAAGAGCATGCGCACCGAAATCGAGGCCGACCCGGAGGTGGCCCGCGGCCGCGTGTTCGTCTTCGAGGAAGACGACTGGGCGGAGACCTCCTACGAGTTCGTGACCGAGAGCGAGAACGAGGACGAGGGCGAGAGCGAGTGATGGCGCTCCGAAAGCGCTGGAAACCGCTCGAACGGAAGACCGTCGGGTCGGCCCCGGACGCCTACGGCGTCGTCGAGTTCGGGGACGACGACGGTGAGGTGCTCCGCGCCGCCGCGGGCTTCCTCCCCGACGAACTCCGCGAGGAACTCTCCTACGGGGAGGCCGCGCGGGTGCGCTGGGAGCGAGCGCAGTCGCGCGACCACGCCGAGCGACTGCTCGAAGAGTTGTAGCGTCGTTTCCGATCTACTGCAGGTACGACGGGCTGTCGTCCTCGCCGTCGCAGTTCTCCTCGTGCGTCTTCGCGTCGGACTCCGCGTCGAACAGCATCTCGCACTCCTCACAGCGGTACCAGGTCGTTCCGTCCCTCTCCGTCGTGGAGACCATACGGGGTGATGTGCTATCGCGACCCATAACGTTTCTGCCGGACGGGAGGCCGACGGGCGGGCGGACGGCGGCACGCGCGGCCGCCCCCGGCGGCCGTCGGGCAAGGGTAAAGACCGGGGCACCCCAAGCCGGTGGTATGCCAGACGACGAGGGCCTCGAACTCACCGTCCGCGGCGCGGAGAAGCGAGACGCCGGCCGCGGCATCGCCCGCCTCCCCGAGTCCGCGCGCCAGCGTCTCGGCGTCCTCAGCGGCGACACCGTCGTCGTCGAGGGCGGCCGCGAGACGGTGGCGAAGGTGTGGCCCGCCGGCGGCGGCACGCCGGACGGCGTCGTCCTCGTCGACGCCGACACGCGGGCGAACGCCGACGCGAAGATAGGCGAGACGGTTCGGATTCGGAAAGTGGACGTCGACGACGCCCGGTCGGTGACGCTGTCGATGCCCGACGACGTGGCGTTCACCGACGACAACCGGGCGGTCGAACTCATCAAGCGGGCGATACAGGACCGGCCCATCCAGTCGGGCGGGCAGATACGCTTCGAGACGCTGAGTTCGGACCCGTTCGTCGTCGAGGAGACGAGTCCCGACGGGATGGTCCGCGTCACCGCCTCCACGAAGCTCAGACTCTCGAAGCAGGGAACCGTCAGCCGCGTCGTCACCAGCGTCTCCGGCGGCGACGAGGAGGAATCCGACAAGCCGACCGGCGTCACCTACGAGGACATCGGCGGCCTCGACGAGGAGTTGGACCTCGTCCGCGAGATGATAGAGCTCCCCCTCTCCGAACCCGAGGTGTTCGCCCACCTCGGCGTCGACCCGCCGAAGGGCGTGCTCCTGCACGGCCCGCCCGGGACGGGCAAGACGCTCATCGCGAAGGCCGTCGCCACCGAGGTGGACGCGACGTTCATCACCATCTCCGGTCCGGAGATCATGTCGAAGTACAAGGGCGAATCCGAGGAGAAACTCAGAGAGAAGTTCGAGGAGGCCAGGGACAACGCGCCCGCCATCGTCTTCTTCGACGAGATAGACTCCATCGCGGGCAAGCGCGAGGACGGCGGCGACGTGGAGAACCGGGTCGTCGGCCAACTGCTCTCGCTCATGGACGGTCTGGCCGCCCGCGGCGACGTCATCGTCATCGGCGCCACGAACCGGGTGGACTCCTTGGACCCCGCCCTCCGCCGCGGCGGCCGGTTCGACCGCGAGATAGAGATAGGGGTTCCGAACGAGCAGGGCCGCCGCGAGATTCTGGAGGTCCACACCCGGCGGATGCCGCTCGCGGAGGGCGTGGACGTGGACAGACTGGCCGCGCGAACCCACGGCTTCGTCGGCGCCGACCTGGAGTCGCTGTCGAAGGAGGCGGCGATGACCGCCCTGCGGCGCGCCCGCCGCGGCGGCGGCGAGAAAGTCGAGTTCTCGGAGTTGGAGGTGACCCGCGAGGACTTCGAGACGGCGATGGCGAGCGTCGAACCCTCCGCGATGCGTGAGTACGTCGCCGAGGCGCCGACGACGACGTTCGACGACGTGGGCGGGTTGGAAGAGGCGAAGCGCACCCTCGAACGGAGCGTGACGTGGCCGCTGACC
The DNA here is from genome assembly GCF_031624635.1 of Halogeometricum sp. S3BR5-2. Classification (NCBI taxonomy): domain Archaea; kingdom Methanobacteriati; phylum Methanobacteriota; class Halobacteria; order Halobacteriales; family Haloferacaceae; genus Halogeometricum; species Halogeometricum luteum. The sequence continues at coordinate 423,804 of NZ_JAMQOQ010000001.1, read as the reverse complement.
TACGCGCCCCTGTTCGAGGCGGCGAACACGACGCCGCCCTCGGGGGTCCTCCTGCACGGCCCGCCGGGGACGGGCAAGACGCTCCTCGCGCGGGCCATCGCGGGCGAGAGCGGCGTGAACTTCATCCACGTCGCCGGCCCCGAACTCCTGGACAGATACGTCGGCGAGTCCGAGAAATCCGTGCGGGAGGTGTTCGAGCGCGCGCGGCAGGCCGCCCCGGCTATCGTCTTCTTCGACGAGATAGACGCCATCGCGACCAACCGCGACTCGGCGGGGTCCGATTCGGGCGTCGGCGAACGCGTCGTCTCGCAGCTCCTGACCGAGTTGGACCGTCTGGCGGACAACCCCAACGTCGTCGTCCTCTCGGCGACGAACAGGAAAGACGCCCTCGACCCCGCTCTCCTCAGACCCGGTCGGCTGGAGTCGCACGTCCTCGTTCCCGCGCCCGACGTGGACGCCCGGCGGGCCATCCTCGGCGTCCACACCCGCGAGAAACCGCTCGCCGACGGCGTGGACCTGGACGAACTCGCGGCGCACATGGACGGTCTCTCCGGCGCCGACATCCAGGCCGTCTGCCGCGAGGCGACGATGCGCGCCATCGAGGAGGTGGCGGAGGCCTACGACGGCGAGGAGGCGAACGACCACGCCGACGAGATTCGCATCACGCAGGCGCATTTCGACGCCGCTCTCGACGTTGTCCGCGGCGCCGCCGAGGAGTAGTCGCCGCCCTCGACAGTCCCGCGGACCCGCAATACGGGTTTATCTGACCGTCCCACTAGTATGAGTCGTGAGTACGTGGCACACGAACCGCGGTGGCCGACCGTGAGCACCTCCGGATGGCGGCGTCGCGTCCGGGACGAGTGGGGTCAGTTGACCGGCGGTCCGCTCTCGGCGACGTGGTGGGTCCTTCGGGGTCTGTTCCGCGTCGCCTTTGCGGAGTTCGTCTTCATGCTGCTGTTGCTCTTGAACACCAGACCCGACGTGCTGGAGGGCGTCGCCGCCGGGGCGGCGCCGTGGTGGACGATTCCCCTCGCCATCGTCACGACGCCGCTGCTCCTCGGCGTCTTCCTCCTCGTCGCCGCCGTCGCGTTCGCCCTGCCGTTCCTCCCGCGGCGCGACCCGTCCCGGCCGGGCGCGTGGCGCTGACCGGTTCCCTCACTTCTCCAGTCGCGCCCGGTAGTAACCGAACTCTCCGGGGTACGTCGTCTCCGCGACGGTCCACGGCGTCTCCTCGCAGACGGCCCGAAGTCTCGCGGGCGAAACCGTCCGGAACTCCAAGCGCGGCCCGACCAGGTCGCGTTTCCGGTACTCCACGCGGAACCGCCGGCGGCCGACGCCGTCCGCTTCGGTCGGAGCGTGCCCGTGCGACTCCCCGACTCGTTCGGGGTCGTACGAATCGACTCGCGCTTCGCCCGTCGCCGTCGTGACCCGCGCGAGTTCGCGGAGGAAGTCGCGGAGTTCGGCGTCGGACCGTGCCAGCGTCGCCTGCGTACCGTTCACCAGCGCCGTCTCGAACCGACTCTCGCGCACGGGCGGGTCGAACATGTCCGCGACGAAGGCGTCGACGCCGCGTGCGCGCGCCGTTCGCACGGCCAGCGGACTCGCGTCGAAGGCGGCGACGCGGCCGCGGAGGGAGACGACGCGCGCGTAGTTACCCGCGCCGCACCCCACGTCGAGGAGCGGCGTCGCCAGTCCGTCGACGAACGCTCTCGTCTCCGCGGGCCACCGGGCGTACGGCGCGAAGTAGAACTGCTCGACGTTCGCGTCCCACGTCTCTCCCGTCTCCGGGTCGACGTGGACGCACGACCCGTCGTATTCGCCGTGTAGGAAATCCCACATCGCCGTGCCGAGGGCGTCGTCCGGCATGTGCGAACCGTCGCCCGTGTGCGGGATAAATCGCCCGCGGGTTCGCGTCGGGATACCGTTCGACACGGTACCGGCGCCGACGTCGGCGGCGGTTTCTCCGGTATGCGACGACAGGTCGACATCCGCCGCGGGCGGGACTGGAAGGGGCCGCCGTCCGGACGAACCCGGACGAAGCAAGCACCGCAGGAGCGAACGAGCGGAGCGCAGCGAGTCCCGGGAGTTCAGACGGCGGGGGCTTCCGAGGAGTCGTAGTCGCTGGAACTCGCTGCGCCGCCTGTCGCCGGATTCCGGTCGTCACGTTCTCGAACGCGCCCGAGACCGTATCGCCCATCGCAAACCCGCAGCTCTAGTCCCAGAACGACTGCGTCCGGGCGTACTGCCGCTCCTGTTCGAGGATGTCGCGGTAGAAGTCGTCCTCGTCCTCGCGGAGTTTGCCGATGACGCGCGCGGCCGTCTGCGGGCCGACGCCGCGGGCGGCGAGGGCGACGACTGCCTTGTGACCGTGGCTCTGGACCAGACTCGCCGACTGGTACGCGCGGCGCTTCAGTCGCTCCTGTTCCTCGTCGGGGTCGGGGGCGCGGACGGCCTTCACCGTCTCGTCGTCCCACGGGTTCAGACAGGCGATGCGGGTCGCGCCGCAGTCGGGACACTCCGGTTGGTCGCGGACGCGGCGCACCTTCCTGGTCGTCTTCCAGTCCGTGCAGTGCAGACACAGCAGGATGACCCGGTCGTTCCGAATCCGTTCGCGGACGGCCTGAATCACGCTCGCGTCGGCGTTCTCGGGGACGAGCAGGTCCCGACCGCTGGAGCGACCGTCGATGCCGATGGGCGTCCGTTCGCGCGCCGTCTCCAGGGCCACCTCGTCGTCCTGAATCCGCCTGAGCAACTCGGCCGTCTCCGGCACCGCGAGGTCGACGTGGAACACCTCCCGGACGGCCTCGTCGTAGACGGGCGTATCCTCCAACGCGGCCAGCAGTCGGTCGCCGCCGAAGCGCTTGTTCCCCTGGTAGCGCTTCAGCGCGCCGAACTTCGCGGCCACCTGCGCGAGGGTGAACTTGAGGGATTCGGAGTGCTTCAGGGCGAGTTCGAGGACGCCCTCGACGTGGTCGGGGTCGGTCGTCTCCAACACCTCCGTGAAATCGTGGACGGAGGCGTTCGGCGGCACCTCGAACTTCACTCGGTAGGCGTCCGTCTCGATACCTATCGAAGAGCCGGTGCGCTGGCCGACGAGGGCGGCCAGCATCCGACCGAGCGTCTCGTTCACGCGGTGGCCGTACGGGGAGTTGAGCACCACCTTCCGCCCCTGCCCCTCGATGACCAACCGGTCCGCCGTCGGCACCGGCAATCCGGCCTCGACCTGTCGCTCCGTCGGCTTCAGCGACTTCGAGACGGTCCGCTCGTCCGTCGGGTAGCGCGCGAGGAAGTCGCGGGCGACGGCGCCTCGCTCCCCGCCCGCCGCGAACTGCCGCGCGGCGGTCTCGCGAATCTCGCCCACCTCGCCCGCGACGTGCGCGGGGACGGGTATCTCGGACCCCGTCCACGACGGCACCTCGCCGCCGGGGTCCTCGATGGGCGTGACGTTCACCTCCGCCTCGTCCTCGTCGATGTCGTTGATGCGCCACATCTCCCCGCGCTGGATGAACGACGCCCCCGGTTCGGCGAAGTTGACGACGAACCGCTCGTCGAGCGTGCCGATTTGTCTCCGGGAAGACATGTCGTAGACGTCGTACGTCTCCTCGTCCGGTATCATCGAGAGGTTGGCGTAGAAGTACTGCCACGTCCCGCCCGACTTCTCCAGGACGTCCTTCTCCTCGTCCATCCAGAGCAGGTGGTTGCCCGATAGCTCCCGCACTATCTCGCGGAACGTCTCTTCTCCCAAGTCGCGGAACGGGTACGCGGCGGTGATCAGTTCGTACGTCTCTCGGGCCGACACCTCGCCGTAATCCATGACGACGCCGACGATTTGGTTGGCGACGGTGTCGAGGCTGGCGTGGTGGATGCGCGCGGGTTCGACCTCCCCCGCTTCGGCCTTTCGCGCGATTGCGAGGGCCTCGTGGGTGTCGTCCGCGGAGGAGGTGACGACGGTCCCCCGCGAGGTCTGGTCGCGGCGGTGGCCCGCGCGGCCGACTCGCTGGAGGAGTCTGGCCACCTCGCGCGGACTGCCGTACTGGACGACGTGGTCCACCCGCCCCACGTCGATGCCGAGTTCCATCGAGGAGGTGCAGATGAGGGCGTCCAGTTCGCCCGCCTTGAAGCGGTCCTCCACGTCGATGCGCACGTCCTTCGAGAGCGACCCGTGGTGGACCTCAATCGGCGCGTCGAGCGTCTTGAACCGCGACCCGAGGGCCTCCGCCGTCTGTCGGGTGTTGACGAAGACCAGCGTTGACTCGTTCTCGCGGACGACGTCGCGGATGACGCGGACGTGGCTGGCCATCTCGTCCTCGGAGGCCAACCGCCCCGCTAACTCCTGGTCCTCGCGCGTTATCTCGGGGTGGACGACGGTGAACTCCACCTTGCTCCCGGCGTCGACCTCCACGACCTCGAAGGGTCGGTCGCCGGTGAGGAACTTCCCCACCTCCTCCGGAGAACCGACCGTCGCCGAGAGGCCGACGCGCTGGAACGGCCCGGCGAGGGCGCGGAGGCGCTCCAACCCGATAGTCAACTGCGCGCCGCGCTTGGCCGAGGCGAGTTCGTGCACCTCGTCGACGACGACGTGGCGCACGTCCGAGAGCGCCTTCCGGAGTTTCTTGCCCGTCAGCATCGCCTGCAGCGTCTCCGGCGTCGTCACCAGCACGTCCGGCGGGTCGTCCGCCTGCTTTCCCCGCTGATACTGCGTGGTGTCGCCGTGGCGGACGTCGACTTCGATATCGAGTTCCTCGCCCCACCAGTCGAGGCGCTCGCGCATGTCGCGGTTGAGGGCGCGAAGCGGCGTGATGTACAGCGCAGAGATGCCCTCGCGCTCGTCGGGGTCGGAGTCGACGATGGCGTCCAGCACGGGGAGCATCGCCGTCTCCGTCTTCCCCGTCCCCGTCGGGGCGAGGACGAGGGCGTTCTTCCCGGCGGCTATCGGCGGAATCGCCCGTCGCTGCGGCTCCGTGGGCGTCGTGAAGCCCCGTTCGGAGAGCGCCGCGCGGACCGTCTCGCCGAGCGCCGTAAACGCGTCCATACCCTGCGCGGCCGTCGCGTCTCCCATCGACACTGCTAACGGCGCGAGCGGATTAAGCGCACCGCCCTCCTCACGACAATTCCCCGACAGTTACCTCCCCACGGAACGAAGCGGTCGCCGTGAACCCCTCCGCCCGAACTCGCTCCCGTCCGCTCGCCGGTCCCGCCCTCGCGTACTCGCTCTCCCATCTCGTCTTCGGGCTCACGAGCCTCGCTCGCGGCCTGCTGTCGTACGCCGACGGAGAGACGGTCACCTCGGCGTTCTTCCTCGCCAGCGGCGTCCTCGTAGCTGCCTTCGTCGCCTACGAGACGGTCGGTCCGGGAACCGCCGAGACCCCGGACGAGTGGAACTTGCTCGTCTACGCGTCAGCGTTGGGGGCGCTTCTCTTCGCCGCTGGGACCGTCTGGCAGTACTCTTGACCCGGGTGGTCGGCCCCTCCTCTCGTCGTCCTATCGACTGCTCGTCAGGTTTCGAACGCGCTCGTTCTACCCGCTGTCCGTTGAAATTACGTTCTGACAGCCTTGTTCATACGTTCTCACGAGTGAAATATAGGAAATCTGCCACCACAGTCATAAGGAGCTACACCTAGCGGGAAGGTATGAAGCGGTCACGGTGGTCTCCGGGTTCGTGGACGCACGTGTTCACGCTGCGCGAACGCGTCGTCTCCGCGGTGGAGGTACTGGAGGAACCGCGGAGCGCCGAGTACCTCGCCGTCCTCGCGGACGGGACGCAGGCCGAGACGAAGGAGGCGCTCGACCGACTGGTCGACGAGGGCGTCGTCCGAGTCGACGGCGACGGGTACGAGATGGACCCGTCGGGGTCGGTGCGCCGCTCCGAGACCCGACGCGGCGTCGACCCGACCGAGTTGGACTCCGAGACGCTCGCCCGCATGGAGGCCGCGGTCCGGGAGGCCGAGGGGGCCGACCCCGACCGCCCGTACGCGGAGTTGACCGAGTACGAGAAGGGCCGTCTGGAGGGGTACTCGACCGTCCTGTCGATGCTCTCCGAGTTGCGGGGCGGGACCGAAGGAGAGGGGACGGACGAGGGCGGACCCGACCGGAGCGACCGGTCGCCGGCGAACTGACCGTCGGTCTTCGAGCGACCCCGCGGCTCCCCGTGCGGTCACACGGACCGATACGGCCCGAGTCGCGTCCCGTCGAGTAGATACGCGTCCGCGTCGAACACGCCCGCCGGCAGGAACGGCGAGAGGAATCCCTGCCCCTCGACGTTCACCCACGTTCCGCCGGAGCGGTCGTTGAACGCCGGGAAGACGACGAGTTCGGGCGTCTTCCAATCGAGGTCGGTCACGTCCACGCCCAACTGCGCCGCGAAGGGGTCGGGGTTCATCGGGCCGCGAAGCCACGCGCGTTCCTTCCGGCCGCCGCCGACGCTGTCTTCGAGTCGCACGGCGGGGTGTTCGTGCGCCGCGCAGACCACCTCGCTCTCGACCACCTCGCGGGCGGGCCACGTGTGGCCGTGGACGAAGCCGACGCGGCCGAGTCGGACGCCCGCGGCGTCGGTCACGTCGAGTCGGTCGCCGAACGCCTCCGCGATGCCGCCGTCGTGGTTGCCGCGGACGAGCGTCACCGGTACTCTCCTCGTGATTCGCTCCACGAACGCCTCCAACTCCTCGGTCTCGTCGCCGCGCGGGTCGCCGATGCGGTGGCCCAGGTCCCCGAGCACGACGAGTCGGTCGGGGTCCGTCTCGTCCAGCAGTCGCGAGAGGCGGGCGAACCGCACGTCGGCGTCGCTGTCGAGTTCGACGCCGCGTTCGTAGCGCAGGCCCGCCTCGATGCCCGCGTGGTAGTCCGCGACGACGAGCGCTCTGTCCCCGCCGGCGTCGGGGCCGAGGCGCGCGACGGCCGCCGGGTCGCCCGGCACGGGTTCGACTATCGGCCTGTCGCGTCGGCGCGCCATCGGCTCAGATGGACTTCAGCGTGCCCTCGTTCGGCTCGTAGCACTTCCCGCTCATGAGGGCGTCCTGAATCGCGTCGTCGACGGCGTCGGCGTCGGCGCCGTAGCGGTCGACGATGGCCTCGACGACCGCCTCGCGGTCCGCGCCGTCGCCGTCGTCCAAGTCGGCCATGACCTCCACGACGGCGTCTTCGAGGTCGACGTCCTCGGCCTCCGCGTCGCCGCCGGCGTCCGCGTCCGCGGTCTCCGCGTCGTCGCCGCCCGCGGACTCGATGGGGTCTGACTCGCCGGCCGCCGTCTCGGCCTCCTCGGGGGTCTCGACGTCGTCCGCGACGGCGCCGTCCGGTGACTCGGCCGCCGCCTCGGGGGACTGCGTGTCCGGGCGCGGGTCGTCCGGCGTCGCCGCCGGTTCATCGCTCGCCGCGTCGGACTCGCCGGTCGACTCGGAGGCGACCGACTCGGTCGTCGACGGCGTCTGGCCGTTCGTTCCGGCGTTCGCCTCGGCGGCCTGCGCCTCCAGTTCGTCGGCGTCGGGCACGTCGATGTCGGCCTCGCCGGGGTCGTCCACCTCGTTGCCGGTGGAGAACTCCGCGCCGAACTCCTCTTCTATCTCCGCGCGTTCGTCGTCGCTCATCTCGTACATCTCGCCCGCGTCCGCCTCCGCCGCCTCCGCCTCTGTCGCGTCCGCTCCGGCCTCTTCCGTCGCCTCGGGTTCGGCGTCGCCGGCGTCGAAGTCGCCCAGTCCGCTCGCGTCACCGTCGTCCGCGTCGGACATGGATTCGGACTCGGCCGTCTCGTCTCCGGCCGGTTCGGCGGACGCGGCCGACCCCTCGTCGAAGTCGCCCAGTCCGCCCGTCGAATCGGACGGCTCCGAGTCGCTCTCGCTCCCCGACCCGCCGGCGTCCGCCGTCGCGGAGGCGGCGGTCCGTTCGGTCGGGTCGGGTTCCGTCTCGACCGAGTCCGGGGTCGCGTCCGACTCCGAGGGCGCGTCGGGCGCCTCCGTCGACGGGTCGGGGCCGGACGGGTCCGACGTCTCGGCGGACTCGGCGGCCGCCGTCTCCATCCCGGGTTCGGTCGTCTCGCGGTCGGTTCCGGACGACTCGACTTCCGCGTCCGCGGCCGTGTCGGTGTTCGCGTCCGGGGTCGTACTCGCGCCCGCGCCGGCGCCGATATCGACATCGGCATCGGCGGCGCCCGATTCGGATTCGGGTTCCGCGTCGGCGTCGCCCGCCGCACCGTCGGGGGCGGCAGTGACGCTCTCGTCGGCGTCGCCGCCCTCGCGGACCTCGGTGAGGGCGACGTCGCCGCCCTCGGGTTCCGTCGCCGCCGGGACCGCCGGAAGCGGACCGAGTTCGTCCGGTCCGACCTCGTCCGGGTCGACGGTCAGCGAGTCGACGGCGTCGCGGTCGCCTTCGACGAGTTCGAGCGCCTGGACGGCCATCCGCCGGACGGCTTCGAGGTAGTGCTCGGTCGTCCCGTAGTGGTCGATGGCGAGGGGAACGCCCGCGGCCAGCGACTCGTTCACGCCGCGCGCTTCGAGGGCGACACGCAGGTCCTCGCCGCGGCGGTCCATCGCCATCGCGGCCCGCATCGTCGCCACGCGTTCGAGCGTCGCTCGGGCGGCGGCGACGACCCACCGGTCCCGCGTGCCGGCGTCGACTTCGTTGATGCTCTCCGGGCGGACCGAGGTGAACACCCGGTCCGAGTCCTCGGGTTCGTACGTCCGCGCCTTGCCCGTGATGGAGACGAACATCGGCGGCGACGCGCGGTCGAGGAAGTTCATCGCCTCCGGTTGGTACTGCCCGGCGTAGGTGACGAACACGCCGGTCGGGTCCGCGATTCTGCCTCGCAGCACCTCCTCGTTCACCGACTCCACCTCGGTGAGGGCGCCGACGGCGAACAGGCGGTTCACGCGCGCGCCGGTCGGCGTGACGACGTAGTTCGGCGCTCGCTCCTCGTCGCCCTCGGAGTAGGAGAGGGTGGCGTCGTCGAACTCCGCGGCGAAGACGCGGTAGGCCACCTCGCGGCGGTTCTCGATGACGCTCATGCCGACACCTCCGAGAGGACCGCGGCCGCGCGGTCGGCGGGGTCGTCCCCCGTCTCCTCGAACTCGGTCGCTTCGAGGTTCGCGCCGTAGTCGTCCACCGAGAGGTTGCCGCGGACGCGGAACTCCCGTCCGACGACGCGATTCCTGATTTCGTCGGCGACGACCTCTTTGTCCATCGCCTCGCGGGCCGCTTCCATCGCGTCGGCCATCGGCGCGCCGTACAGTTCCTCCGTGAGGTCGCGGTCCAGGACGGCCGTCACCGTGCCGTGCCCGTCGTCGATGATGGCCTTCACGCGCATGTCGTCCTCGCCGTCGACGTCGCCGTGCTGGCGGCACTGGCCGTTCTGGAGGACGCGTCCGCAGTCGGGGCAGCGCTCGATGAGTCCCGACCCGTCGCGCACCTCCAGCAGGTTGCCCACGACTTCCACGTCGAACATCCCGCCGGAACCGACGGCCTCGTCGATTCGCATCCGCGGGGCGTCCTCGTTCACCTCCACGTCGCGCGAGAGCGGCGTGACGGTGGTGAACTCCGAGAGGTTCACCTGCGGGACGCCGCGGAACTCACGGACGTACGCGTCCTCGAAGCGGAACGCCTCGCCCTCGCGGAGTTCGGGGCGGGCGCCCCAGTCGGTGAAGGGCAGTCGGGCCGACTCGTCGGCGACGACGCCCGACCGGATGGTGGTGTCGCCGTCGCGCCCGGAGATGACCCGTTCCTCCGATTCGAGGACGCGCACCTCGACGTTGCGCCCCCGGTCGCCGGCGCGCAAGTCCACGAGGTCCGTGTCGCCGCCGGCCTCGTGAGCCGTCTCGACGGGTTCCGTCTCCACCGCGACGGTGGTGCTCTGCCCGAGGTTGAGTTCGGGCTTGCCGTCCCACTCGCGGACGTTGGCGTTGCCCACGGTGACCGAATCGCCGGCCTCGAAGCCGAAGTCCTGCCACGCCGTGTAGGATATCTTGCCCGTCGCGTCCGCGAGTTCGCCCTCGCGGATGGTCTGCTCCTCGCCCTGATAGCGGATGGAGCGCTTGCCGACGGTGAGCACCCGCACCGTGACGGTGACGTTGCCGTCGTCGGTGTCGACGTCGGCCACGTCCTTCGAGGTGGGCGCGGCGCTGGCGCCGGAGTCGCCGCCGTGCTTCCGGCGGATGCTCTGTTTGGCCTCGTCTATCGGCACGCTGTACGACAGCAGGTTCTCCAGGTCGGATTTGACCTCCGCTTTGTCTACCCCGAGGGTGGAGGCGAGTTCCTCGGCGTGTTCGTCGACGTTCATCGTCGTGAACTACTGCCTCGTCCCGTAAAAAGGGTTGCCGGCGGGGGTCGTCGGGTGGGGTCGCGCGACGGCGAAGAGACCGAACGCGAACGCGCGACGGCGGCCGGGAAGTCGCCACCGGCGGGGCTGAAAAGGGTCGACCTTCGAGGCTTCACCGCCGTCCCGACCGCGTCTGCGGAATCAAACGTCGAAGAGGAGCACGAACTGCTAAGTGCGAGGCCGCCGCAGGAGGGGGTATGAGCGACGCCGAGGCAGAGAGAGAGGAGGACGTCTCGTTCAGCCTGACCGTCGACGACGAGGAGACGGTCATCACGATGCGGGGCGACCGGGACACCGCCGTCGTCGTCGAGTCGGAGTCCGGCGAGCGAATCTACCTGCCGCCGGAGGACTTCGAGCGCGGGGCGCGCCAGCAGAGCGACAGTCCGTACCAACGGGCCGACGGTGACAGCCCGTACCAACCGGCGGACCGGGACAGCCCCTACCAGTCCTCGCGGGACGACAGCCCCTACCAGTCCGCCCGCGACGACTCGCCGTACCAGGCCGCCCGACAGAGCCTCCCCCGAGAGGGGATGGTCCCGACCAGCGACGGCTACCGGATCCGCCACCCCGAACCGGTCACCGACGTGCGTCTGCTGCGGTAAAAAACTCGACGAGCGCCGGTCGCACGTTCACGCGTCAGCGTCCGCGTAGCGCTCGGGTTTACTCGTCTACTCGTCCGCGATGCGCTCGTAGAAGTCGATCGTCTCGTCGACCACGTCCTCCCACGTGACGGGGTCGTACTCCGGCGGCCCCTCCAGGGAGAGACCGTAGTCGATGCCGTCGGCGATGGAGTCGGAGGCGGGTTCGACCTCGATGACGCAGTCGTCGGGGAGCACCTCGTTGACGCCGCTCTCGGTGGCGACGACGCGCGTGCCGGCCGAGAGCGCCTCCGTGATGGTGATGCCGAACGGCTCCGAGAGGGAGGGCGAGACGAACAGGTCAGCCGAGGCGTAGTAGTCGCCGAGTTCCTCCTCGGGGATGTAGCCGACCCACTCCAGTTGGTCCTCGACGTCGAGCAGTTGGGCGAACTTCTTCAGTTGCGCCGTGAGGTGGCCCGACCCGCCGACGACGAGGGTCACGTCGTCGCGTCTGAGCTTCTCCATCGCGTAGACGAGGTGGGAGATGCCCTTCTGGTCGGTGTGCCGGCCGACGAAGAACAGCATGTCGCCGTCGATATCGAGTTCCTCTTTCAGGTCGCGGCCGGTCGTTTCGCACTTCGAGAAGCCGTTGTAGATGACCTCCGGGTCGCCGCCGTACAGTTCCTTGACGCGGCCGGCGGTGAGTTTGCTCACCGCCAACAGGTGGTCGCAGCGCTCGGCGATGCGGCGTTCGGTCTCTACCTCCCGCTTCGGCGGGTCGAGGTTGCGGTCCGACGACAGCGAGTGGAACGTCGTCACCCACTCGACGTCCGCGTTCGACTTCGCGCGCGACCCCGGACCGTAGCCGAACCAGTCGTGGGTGTGGACGATGTCGGCGTCCTCGGCGTGCTCCGCGAACGCCGAACTGAGCCGCCCGATGCGGGTGATGATGTCGCCCTGTCCGGTCGGGACGCCGTGGATTCCCTCCCTGTCCTCCGGGGCGTACTCCGCCGGAAGGACGAGTTCGATGTCCACGTCGCGCGCTCTGAGTCCGTCGAACATCTCCCCGACGTGGGTGTCGAGACCACCGCTCACGTTCGGCGGGAAGCCCCAACCCAGCATCAGCACTTTCGGCGGCATTCTGTAATGGATTACCACGGTGGCGTATTTATATCTCCGGTCCGCGGTCGCCGGACAGCACCGCTTCCCGTCGGAGCGAAGCCGACCGAATCTCGCCGTACGAACGCCGACCGAAACCCGTTTTCCGGGTCGCGTCCACGGAGGCGTATGCACGTCGTCGTCAACGCCGCCGCGAGCGTCGACGGGAAACTGTCGACGCGGCGGCGCGAGCAGGTGAAGATCAGCGGCGCGGACGACTTCGCCCGCGTCGACCGCGTCCGCGCCGACAGCGACGCCGTCCTCGTCGGCGTCGGCACCGTCCTCGCGGACGACCCGCACCTTACCCTCGACGACGACAACTACCGGGACGAACGCCGGACCGCCGGCCGCGACCCCTCGCCGGCGCGCGTCGTCGCGGACTCCCGCGCCCGGACGCCGTCCGACGCCAGAATCCTCGACGGCGCGGCGACGACGTACCTCCTCGCGAGCGAGGCCGCCCCCGACGACCGAATTGCTGCTCTCCGCGACGCCGGCGCGGAGGTGGTCGTCGCCGGCCGGACGCGCGTCTCCTTCCCCGACGCCCTCGCGGAACTCGAATCGCGCGGCGTCGACCGACTCATGGTCGAGGGCGGCGGCGAGGTCATCTTCTCGCTGTTCGAGGACGGACTGGTGGACGAACTCACCCTGTACGTCGGGTCGGTGGTGTTCGGCGGCCGCGACGCCCCCACGCTGGCCGACGGCGACGGCTTCGTCGAGTCGTTCCCCCGACTCGAACTCCGCGAGGTCGAACGCATCGACGACGGCGTCCTCCTCGGATACGACGTCCCCTGAGCGGACGCCGTCGCTCCGCAGGCGCCCGGTAGTCGCCCGGCGGTCGCTCGACGGTCGTGCGGCCAGTCGACATTCCCTCTCAATAGTTAAGGGCGTCCCGCGACTATCCCCGATAATGAGCACGCCCGAAAGCAAAGGCAGCCCCGTCCACGTCGAGAGCCAGGACCACCTCGAACAACTCGTCTCGGAACACGACGTGGTGCTCGTGGATTTCCACGCGGACTGGTGCGGACCGTGCAAGATGCTCGAACCGACCGTCGAGGAAATCGCCGCCGAGACCGACGCGCTGGTCCTGAAAGTCGACATCGACGAACTGCAGGAACTCGCCCGCGACGAGGGCGTCCGCTCGGTGCCGACGCTGCAGTTCTACCAGGGCGGCGAACAGGCCAAGCGCGTCATCGGCGTGCAGGACAAAGACGACCTCCTCGACATCATCGAGGAACTGTCGAACTGAGCGCCCGCGCCGGCGACGCCGTTCTCGATTTTCGATTCGACTACTCGCCCGAGAGAGCGCCGACGACGACGCGATGTCCCGTCTCGGCGACGTGTTCGCTGCGCACCTGCGCGGCCGCCACGCCGGTTCGCTCGACGGACTCCGTCGGACAGTCGCGGCAGACGACGTGGTAGCGCGCGGACGCGTTCGAGCGGTGTGATTTCGTTTTGGACATACTCCGAGACTGTCGTCTGATTATATAGGTACGGTTCGACTAGACGCCGTTTAGTGGCCCCATTCGCCCGGTAATCGGGTCGTTAACGGGGGGTTTCCGGCCGCGAAGTCGGTTCGAGCGAAGCGTCTCAGAACGGGGCGTCGTCGCGACTGCGCGCGAACGGGTCCTCGGGGGTATCGTAGTCGAACGACCCGCCCGTCGTCGCGTGCACCTGCGATATCTCCTCGAACTCCGTCACCATCCGGGACTTCAGCGCCTGCACCGTCATCGGGGAGATGCCGCACCCCGAGCACGCGCCGCCGAGCGAAATCCACACTTCGCCCGACTCCTCGTCGAGAGCGTCGATGCCGGCGGTGCCGCCGTGCATCTGAATCTGCGGGAAGTTGCGCCGCATGAACAGGGCGAGTCGGTCTTCGAGGGTCGCGGCGTCGTCCGCGGTGTCGATGCTCATAGCCGGGCGGAGGCGCGCGGCCGATATAGCGCTTCGCTCCCCGGCCACGCGCGTCGAGTTCGGGGAGGGCTTTTTAATTCGGAGCGAGTATCACGTCGTATGATTTCACTCGACGAAGCGGTGACCGCCCGACTGGAGTCCCACGGCGAACGCTTCGAGGTGCTCATCGACCCCGACGCCGCCCTCGCGATGAAACGTGGCGAGTTCGAGGGCGAGTTGGAGGACGTCATCGCGGCGGAGGACGTCTTCGAGGACGCCTCCCGCGGTGACAGACCGGCGGAGGAGGACCTCGAAACCGTGTTCGGGACGACGGACCCGATGGAGATAATCCCGGAGGTCGTAAAGCGCGGCGAGATACAGATAACCGCCGAACAGCGCCGCGAGATGCAGGAGCAAAAGCGCAAGCAACTCATCAACACCATCACGCGCAACGCCGTGAACCCGCAGATGGACAACGCGCCGCACCCTCCGGACCGCATCGAACGCGCCCTCGAACAGGCGGGGTTCAAAGTCGACCCCATGGAGACGGTGGAGTCGCAGGTGGACGACGCCCTCGACGCCCTCCGGCCGGTCATCCCCATCCGGTTCGACGAGGTGACCGTCGCCGTCCAGATTCCGGCGCAGTACGCCGGGAAGACGCAGGCGCAGGTGCGCGAGTACGGCGACTTGGAGCGAGAGGAGTGGCAGAACGACGGGTCGTGGGTCGGCGTCGTCACCTTCCCGGCGGGGATGCAGAACGAGTTCTACGACATGGTGAACGACTACACCTCCGGGGAGGCCGAAACGCGCATCGTCAAGGACAAAGACGAACTGAGCACCCGGTGAGGCACGCGGAGGCGTGTCGAACGGCGGCTATCCCTGCTTGAATCCGAGGAGGAACCCGCCGGTGAACCCCGCCGAGACGGAGAGCGTCGAGAGGAGCGTCGACAGCCAACTCGGGGGCGTTCCGGCGGCGGCCGCCTCGGTGGTCTTCATCATCCCGGCGGTGAGTTTCTCCCAGTCGACGACGAGTATCCCGCGCGATTCGAGGAACTTGAACAGCGCCAGTTCGAGGCCGACGACGACGGCGAGCACCTTGGCCACCTTCTTCGCGGCGAAACCGACGACGCCGCCGACGACGGCGCCGCTTCCGAACTCGAGTCCGAGGGAGGTGGGGTCTATCGACAGCTGTAGCGGGTCCGGCATATCTCGTCCTGTATCATCAGAAGTTATAACTTTTGTGTATGTGGACAGGTCAGTAGAAACACCGGTCCGCGGCGGTGACGGTGTGCGCCGCCGCGGGGAACTTACAAGTCCCGCGGCGCCCAACCCGGGGGTATGGACTGCGAACAGACGGCGGGCGGGACAATCGGGGTGACGAACCGGCATCTCCCCTGAGTCGATTCGAGCAGCGCTCACGTGCGCCGGCGGCGGAACCCTCGCACGCGTGCGGGCGAACCACCGGCGAGCGGTCGGGGGTCGCCGATGAGCGACGGCACTCCGGCCGTCGTCGCAAAGCGCGTCGACGCCGGCGAGTCCGCGGACCTCTCTGAGATACGGGACCTCGCGCGCGCCGCGGGGTACGAGGTGGTCGGCGAACTCTCCCAGTCGCGCGAGGAGGACGCCGCGTTCCACTTTGGCGAGGGGAAGGTGGACGAACTCACCGCCCTCGCCGTCGACACGGACGCCGCGGTGGTCATCGTCGACAACCGTCTGGGTCCTTACCAGACGTACAACATCGGCGGGAAACTCCCCGAGGGCGTCGAGGTCATCGACCGCTTCACGCTCATCCTGGAGATATTCGGCCAGCGGGCCAACACCCGGAAGGCCCAACTGCAGGTCGAACTCGCGGAACTCCGCTACGAACTCCCGCGCGCGGAGGCGAAGGCCTCGCTCGCAAAGCGCGACGAGCGCCCCGGGTTCATGGGTCTCGGCGAGTACGACGAGTCGCGCGAACAGGACATCAAAGCGCAGATTTCGCGCATCAAGAACGAACTCGACGCCATCGCCGAGAAGGAGGAGACGCGGCGCGAACAGCGCCGCGAGTCCGGGTTCGACCTGGTGGCGCTGGCCGGCTACACGAACGCCGGGAAGTCCACGCTGATGCGCCGCCTCGCCGAGGACCTGGAGGTCGGCGAGAACGAGGGCTTACATCCCGACTTGGCTCCGACCGCCGAGTCCGAGGACCGCCTGTTCACCACGCTCGGGACGACGACGCGCCGCGCCGAGACGGGCACGCGCGACGTCCTCCTCACCGACACCGTCGGCTTCGTCTCGAACCTGCCGCACTGGCTGGTCGAGTCGTTCAAGTCGACGCTCGACTCGGTGTACCGCGCGGACCTCGTCCTCCTCGTCGTCGACGCCTCCGAACCGGTCGAGGAGATGCGCGACAAACTCGTCACCTGCCACGACACGCTGTACGAACGGAACGAGGCGCCCATCGTGACGGTGCTGAACAAAATAGACCTCGTCGACCCCGGCGAACTCGAACGGAAGACCGAGGCGCTCCGCGCCCTCGCGCCGAATCCGGTCGTCGTCTCGGGGCTGACCGGCGAGAACGTCTCCGAACTCGCCGACCGCATCGAGAACGAACTCCCCGACTGGCGCGAGGAGCGACTCCTCCTGCCGATGTCGGACGACTCGATGAGCCTCGTCTCGTGGCTGTACGACCACGGCCACGTCGAGAACGAGGAGTACGACGGCGAGAACGTCCTCGTGGAGTTCGCGGCCCGCCCCGCTATCGTCGAGAAGGCGCGGGCGAAGGCCGCGGACGTGCGGGCGGGCGGCGCCGAGGCGGGGGCCGGAGCCGAGACGGACGGCGGGCGGCGGAACTGAGGGGACGGACCGAGCGGCGGTGCTCAGCCCGTCCGCTTCTTCTTCTCGACCACGCGCACGTCCGATATCCGCGTCTCGGGGTACTGACCCTCGTCGTTCTTCTCGGCCGCCTTCACCATGTCCCAGACGACGTTTAACCCCGTCGTCACCCCCTCCAAGGCCTCCATCTCACAGCCCGTCTTTCCGGTCGTCTCGACGGCGACGGAGAGCGTCACGCCGTCGTCGGCCACGTCGAACTCGGTGTCGACGTTCGTGATCGGAATCTGGTGGCACATCGGAATCGTCTCCCACGTGTGCTTGACGGCCTGAATCGCGCCGATTCGGGCGGTCGAGAGCACGTCGCCCTTGCCTATCTCGTCGGCGCGAATCGCGCCGACGGTGGACTCGGTGAGGTGAATCGTCCCGCGCGCGACGGCGCGGCGGCGGCTGTCCGGTTTCTCGCCGACGTTCACCATCTGCGCGTCGCCGTCGTCGTCGACGTGGGTCAGGTCGGAGTCGTCGGTGGCATTGACATCGGCGTCGGCGTCGCCGCCTTCCCCTCCCGTCACTCCCCCTCACCCCGAATCGCCCGCGGGATGGTCTCCAGGAGGTCCGAGGCGAGGAGGCCGCCGGCGCGTTCGTCGTCGAGGAGTTCGGCCGCGCGGCCGTTGACGAACGGACCGGCGCAGGCGGCGTCGAAGGGGTCCTGCGTGCCGAGGAGGCCCGCGACGATGCCGGCGAGGATGTCGCCTGTGCCGCCGACGGTCATCGCCGGGGTTCCGGCGCGGACGAGTCGCGTTCGCTCGCCGTCCGAGACCACGTCCTCGGCCGCCTTGGCGACGACGACGTGGCCGAGGTCGGCCGCGAACTCCTCTATCTCCTCGCGTGCGTCGCGGAGGGGGCCGTCGACGTCCGGACCGCCCATCGTGGCCAGTTCCTTGCGGTTCGGCGTGCAGACCAGCGTCGCGTCGGTGTCCACCTCGGAGACGACGGCGAGGGCGTCCGCGTCGACGACGGCCTTCCCCTCGAACCGTTCGAGGAACTGCTCGGCCGCTTCGAGCGTCTCGTCGTCGTTGCCGAGGCCGGGGCCGAGGACGACCACGTCGTCGTAGTCGTGGGCCGTCTCCACGAGGCCGTCGACCTGGTCGGGCGTCAGGTGGTCGCCCTCGTAGTCCTGCACGATGAGGTCCTCGGCGTACCCCTGAATCTGCCCGGACACCTTCGACGGCGCGGCGACGAACGTGAGGTCCGCGCCGGCCCGCAGGGAAGACTGCCCGGAGAGGGCGGGCGCGCCGGTGTACGGGCCGCCGCCGATGACGAACACGCGCGAGTCGCCGCCGCGGACGCCCTCGCGGACCGAGCGCAGGTCGCCGGGGCCGACGAACGCCTCGGCGGCCGGCGGGATGCCGATGTCCGCGACGGTCACCTCGCAGTCGAGGTCCGGGAGCCCCGGCTTCTGGTCGTGGAATGTCACCACGCGGTCGGCGTCGACGGCGACGCCCTCGGCCTCGCCGGTGTCGGCGTTCACGCCGGACGGCACGTCGACGGCGACGACCGTCGCGTCGAGGCCGTTCATCGCCTCCGCCGCGGTCGCCTCGGGTTCGCGGAGGGCGCCGGTGACGCCCGTGCCGAGCATCGCGTCGACGACGACGTCCGGGTCGCCGAGAGCGAGGTCCTTGGAGTCCGTCACGGATTCCGCGTCGTATTCCGCGGACTGCAGGGCGTCCCAGTTCTCGCGGGCGATGTCCGTGGAGATGCTGTCAGGACGGCCGAGCAGGCGGACCGACACGTCGTACCCGTCGAGAAAGCGCGCCGCGACGAAGGCGTCGCCGCCGTTGTTGCCGCGGCCGGCGACGACGACGACGCTCGCACCGGGGTCCGCGACGTCGCGGACCGCGCGGGCGACGGCGTTCCCGCTCGACTCCATCAGCTGTTTCCGCGGGACGCCGAGCGCTTCGCTGTTCTCGTCCACCGCTGCCATGCGGTCGCTCGAAATCATACGCGGGCGTTGGTTCGGTGCCGTGGTAAAAGAGGTGGCCCGGTCGCCGGCCGGCCGGGTTACCCGGCGGTCCGGCTTCGCTCGAAGACGCGCGGTCGGGCCGTCCCCGTCCTCTCCCCGTTGGCCCCTTCCGGTAGCTTCCTCACCCCGGTGGCCGAATCGGCCGGCGTGACCACACGACTGTTCGGCACGCTCTGCGGGTTGGTCTTCCTCGTCAACCTCGGTCGGACGGCGTTCGCGCCCCTCGTCGAGACGTTCCAGACGCAGTTCGGCGTCGGCCCGGCGACGGTGGGCCTGGTGACGACGCTCGTCTGGATGGGGACGGCGGTGCCGCGCATCCCCGTCGGCTACCTGCTCACGCGCGTGGCCCGCCACCGAGTCGTCCTCGCGACGGGGGCGCTGCTCTCGCTGTCCGCGGCGTTCACCGCCCTCGCGCCGTCGGTTCTGGCGGTGCAGGTCGGGGCGTTGGGAATCGGTCTCGCCTCGGGGGCGTACTTCGTCGCCGCCGTCCCCCTCGTCGGCGAACTCTACCCCGACGCCGTGGGGCGCGCCATCGGCGTCCACGGCACCGCCGCCCAACTCGCCGCCGTCGTCGCCGCCCCCGTCGTCGTCGCGTTCGTCACCGTCGCGGACTGGCGCGCGACGTTCTGGCTCCTCGCGGTTCTCGCGGCCGTCGTCACCGCCGTCCTCGCCTACACCGCCCGCGACAGCGACGCCGTCGTCGAGACGGACGTCGACCGGGACTTCGTCGGCGCCCTGCGCTACTGGCGACTCATGGGCGTCGGACTGCTGATGATAGCCACCGCCGGGTTCGTCTGGCAGGGCCTCTTCAACTTCTACGTCACCTACCTCGTGACCGCGAAGTCGTTCTCGACGACGCAGGCGAGCACGATGCTCACCGTCGTCTTCGCGGCGGGCGTCCCCGCGTTCTGGCTCTCGGGCCGCCTCGCCGACCGCCTCCCCACGGTGCCGTACCTCCTGACCGTGCTCGCCGCCTACGTCGCCGCGCTGTTCGCCCTCACGGAGGTGACCGGGTTCCTCCCGGTGCTCGCCGTCACCGCCGTCGTCGGCTACACCATCCACAGCATGTTCCCGGCGCTCGACACGTGGTTGCTCGGTACGCTCCCCGCCGAGGTGCGCAGCAGCGCCTACGCCGTCTTCAGCGGCGCCTCCCTGCTCATCGAGGCCAACGGAAGCGGCGTCGTCGGCGTCCTCACCGAGGCGGGCTACGCCTTCGACGACGTGTTCCGGGCGTTCGCGTTCGGCCTCGCGGGCGTCGTCGTCGCGCTGGTCGCGCTGTACGCCCTCGGGCGGATTCCGGGGACGGAGCGCCGCGCGATCGTCTCCTGAATCGACGGTCGCGCCCGTCCCGCGAACGTTCAAATACGAGCGCGGGGCCAGCACCGACATCCCTATGACCGCCGCGACGCGAGTGAGGCGCGTGAACTGGCAGGCCGTGTTCGGCCACCCCGAACCCTACCCCGAGCAAGCCGACGGCATCGACGCCGCCGTCGACGCCGCCGAGGACGGCGGCTTCCTCGTCGTCGAGGGGGCGTGCGGGACGGGCAAGACGATGCTCGCGCTCACGGCCGGCATCGACCGGGTCCGCGACCCCGACTCCGACTACGAACGGGTGCTCGTGCTGACGAGCGTGAAACAGCAGCTCAGGCAGTTCGAACAGGACCTGCGTACCATCAACGACAACCTGCCCGACGACTGGAACCCCGTCTCGGCGCTGACGCTCGTCGGGAAGGCGGACGTCTGTCCGTACAGTCGAGAGAACGTCGCCGCCATCGACGACTCGACGGTGTACGACCGCTGCGAGGGGCTCAGAGAGCGGACGCGTAACCTCGTGGGAGACGGCGGTCTCACCTCGACCGGGAAACTCGTCAAGGAGGCGCGGGCGGCGCAGACTGGCCTCCTCGACAGCGGTTCGACGACCGGTCCCGACTACCTCGAAACGGCCGGCGAACCGACGCCGTACCTCCCCGAAACGTCCGAATACGAGGACACGGAGTACTGCCCCTTCTACGCGACGTTCCTCGACGACCTGCCCGAGGACGGCGACCCGATAGAGGCCGTCCCGTTCGACGTGACGGAGTCGGGCCTCATCGACACCGAGGAACTCGTGCGCCTGTCGGCGGGGTACGGCACCTGCCCGCACTCGGTCATGGGCGCCGTCCTGCCGCACGTCGAAGTCGTCGTCGGCAACTACTACCACGCGTTCGACCCGACGACGACCGGGTCGTTCACGGGCGCCCTCCTCGACGAGTCGACGTTCGTCGTCTGCGACGAGGCCCACATGCTCGAACCGCGCGTCCGCGAACTCGTCAGCGACGGCGTGGGCGACGCCACCCTGCGGGACGCCGAGAACGAACTGACGCGCGTGATCCAACCCGTCGAGTTCGACGGTGACGGACGGGAGAGCGAGGACGCCGAACTCGTCCGCGGCGAACTGGAGGAGTCAGACGTGACGCTCCGGGAACTGAAGGAGACGCGCGACTTCGTTCGGGACCTGCGGGAGGAACTCGACCGGCGGGTGACGGCGCATTTGGACAAAGAACTGCCCGACTGGCGCGCCGACCTGACCCGACTGGACGACGACGAGATACCCCTCCGCGACCCGGAGGAACCCGCCGAGGACGAACTGACCGCGTGGGCCGACGAGGCGGGCTACGACGAGGGGACGTGGGTCCGCGCGGAGACGGTCGGCGCCGTCGCGGCCCGCGTGCTGAACAGCGCCGAAGAGGAGGACACCCGACGCGCCGCGCCGGGCGTCGGGCGGACGCTGGCCAACTGGGCGCGCGCCGACCACGCGGGCTACTTCCGGGAGATAGAACTCGACCGGACGTGGGACGAGAGCGAACGGGAGGACTCATGGCGGCGCGCGTACAACGCGCATCTCGCTCTCCACAACTGCATCCCCGGCGACGCCATCGCAGAGCGGTTGGGCGAGTTCGGCGGCGGCGTCCTCATGTCGGCGACGCTCGCCCCGCTGGACGTCTTTCGAGAAGTGACGGGGCTGAACGCCCTCGAATCGGACGACCGCCCGATAGCCGAGCGGACGTACGGCCTCGCCTTTCCCGAGGAGAACCGCGCGTCGTTCGCCGTCGACGCCCCGAAGTTCACCTACGGGAACCGCGGCCCGCCGGGCGAGGAGAACCCGACGCGCCGGGCGCACGTCGACGCCTGCGCCGAGATAGCCCGCTCGCCGGGCAACGTCCTCGTCGGGATGCCGAGTTACGCCGAGGCCGAGTGGATGGCGGGCGAGTTGGAGTCGAGACTATCGAAGACGGTGCTCCTCGACGAGGCGTCCGACGACGGCGCGACCGAACGTCTGAAGGCCGACTTCTTCGGCGGCGAGGAGAAGGTACTCGTGACGAGTCTGCGCGGGACTTTGACGGAAGGCGTCGACTACCGCGGCGACCGACTCGCCGCGGCCGTCGTCTGCGGCGTCCCAATCATCAACACGTCGAGTCCGCGCACGCGGGCGGTGAAGACGGCGTACGACCGTGAATTTGGAAGCGGTCCCGCGAGCGGAGCGAGCGGGAGCATGCGAGGCGGAACGTCTCGCAGCGGATTCGAGGCCGCCCTCACCGTGCCGGCAGTCAGAAAAGCCAGACAGGCTATCGGCCGGGTCATCCGCGGCCCCGAGGAGGTGGGCGTCCGCGCCTTCGTCGACGCGCGCTACGCCCGCGACTCGTGGGACGGTGTGCGGGAGTACTTCCCCGAAGAGGAGAGAGAAGAGTTCTCGCCGGTCAGCCCGGACATGCTTCGACTCGGCGTCGACCGCTTCTGGTCGTCCGTCGAGTGAACGTCGCTACTCTCCGAACTCCTCGCGACACTCCTCCGAGCAGAAGTGGCGGTGCCGCACGGCCCCGTCCTCGACCCAGGTGACCACGCGGTGCGTGGGCGACTGGAGTATCGGTTCGTCGCAGTTCGCGCAGGCGGGGGCGTCGGACTCGTCGACGTCCTCCCCGAGATCCGAGGTCGGGTCTACCATCCCCGGAAGAGAACCGCCCGACGCACTTCACTCCGACCGAGGTGGCGGAACTTGCCTCGGCGCGGTGCGGTCCCGTCCGAGTCACGCACCGCGGTTCGCCGGGTGCTCGACCGAGAGTTCCGTCTCCGCCTCCTCCTCGCTGACGTCGACGCCCCGTTCGCGCCCGCCGGGCCAGCGGACCCGAACCTCCTCCGGTACCGCCGCCGCGGCGGTGTCGCCGCCGAGGCCGAAGTGCGCGACCGGTTCGGTTTGGCAGAGGTAGCCCGACCCGCCGTCGACGAGTCGCGTCTGCGTCCCGCGGTCGGTGTCGAGCGTCACGACGGCGTTTCGCGCGGGCGCGCCGTGTTCGGTCAGCGGCCGGACGCGGAGCCACCGGTTGTCGTTCGGGGCGGCGTACAGCGACAGCGGTTGCGAGCCGATTTCGCCGTGGACGACGAGCAGTTCGAGCGTCCCGTCGCCGTCGACGTCGCACACCGTCGCGCCCGTGCCGAGGCCGCGCGGTTCCGCCGCGTCGCCGGGGTCCGCGACGGCCCACTCGCCCCCGCGGTACCGGAGGAGTCGGTTCGGCGCGCCCATCGCGTTGACGAACACCTCGGGGGCGCCGTCGTTGTCGAAGTCGGCCGCGAGGACGGTCCGCGTCCGCGTGGGTTCGGCCCACTCGGCGGGCGCGACGTCGACGAACGTCGGGTCGGCGTCGGTGTCGCCGTTTCCCTCGCCGTCGTCCCCGCCCCCGCCGCCCCGTCGCTCGAAGAGGCGGTTCGGCCCCTCCCAGTTGCCGACCACGAGGTCGAACGCGCCGTCGCCGTCGGGGTCGACGAGGGCGACGCCGCGGGCGTGTTCGCCGGGCGCGCCGAGGCCGAACGCCTCGGCCACGTCGGAGAAGCGGCCGCCGTCGTTGCGGAGGAGGTAGTTCGGCCCGCGTTCGTTGCCGACGAACACGTCCGTCCGGTCGGTGACGACGGGACCGGCGACCAGCGACCGGCCGCCGGTGAGGAAGTCGACGCCGACGTCCTCGGCCATGTCGGTCACCTCGCCGTCGTCGCCGAGTTCGTAGAAGCGCATCGGCGCGCCGTAACAGGCGAGGAGGAGGCCGTAGCGGCCGGTTCCGAGTCGGTCGACGGCCGCGACGGACCGCCCGGCGCGGACGTTCTCCCGGCCGGCGTTGACGGGGAGGCCGAACAGGTCCCGCCACCCGGTCGCCGTTCGGTCGAACAGGCGGTCCCGCTCGGTGGAGATACCGCCGTAGGCGTCGCTGTTGTGGACGTACACCTCCTCGTCGCCGTCGGCGTCGACGTCGGCCGCGACCACGCCGAACGCGTGTCCGTGGGGGTCCGAGAGGGGGTCGGGGGTCGCGTCGACGAGTCCGTCGTCGCCGCCCGTCAACACCCGGTTGTCGGTGCCGTACCCGCCGACGAACAGGAGTGGACCGTCCGGTCCGGCCGTGACGGCCGCGCCGTACCCCTTGAGCGGTCGCCTGTCGGGGAGGCGGCCGGAGCGGTCCTCGAACATATCTCCCCGTCGGGGACCGACGCCGAAAAACGTGCGGTCCGACGCTCCGCCGGGAGAGCGGCGCCGTCCTCGCGTCGAACCGACCGACGCGAACCGGGTCGGCCGACTCGACCGAACGGAATGGGTTCGGAGACCGTCCTCCGTGGAGCCATATTTCCGAAATGTGACCTATTGAGCGGAGTTAGTAGAGGTTATGTAGGCTGGAGGAGCGTTCTTCGAACGAAACGCCCATGTCCGACTCATCCGCCGGCTCCGACGGGACGCCAGACGCGCGGAACATCACCGGCGCCGACGTCGACCGGTCCCGCGACGTCGACGGCCGGGAGTTCGAGCTTCACAGCGTGGTCGTCAGCTACGAGGACGGCCCCGACCGGTGCACGGTGTACCCGCGTCGGAACCGCTGTCTCGAACGCGTCGAGGCGTGGATATCGGCGGACTTCGACGCCTTCGTGGACCTCGCCGAGATGCGCTGAGTCACTGAACCGCGTCCGAGAGCGTCCGCTGGACCGCCTCCTCGCCGACGGCGGCCGCCAGCGCCTCGAACCCCTGTCGCTCCGCCCGGTCGCGGGCGTTGGCGACGAGTCGCGAGACGATGAACTCCGGCGTCGACTTGCCGACGGTGCCGAACCGCGGCTGGTAGTCCACTTCGAGCGCCAACTCCTCGGTCAGCCCCTCCGCGAAGATGCCGTCGATGCGCGCCTGCTCGGGAAGCGGGCTCAGTTCGTCGGCGAGGTGCGTCACGTACACTCCCAGCGCGTCCTGCCGGACCGTGAGCGACACCAATCCCTCCAGTAAGTCCGCCGCTCGCCCGGGTTCCGTGATGGCCTCGAACTCGTCGACCAACATGAGGGTCCGCCCGCCCGAGGAGAGCGGCGGGACGATGGACTTCAGCGTCGATTCGAGCACGCCCGCGTTGAAACTGGCGTGTCGGCGGTGGAAGACGACGGTGTCGAACGCGCCGACTTCGGCCTCCTCGGCCGGCACCGGCAGCCCCATCGACGCGAGCAGCGCCACCTGACAGAGCGTCTCCAGGAGCGTCGTCTTCCCGCCGGAGTTCGCGCCGGTCAGCACGGCCACCCGGTCGCCCGACGGCGGCGTCGAGTCGGGGTCACCCGTCAGTCCGTGGGTGCCGACGGCGTAGGAGACGGGGTCGACGTCGCCCGGAAGCGTCAGGTTGCGCGCCCCCCGGACGGCCAGTCCGTCGTCGACGAGTCTCGGCCGGACCAAGTCGTGTTCGGCGGCGAACCGACCCAAGGAGAGTTCGAAGGCGATGTCGGAGACGGCGGCGACGGCGGCGTCGACGTCCGCGCGGGCGGCCTCCACGTCCGCGCGGAGGTCCGCGGCGACGGACTCCTCTCTCGCCTCGGCGTCGGCCTCCAGTTCCGCGACGAGGTTCCTGAGCGTCGCGGAGGCGAAGTCGGCCTCGTCGTAGGCGTCGTCGGTCGTCGCGGACTCGACGCGCCCGCGCCGGAGGTCCGTCTCCTCGGTAACGTACTCGACGAACGCCGAGCGAAACTCATCGAGGCTGCGGACGCCGCGCGAACGCACGGATTCGAGGGCGTCGAGAGCGCCGCTCTCCATCTCTCTGACCGAGTCGAGGCGCTCGCGCAGGCGGTCGAGTTCCTCGTCGGCGCCCGCGGCGACGGAGCCGTCGTCCTCGACGTAGCCGAGGGCGCCCGCGGCCTCGCGGAGGGCGTCGTCGTCGATGCCGTCGAGGGCGGCGAACGTGGCCCCTCTCAATCCCGCCTCGCGGAGCGAGAGCGCCGCCTCGACGGCCGCCCGGTCGGACCCGCCCGCCTCGTCGTAGCGCGCGAAGGCGTCGAGCACGGCCTCGCGGGCGTCCCCGCCGAGCGACTCCCACGCCTCGCGGGCGTCGAGCACGTCGTCCAATCGGTCTTCGCGGTCCTCGACGCGCTCTAACGGTGTCAGCACGCGGATGCGGTCGGCCGCGTGGTCGGTGACGGCGTACTCGCCGGCGAGCGTCAGCAGTTCGTCGTACACCTCGTGGACGTCCCGCGTCCCGAGGGCGTCCATCCCCGCGGCGCCGTTCGCGCGCCGGAGGATGCGGACGGCCCGCCCGCGGGGCAGTCCCGCCTCGGCGAGCGTCCTGATGTCGGCGCCCTCGATGGCCTCGACGGCCCGTTCGACGCCGAGCGACTCGCGGAGCCGTTCGCTCGTCTTCGGGCCGACCCCCCAGTAATCCTGCAATCGCATACCGGGAACTGGGCGCGGCCGGTCTTGTAGGTTCCTCGTCTCCGTCGTCGGGTTCGGAGGCGGCCCGGCGGCCGGCCTCGACTGCGACGATACCGCTCCGGGTCGGAGCGGCGGTTATCGCGGCGAGAGATGCGTATCGCCCGCGGCCCCGCGGTCGGGGTCCTCGGCGTCCTCGGCGGCCGCCGCCGAGAGCGCCTCGGCGAGGAGGCGGACGGCCGTCTGGTGGTCCTCGCGCGAGGCGCGGAGCGACCGGGCGGAGATACCGAGCGCGCGGTACGACGCGAACGCCTCGGCGTCGACGAGGCCGCGGTCGACGAAGTCCTCGGCCACGCACGTTAGGAGGGCGTGCAGATGGACCAGTTCGTTCTTCTTCATCCGAGCGACCTAGGGGCTCGGAGCGGGTAAGTTTCCCGCCCGTGTGCGGGGAAGAGAACGGCGGCGGGCGCGGCGTGCGGAGGCGCGGTCCGCCCGCCGTCCGCCGCCCGCCTCAGGAGGAGAGACGCCTCGTCCGCGCCTCGCGGACGTCGCCGCCGTCGCGCAGTTTGTCCTCGCAGTGGGGGCAGACGCGCGGGTCGTCGGTGCCGTCGGGGGCGAACACCCGGACGTAGTCTCTCGTCACGAACGACTCGCAGTTTCGGCACTTAGGCATCGGGAACCACCTGGTCGGGGACCGGAACGGAGTGCGGGGCGGTTGACTCGTCGAACGTTAAGATTCGCTTTGACATTCTCTTTCTTTGATAATCCGAGAGCGCTCCTAACTCGCCGTCCTACGTGGTTAGGGCGGCGCCGTGGGATTGGGAAAGGGGTATATGTTTCGGCCGAGGACACCATACAAGCAACGGCGCCCCGGCGCGCGGTCCGCGGGGCGCGGCGACAACCATGGAGGACTCTACGAGACGGTCGGCGGGCGAGTTCGAGACGGACGTGCGCGAGCACCTCGAACGCGTCTCGGACGCGGTGTTCACCGTCGACGCCGACTACCGATTCACCTATCTGAACGAGAAGGCGGCGGCGCTGTTGGACCGCGGGCGGGACGAGTTGGTCGGCGCGGCGGTCGCGGACGCCTTCCCGGACGCGGAGGCGGCGCCGTTCCTCGGGGAGTGCGAACGCGCGTTCGCCGAGGGGAAACCGACGACGTTCACCGACTACTACGCCCCCCTACAGAAGTGGTTCGAGGCGGACGTCTACCCCGCCGACGGGAGCGTCACCGTCTACTTCAACGACGTGACGGACCGGCGGCGCCGCGAGGAGCGCCTGGAACGCCAGCGGGACCGCCTCGACATCCTGGAGACGTTCACGCAGGTCATCACCGAGGTGAGCGGCGCCAGCGAGGACGCCATCTCGCGGGCGCACGTCGAGCAGTTGGTGTGCAGTCGGCTGGTCGAGACGACGCCGCTGACGTTCGCGTGGATCGGTCGCATCGACGGCGATACCGTCGTTCCCTCGGCGTGGGCCGGCGCCGAGCACGGCTACCTCTCGGAGTCGTCGTTCTCTATCGACGCCGAGGAGGCGACCGGACGGGGACCGGTCGGCCGGGCGATCAGGCGGAACGAGGTGCAGATAACGGCGAACATCGAGTCGGACGACGCGTGGGGCCCGTGGCGCGAGGCGGCCCTCGAACGCGGGTTCGAGTCCTGCGTCTGCGTTCCGCTGGAGTATCGCGGATCGAACTACGGCGTCCTCGTCCTCTACTCCGAACGGGAGGGCGCGTTCGGCGGCGAGGACGGGCCGAAGGACCCGCTTCAGCAACTCGGCGACGCCGTCGCCCACGCCATCGACACCGTCGAGCGCAGACGGGAGGAGCGCGAACTGAAGCGCCGCCGAGAGGAGTTCAGCACGTTCGTGAAGGACGTTGAGGAGTACTCCATCTTCCGACTCGACCCCGACGGCCACGTCGCCAGTTGGAACCGCGGCGCCGAGGAGATAAAGGGGTACGAGGAGTCGGAGGTGCTCGGCAAGCATTTCTCGATATTCTACCCCGAGGACACCGAGGACGGCTACCCTTCGGAACTGCTCGAACGGGCGCGCACGGAGGGACAGGTGAAGACCGAAGGGTGGCGCGTTCGCAAGGACGGCACGCGCTTCTGGGCGCTGGTGTCGATCACCGCCCTGACCGGCGACGGCGGCGCCTGCCGAGGGTTCGTGAAGGTCGTCCGCGACATGACCGACCGGAAGCGCCGCGAACGCCGCCTCGACGCCGTGTTCAACCGCACCTTCCAGTTCATGGGGCTGATGGACCCCGACGGGACGGTGGTGAAGGTGAACGACGCCGCCACGGAGTTCGCGGGCACCGACCGCGAGGAACTCATCGGCAAGCGGTTCTGGGAGGCGCCGTGGTGGGACGCGAGCGAGGACACCATCGCCGGCCTGAGAGACGCCATCAGGTGGGCCGCCGCCGGCGAGTTCGTCCGCTACGAGGCAACCGGGGCGGACCCGCGGACGGGCGAGGAACTCGTCCTCGACTTCTCCATCACGCCCGTCACCGACGAGATGGGCGAAGTCGTCCTCCTGGTCCCCGAGGGCCGCGACATCACGGAACGTAAGCAGCGCGAACGCGAACTCAGACAGGAGCGCGAGCGACTGGAGTTCATGAACCGCATCCTCCGGCACAACCTCCTCAACGGCCTCAACGTCGTCAGCGCGCGGGCGGAGATTCTGGAGGACTTCGTCGACGAACCGGGCCGGACGCACCTCTCGACGGTGCGCGGTCGCATCGAGGAGATGGTCGACCTCGTGGAGACGATGCGCTCGTTCACGAAGGCCATCGTCCACAGCGAGGCGCACGAACTGGAACCGAAACCGCTCGGGAAGACGCTCGTGCGCGAACTCGAACGCATCGACGACGACAACGAACACGTCGTCGTCTCGACGGAGCGACCCATCCCGGACGTGGACGTCCTCGCCGACGACCTGCTGCCGCAGGTGTTCGAGAACCTCCTCACGAACGCCGTCCAGCACAACGACAAGGCCGTCCCGCGGGTCGCCGTCGACGTCGAGGAGTGCAGCGACGGCATGGTCGCCGTCCGAATCGAGGACAACGGCCCGGGCGTCCCCGACAAGGAGAAACGCCACATCGTCGAGAAGGGCGTCGAGGGGCTCTCGACGCCCGGCAGCGGGTTCGGCCTCTACCTCGTGAAGGAACTCGTCGACAGTTACGGCGGCACTATCGACGTGAGCGACAACGACCCCACGGGCGCCGTCTTCACCATCGTGCTCCAGACGGTGTGAACCGAATCCGGCGCGTTCTTTACGTTCGTTAGTGTTCCACGGCGGATAAATTCGACCGCCAAGGGGCCAGATATATATCTGTGGGGGCAGTTCGAAAAGTTATCAGCATGTCCACCGAACGCTCGCTGGGTGAGGAGAAGGACGGTCGCTCAGCGACGCCCGTCGTCCTGGTCGTCGACGACGACGAGGACCTGGCGGACACCTGCGAATACTGGCTCCGGGACGACTACGACGTCCGAGTCGCGTACGGCGGCGAGGACGCCCTGGACCAAGTCGACGAGACGGTCGACGTGG
Organism: Halogeometricum sp. S3BR5-2; assembly: GCF_031624635.1. Taxonomy (NCBI): domain Archaea; kingdom Methanobacteriati; phylum Methanobacteriota; class Halobacteria; order Halobacteriales; family Haloferacaceae; genus Halogeometricum; species Halogeometricum luteum. Next base: position 393,817 of record NZ_JAMQOQ010000001.1, on the reverse strand, counting down.
TCCTCCTGGACCGTCGGATGCCCAACCTCTCGGGCGACGACGTGCTCGAAGCCCTCCGCGACCGCGGCCTCGACTGCCACGTGGCGATGATGACCGCGGTCGAACCCGACACCGACATCGTCGACATGCCGTTCGACGACTACCTCGTGAAGCCGGTGACGAAGACGGACGTCCGCGAGGCCGTCGACGAACTCGTCGTGCGCTCGGACTTCGACGAGGAGGTGCGGGAGTTCTTCGCGCTCGAATCGACGGAGGAAGCCCTCGAGACGCGCGACCTCGACGACCTGCGCGACCCGGAGGTCCTGAGCGAACTCCGCGAACAGGTCGAGGCGGTCCGGAAGGGTCAGGCCGACGAAATCGAGAAGCGACAGCGGCAACTCGACCGACTGCACCACATCAACGACTTACTGAGAGAGGTCGACCGGGCGCTCGTCGACGCGACGACCCGCGAGGAGATAGAGGAGACCGTCTGCGAGTCGCTGGCGTCGTTCGACGCCTACGCCGCCGCGTGGGTCGCCCGCTACAGCGACGCCGTGAACGCGGTCACCTGCCGGACCTCCTCGGGCGTCGCGCCGCCGCGGCTCAACGGCACGGCGGAGGCGGTCACGCCCGTCGTCCGCGCGGCCCTGCAGGAGCGGCGGGTCCAGTTGGTCGACGACGTGAGCGCCGACCACTTCGCGGCGGTGTTCGAGTCGAACGGGGCGGCCCCGCCGGACCTCGACCGCGAGAGCCTCTCGGCCGTCGTCGTCCCCATCGCGTACCGCGACACCGCCTACGGCGCCCTCGTCGTCTACACCGACCGGGGGGCGTCGCTCGGCGACGACGACCGGACGGTGTTCGAGGAACTCGGCGCGACCATCGGTCACGGCATCAACGCCGCCGAATCCAAGCGTCTCCTCTACAGCGACACCGCGGTCGAACTGGAGTTCTCACACGAGGACAGAGACGACCTGTTCGTCGACCTCTCGGCGGTCGCGGACTGCCGCGTCACGCTCCAGGGGTTCTCGCCCGCCGCGGACGGCGGCGTCTCCTGTTATCTGAGCACCGAGGGCGCCGACACCGAGGCGATACTGGAGTATCTCACCACGCACGAGTCCGTCGAGAACGCTCGGACCATCACGGACGGTCCCGAGGAGTCCATGTTCGAGGTGCGCATCACCGGGTCGACGGTGCTGGGTCCGCTGATCGAGTTCGGGGCCAGCGTCAACACGCTCACCGCGACGAACGGCGCCGGGTCGCTCGCGGTCACCGTCTCGCCCGACGCGGACCTGCGCGTCCTGAGCGACACGGTGCGCTCCGCGTTCCCCGCCATCGAAGTCGTCGCCAAGCGCGAGGTCGAGCAGTCGGTCCAGTCGACGGAGACGTTCAAGCGCGAACTGGAGGACAAACTCACGAGCAGACAGCACGACGTGCTGGAGACGGCGTTCGTCTCGGGCTACTTCGACTGGCCGCGCGGGAGCACGGCCGAGGAGGTGGCCGAGTCGCTCGGCATCTCCGCGCCGACGTTCCACGAGCACCTCCGCTCGGGCGAGCGGAAACTGATGGAGACGTTCTTCGAGGAGACGGCGGAGTCGACGGCGACCGAGAAGCGCCGCGTGACGAACAACTGACGACTGACAGTTACTAACAGTAACCTCACCTCACTCGGACCTTTCCCGTCGAGAGGCGTCGCTCGTCGGCGCGAGAGCGGGGAGAATCAGGGCCACCACACGTTCGCGGTAGCGTCGGGTTCGACGGCGGGGGCACCGTCGGGGAGAGTCGAGATTCGCAGTCGTCGCGTCAGCGTCGCGCGGGTTCGGAGGCCGACGACGCCAGCGCCGAGACGGCTTCGAGAAGCTCGTCCCGGGAGATGGGCTTCGTGAGGAGGTCGTCGAAACCGAGTTCCTCCAGTTCCGGCCCGAAGTCGTCCGCGCTCGTCGCGGTCAGCAGTGCGACGCGCGGTTCCACGTCCGTCTCGTTCAGTTCCTCCATGACCCGCTCTCCCGAGAGACCGGGCATGTGCCGGTCCAAGAGGACCACGTCGACGGTCGGGTCGAACTCTCTGAGCGCCTCGTGGCCGGTGTACGCCGTCCGCACTCGGTAGTGGTCGGACAGCCATACGGCCATGCTGTCGGTGAGGGCGGCCTCGTCGTCCGCGATGAGGACGGTGGGTCGCTCCGAGGGCACGTCAGCGGAAGTTACGGTCATGGATTTCCTGATTCACTCTGCCGAACGGTCGGATTCGCCCCGCGGGGTCACCCGTCTGCCTAGCGGGTTCGGGGGCGAGCGGTCGCCGGACGAGACGGACGCGTCGTCGTTCACGCGTCGTTCATCCGCTGGAAGCTCTCGTCGCCGCACGACGCGCACTCGGTGACGCGGTACGGTTCGCGCGAGAACTCCTGGTTCGTCTGCTTCGAGCTCTCTGTCTTCAGTTCGATAGAGACGTTGTGAGGCGTCCGTCGCCCACAGTCGTCACAATACTCCGTCAACTCGGTGAGTCCCGGTTCACTCTTCGACATTGTGGTTCGCCACTTACTGGTACTGCTGTCACGTCCATAGACAGTGGACCTAATCCGTTAGGGCGCCCCGCGTCGACCGCGAGGCGGCCGAGAAACCGGAATCCGTCCGGCGGGCGAATCCGGTCCGTAGACGCCGCCGAACCGGGCGGTAGGCGGTCGACCCGCCCTCGAACGCGCCATCGAACACGCCCGCCGGCGCCCGTTCAGACGTTCCAACCGTCGCCGAACGACTCGAAGCGTTCGAGGTCGTGGCCGTACAGCACGTCCCCGCCCGTCCGCCGCTCCAGTTCTTTCACGGTTTCGAGGCTCTCGAACCAGTCGCGCTCCGACCAGAGCAGCCCCGGTCCGAGCGGCACCTCCTCGGTGTAGTTGGCGTCGACGTAGCACTCGTCGCCGGCGACGAGGACCGTCTCGTTGGGCAGGTCGATTCGCGCCCCCAGCACGCCCGGCGTGTGTCCGGGTAGGTGATACAACTCGACGTCCTCCGCGAGGGTGTGGCGGTGGCGGTGGATCACCTCCCAGTTCAGGTCGCGGTCGAAGTCCGAGGCCAGATAGGCGATTGAGCCCTCCGTCGTCTTCGCGGAGTAGTAGGCGAACTTCAACTCCTCCTCGTGGACGTAGACGGGCACGTCCGTCCCCTCGAAGTGGCGGAGGCCGCCGGCGTGGTCGAGGTGGAGGTGGCTCATCACGACACCGTCGATGTCGGAGAGGTCGTAGCCGACGGCGTCGAGGTCGGATTCGAGGTCGTGTTCGGCCGCGTCGACGTGCTCGAACGCCTGATAGAGGGGGTCGGGCCAGTAGCCGTCGCCCGCCTCGGGGTGCGAGCCGGTGTCCCAGAGGAACGTCCCCTCCGGGTGGTCGACGACGGCGTTCCAGACGACGAACTCGACGCGTTCGTGGTCGGGGTTCGGGTTCGACGCGGTTCCCATCGCCGCGCCGTCGACGACGTAGCCCTCGTCGGCGAAGACGCGGCCTCGGTCCACCAGTCTGACTGTGGCATCGACCATGGGCGGACTAGGCAGCGACCGGCGATAACTGTTCGTTCGAGCCGGGTGCCGGGGTTCTCGGCGTCGCCGTCTACGTGAGAAGGCGGGCGAGCGCACCGGCGAGAATGAGCGCGAAGACGCCGACGGCGGCCGCTCGCAGGACGGTCACCCACCGCTGCCGTCGCTCCGGAAGCAGTTCCGCGCCGGCGGCCAAGCCGTTCCCGGCGGCGAAGACGAGCATCGTCGGGTCGCCCTCGCCGTACCGCACCGCGAAGTAGGCGTGGAGGGCGACGAAGGCGAGCGACCCGGCGAGGAATATCCGCGCACCCTCCCATCCCCTCGGCTCCGAGGCGAAGCGGTCGAGGCGTAACTCCATGGTCGCCAGTCACGTCGAACGGATAAATAGATGACAGGTCTGCGTCGCCGCCCGCGCGGTGCGGACGCGTCCCTTACTTCGACTGCCGGTAGATGAGGTTGCGCTGAATCTCGTTTGCGCCCTCGTAGATGACCGGAATGCGGACGTCGCGGTAGACGCGCGAGATGGGGTACTCGTTGAGCACCGAGCGGCCGCCGTGCATCTGCATCCCCCGTTCGGCGCAGAAGACGGCCGTCTCCGTCGACTTCGTCTTCGTCATCGCGGCCCAGAGGCCGGCGTCGTCGCCGTTCGCCACCTTCTCGGCGGCGCGCCAGTTGAGCGACCGGGCCGCCTCGAACTCCATGCGCATGTCGGCGAGGGTGTGCTGCGTCGACTGGAAGTCAGAGATGTTGCGGCCGAACGCCTCGCGGTCGTGGACGAACTCCCACGTCTCCTCGATGGCGCGGGCGGCGAGGCCGATGCCGTGACCGCCGACGACGACGCGGCCGTGGTTGAAGAACTCCGCGAGCATGTAGAACCCGCCGCCGGCCGTGCCGATGACGTTCTCCTCGGGGACGACGCAGTCGTCGAAGACGATGTGGCCCTGCTTGGAGGCGCGCATGCCCATCTTCTCGGGGATGTGCTCGGCCTCGTAGCCCTCCCGGTCGGTCTCCACGATGAACATCGTGTAGTTCGAGTAGCGGTCGTCGCTGTCGTCCGTCTTCGCGTAGACGGTCAGCCAGTCGGCCTCGACGGCGTTGCCGACCCAGTACTTCTCGCCGTTGAGCACCCAGCCCTCGTCGGTCTTCTCGGCGCTGGTCGTCATCCCGGCCATGTCGGACCCGGTCTGCGGTTCCGACACCGCGAGGCCCGAAATCTGGTCGTTCGCGGCGACGGGGCGCAGGTACTCGTCTTTCTGCTCTTCGGTGCCGTAGTGCTCGACCATCTCACAGCCGAACGAGGCGAGCATCATCGTCAGCGCGATGCCCGCGTCGGCCCGGTAGAGTTCCTCGTTGATTGCGAGGACCTGCTGGAGGTCGTACCCCTTCCCGCCGTACTCCTCGCCGATGTCCTGCGCGACGATGCCGGCGTCCATGCCGGCCTCCAAGATGTCCCACGGGTAGTCGCCGCTCTCGAAGTACTCCTCCGCGTTCGGGCGGATGTGCTCGTCGGCGAACTCGCGCGCCGTCCGCTTCACGTCTCGGGCGTGTTCGGGGACGACGCTCTCCTCTAACAGGTCCATATCCGATGAAAGAATCGTGAGGTAAAATAATCCTCGGAACTGTGGAAACCTTGAAACGAGTTTATCGTTTCAAGAGCGCCGACGCCGCTCAGTCGTCCGCGTCGGGCGCGGCGTCTTCGGGCGTCTTCCCCTCGACCAGCGACTCGTCGTCGTACTCCTCTCGGAGCACCTTCTTGTCGAACTTCCCGGTGGCCGTCTTCGGCACCTCCTCGATGAACACCACTTCGTCGGGCGCCCACCACTTCGGGAACTCCGATTTCACCATCTCGACCAGTTCGCTCTTCAGCGTCTCCTCGTCCGCGGACGCCGCGGGGACGACGAACGCGACAGGACGCTCCTGCCAGCGCTGGTGGGGGACGCCGACGACCGTCGCCTCCGCCACGTCGTCGTGGGCCATGAGGGCGTTCTCCAACTCGACCGAGGAGATCCACTCCCCGCCCGACTTGATGACGTCCTTCGCCCGGTCGACTATCTGCACGTAGCCCTCCTCGTCGACGGTCACCACGTCTCCGGTTTTGAGCCAGTTTCCTTCGAAGTCCTCCTCGTTGGCCTCCGGACGCTCGAAGTACTCCGTCGTCACCCACGGCCCGCGGACGTGGAGTTCGCCGAACGCCTCCCCGTCCCACGGGAGTTCCTCGCCGTCGTCGCCGACGACGCGCATCTCCAGGCCCGGGATGAGGAGGCCCTGTTTGGCCTGCTTGTCGTAGCGCTCCTCGTCCGGAAGCGACTCCATGCCGGGTTTGAGGCGCGAGACGGTGCCGATGGGCGACATCTCGGTCATCCCCCACGCGTGCAGGACGTCCACGTCGTACTCCTCGTCGAAGCGCCGGATGACCGACTTCGGCGCCGCCGACCCGCCGATGACGATGGTCTCCAGCGAGGACATGTCCGCGTCGTTCTCCTCCAGATACTCCAAGAGACCGAGCCACACCGTCGGCACGCCCGCGGTGAGCGTCACGCCCTCCTCCTCGATGAGGGAGGCGAGGTCGGCGGGCGACGGCGACGGCCCCGGATAGACGTGCTTCGCGCCGGCCGCGGTGGTCGAGAAAGGCATCCCCCAGGCGTTGACGTGGAACATGGGCACGACGGGCATCACCACGTCCGAGGAGCGGAGGTCCAGACCCGCCTCGGGCAGCGTCGCCATCGTGTGCGACCACAGCATCTCTTGGGTGTACTCGACGCCCTTCGGTTTCCCCGTGGTGCCGGAGGTGTAACACATCCCCGCCGGTTGGTCGCCCGGCAGGTCCGGCCAGTCGTACGTCGCGTCCTCGCCTTCGAGGAAGGACTCGTAGTCGACGACGTTCTCGAGGGAGGTGTCCGGAACCTCGCTTCCCATCACGACGAACCGCTCCACGGACGCGAACGCCTCCTCGTCGTAGGCTCCGGCCAGTTTCTCCACGAGAGAGGGGTCGACGAGGACGATTCGGTCCGCGGCGTTCTCCACGATGTACTGCACGTGGTGGTCGGGCAGCAGGGGGTTGATGGTGTGCAGTTGCGCGCCCATCGACGGCGCGGCGAAGTACGTCTCGTAGTGGCGGTGGTGGTTCCAACAGAACGTCCCCACCCGGTCGCCGCGTTCGACGCCCGCCCCGTCGAGGGCGTTCGCCAACTGCCCCACGCGGTCGGCGTACTCGGCGTACGTGTAGCGGTGAATCCCCTCGTGGGTCCGCGAGACGACCTCTCGGTCGGGGAACATCCGCCGCGCGCGCCACAGGAACGGTCGAAGCGTCTGGGCCGTTGCACCAGGCATACCGCGGACAGAGGGGCCGGACCCTCATTATCGTTTGTGAACTGCCGGCGCGGTACGGCGAGTTGGTTTCGCTGTTCCGCGTTCGGACGGTCAGGGGTCGGCGTCGACGTCGGAGTTCGAGCCGGACGGGTCGTCGGCGTCCGTTCGAACCGAGTCGGCCGTTTCGGCGTCTCCGTCTCCGTCCGCGTCGTCCGCGGCGGCGTCGTCGCCGTCCGCCCCGTCGCTCCCGTCCTCCCACTCCGCGAGCAGTTCGCGCACCGCGCCGCGCCGCACGGTGCCCGAGACGGTCCGCGGGAGTTCGTCGGCGACGGCGACGACGCGCGGGAGTTTGAACCCGGCCAGTCGTTCCCGGGCGAACTCGACGAGAGCGTCCCGGTCGAGTTCGTCTCCCTCGGGGACGACCAGCGCGGAGACGCGTTCGCCCCACTCCTCGTCCGGGACGCCGACGACGGCGGCGTCGCGCACGTCGGGGTGCGAACGGAGGACGTCGGCCACCTCGCCGGGGTCGACGTTCTCCCCGCCGGTGATGATGCGGTCGTCGACGCGGTTGAGGACGTACAGGCGGCCGCCGTCGTCGACGTACCCCACGTCGCCGGTCCGCAGGCCGCGTTCGCCGAACGCGTCGCTCGTCGCCTCCGGGTCCCCGTAATACCCCGGCGAGACGGTCGGACCGTCCACGACGAACTCGCCCGTCTCGCCCGGCGGCAGTCGCTCGCCGTCCCCGCCGACGACGGTCACGTCCGTCCAGAACAGGGGTCGGCCGACGGTGCCGGCGTGCTCGAACGCCTCCGAGGGCGTCGCCGTCGCCATCTGCGAGGCCGTCTCGGTCATCCCGTAGGTGGGGTAGACCGGGACGGAGTAGTCCCGACAGCGCTCGACGAGTTCGCGCGGGGCGGGCGCGCCGCCGAGGAGGACCGCCCGGAGCGACGACCCCAGCGTCCCGCGACTGTCCAGCATCCGGCGGAGCATCGTCGGGACGAGAGAGACGGCGGTCACGTCGAAGCGGTCCACGTCGTCGGCGGCGTCCCCCGCGTCGAACTCCTCGCGGAGGACGACGGTCATCCCGTACAGCGGCATCCGCAGGACGGGCGCGATGCCGCCCATGTGGTGGAGCGAGAGCGTCACCAGCCAGCGGTCCTCGGGGTCGAACCCGAGGCGGAACACCGAGGCGACGGCGCTGGCCAAGAGGTTCCCCGTCGTCAGTTTCACCGCCTTCGGGTCCCCCGTCGTCCCCGAGGTGAAGAGTAAGAGTTGCACGTCGTCGAAGGACCACGACGCCGGCGTCACCGAGTCGGGGAGCACGTCGGCGAGGTGGACGGTCCCCTGCGTCGCCGGCGCGTCGACGCTGACGAGGGGGACGGCGGCGGCGTCCGCGACGTCGGCGGCGACGGCTTCGGTCTCGGCGTCGCAGACGAGGGCGGTCACGTCGGCGGTCACGACCTGTCCGCGGAGTTCCGGGACGGTGAGGGAGTCCCCCATCGGCACGAGCGTCACGCCGAGGCGCATCGCCGCGTGAATCAGCGCGACGTACTCCACGCGCGGGCCGAGGACCGTCCCGAGGTGGTCGCCGGGTTCGACGCCGAGGGCGGCGAGTCGCCCCGCCGTCTCCTCGACCAACCCGTCCAACTCGGCGAACGTCCACGACTCGCCCGTTGCGGCCCGGACGAGCGCCGTCCCGTCGGGCGACGCCCGAACGCGGTGAGAGAGCCAGTCTCGCATCGTTCCCACCTCGCGGTCCGCGGTGAACTACCTTTCGCGACGCGGTCGGACCGCCCGACGGTCAGGAACCGAGGCGGTCTTGCAGGGACACGACCGCGTCCGCGAGGACGTACGACGGCGCGAGAATCATCGCGGCGAGTGCGACGACGGTCGCGAGTCCGGTGAAGAGACTCATCGGAAACGCCGTCGCCGAGAGGTCCGCGTTCAGGACGAGCATCGAAACCAGAAACAGCGTCGTGACCCGGTAGAGTTCGTCTCTGTCCACAACCTCATCTGTGGCATTCGATCGAAAGCTATGCCGGTCGGGGTCCTCGCGTCCACCCGTGCCGCGGCGATTCGGTCGCCGTCAGTGCTCGACGAACTCCACCAGCACGCCGCCCGTCGACTTCGGGTGCAGGAAGGCGACGTCGTGCCCCCACGCGCCCGGCCGAGGGTCGTCGTCGATGCACTCGACGCCCGCGCCGCGCGCCGTCTCCAGTGCGCCCTCGATGTCGTCGGTCCGCAGGGCGACGTGGTGGATGCCGGGGCCGTCGTCCTCCAGATACCTCGACACCGCGCCGCCCTCGTGCGGTTCGAGCAACTCGAAGTATCCCTCACCAAGTTCGAGGAACAGGACGCTCATCCCGTCGAACTCCTCCTCGTGGGCGACGGGGGCGTCGAACAGTTCGGTGAACAGGGCCGCGAGGCCGGTGGCGTCCGCCGTGGCGACGCCGAGGTGGTCGAAATCCATCGTGCGCGTGTGGTCGGCGGGAACGCGAATAAATCCGGAGGTCGGCGCCTCACCCGACGAGGGCCCGGACGCCGTACTCCGCCGCCGCGAGGACGAGGAGGACGAGGGGAACGGCGGGACCGAACAGAATCGCGTACAGTCCCAACGAGTCCGTCTCGCCGCCGACGCGGAGGAACAACCACGCGAGGAGGGCGGTCACGGCGAACAGGACGACCAACGGCGACAGGTACTCCCATCGCGCGTGCAGGTAGAGAGCGAGGCCGGCGTGGAGCGCCACAGCGGGCGTCGAGAGGAGGACGACGCCGGCCCACTGCGTCGCCGACGCCGAGTACTGCGCGAACTGCCCCGTGACGAGGCGGACGACGAACCAGAGACCGACGGCGACGACGGCGTAGCCGACGCCGCCCCCGAGGGCGAGAGCGCGGGTGCGGGAACTCGCCGCCTCCCGCGACCGGGCGGCGAGGGCGACGGCGGCCGCGGCCGCGAGGAGGGAGACGGCGGCGGTCAGCGCGTCCGACCCGAGGACGGGGTCCGGGGTTCCGGCCATCGGTCGTAGTTATTATCGGCATGAAAAGAACGTTCGGTGGGGTCGCCCCCGAGCGGACTACTCGCCCGACCGGGCGACGGTCACCTCGACGCCGGCGAGAGGGACGCGGAGCGTCGCCTCGCGGGCGGCGGCGCGCCGCACCGCGCGGCCCGCGGCCGTGACGAGCAGTCCGACGACGGCGACGCCGACCGCCGCCGCGACGGCCGCGACGGGGTACGAGAGGACGGCGACGCCGGCGACGACGAGGCCGACGAACCCGGCCTGAACGGTCAGGGGCGGGGCGTCGCGGGGCGACCGGCGGTAGACGCTGGGCGCGACGAGCGAGAGGGACGAACTGCGGTCCGAGTCGTCTGAGCGTTTGCGTGACATGGATGTATCTACGGAGTTCGGTCGAACACGGGACGGCGACGCGGCGGTGCCATCGGGGCGCGGCCGCGTCGGGAAGCGACGGTCGGCGGACCGGGCGAACCGCCCGCCGTCGGCCCGCGAGGGCCGGGCGGACGGACGGGTCGAACGGCGCTGATCAGGTGCGAAGGAACATACCAGTACCCACCGAGTGTCGGACAATCAACGTTTCTGAGGCGCGGGAACGAGTGTCACGGGGGAGACGAGGAGAGAGGAGGAGGAGTCAGGCCGACGGGCGGTACTCGCCGAACTCGTCGCGGAGCGTGTTCGATATCTCGCCGACCGTCGCGTACGTCTTCACGGCGTCGACGATGGGCGGGACGAGGTTGGCGTCGCCCGCGGCGGCGTCGCGGAGGGCGGCGAGGGCCTCCTCGACGGCCTCCTCGTCGCGCTCTTCTTTCACCTCGGCCAGTCGCTCCTTCTGTCGCTCCTCGTCCTCCTCGTCCATCTCCTCGACGTCGGGGTCCGGTTCCTCGTCGACCTGGTACTCGTTGACGCCGACGATGACTCGCTCTCCCTCCTCTATCTCGCGCTGACGCTCGTACGCGACGTCCTGAATCTGCCGCTGGACCCACTGGGACTTCACGGCGTCGAGCATCCCGCCGCGGCGGCCGACGTCCTCCAGAATCTCGAACGCTTCCTCTTCTAATTCGTCGGTCAGCGACTCGACGTAGTAACTGCCCGCGAGGGGGTCGATGGTATCCGCGGCGCCGGACTCGTGCGCGAGAATCTGCTGGGTGCGCAGCGCCGTCCGGACGGACTTCTCCGTCGGGAGCGACAGCGCCTCGTCCTTCCCGTTCGTGTGGAGGCTCTGCGTCCCGCCGAGGACGGCCGCGAGCGCCTGATAGCCGACGCGGACGACGTTGTTCTCCACCTGCTGGGCCGTGAGGGTGGAGCCGCCCGTCTGCGTGTGGAACTTCAGCTGCTTGGATTTCGGGTTCTCCGCGCCGAAGCGCTCCTCCATTATCTTGCCCCACATGCGCCGGGCGGCGCGGAACTTCGCCACCTCCTCGAAGATGTTGTTGTGCGCGTTGAAGAAGAACGACAACTGGGGCGCGAACTCGTCGACGTCGAGGCCGGCGTCGAGGGCCGCCTCGACGTACTCGATGCCGTCGCCGAGCGTGAACGCTATCTCCTGTGCGGCGGTCGACCCCGCCTCGCGGATGTGGTAGCCGGAGATGGAGATGGTGTTGAAGTTCGGCGTCTCGGCGCCGCAGAACTCGAAGATGTCCGTGATGAGCCGCATCGACGACTCCGGCGGGTAGATGTAGAGGTTGCGCGCGATGTACTCCTTCAGGATGTCGTTCTGGATGGTCCCGCGCAGTTCCTCGCGCGGCACGCCCTGCTGGTCGCCGATGGCGATGTACATCGCGAGGAGCACCGCCGCGGGCGCGTTGATGGTCATCGACGTCGATACCTCGTCCAGGGGGATTTCGTCGAAGACGACTTCCATGTCGCGCAGGGTGTCGATGGCGACGCCGGCCTTGCCGACTTCGCCCGCCGCCATCGCCGCGTCGGAGTCGTACCCCTTCTGCGTCGGGAGGTCGAACGCCATCGACAGCCCCGAGGAGCCGTTCTCGATGAGGTACTCGAAGCGCTCGTTCGTCTCGGCGGCGGTGCCCATCCCGGCGTACTGCCGCATCGTCCACAGGCGGCCGCGGTGCATCGTCGGGTAGACGCCGCGGGTGTAGGGCTCCTCGCCCGGGAAGCCGGCGTCCTCGCGGTAGTCGTGGCCGGCCACGTCGTCGGGGGTGTACAGCCGTTTGACCTCCTGTCCCTCGGTGTCGGTCCGAAACTCCTCCCGGCGCTCCCCGAAGCGGTCCAGCGTCGGCGCGAGCGTCTCCTCCTCCCACTCGTCCTTCGCCTCTCGTATCTCCTCCAATTCGTCGGGGTCGAACATGGTCGAAGATGACGGTCGGCGGCGACTTAACGGCGTGGATTGGGGGACCCAAAGGTACGTAGGGGGTAGACTGAGGTGCCGGCATTCGGAAGCGTACGTATGGACGAACTCATCGGCCGATACCTCGACGGACTGGCGCCGGAACACGACGACGTGCAGGCGGAGATGGCCGCCCACGCCGACCGGGAGGGCTTCCCCCACGTCGGCCCGGCGGCCGGGGGGACGCTCCGCGTCCTCGCCCGCCTCACCGACGCCGAACGCGTCTTCGAGTTCGGGTCGGGATTCGGCTACTCTGCGACGTGGTGGGCCCGCGGGATGAACGCCGGGGAAGTGGTACTGACCGAACACGACCGCGAGGAACTCGACATGGCGTACGACTGGCTCTCGGAGGCGGATTACGCGCCCGCGTTCGACTACCAGGTGGGCGACGCTCTCGAACTGGTCGGGGAGTACGAGGGACCGTTCGACTGCGTCCTCGTCGACCACGAGAAGGAGCGCTACGTCGACGGCTTCCACGAGGTGGCCGACAAAGTCGCCGTCGGCGGCGTCGTCGTCGCCGACAACGTGGTACAGGGGCCGGCGGACTTCGAGACGCTGGTCGAGTACGCCGAGGGCGAGGGCGTTCCGGACGACGCCTCCGCGGCGACGCGGGGCATCGCGGCCTACCTCGACGCCGTTCGGGCGGCGCCGGACTTCGAGACGACGGTGCTCCCCGTCGGCAGCGGTCTCACGGTGAGCGTCCGCACCGGCGAGTAACATCCCGCCGTCCGCGACGCTTCCGGACCCCGCCCCGCTTCGCCCTCTTCCGTTCCCGCGTTCGCAGTCGTAGACGCGACTACGCCGGCGGTTCGCCACCCTTTTTGACGACGGGGGCCGTCCGTGCGAGTATGTTTGGCGGAGGCGGTATGAACCCGCGGAAGATGAAGCAGATGATGAAACAGATGGGCATCGACGTCACCGAACTCGACGCCGAGGAGGTCGTCATCAGGACGGCCGACGAGGAACTCGTGTTCTCGGACGCCCAGGTCACGCGCATGGACGCGCAGGGCCAGGAGACCTACCAGATCGTCGGTCAACCCGAGTCGCGGGAACTCGGGAGCGGCGGCGCGGCGGGGGCGGCGAGCGTCGAGAGCGGCGGCGACGACGACGCCCTCGCGGTCGAACCGACCGACGACGACGGCGAGGCCGAGATTCCCGAGTCCGACGTGGAACTGGTCGCCCAGCGCGCCGGCGTCCCCAAGGGCGACGCGCGGGAGGCGCTGGAAGCCGAGAACGGCGACCTCGCGGCCGCCATCTCGCGCCTCGAATAAGTGTACCTGCTCGTCCACGAGGACCGAGAGTACCTCCGGGCGCCCGGCGACGAACTCCAGACTGACCTCGGCGTGCTCACCGTCCCCGAGGACGCCGAACCCGGTGACACCGTCGAGACGCATCTCGGCGAACCGTTCGTCGTCCGCCGACTCCGCGGCCCGGACCTGTTCAACCACCTCGAACGCACCGGCGCGCCGATGATGCCGCGAGACATCGGTCTCATCGTCGGCCACACCGGCGCGGCCGCGGGCGACCGCGTCCTCGACGCCGGGACCGGAACGGGCGTCCTCTCGGCGTACCTCGGCCGGATGCGCGCCGACGTGACGACGTACGAACTGGACCCCGACTTCGCCGACGTGGCGCGCGAGAACATGCGTCTCGCGGGCGTCGAGGAGCACGTGGACGTCCGCGCCGGCGACGTGACCGAGGAACTCGACTCGCTGACCGAGGAGGGGCCGTTCGACCTCCTGACGCTCGATACGGGCGACGCGGCGGACGTGGTCGCCCGCGCCCCCGAACTCCTCCGGTCGGGCGGCTACGTCGCCGTCTACTCGCCGTTCGTCGAGAACAGTCGCGCCGCCGTCGAGGCGGCCCGCGAGGCCGGACTGAACGAGGTGGAGACGCTGGAGACCATCCAGCGGGAGATGGACTTCGGGGACCGGGGGTCGCGGCCGTCGACGGCGGGTGTCGGCCACACCGGCTACCTCGTGTTCGCGCGGTACGAGTAGCCCCTCTTTCCTTCCTCCTCGCCCCTCACCTCGCCCGAAACGCGACTCACTCGACCGAGCGGATCAACTCGAACAGTTCGTCTCTGTGTTCCGCCGGCGACAGTGACGGCGCCAACGCCGCCGAACGCGCGCCGTCGACGCTCACGGGGTAGGCGCCGCCGGCGACCAGGAACTCGCCGTCGGCGGGCCACACCGCGAGGTACGCCTCGGCGGTCACCGTCGTCTTCTGTTCCCCGCCGACGTCGACGGCGGCGCGGTACCGCGTCAGGTTCGCCTCCGTTCGACCGACGGCGAAACGACGCGACTCCGTACGTTCGGCGTCGCGGAACCCCCGGTCGCGCAGTTGGTCGACGAAGCCGTCGTTGGCGCGGGCGGTGACCAGGTCGGTCAGCGCCTTCGACCCGCCCGCCTTCGGGCGGAGGCGGAGGCGACTGGCGAAGAAGAAGCGCCACGTCCCGTCGGCGCCGGTCCGGTCGCGGACCGCCTCCGCGAGGCGGGCGTCCTCGAAGACGACGGTGTGCGCGCGGACGGTGACCAGTTTGGCGTCGAACATCGTCTCCTCGGTCGAAGCCGTGCGCTCCCACCCGTCGGGGACGCGAACCGTCGGCGGTGACTGCCCGGTGGTCGCCATACCCGCGATAGGGGCGGGAGGGACTTAATTCGAACCGGCGAACGAACGAAACGGAGTCGCTTCGCCGCCCCGGGCGGACACGGCGTAGCGAGGCGAGGCGAAACCGGGCGCCTCACGCCGCCGTGCGCTCGAGTGCGCGGAGACCGCGCGCCGAACCGCTCAGTGGTCGTCCTCGCGCCACTTGTGGCCGCACTCGACGCAGGTGAAGAACCGAGTCTCGGACTCGTCGGCCGACCGTATCTGCTTCATCTCGTAGCGGGCCTTGTCGTGACCGCACTCGGGGCACTTCACCGTCGTCGTGGGTCCGATTTCGGCGTCGTCGACGTCGGACATGTCGACGACTTCGCTGTCCTCGCGGGCGGCCGTCGAGGTCATGTGACTCTCCTTCGCCGAGTCGCGCGCCTTCTCGAAGCCGCAGTTCCCGCAGACCCAGACGCCGCCGTCCGTCTTCATCATCGAACCGCACTCGTCGCAGAACTCCATGTTACCGAAGGCAGTCGCTTCTCGTACTTAAGCGTCGGGGAACCCGTCCGGGAGAGTTCGTCCCCTCGGCGAGGTCAGGCGTCTCCCTCGGACTGGCCGGGTTCGCCGACGGCCTCGATGGGCATCACGTTCTGCAGTTCCTCGAACAGGTCCGTCGAGGAGGCGAAGGAGTCGCTCCCCACCTCCGAGACGAGGCCGCCGAGGTTCTCCTCGCCGTCGGCCAGGAGCACCGTGACGTCGGACAGTTCCATCGCCGCGTCGTCCCGGGTCACCGGGTACGACAGGTCGTCGAGGCGGGGTTCGACTCGGCTCAGTTTGATCTGTTCGCTCATGGTTCTCAATCGCCGTCCGCGTACTTATCGTTGCGGGGGGTGTCGAGCCTCCGTCCGCGGACCGTTCCTCCGGTTGCCGGTTCAGTATCTCAAATGTGATATTCAGAGTGGGAGACTTATTATCCTCGACGGGAGGTCAGTACCCATGCAAGGATGGTTACGACGACTGCGAGCGGGACGGAACGACTCGGACGACTCGGAGGTGCGGTCCGACGGCGGCGTCGCCGCCGGCGGGTCGGACGGCGCCGCCGCGGCGCGCCCCCCGGGTGGACTGACGCCCGAGACCGACGCGGCGAACGAGACGGAGCGACTCCGCTACGAGCGCGACTACTGGCGCGGCCTCTTCGAACAGGTCGTCGAGTCCCACCCCGAGTCGGCGTTCGTCGTCGACGACGACGACGTCATCGCGTACCTCAACCCCGCCGCGGAGGCGGCGTTCCAACTGGAGGGGGCGGACGCCGTCGGCGCGAACGTCTACGACGCGTTCCCGATTCCGCCCGAGGTCGAGACGTTCGCGCAGACGGTCGCCCGGGAGGGCGAGTCGCGCTGTGAGGACGAGTTCCGGCACGTCACCACGGGCGACAGCGACGGCTGGTTCCGCTCGACCGGCGTCGTCCTCCGGAACCCCGAGGGAGAGGTCGTCGCCGGGTTGGAGATGGCTTCGGACGTCACGGAACTGGTCGAGCAGAACAGGGCGATAACGGGCGCGCAGAGCCAGGTCTCGGAGGAGATACAGGCGACCGCGAGCGAGGCGTCGGACGCCTCGAACCGCGTCGGCGACGCCGTCCGCGAGGCGGCGGCGCTGGCCGAAGAACAGGCCGAGAACATGGACGAGGTCTCCGGAGAGGTCGGTTCGCTGTCGGCGACCGTCGAGGAGATAGCCGCCTCCGCCGACGAGATAAACGAGCGCTCCGAGGAGGCCGAGGAACTGGCCGCGGCGAGCACCGAGTCCGGCGAGCGCGCCGTCGAGCGGATGGAGAACGTCGCCGTCAGCGGCGAGGCGGCGGCCGAGCAGACCCGCGAACTCGCCGAGCAGGTCGCTCAGATCGACGACATCGTCGAAGTCATCAACGACATCGCCGACCAGACGAACATCCTCGCGCTGAACGCGAACATCGAGGCGGCCCGCGCGGGCGAGGCCGGCGAGGGCTTCGCCGTCGTCGCCAACGAGGTGAAATCGCTCGCCAACGAGGTGCAGACCGAGTCCGAGCGCATCGAAGAGATAATTCGAGAGACCCGCGAGGACGCCGGCGAGACCGTCCAGAGCATCGAGTCTGTCACCGACGAGGTCCGCGGGAGCGCCGACGCGGTCCGCGAGATGGTCGACAACCAGAAGGCCATCGTCGACGCCGTGAGCGCCACGTCGACCGGCATGGAGGACATCGCCGGCGCGACCGACGACCAGGCCGTCCGGACCGAAGAGGTCGCGAGCATGGTCGACACCGCGACCGAGCGGTCCAAGCGGGTCCGCACGGAGGTCGACGCGGCCGCAGAGGCGAACGAGGACCAGTCGCGGCTCGTCGCCGAAATCGCCGCGTCGCTGTCGCGGCTCGAATCGTCCATCAACGACCTCGACGTCGACGCGTCGGGGCTCGACGTCCGCAACGAGACGTCGGGCGCCGAACCGGCCGCGCCCGGCGCCGAATAACCCTACCCTTCTCGGGCGGGCGCTCGGCGTCCGAAAGACCGCAGACCGCCCGTTCGCTCACTCGAACTCGGCGTCGCGCTTGTCGAGGAAGGCGTCCATCCCCTCCCGCTGGTCGTGGGTGCCGAACAGTCCGCTCCACGCCCGCGCCTCCAGGTCGAGACCGGTCGCGCGCGGCGCCTCGTGGACGGCGTTCATCGCCTCCTTGGCGGCGCGGAGGGCGAACCGCGGTTTCTCGGCGAGTTCGGCCGCCATCTCCGCGACGTGTTCTCTGAGTTCGTCGTGTGCCACGACTTCGCCGACGAGTCCGCGCTGGTAGGCGTCCGTCGCGTCGACGCGTTCGCCGAAGAATATCATCCGCCGGGCCGTCTCGTCGCCGACCAGGGCGGGGAGACGCTGCGTGCCGCCCCATCCGGGAATGATGCCGAGGTCTATCTCCGTCTGGCCGAGGAGGGCGCGTTCGGAGGCGACCCGCATGTCGCAGGCGAGGGCGAGTTCGCACCCGCCGCCGAAGGCGTAGCCGTTTATCGCGGCGATGGTCGGCGCCGGGAACGACTCGACGGCGGCGGCGATGCGGTGACCCTGCTCGGCGTACGCCTGCGCTTCGACCGTTCCGAGGTCCTTCATGTGGCCGATGTCGGCGCCGGCGACGAACGCCTCCTCGCCCTCGCCGGTGACGACGAGACACCGCGCCTCCGCGTCGCGCGCCTCCTCGACGGCCTCCTCGATGGCGTCCAACGCGTCGGCGTTCAGGGCGTTCATCCGGTCGGGCCTGTCGACGACGAGCGTCGCCACGTCGCCGTCCCAGTCGAGTCTGATGGTGTCCCACGACATGGGCGAGGCGACGCGCGGCGGGAGGGTAAACGTTCGCCCGGCGGGCGTCGCCTCCCGAACGGGGGGTGCGGTCCTCGAACGCGACGGCCGGCATGAAACAGGTCTATTACGCCCCCGAAGAATCACCCCGGTATGACCCTCTCTGATGAGGCGAAGGAGCGGTTGGCGGACGTGGTCCGTCTCCAACCGACGAAGAACAAGGAGTTGCAAGACCGCTGGGGGTTGGAGTCCGGCAGCGAGGTGCACCAGTACCTCGAGGGCGAACTGAAGGAGTACTACTACCGCGACGACAACAGCCTCATCCGCGCGACGGCCGAGGCCGCGGAACTGGTGGACGTCGAACCCGGCGTCGAGGGCGGCGACGCCGAGGAGGGAGTGCCGTCGGTCATCCGCGTTCCCGCCCTCGAAGCGCGCGTGTTCGAGGTGCTGGCCGGCCCGGACGAACGCTCCGAGAGCGTCGTCAGCGTGCTGAACAAGGTGCGCGAGGCGTACGGCGAGGACGACGACCCGGAGGTCGACGAAGTCCGCCGCGCCCTCCAGAGCCTCCGCCGGAAGGGCGTCGTCGAAGTCGTCTACCGGACGGTTCCGACGTTCCGCCTCGCCGTCGAACGCGGCGAGGTGGACGTGGAAGTCACCGACTGAGTTCTCACTCTCCCTCCCCGGCGGCCTCGCGCGCCCTGACACGCGCGCGCCGGTCGTCGAGGAGGCGCTTGATTCCCTTGCCCGGCCCGCCCTCGACGGGCCACCCGCGGGTGCGCCAGACGGGGGGTTCCGGTTCGAACTCGGGGCAGGACCCGGCGCACTCGGCGGCCGTCTGCGACCGGCCCTTCGCCGCGCAGTGCGGCGCGAGGGCGCGGCCGAACCGCCGGAGTTCGAAGTGCCGGCAGTCGGGGCGCATCGTGTCGTGGTAGGAGCGCCACCCGGACCCGTAGGCGCGTTCGGCGAGTTCGAGGCGGGTCGTCCGTCGCTCCTCGTCCGTCTGCGCGTCCGCCGGCGTCACGTCGCTCGGGTGCCACTCGACCGAGGCGTCGGCCCAGTCGTCGCCGGGGGCGTCGGCGTCGAACGAGAACGCGAGGATGCCGACTTCGACGGGCACGTCTTCGAGGAGGGCGGGTTCGACCCGATTTCCGGTGGCCCCCGTCGCCACCCACACCTCGTCGGCGAGGGCGTCGTCGACGTCGCGGGAGAGTTGGTCCGAGAGGGCGCGCGCCGCCGAGGCGTCGAGGTCGGGTTTGTTCTCCACCGCGACGATGCGCCGCACCCAGTCGGGGTACGGCGCGACGCGGCGAATCTCGATTCGGTTGCCGCGCCGGCGCTTCTCGACGACGCCGCGCCCGGCCGCGCGGTGGACGGCGGCGCGGACGTAACGCCACGGGTAGCCGGGGTGCGGCAGGGCGTCGCGGTACCACGCCCACTCCTCCGGGGCGTGAAGTACGACGTGCAGGAGGTCCGAGTCGAGTTCCCCGTCGCCGAAGCGCGCGCGGGCGGCCAGTCCGGCCGGGTCGCACTCGACGACGACGGTGTCCCAGCGCCGCCGCTTGGTGCCGAGTTGCCGGGCGACGAGGACGGCGGAGTCGTCCTCCCCTCCACCGTCGGGCGGCCACGCCTCCTCGGCCCACCGACAGACGAGCAACTCGAACCCGAACTCGGCGTCTCCGGGGTACACGTCCGCCGGTCGGCGCCGCGTCAGCAAGTGGATTTCGGGTCCGGACGCCGAGGCCGCGAGTAAAGCGGTCGCTGGCGGGCATCCCGTTCGGGGGGATGCGGACGACGCGACGGACGGCCGGCGCGGGACCCGTTCAGGCGAGGTACTGGCGCTCGCCCTCCTCGTCGTCGTCGCCGTCGCCGTCGCTGACGACGTCGTCGAGGTACTTGTGGGCCTTCTTCAGGATGTCGCGCGGCCCGTCCTGCGTGATGGTGTTGAGCGCCTGTTCGTAGTCGCGCCACTGAAGGTCGCGGTGCTCGGTCGACAGTTCGGCGCTGGCCTCGAACGACCGGGCGATGAACAGGTGCACCGTCTTGTGGATGGTCTTGCCGTTCGCCTCGAACACGTAGTCGTAATCCTCGCGGAAGCCGTCGACGAGGCGGAACTCTTCGATGCCCGCCTCCTCTTTGACCTCACGGATGGCAGTCTGCTGGAGTTCCTCTTTCCCTTCGACCCCGCCTTTGGGGAACTCCCAGTCCCCCGGTCGGCTCTTCAGGAGCAAGTACTCCCTTCGGCCGCGGGTGTCGCGGAAGAGGATGGCTCCAGCGCTCACCGCTTGCACTGGCATTACTATACGTAACCGTGTCGGGTTTTAAGAGGCTATCGGTGCCTGTAGCGGCGTCTTCGCGCGCGGTCGAACCGGTCGGCGTTCGTGAGTGAACGGCACGGAGACGACGTGTAGGTGCGTTTTTACGCCTCGGCGTCTTTCCACGTCCTACGCGCACCCAGCCATGACCTTCGTAACCAAACTCACCTTCCAGAGCGGGAACCGCTACGAACTGGAGGACCAACTGTCGGAACTGCAGGAGATGCTCGAACGCAAGGGCGCCGAGTGCAAGGGGCCGCACGCCGCGCCGCCGGAGCACCACACCGTCCCGCAGTACCGGAACCTCGCCCCGGGCGACGAGTTCTCCTCGTGGGACTACACCGTCTACTCGCGGAAACTGGAGATACACGGCAACGACCACATCGCCCGCGAGGTGGGTCACATGGACTTCCCCGAGAGCCTCCACGTCGAGATAGAGGTCGAACAGAAGAAACCGCTCGGCCATCGCAACAAGTAACGCGGCGGCGACGACGGCTTCCTCCGGTCTTTCCTACTCCGCCTCTTCGACCACATCGAGCAGTCGCCCGCGGCCGCGGTGCGTCGCCGCGTCGAACGACTCCACCTCGAAGCGCACCGTCGCGTCCACCAGCGACGGGTCCCCGTCGGGCAGTTCGATCACCGAGTCGCCGACGCGGACGAGGAGCGTCGACCCCTCGGCGCCGGTGACGTACGCGGTGAGTTCCTCGCCGGGTTCGTACGCCGGCGTCGCCGTGCGGAGGCGGAGGCCGGCCGTCAGTTTGTTCCAGAAGCTCATACGCGCTTCACCTCCTCGCTCACCCGGTCGGGAACGTACTCCAGTCCGTAGCCGGTCCACGCGGCGAACAGGAAGACGCCGACGAGGAACCAGCCGTGGAACACGTACGGCCAGACGCTGGCCGGGTTGACGACCATCGCCTGCGTGAACCACTCGTACTCCTGCGGGAGCCCCTGCATCGAGGTGTACCCCGCCAGCAGGCCGCCGCCCCACGGGAAGATGTACCCCAACGCCGAGGTGTTGGCGTCGAGGATGTTCGCGCGGCGGTAGCCGTTGATGTTGAACCGCCGACCGAGCGTGCGGATGTACGGCGCGATGGCGATTTCGGCTGCGGTGTTGATGGTTATCATGGCGTTGACGAGGGCGGTGCCGAGCACCATCGTCGTCTCCGCGCGGCGGACGGTGGTGGCGACGCTGTCGAGCAGGAAGGTCAGGATGGCGTCGAACGCACCGCCGCGCTGCATCACCTGCGCGCCCGCGACGATGAGGAGAACGAGGACGATGAGCGGGAAGAAGCCCAGCGCGCCCGCGTACAGGCTCCCGGCGACGGCCGTCTCGCCGGGTGCGACGGGGACGACGAACGCACCGAGGATAGGCAGGGCGTCGACCGCCTGGACGAGCCCCGACTCCTGCGACGCCTCGAAAGCCAGCATCGCCGACACCGGGGCGAGACCGAGGACGACGTTGAGGACGGCCGAGAGGAGCAGTCCCCACGAGACGGCCTCGATGATGTGTCGGCCGGCGACGGCGGTGGCGATGACGACGGCGATGGAGACGAGGTGGACGAGTCCGAGCGCCGAGGCGCCGTCGCCGACCGCGCCCGCGTCGACCGGTTGTCCGGTCATCGCGGCGCCCGCGACGAGGTAGGCGACGAACGCGAGTGCGGCCGCGATGAGGGCGTATTTCAGCCGCGAGGCGACGACGCCGCCGATGTCGGCGTCCTGCGTGACCGCCGAGACGATGGTGGTGTCGCTGACGGGCGCGAGGTTGTCGCCGAAGACGGCCCCCGAGAGGATGGCGCCGAACAGGAGCACCGGGTCGGCCCCGAGGGCGACGCCCGCGGGGAAGACCAAGGCGGTGAACGCGATAGCGGTGCCGTAGCCGGTGCCGATGCCCGTCGCGAGGAGGGCGGCGAGCAGGAAGGTGAGCGCCGGGAACAGCGACGGGCCGACGCTGACGGCGTCGGCGGCCCAGACGAGGCCGTCGACGAACCCGCCGACCTGGATGGTCTCGGCGAACATACCGGCCCACAACCACGCGACGATGGCCGTCGCGGCGACGCGTTCTGTCATCCCGTCGAAGATGGCGTCGGCGTAGTCCTTCCACGGCCCCTTCACGAGGAACATGCCGACGATGAGGCCGAGGAGCATCCCGACGACGAGTCCGGTCGTGTCGCCGACGCCGAGCACTCCGCTCTGGACGACGGCCCAGACGATGAAGAACGCGATGGGAACGGCGCTGGCGAGGCGGCCCCCGCGGAACCGCAACTCGCCGCCGTCCTCGGTCAGTTCAGTCATTCGCTCGCACGGTCGGTATCCGCCATCATAAACGAACCGCTCTGGTCGGAGTAGACACCGCCTGGGACGCCCTCCGAGACGTTCTCCGAACCGTGAGCGAACGCCCCCGACCCGTTTCGACACCGCGACTCCCGGTAAACCCCCCGGCGGTGCCGAGATTTATCACGGCACACGCCGACCCCCGGGTATGACGTCCGCCGACCTCGTCGAACTCCGACGCGACCTGCACCGCCACCCCGAACCCGCCTGGCGCGAGTTCTACACCACCGCCCGACTCGTCGACGAACTGGAGACGCGCGACCTGGACGCCCTCTACGTCGGCCCCGAGGTGCTCTCCGAGGAAGACCGGATGGCCGTCCCCGACGAGGCGGAACTGGAGGCGTGGTTCGACCGCGCCCGCGAGGCCGGCGCCCGCGAGGACATCCTCGACCGCCTCGAAGGCGGCTACACCGGCGCCGTGGCGGTGCTGGAGAAGGGCGAGGGACCGACGGTAGGCCTCCGCGTCGACATCGACGGCCTCCCCATCACCGAGTCCGACGGCGACGACCACGTCCCCTTCTCCGGCGGGTTCCGCTCGGAGAACGAGGGGTACATGCACGCCTGCGGGCACGACGCCCACGCGACCATCGGCGTCGGCGTCCTCGACGCCGTCGCGGAGAGCGACTTCGAGGGGACCCTGAAGGTGTTCTTCCAACCCGGCGAGGAGCAGATAGCCGGCGGGAAGGCGATGGCGAAGTCGGGCCACCTCGACGACGTGGACTACCTCCTCGCCGTCCACGTCGGCCTCGACCACCCGACCGGCGAAATCGTCGCCGGCATCGACGGCTTCCTCGCCGTCTCGCACTTCGAGGCGCGCTTCACGGGAACGCCGGCGCACGCCGGCGCGAGACCCGAGGAGGGCGACAACGCCGTGCAGGCGATGGCGACGGCGGTGCAGAACCTCTACGGCATCCCCCGGCACGCCGACGGCGCGACGCGCGTGAACGCCGGCGTCGTCGAGGGCGGCACCGCCTCGAACATCATCCCCGAGGAGGCGTCCATCGGCGGCGAGGTGCGCGGGGAGACCACCGAACTGATGCAGTACATGGAGGAGAAGGGGCGGCGGGTCGTCCGGTCGGCCGCCGAGATGCACGGCTGTGAGGTGGATATCTCGACGGAAGGAAAAGCGCCCTCCGCGACGAGCGACGGGGCTCTCGCCTCCATCGTCGCCGCCGTCGCGCGGGCGAACGACGGCGTCGAGTCGGTCCTCGAGAACGACGTGCTCGGCGGGAGCGAGGACGCGACGTACCTCATGCAGGAGGTGCAGGACAACGGCGGCCTCGCGGCGTACGTCGGCGTCGGCACCGACCACCCCGGCGGCCACCACACCCGGACGTTCGACGTGGACGAGGAGTCCATCGAACTCGGCGTCGAGGTGCTCGCGGGGGCGATTCTCGACGTCGCGTCGTCGCGGCCGTAGGCGGGACGCAAGTCCGCGGGACACCCGACCCGCGCCGGGCGTATAGTTACGATATCTGACAATCGTTCCGACCGGTCGTCGGCGCTGATTTCTCCGCGAACGGAACCGTCCTTCGCCGGGTAAAATCGCAAGGCATCGACAGTACGGTTAGATCGGACCGGATGCGTCGAAAATCCGCCCGTCGAGAAAATTTGTAAATTCGCTTATATGATTTAACACGGATGGACGTTTCACTCACACCGTATGCCTACAACGAGACAGGTCTGTGCGGTCGCCGCGGCGTTGTTAGTCGTGACGGTCGCGCCGGCCGCCCTGCTCGGGGCCTTCTCGAGCGACGCCGTCGCTCAGGAGGCGCCGACGACGATAGAAGAGTGCACGACGATAACCGAACCGGGGACCTACGTGCTCGGCGAGGGACTCGCGGACGATTCGGCCGACCAGGAGACGTCGCTGACCGCCAACGGGTCGGCGGTGGACGCCTGTATCGTCGTCGCGAGCGACGGCGTGCAGATAGACGGCGACGGCGTGACGCTCGCCGGGGAAGAGGCGCCGAGCGAGACGGCGACGGAGACGGAGAGCGCCACGGAGACCGAAACCGAGGCTGAGACCGAGGCCGCCACCGAAACTGAGGCCGGAACGGAGGCGGAAACCGAGGCCGCCACCGAAACCGAGACTGAGGCGGGAACGGAGGCCGCTACCGAGGCCGAAACCGAGACCGAGAACGCGACGGAAACGGTCACCGAGGCTGCCACGGAGACTGAGGCCGGGACGGAAGCCGAGAACGCGACGGAGACGGAAACGGAGACCGAGGCCGCCCTTCAGGCGCAGGTCGACAACCAGACGACCGAGGGCGAGGGCGGTACCGTCACCGAGGCTGAGACCGAAACGGAGACCGAGGAAGAGACGGCGACGGAAGCGGAGACGGAGACGGACGCGGAGAACGAAACCGCGACCGAGGCGGCGACGACCGAAGAGACTGCGACGGCCGAGACGGAGACCGAAGCTGACGTCACCGAGACCGAAGCCGACGCCACCGAAACTGAAGCCGACGCCACCGAAACTGAAGCCGACGCCACCGAAACTGAAGCCGACGCCACCGAGACGGAAACTGAGGACGCGACCGAAACGGAAACCGAGGAGGAGACGGTCGAATACGACTCGACGGTCGGTGACGGCGTCGTCCCGCCCGTCACGGTCGGCGGCGAGACCGACGGAACCACGGAGACCGTCGGCATCGTCGTGATGGCGGAGAGCGGGACGGTCGAGAACGTCTCCATCAGCAACGTCACCGTGACGAACCACTACGCGGGCATCGTCCTCGTCGGCGCGGACGGCGCGTCGCTGACGGACGTGAACGCGAGCGAGAACTCGGGCCTCGGTGTCGAACTGTTCGAGAGCACCGACTCCACGGTCGAGAACCTGACCGCCGACGGCAACGGCGTGGCCGGCGTCGTGTTCGCCGGCGGCGAGGGTAACGCTGTCCGGAACGCGACCGTGAACGACACGGGCGCCGACTTCGAGGAAGCGGACGACGAAACCGACCAGACGGAAACTGAAGTCGAGACCGAGACGGAAGCGGTCACTGAAGAGGCGACTGAGACCGAAACTGAGGAAGAGACCGGAGAAGAGACGGTGACGGAAGCGGAGACTGTCACCGAGGCCGAGACCGAAACTGAGGAAGGGACCGAGACCGAGAACGCAACCGCCACGGAGACCGAGGCCGCCCTCCAGGCACAGGTCGACAACCAGACGACCGAGGGTGAGGGCGGTACCGTCACGGAGGCTGAGACCGAAACGGAAGCCGCGGAAGAGACGGAGACGGAAGCCGAAACGGAAACCGAAGCCGAGACCGAGACGTCGACCGAACCCGCCGAAACGGAGACGGAAACGGCCGTCGCCACGGAGACCGAGGCTGACGACGACGCGACTGACGACGAGGAGAACGCGACTAATGCGAGCGGCGCGTTCGTCTACCTCGGCGGCACCGACAACCAGGTCGAGAACTCGACGGCGAGCGGCGACGACTGGGCCGCGTACCTCGCCTCGGGTGCGACCGAGAGCGGCGGCGAGAACGTCTCCGTGAACGGGACGACCGTCACCTACACCGGAGAGGACGTCGCCATCCGCGCGGCCGACGAGACGCCCGAGGTCCCGGATGACCTGACGCTCGTCGGTTCGGCCGTCGAGGTCGAATCGGTCGGGGACGAGACGTCGCTGACGCTCGGCATCTCGTACGCCGACGCGGACGTCGACGAGGAGAACGAATCGCTCCTCTCGCTGTACGAGTTCGAGGACGGCGAGTGGATCGCAGTCGAGGACTCCGTCGTGCAGTCCGAGAACGGCACTGTCGAGGCCACGTTCGAGGACTCGACCACCGTCGCCCTCCTCATCGAGTCCGAGGAGGAGGAGACGAGCGAGGACGAGGCCGAAGCCGATGACGAAGACGACTACGAACCGGACTACACCGACGGTGCGGACGACGACGACAGCGGCGACGGCGACGCGACCGCCCCGGGTTACACCGACGACGACCGGGACGTCAACGCCGGAGACGACGACGGAGACGCGACCGCTCCGGGCTACACCGACGACGACGAGGAAGACAGCGCCGGGGACGGAGCCGACACGTCCGACGAGGTGACGAGCGACGAGACCGCCGAGTCGGAGGCCGAGACGACGGACGACGCGGCCACCGAATCGGAGACCGCGACGGAGAGCGACGAGACCACCGAGACGGAGACCGAAACGGAGACGGCGAGCGAGGAAACCACCGAAGCGGAGACTGAAACGGAGACGGCGAGCGAAGAAGCCACCGAAGCGGAGACCGAAACGGAAACGGCGAACGAAGAAGCCACCGAAGCGGAGACTGAAACGGAGACGGCGAGCGAGGAGACCGCCGAGACGACCGAGAGCGGTACCGAGACCGCGACCGACGACGGACTCTGAGGTTCCGCCCCGCTCGATTTTTCGCGTTCGCGTTTCGATTTTTCCCTATCGTACCCGTTCGCCGGAGCCGTCGCTCCGGTCGAATCGGGCGCGAGAAGTCCGACCGCCGACTACCCGAGACTCAGTACTTCGGGTCGGCACCGGTGACCGCGTACGCCTCCTCCATCAGACGGTCGCGTTCGGTCTGCCAGCCGTCGAGCGCTCCCGGTCGGCGCGGGTAGCGGCCGTAGTGGCTCATCAGGTCGTCCGCGACGTTCTTCGTCTGGTAGAACTGATAGATCTCCTCCCAGAAGCCGTAGGACTCCTTTGCGGTCTGCGCGATGAGGCGGGGGCCGAACGAGGTGGTCCCGGAGTAGAGCGCCTCGGCGAGTTTCTCGCCGGGCAGGCGGGCCAGAAGCCCCGTGAGACCGTTCACGTCGATGGCCGTCGAGAGGATGTTGTACACGTCGAGGCCGGCGTAGCGGGCGCCGAAGTGGTCCATCACGCGCTCGTTGTAGTGCCAGAGTGCCGCCTCGCTCACGTCGCCCTCGCCGATGGCGCGGACGGCCTGCTCGCCCGCGTACTTGCCGGCGTAGGCGGCGCCGGCGATGCCGCCGCCGGTGGTGGGGTTGACGTGCCCCGCCGAGTCGCCGACCGCGACGAAGCCGTCGGCGACGGCGGAGTCGTAGGGGCGGCGCGTCGGCAGGGCCGCGCCGAGTTTGTCCGTCACCGTCGCGTTCTTGAACTCGGGTCGCGCCCGGAGGTCCTTCTTCAGGTCGTCGACGAGTTTCATCGGCTCCTCGGTCATCTGGAAGCCGAGGCCGGCGTTGATGGTCGTCTCCGTCCGCGGGAAGTACCAGATGTAGCCCGCGGCGACCTCGGCGGGTTTGAACACGAGGGCGTCGGACCACTCGACGGGTTCGTCCACCTCGACGACCTCGCGGTAGGCCGAGCAGAACTGCGAGTAGGAGACGTTCGTGTCGAACGTCGCCTCTGAGAAGTCCGCCTTGTCTTGGAGGAGGGAGAGCGCGCCCGCCCCGTCGACGGTCACGTCGGCCTCGTACTCGACGACGTCGCCCTTGCGCTTGGCGCGGACGCCCGTCACCCGCCCGTCGTCGTCCTGCGTCACGTCCTGCACCACGGTGTCGTAGTGGAACTCCGCGCCGGCGTTCTCCGCGCCGTCGATGAGGCGGCGGCCGTACTCCCAGCGGTCGATGACCGCGAGTTCGCCCGGCACCGGGATTTCGAGGACGGAGTCCTCCTGCGGAATCTCGAAGCGCCCGTGGTCGACGTCCGTGTTCGTGAACGCGGGCTGAATCTGTTCTTTCGGGATGGCGTCGGGGAACGCGTCGGCGCCCTTCAGCGCGTCGCCGCAGGCGATGTGGCCCGCCTCCTCGGCGGTCTTCCGTTCGACGACGACGACGTCGAGGCCCTCGCGAGCGATGGTCGCGGCGGCGTAGCACCCGGCCGTGCCCGCGCCGACGACGGCGACGTCGTACTCGTGGGTCGTGCTCATTGGTTTGGACTCTCGCGGGCGCGCGGAAAACTCTTTATTTGTCGTCTCCCCGGTGGCCCGATTCCGGGTCGGGGGAACATCGGGGACGGAGAGCGTCGCCTCGCGTCTTCGGCTCAGAAGAACAGGTCGTCCGCGTCCGGCATCGACGCCGCCGCGTCGCGCCGCCACTCGTCGTCGAACTCCGGGAGGGCCGCCAGTCGCGTCTCGTTCCGTCGAATCTCCCGTTCGATGCGACGCGCGAAGGCGTCGATGTCCGCGTCGAGTGAACTCACGGCGCGGCGTTCGGACCGCGGGCGGATAGATGGTTCGCTACGCCGCGTCGCTCTCCGGGTCCCGGACGGCGCCGCCGAACACCATCTCGCCGCCGTCGTCGGCGTCGGCATCGGCGTTGGTGTCGGCATCGGCGCCGACGTCAGGCCCGTCGATGATGACCGCGTCGTCTCCCCTCCCAGTTCCGTCCGGCAGGCCGCCTCCCGAGCGGTCGCCGTCGAGAATCTCCGCACCGTCCGCCGGCGCGGCGTCCTCGGAGGCGACGGGAACACCGGGAACGCCGCTCTCGGCGTCGCCCCCCGCGTCGTCGCTCTCGTCGTCCAGCACCGCCGCGCCCTCGGCGAGTCCGCGGAACGCCGCCGCGTCCCCGTCTCCATCCTCCGCCGCGAGGTAGGACTCGACCCGTTCGCTCGCGCGCCGGATGGCGTCGGCGAGGGCGTTCGGTTCGGCGCGGTCCGACGCCGCGAACGCGCCGAGGGCGTCGGCGCGGGGGGCGTCCCCGCCGCCCGAATCGGTCCGCGCCCGCGCGTCCGGCGAGGGGTCCGTCTCCGACGCGGCGCGGTCGACGGCGTCGACGACGCGCGCCTCTATCTCCGCGGCCGCGCCCTCGAACGACGCCGCGACGGCACGGTCGGTGGCGATGGCGACGGTCTGTCGCAGGTCGTCCTCGTCGAGAGCCCCCTCTCCGGCCGCCTCGGAGACGGCGGCGGCCGTCGCGTCGATGCGGACGGCCGTCCGGCCGACTGCGGCGACGGCGGTACCGACGAGAACGAGTCCGGCGGCCGGGACGAGGCGTCCGCCCGCGGCCAGCGTCGCCGCCGAGGCGCCGGCCCCGGCGCCGACGCCGTACCAGACGCCCGTGCCGGCGACGGCGAGGCCCGCGAGCGTCGGCGGGAGCGCTCTCAAGTGATAGCCGGCGGCGCGTCGAACGGCGTCTCGCGGTCGCATGCGCGGTGGTCACCGAGTCGAAAGTTAACTCTCCCGCCCCGATTACCGGGTTTGAGAACCGCGACGTCCGGCGGACGAGTCGTCGGCGGACTCAGTCGTCGCCGGACTCGTAGTGGTCGCCCGCGGCCGCCGGGGTGCGCGTCCGCCCGAACAGCGCGAGGACGACGATGACCGTCAGGTAGGGGATGGTCCGGACGAGCGGTTGCGGGATGTCGAAGATGTCCCGCGCCTGCAGCGTCAACTGCAGGGCGTCGAGACCGGCGAACAACACCGTGGAGAGGAACGCTCCGACCGGGTTGTAGTTGCCGAACAGGTAGGCGACGATGGCGATGAACCCCTTGCCGTTGACCATCGTCGCGCCGTTGCCCGTGAACTGTCCGAGGCTCAGAGAGAGCGCCGCGCCGCCGACGCCCGCGAGGACGCCCGACAGCAGCACGGCCGCGTAGCGCACGCGCTGGACGTCGACGCCGGCCGTGTCGAGCGCCTTCGGGTTCTCGCCGCTCGCGCGGACCCAGCGGCCGAACGTCGTCCGGTTGAGGACGTACCACGAGAGGGCGACGGCGACGAACATGAGATAGACGAACGGCGTCGCGTCGAACAGGGCGCCGAAGAACGGTATCCCCGAGAGGAAGGGAATCGTCAGCGTGCCCACCGTCTCGACGCTGGTGGTGTTCGGTCCGCCGTACACCACCTGCGAGGCGAACGGCGCGAGTCCGAGCGCGATGAGCCAGACGGCGAGGCCGGCGATGACTTGGTCGGCCCGGAACTCGATGCAGACGACGGCGAACAGCGCCGCGAGCACCGTGCTCGCGACGACGCCGCCCATGAGTCCCATCCAGACGCTTCCCGTGACGTCGGCGAGGTAGACGCCGCTGAACGCCGCGATGATGAGCAGGCCTTCGAGCCCGATGTTGATGACGCCGCTCTTCTCCGCGAAGATACCGCCGAGCGCCGCGAACGCGATTGGAACCGAGAGGCGGAGCGTCGCCGCGAGCGTGCTCTGCGACGTCAGGATGCCGAGCAGTCGGCCGGCGTCCGACTCGGGGGCGATGAGGCCGGCGACGACGAGGACGGCGAGTCCGAGGGCCGCGGCGCCGACGAGGACGCGGCGCCACGACAGGTCGCCGGCGAAGCCGACGGCGCCGAGCGAGTCGTTACTCATCGCGCTCACCTCCCGTCTCCGCCTCGGTACCGCCGTCCGTGACCGGGCGGGAACTCGGTTCGTCCTCGAACGTCCACACGCGCCGTCCGACCATCCGGAAGAACTCCGGCATGGCGACGAACAGGATGATGAGACCGCGGAGGACGCCGACCAGTTGCGGCGGCACGTCCGTCCCGACGTCGACGACGATGGAACCGCTCTTGAGGACGCCGAACAGCAGCGCCGCGAAGCCGACGCCGAGCGGGTTGTTCCCCGCGAGGATGGAGACGGTGATGCCGTCGAAGCCGTACGACGGGACGCCCGTCTGGAAGTTCCCGAGAATCATGAGCACGTACACCGCGCCCCCGAGACCGCCCAGGGCGCCCGACAGCGCCATGCTGGCGACGACGGTGCGCGGCGCGTCGACGCCGCCGTACTCGGCGGCCTCGGGCTGAATTCCGCTCGTCCGGAGGTCGTAGCCGAGCGAGGTCCGTTCGAGGAAGACGTAGATGCCCACGAGGACGGCGACGGCGAAGAGGAAGGCGAGAAGCGAGAAGTCGTCGCGCGGTCTGAACACCGTGCTGGGGAACACCGCGTAGTCCGGGAGCGGCACCGTCTGCGTCGCCGCGCTCTCGGGGTCCGCGAAGTGGTCCTGTACGAGGAACAGCGCCACGGAGGTGGCGACGAAGTTCAGCATGATGGTCGTGATGACCTCGTTGGCGTCCGCGTAGGCCTTCAGCAGCCCCGGAATCGCGCCGTAGGCGCCGCCGAAGAGGGCGCCGACGAGGAGGCCGAACGGGACGAGCAGCAGCGTCCCGAGCAGGCCGCTGACCAGCGGCGAGGCGGCCAGCACGCCGACGGCCGTCGCCAGCGCGCCGACCACGAGCTGTCCCTGCGTCCCGATATTGAAGATGCCGGCGCGGAAGGCGACGGCGACGGCGACGCCCGTGAACATCAGCACCGTCGTCTCCGACAGCGTCGTCGCGAACTGCCCGTTCAGCGGGTCGGCGAAGACGTTGCCGAACGCGCCGAGGAACAGGCGGTCGTAGACGGTGACGGGGTCGTAACAGAAGCCGACGCCGAAGTAGGAGGTGGCCGCCGTCGTGCACGTCGTCATCCGCCCCGCGGCGAGGATGAGGACGAACCCGACGGCGATAGAGAGGATGAGCGCCGCGGCGCTGATGAGGAACCGCTCGAACGCCGAGGCCCGGACGAGCCGTTCCGCGCTGTCGCGGAGACTCACGACCGCTCACCCGCCACGTTCGTGTTCGCGTCCGCATCCGCGTCTGCGTCCGCCCTCGGGCCCGCCGCGTCGTCCGCGACGGCGGCGCGTTCGTAGGAGTCGGGGTACTGACCGGCCATCAGCAGACCGAGTTCCTCTTCGGTGACCGTCTCGGGGTCGACGACGTCCATCAGTTCGCCCTCGTACATCACCGCGAGGCGGTCGGAGAGTCCCTGCACCTCGTCGAGTTTCGAGGAGACGAGGAGGACGCCCCGGCCGTCGTTCCGCAGGTCGAGCAGTCGCTCGTGGATGAACTCGGTCGAGCCGATGTCGACGCCGCGCGTCGGGTGCGTGGCGACGACGAGCGAGGGGTCGCGCTCGAACTCGCGGCCGACGATGAACTTCTGTTGGTTCCCGCCGGAGAAGGAGTGCGCCTCCGCGTCGGCGTTCGGCGGTCGGACGTCGTACCGGTCGATGACGTCCTCTGCGTGCTCGCGCGACCGTCCCCAGTCGATGCGGCCCCCCTCGGCGAACGGCCCGCGGTGCTGGCTCCCGAGAATCGCGTTCTCGACGAGGTCGAACTCCATCACGAGGCCGCGTTCCTGCCGGTCCTCGGGGATGTAGGCCATCCCCTCCCGGATGCGGCGGCGGCGCGACCAGTCGTCTATCGACCGCCCCTCGAAGGCGACCGAACCGGTCGTCTGCTCGCGGAGGCCGGTGACGGCCTCGACGAGTTCGGACTGCCCGTTCCCGTCGACGCCGGCGATGCCGAACACCTCGCCCTCGCGCACGTCGAACGACACGTCGTCGACGACGTCGACGCCGCGTTCGTCCTCGACGCCGATGTTCCGCACCGAGAGCACCGTCTCGCCGGGCGAAGCGGGCGGCTTGTCGAACTGCATCAGCACCTCGCGGCCGACCATCAGCGTCGCCAACTCCTCGCGGTCCGTCTCGGCGGTGGGCAGCGAACCGACGTTCTTCCCGTCGCGGAGGACGGTCACCTCGTCGGCCGCTTCGAGCGCCTCGCCGAGTTTGTGGGTGATGAAGATAATCGTCTTGCCCTGCGCGGTGAGTTCCTCCAAGACGGTGAACAGTTCGTCGACCTCTTGGGGGGTCAACACCGCCGTCGGTTCGTCGAGGATGAGGACGTCGGCGCCGCGGTAGAGCGCCTTCAGAATCTCGACGCGCTGTTGGACGCCGACGGAGACGTCCTCGATGCGCGCGTCGGGGTCGACGTCGAACCCGTAGCGCTCCGAGAGGTCGACGACCTCCTCGCGGGCGCGTTCGCGGTCCACGGCGAGGCCGCCCCACTTCCGCGGTTCGTTTCCCAGAGTGATGTTCTCGGCGACGGTCATCGGGTCGACCAGCATGAAGTGCTGGTGGATCATGCCGACTCCGGCGTCGATGGCGTCGCGCGGCGCGTCGAACTCACGCGCCTCGCCGTCGAGATGCACCGTTCCTTCGGTCGGTTCGTACAGGCCGTAGAGGACGTTCATCAGCGTGGTCTTCCCGGCCCCGTTCTCGCCGAGAAGCGCGTGCACCGTCCCAGCCTCTACGGTGAGGTCGACGTCGTCGTTGGCGACGACTCCCGGGAACCGCTTGGTTATCCCGTCGAGTCGGACCGCTGGTGGCATTGTAGGTGAAATGAGTGAGGAATCGTTTATCTCCGCCGATTCGGCTCAGACGTTCGAGGGGTCGGTCGGCACGGAGACGGAACCGCCGATGACCTCCTCGCGGGCGGAGGTGACGGCGTCTTTGACCGCGGACGGAATCTCCGATTCGAGCGAGTCCCCGTAGACGAGGGCGACCCCGTCCTGCTCCAGTCCGAGCGTCGTGACGGCGCCGCCGTCGAAGGAGTCGTTGGCGACGGCCTCGACGGAGGTGTACACCGCCGTGTCGACGCGCTTGACCATGCTGCCGAGGATGACGTCCGCGTACGACGGCTTCGTGACCGACTGTGCGCGGTCGACGCCGATGGCGAAGTTCCCGTTCTCCTGTGCGGCCTGGAAGACGCCGGTCCCGGTGTTGCCGGAGGCGTGGAAGATGATGTCGGCGCCGCTGTTGTACATCGCGATGGCCGCCTCGCTCCCGGCCGTCGGTTCGTTGAAGCTCCCGACGTACGTCGACTGCACCTCGATGGAGTCGTCGACGTACTTGACGCCGGCGGTGTAGCCGGCCTCGAACTTGCCGATGAGGTCGCTCTCCTCGCCGCCGACGAAGCCGACGACCTTCTCGTCGGGCTTCGTCGACCCGGCGCCGGCGCTGAACTCCGTGGTCGTGAGTCGCCCGGCCATGACGCCGGCGAGGAACGACCCCTGGTGCTCCTGGAACACGTAGCTCGACACGTTGTCGGCGTCGACGGCGCTGTCGACGATCATGAACCGCTGGTCGGGGTAGTCCGAGGCGGTCTGCGAGAGGGCGTCGGCCTGCAGGTAGCCGATACAGCTGACCAGGTCGTACTCCGGATTGGTCGAACTGGCGAACTGCTGTTGGAAGTTCTGGAACTGCGAGACGGAGTCGGGCTGCGCCTCTTCGTACTGGACGTTGAACTCCTCGGACGCCTGCTGGATACCCTGCTGGGCCTGGTCGTTGAAGGACCCGTCGCCCAGTCCGCCGGTGGCGTACACCATCCCGACGTTGATGGTCTCCCCGCTCGACCCATCGGTCGACTCCTCGCCCGTCCCGCTCTCGGCCTCGGTCGACGCCCCGTCGCCGGACGTCTCGGTGCTCTCCGCGGTCGTTCCGTCGCCCTCGCTCGTGGGACCGCCGGAACAGCCGGCCAGCCCCGCGATACCTGCCACACCCGTCGCCTTTAAGAATCTCCGTCTATCCATGACTGTGGACACCTACTCACATAACCGAGGAGAGGCGGCCATAAGTGCGTCGTTTCCGTTTTCATCCCGCGGGCGAGGCGGCCGTACGCTGACGAACCCGGTTCTCGCCGGCGAAATCGCGCACGCGCGTACAGTTACGCGGCCGCGTCGACGGCCGCCGCCACCACGTCGGTGACGGCGTCGACGAAGGCGTCCACGTCGTCGGCCTCCGCGTACACCCGGACGTACGGCTCGGTCCCCGACGGTCGAACGAGCGCCCACGACGCGTCCGCGCGTTCGATGCGGACGCCGTGCTCGGTGTCGACGTCCGCGTCGGGAAACGCCTCGGGGAGCGTCTCGGAGACGCGGGCCATGGCGGCCTGTTTGGCCTCGTCGGGACACTCGACGCTGACCTTCCGGTACGGGCGTTCGGTGACGGGTTCGCGCAGGGCGCCCAGGCCCTCCTCGGCGACGAGGCGGGTGAACACGGCCGCGGAGGCGACGCCGTCTATCCACCCGCCGAGTCCGCGGTGGACGTGCTTCCAGGGTTCGGCGGCGAACACCACGTCGCCGCCGGCGGCGCGCGCCGACGCGATGCCCTCGTGGAGTGCGCCGAGGCGGACGCGTTCGACCCGGCCGCCCGCCGCGCGGACCCGTTCGTCGATGCGGCCCGAGGCGTTCGGCGTCGTCACGACCACCGGGTCGTCCGCCTCCGACTCGCGCACGAACCGTTCGGCGAGGATGGCGACGACGGTGTCCTCGTGGACCACCTCGCCGTCCGCGTCGACGACGACGATGCGGTCGGAGTCGCCGTCGTGGGCGATGCCGAAGTCGTAGTCGCCGCCGGGTTCGGTCTCCTCGTCGGCGAGGAACGCGCGGAGGTCCGACAGCGTCTCCGGCGTCGGCTTCGACTCCCGGCCGGGGAAGTGGCCGTCAACCTGCCCGTTGAGGGTGACGACGCGCGCGCCGAGTCGGCCGAGCACCTGCGGCGTCCCCAGCGCCGACATCCCGTTGCCGCAGTCGACGACGACGTTCAAGCCCTTGGGGTCGGCGCCGAACCCGCGGGCGTACTCGGTGACGGCTTCGCGGTAGTCCGCGAGCACGTCGACGGGTTCGCTGTCGCCCCACACCTCCCACGGCGCCGGGTCCGGGTCCGCGGCGACGCGCTCTTCGACCCCGCGTTCGAGGCTCCGGTCGTACTCCTCGCCGTCGACGAACACCTTGATTCCGTTGTCCGTCGGCGGGTTGTGCGAGGCGGTGAGCATGATGCCGCGTCGCCCCCGCGAGGCGAACGCGAGGGCGGGCGTGGGGAGGGCGCCCGCGCGGCGCACGTCCGCGCCGGCGGACTCCAGTCCCGCCTCGGCGGCGGCGGCGAGCGACGGCCCCGTCGTCCGCCCGTCGCGGCCGACGACGACTTCCGCCCGTCTGTTCGACTCCACCGCGTCCAGACCCACCGCGCGACCGACCGAGAGCGCCAGTTCGGGCGTGACGCGCGTCACCGCGTCGCCGCGAATCCCGGCGGTTCCGAAGAGTTCCATACGGGCGAGTCGGCGGCCCGTCACTTAGATGGCTTCGATTCGCGGGACGAGTTCCACGGGTTCCGCGGCCGGCCGATACTTGTCGGTGGCCGCCGTACCGCCGCCCATGAGCGACGAGCGAACCCGCGCCCACGTCTTCGTCACCGGCACGGTGCAGGGCGTCTACTACCGAGCGAGCACGCGCGACGCCGCCCGCGAACGGAACCTCGACGGCTGGGTGAAGAACCTCGACGACGGCCGCGTCGAGGCCGTCTTCGAAGGGCCCGCCGACTCGGTCGAGGAGATGGTCGAGTGGTGCCACACCGGCAGCGAGGCCGCCGAGGTGGAGTCCGTCGACGTCGACTACGGCGACCCCGAGGGCGAGTCGGGGTTCAGAATCGAGTGGTAGCGGGGCGAACGAAGTCGCGGGCAGTCGTCGACGACGCCGACAGCTAAGTCGCTGCGGGTAGCTCGGACCCTATGGTACGCCGCCCGAGAACAGACCGCGGCGGACTCGGCGTTCTCACCTACGTCTACGGGTTCGTGACGCTCGTCGGCCTTCTCCTCACCACCGGCACCGGCTACCTCCTCGTCCGCGGGCCGTTCCTCGGCGGGGCGCTCTTGGAGCCGATTTCGCTGATGGCCGCCCTCGCCGGGTTCGTCGTCGGCGTCGTCGTTCTCGCGTGGGGGGCGACGCGCGCCGCGAGCGCCGCCCGGTTCTGAGCTCTCCGTTCTACTCGCCCTGCTCAGAAGCCGAGCATCTCCAGCACGTCCTCGTGGGCCTCGCCGTTGGAGGCGAGGATGCCGTCGCTGTCGTGCCGCCAGCGGTTTCCGTCCAAGTCGGTGACGGTGCCGCCGGCCGCCCGGACCATGTGGACGCCGGCGACGGTGTCCCACGGGTGCGCCTGCCCGATGCCGAGGGCGGCGTCGATGGACCCCGCGGCGACCATCGCGAACGTCACCTGCGCCGACCCGATGCGCCGCATGTCGCCCAGTTCCTCGAAACAGGTCTCGATGACCGACATGTACCGGTCGCGGTTGTCGTCGTCCACCTTCAGCGTCGGCGCGACGACGAACCGCTCGGGGTCGGACTCGTCGCTCACCGTCGTCTCCTCGCCGTTCCTCCGGAAGGAGTCCTCGTCGGCGACGAACGTGTGCCCGACGGCCGGGCGCGTCACCGCGGCGGCGACGGGTTCGGCGTCGCGGACGGCCGCCACCGCCTGACACCACGCGGTGAAGCCGTGGAGGTAGTTCGACGTACCGTCGATGGGGTCGACGATCCAGGCGTCGCCCTCCTCGGGGGCCTCCTTCGGCGTGTCGCCCTCCTCGCCGACGACGACGTCGTCGGGGTAGTGCTCGCCGATGACGTCGAGTATCTCGTCCTGCGCGGCGGCGTCCGCCTCGCTCACCACGTCCGTCTTCGAGGTCTTCTCCTCGGTCTCGATGTCCTCTTCGAACATCCCCATCGCCACGTCCGCACCTGCGGCCGCCGACTCCTCGGCGACCGTCGCTCTGTCGGTCACGTTCGGGCAGTCATCGCCGACCGAGAAATAGCCTCGGGCGTCGGGCAGAAGGTCGAGTCGGTCGGTACCGACTCTCAGGGACGGCCGCCGTCGGCGGCGAGGCGTTCGGAGTTCGGACCCGAACCCGGACCCGAATCCGAGTCGTCCCCGGTCGGCCCCCCGCCCATCGGTACGTCGGGGCTCTCGTTGGCGAAGCGGTCCCAGATGACGAGCGCCGAGGGGAGGACGACGAGCGAGGTGACGAACGAGTAGACGATGGAGACGGCCGTGAGCACGCCGAACTGTCCGAGCACCGAGAGCAGCGAGAGGACGAGGACGCCGATGCCGAACGCCGTCGTGAACATGCTGCCCATGAGGGCGCCGCCCGTGCCGACGACGGTCCGACGCAGCGCCGTGTTCAGGTCGGCGTCCTTCCGTTCGTCGACGAAGCGGTGGACGACGTGGACGGAGTAGTCGATACCCAACCCGATGGTGAGAGAGAGGATGGTCGCGGTGAACGCGTTGAACGAGATGCCGAGGAGGCGCATCGTCGCCGCGACGCCCGCCACCGACACTACGATGGGCAGGAGGTTGGCGAAGGCGATGGAGGGGAGGCCGTCGAGGAGCCAGTAGCTGAACACGAGAAACGCCACCGTTCCGCCGAGGGCGAGGGCGAGACTCGTCACCGCGGAGTTGAAGATGAGGTCGGAGACGGCCTGGAAGACGACGATGTCGCCCGTGGCGACGGCCTCGTAGCGGAAGCGCTCCGCCACCTGCTCGCCGTCGGCCGTCGCCTCGGCGTCCGACGCGTCGGCCGAGACGGTGTAGACGACGCGGGCGCTCCGGTGGTCCTCCGCGAGGTACCGGTCGACCTGCTCGGACACCGGCGACGTCTCCAAGTAGTCGTATATCTCCCCCAAGTTGTCGTCGGGGATGCCGTTTCCGTTCGCGTCGTTCCGGGCGACGAGGCGGGCGAACTCGGGGTCCTCCTCGGCGTAGTCGCGGATGACCGTGACGACGCTCGTCGACTCCGCGCGGCCGTCCTCGACGACGAACGAGTCCGGCGGGTCCTCGCCGGCGCGGTGGAGTTCCTCGAGCGCGGAGTCCTGCTCCATCGGCCGCTCGACGTATATCGTGACCGACCCCCCCTGCGAACTCGTGAAGCGCTCTTCGAGGAAGTTCAGCGTGGCGACGACGGAGTAGTCGCTCGGCGCGAACGGCTCCGGCAGCGACCGCAGGTAGGAGGGCACCTCCTCGGGCGGGAGGAAGTCCTCCTGCGTGAACGAGGTGTCGACGCCCGTCGCGTAGCCCGCCGCGCCGACGCTGAACAGGAGGGCCGCGAGGACGAACAGCACGGGAATCCGGTCGGCGATACCGACGCCGACGGAGAGCGCGTCGCCGAGCGAGGAGCCCTCGCGCCCGAGCGGTTTCTGGCTGAACGTCGGGAGCGGCCACGACTCCTTGCGGCGGTCCATCCACACCTTCGCCGCGGGGAGGAACACGCCGAAGATGAGGAACGTGAACGTGATTCCGACGCCGGCGACGACGCCGAAGTCGCGGATGGGCGCGAGGCCCGAGGCGAGGTTCGAGAGGAAGCCGATGACGGTGGTGCCGGTGACGATGAAGAAGGCGACGAGCAGTTGGTCGGTCGCCGCGCGCATCGCCTCCTCGATTCCCAGCCCGGTCTCGCGGTCCTCGCGGTAGCGGTTGATGGCGTGGATGCCGAAGTCGATGCCCACCGCGAGGAGGAGCGGCGGGACGGCGATCATAATCTGGTTGAACGGGATGCCCGCGAGGCCGAGGAAGCCGAACGTCCAGACGACGGCCATCGCCAGCGCGAACGTCCCCAGAAGGAGGTCCAGGAGGTCGCGGTAGGCGACGACGAGGAAGAGGACGATGAGGATGACCGCGGCGGGCGTGACGATGAGAAGCGAGTCGGAGATGACCGCGCCGAACTCGTCGGCGATGATGCCGCTGCCGAAGACGGTGATGTCGCCCGGACTGGCGTCGACGATGCGCTGGACC
This sequence comes from Halogeometricum sp. S3BR5-2, assembly GCF_031624635.1. Lineage (NCBI taxonomy): Archaea > Methanobacteriati > Methanobacteriota > Halobacteria > Halobacteriales > Haloferacaceae > Halogeometricum > Halogeometricum luteum. The sequence goes on along the minus strand of NZ_JAMQOQ010000001.1, from coordinate 353,799 downwards.
CGCTGTTGGATGGGGGTGAGCGGGCTGTCGCCGGACTGGCCGGCCGAGGAGGACACCTCGGTCGGCAGCGAGTGCTGAATCACGCCGATGGTGGCCGACGCCGACGCCGACCGTGCGTTGAAGTCCTCGCTCACCGACCCGGTGAACGCCGGGTTGTCCGCGTTCTCGCGGACGGCGGCCGCCACCTCGCTGTCGGTGGCGCGTTCGAGCGCCGTTATCTGCTCGTCGAGCGTCGTCGCGTTCGGGTCTAACGTCCGCGCGACGACGGCGGCCGCCGAGGAGGTGTCGCTGACCCGCAGCGTCGGCTGCTCCTCGACGCGCTCCTGTGTCCTGAGCATCTGCAGCATCGACCGCCGCGAGAGGACGTTCTGCCCCCGTTGGATGAGTTGCGTGCTCCCGGTGTCCTGACCGAAGACGGGGAGGAACTCCTGGTTCACCTGGTCGAGGGCGTTCTGCGCGGGGATGTCCTCGGCGAACTGCGAGGTGCCCGCCTCCGTGGAGACGTTGCCGAGGCCGACGCCGAAGAGGGCGGTGAGCACGAAGAACGCGAGCATCACCTGCCCGGGTCGCTCGACGATGTGGTCGTCGACCCAGTCGACGACGCGCTGGTAGTCGTACGCCATCGGTCAGGCCCGCCGCTCCGGGCGGCGGGCGATATCGCCGCGACGGGCGTCGGCGGCGCTCCTGACACCCCCATCGGGGCGCGCGGGACGAACGGCGGACAGCGTGCGGCGGTTCCGTGGCATGAGGAGCGAGCGCCCGCGTTCCGCGGTGGCCGGTGCGGGCCGTGCCGGCCGTCGTGTGGGTCTGATTGGCCCCATCGCATATAAATCGTGGTACGGCCCCCCGCGGCGCCGTCGGACGGTCCGGCCGCTCAGGCGGGGGCGCCGTACCGGTTCGACAGGTGCGCGAGGACGTCGTCGACGACGCGCGGGTCGTACGTCCAGAAGCCGCGGAACACGTCCGGGTCGCGCTCCTCGGCGAGGAGCGCGCACTTCGATGCGTCGTCGCCGCCGCCGTCGTAGACGACGAACCACGTCGCGGCTATCTCCTCGTCGTCGACGAGGTGGACGGTCGCGTCATCGAGCGTCGGCGCGTCGCCCTCCGGGACGGCGTAGGCGTGGACGTCGAGGTCCGTGCGCGCGAGGCGGCGGTACACCTCCGCCTGTCGCCGCAGGGCCGACGCGCGCTGGAACCCGGCGTGGAGCGTCCCGCGACCGAACCGCCACGCCCGGTCCTCTATCTCCCGCGAGGCCGACGCCATCCGCGCGCCGTCGTAGGAGGTGAACGTCGTCCGGTCGATGCGCGTCAGCACGTCCGAGAGCGTCGCCTCGAACTCCTGCGGCGTCGCCGGCGCCGCGAGGTCCGAGCAGTCCGTTCGGACCCACGAGCCGTCGCCGTCGGTCAGTTCCGCGGTCCCCGACAGCGACTCGCCCCCGTCCCGGCGCTCGACGGTCAGCGGGTACGGCGCGAGGTACTCCCGCACCTGTTCGAGCAGTCGGTCGGAGACGGGTTCGTAGAGGACGAGCGTCCGTTCGCGCTCGCCGACCGCGGCGACGATGTCCCGCAGGCTCATCAGGTACGGCCGAGACGGTCGAGCGACATATACGTTCTCCCGAGGACGGCCGAGACGCGGCCGTTCGGCGGCCGCTTCACGCCTCCGAGAGGGCGTCGACGACCACCCACGCCTCCACGAAGTCGCGCTCTTCGACCATCGGGTCCTCGCCGTAGTCGTCCAGCGTCTCGCGCGCCTCGTCGAGGAGGCCGGCCTCCTGCGCGCGCTGGTCGGGCGCCTCGCGCGTCGCGTTCAACAGCGCCTCGAAATCCTCGCGGATGCTGAACGACGCCCGCGCGACGTTGCAGCGCGAGAGCGGATTCAGCCCCATGGAGACGAGGTCGGTGACGAGGTCCCAGTCGCTCTCGCAGAAGTGAATCGACACCTCGCCGACGATGTCGCGCCACGCGACGGACCCCGAGTGTTTCATCAGGGGCACGGCGCGCGGCGGCACGTCGATGCGTGCGGCGGTGTCCGGGTCGTCGCAGAGACAGCAGGGCTGCTCGGTCTTCCCCGTATACATCGACGGTTCTAGGGGTTCCGGCGGTATGGGCGTTCTCCCCCCGGCGAAAAACGGCCCGGTCAGTTCTTCAGACGGCTCCGACAGGCGTCGACGAAGGAGTTGACGTTGACGTCGGCGTCGCGGTCCAGACCGACGAACACCTCGACGTCCTCGCTCACCGGGAGCCTGACCCACAGCGAGTGCTCGAAGCCGCGGACGACGAAGCGCTCGCCGTCGTCGGCTCCGTCCAACTGCTCGTTCACCGTCGCGTCGCCGGCGCTGAGCGCCCCGATGACGGTGGACAGCGAGTGCGAATCGCACGTCTCGCGGACCTCCTCGCTCGCCGCGAACGCGTCGGAGTCGTCGCCCTCGCGGACGAGCGCGAACCGGAAGACGCCCGGGTACTCCTCGGAGAGGTAGTCGACGAGCGGCGGATAGGGGAACGCACCCTCCTCGACGAACGTGACGGAGACGGGACCGGAGTCGGACTCGCCGTGGAGTCGGACCAAGGCGGTCCGCCCCCGACCGGTGAGACCGTAGAGCCGGCCCTTCTGTTGGGATTCGGGGACCAGGAGTTCGACGACCCCTCGCTCCCGGAGTTCCGAGAGCGCCCGAGAGACGTGCGGCTGTGCGAGCTCTAACTCCGACGCGATGCGCGACGGTAGCTCGGGTCCCTCCTCGTCGAGGAACTCACAGACGGACGCTCTGTACCGCGAGCTCGCGATGTAACCCGCGGTATCCCAAGAGTCAGTCATCGTGAGAGTGTTCCATTCGCTTGCACTCGGTCACGAGCACAGGTATATTTTTCGAGGAGTACGGAGATAATTCAGCCCAATCACGACCGTTCGGGTCCCCGGGTGGTACGCGGGTGAACGGGGAAGCGCCGTCCCGTCGGTGGCGGCGGCCCGGCGCGGTCCGCGCGGGCCGGCGGTTCTTTGTCGCCGGTCGGCGAAGGACGGGTGATGAACGAGCACGCGCGGCCGACGCGGGAGGCGCCCTGACGTGGACGGACCGCCGGACGCCTTCGGGTCGCCGTACCGCCTCCTCTCGGGCGCCGTCGTCCCGCGACCCATCGCGTGGGTGAGCACCCGCGCGGCGGACGGGACGCGGAACCTCGCGCCGTACAGTTTCTCGAACGTCGTCACCCCGGACCCGCCGACGCTGCTGTTCTCCGCGTCGGGCACCGGCGAGGACCGAAAGGACAGCGCCCGGAACGCGATTGAGACGGGCGAGTTCGTCTGGAACGTCGTCACCGAGGACGTGGCCGAGGCGATGAACGCCACGAGTGCGACGCTCCCGCCCGGCGAGGACGAGTTCGACCGCGCCGCGGTGACGGCCGCTGACTGCGCCGTCGTCGACGCCCCGCGCGTCGCGGAGGCGGCGGTGTCGTTCGAGTGCGAACTGGTCGACACGCTCGACGTCGGCGCCTCGACGCTCGTGTTCGGCGAAGTCGTCCACGCGCACGTCGACGACGCCGTGCTCACCAACGGGAAGATGGACACGACGAAACTCGACGCGGTGGGTCGCCTCTCGGGGTCGGAGTACGCCCGCATCGGCGACCGGTTCTCGCTGGAACGGCCGCCGTAGGGCGCTCACGCCCGGCGTTCGGCCAACCGCGCTATCGCCCGAAGCGCCCGCCGGCAGACGGGCGCGTACGCGGCGGCGAGGAGTGGCACCTCGAAGGCGACGCGACACCGGCGGTCCCCGAGGACGTCGACGCGGTGGCCCGTCGCCGGGACGCGCGCGACGGCCCACGTCCACCGCATCGCCCCCTCGTCGTACTCCGTCACCTCGAACGGGACCCACGCGCCGACGCCGGTGATGCGCACCTCACCCGTCGCCCCCGGTCCGATTCGGTCGGGGCCGCGAACCGCTGAGACGGACGGCCCCCACTCGGTCCACGTCCGCGTGTCGGTGAGCACGTCCCACGCCGCCGACGCGGGGGCGTCGACGACCCGCGCGACGACGAGACGCCGGCCGTCCGGCGTTCGCTCTATCCCCGTTCGGGTCCGCGCCGCGTCCGAACCGCGGGTCACCCTAGACTCCTTGTACTAGCTAGTATGGTACTAAGTGTTATAATCATTTTCAGGACAACGGTTAAGCTCGTTCGTGGCAGTCACTCGCACATGACAGAAGAGCGCGCGAGCATGAAAGAGATAAGCCACACCCCGCCGACGGGCGAGACAGTCACCAACGTTTGGAATCGAGGCCGAGAGGGAGAGGAAGCGGAAGTCGACGCCGAAGCGACGCCCGACTCGACCGTCGCCGCGGACGACTGAACGCCCGGTTCGAAGACGCCCGTTTCTCTCAGACACCGCCACGTCGCCGCCGGACTGCGGTCTCTCGCCGACCATCGGGACGTTTAACCCCGCGTCTCCCGCGCGTGGGAGTATGAAGGCCACCGCGAAGGCACACCCGATTCAGGGGCTGGTGAAGTACCACGGGATGCGCGACGAGGAGTTGCGACTCCCGTACCACGACAGCATCAGCGTCTGCACCGCGCCGAGTCACACGACGACGACCGTCGAGTTCCAACCCGACGCCGCCGAGGACACCTACGTCATCGGGGGCGAGGAGGTGACCGGCCGCGGCGCCGAGCGAATCGACGCCGTCGTCGACCACGTCCGCGCCCTCGCCAACACCGACGACGCGGTGCGCCTCGAATCGGAGAACTCCTTCCCCTCGAACATCGGGTTCGGCTCCTCCTCGTCGGGGTTCGCCGCCGCCGCGATGGCCCTCGCGGAGGCGGCCGACCTCGGGCTGACCCGCCCCGAAATCTCGACCATCGCCCGCCGCGGGTCCTCCTCCGCCGCCCGCGCCGTCACCGGCGCGTTCTCTCAGCTCTACTCGGGCATGAACGACGAGGACTGCCGCTCCGAGCGCATCGAATCCGAGTTGGAGGACGACCTCAGAATCGTCGCCGCGCACGTCCCCGCCTACAAGGAGACCGAACAGGCCCACGAGGAGGCCGCGGCGAGCCACATGTTCCAAGCGCGGATGGCGCACGTCCACGAGCAGATAGACGAGATGCGCGACGCCCTCCGCGCGGCGGACTTCGCTCGCGCGTTCGAACTCGCCGAGCACGACACGCTCTCGCTGACGGCGACGACGATGACCGGCCCCGCGGGCTGGGTGTACTGGCAGCCGAAGACCATCGCCGTGTTCAACGCCGTCCGCGAACTCCGCAGCGAGGAGGAGATTCCCGTCTACTTCTCCGCCGACACGGGCGCGAGCGTCTACGTGAACACCACGGCCGAGCACGCCGACCGGGTCGAAGAGGAAATCGCCGCCTGCGACGTCGACACGGACGTCTGGAGCGTCGGCGGCCCCGCGGAAGTCCTCGACGAGTCCGAGGCGCTGTTCTGAGCAGGTCTACGGGGACCGCTCCGCCGACTCGACCCGACCCCGAGCACCCCACAGGCTCATTGTCCCGTACTCCTACCCTCCGACCATGCGTGTGCTGGTACTCGGCGCGGGATACGCCGGAGTGACGCTCGCCCGCCGTCTCGAATCGCGCCTGCCCGACGACGCCGAACTCGTCGTCGTCGACGAGGACGCCTCTCACCTCGTCCTGCACGAGGTCCACCGCGTCATCCGTCGCCCCGGACTCGCCGAGACGATTCAGGTCCCCCTCGAAGACCTCTTCGACCGCGCGGAGGTCCGCGTCGCCCGCGTCGACGGCGTCGACAGGGACGCCCGAACGGTCTCGTTCGCGGACGGAACGGAACTCGACTACGACTACGCCGCCGTCTGCCTCGGGTCCGCGACGGCCTACTACGACCTGCCGGGCGTCGAGGAACGCTCCCTGCCCCTCAAGAGCGTCGCCGACGCCGAGGCCATCCGCGAATCGTTCCTCGGTGCGGTCGACGCCGTCGGTGGCGGCGAGACGGGCGACGCCGCCGACGCCGGCGGAAGCATCACCATCGACGTCTCGGACGAGGGCGCGGCGGCGGTCGACGGAAGCGATACCGGCGACGCCGCCGCCGCCGATATCGACGCCTCTGACGGCCCGAGCGTCCCGGCCGCCGAGAGCGGGTCGGTCACCGCCGTCGTCGGCGGGGCGGGGCTCTCGGGCGTCCAGACGGCCGGCGAACTCGCCGCCCTCGCCGCGGAGGAGGGCGTCGAGGCCGATATCACGCTGGTCGAGCAACTCGACCACGTCGCCCCGAACTTCCCGGAGAACTTCCGCGAGGCGGTGCGCGAGGCGCTCGAAACCCGCGGCATCGACGTTCGAACCGGCACGTCGGTCGAGCGCGCGACCGACGAGGCGGTCGAGACGGACGCGGGGACGTTCGCCTGCGACACGTTCGTCTGGACGGGCGGCATCGCCGGGCAGGCCGCGATGGGCGGCGACCGGCCGGTCGTCCGGAGCGACCTCCGACTGGACGAGCGCACGTTCGCCGTCGGCGACGCCGCGCGCGTGGTCGACGCCGACGGGGAGGCCGTCCCCGCGTCGGCCTCCGCCGCCCTGCGCGAGGCCCGGACCGTGGCCGACAACCTCGCCGAACTCGTCCGCCACGAGACGGAGGGAGAGGCGACGGACTTCGCCCCCCGGATGGAGCCGTATCGCTTCGAGGTGCCGGGATGGATCGTCAGCGTCGGCGACGGCGCGGTGGCCCAACTCGGGCCGACGGTCGTGACCGGGAGCGCCGCGAAGGCGATGAAGGCCTCCGTCGGCGCCGGCCATCTCAGCTCCGTCGGGGCCGTGAAGAACGCCGCGAACTTGGTCGAAGAGGAACTGAACTCGTAGTCGGCGTTACTCGGACCGCGCCGCCTCGACGACGGCGCGCACCCGCGACTCCTCGACGGGGGCCGTAGTCTCCCCTCCTTCTTTCAGCGCCGTCCCGACGACGACGCCGTCCGCCCGTTCGAGCGTCGCGGCGACCGTCTCGGCGGTGACGCCGCTTCCGACGAGGGCGGGCACGCCCGCCGCCTCGGCCGCCTCGGCGACGGCCGCGAGGTCCGAGTCGTCGGTCGGGGCGCCCGTCCCAGCCCCGGAGACGACGACGCCGTCGGCGAGTCCGCGGCCGACGGCTTCCTCGACGGCGACGTCGAGGGGCGTCTCGCGTCCCAGCGGTTCGGAGTGTTTCACGCCCACGTCGGCGAGGACGGCCACGTCCGCGCCGAGCGACTCGCGCAGGCGCATCGTCTCGTGGGCGCGGCCCTCGACGAGTCCTTGGTCGGTGACGCGCGCGCCGGCGTGGACGTTCACGCGGACGAACGACGCCCCCGTCGCCGCCGCCACCGAGAGGGCCGCCTCGGCGTCGTTGCGGAGGACGTTGACGCCGACGGGGACGTCCACCTCGCTGGCGACGGCGCCGACGACGGCGGTCATCGACGCGACGGTGTGCTTCGGCACGTCGTCGGGATAGAAGGGAGCGTCGCCGAAGTTCTCGACGACGAGGGCGTCGACGCCGCCGGTTTCGAGGGCCGCGGCGTCTTCGAGCGCCGCCTCGCGGACGGCCTCGATGCCGGCGTCGGCGTCGTGAGTCGGCGCGCCGGGGAGGGCGCGGAGGTGGACCATTCCGACGACGGCGCGGTCGGGGAGCGGGAGGGACTGCTCGTGCATACGCGGGCGTCGGCGGGTCGGGACAAAAGCGCACGGACTCGGCGTCGGCGTCGGCGTCGGACTCCGACGGACCGGACCGACTCGGGCGCGCCGGTCAGTTGAACACGCGCGACCCGGAGGCGAGGGCGTTCTCGACGAGGGTGCCGTGCGCCCGCCGGAGTCGCTCGGAGAGCGCCTGGTGGGTGATGCCCAGTTCGGCGGCGAGTTCGGAGGTGTCGGTGTCGCGGGGGACGTCGTAGAACCCGCGGTCGAGGCCGGCGAGGAGGGCGGTGTACTGCTCCTCGCTCAGCCCGAACGAGCGGGTGGCGTCGTCGGCGTCGAGGCTGCGGATGCCCTCCAACTCCACGTGCACCCCGTGGTCGGCGAGGAAGTCGAACGTCACGCCGAGGCAGTCGCGGTCCGGCGCGAGGACGCGGAACTTCCAGGCGCCGTCGGCGCCGCGGACCGAGAGCACCGTCGCGTCCGTCCTGACGACCGACCCGAGGAGCAGTTCGACCGTCTCGGTCCAGACGACACGGAACAGGCCGCCCTCCCCGCCGGCCGAGAGGCGGTCGACCTCGCGGACCGAGCCGTCGTCCTCGAAGGCCGCGGCCGCGGCCTCCGGGTCCGCGCCCGTCGCGGCGAGGAAGGGGAAGGGGTCGTCGGGTCCGTGGGCGACGACCGGCGGCACCTCGACGGCGAGCGTCGGAATCGCCTCGAAGGCGTCGCCGAGGAGGAAGTCCGTCGCGTCGGCGCTGAGTGTGGCGATGCTCGTCACGGAACGTGCTACGTCGGGGGCCGGTTTCAAGACGACGGCCGCGCCGCGACGGCCGCAGATTTGGCAGCGACCGAAGGCTGACGCGAGAGCGCCCGAAACATCGAAATGTCCGTCTTCCGGACGCCGCCGAGGGACGGGTGCCTCAAGCGGCGCGCGGCAGCGTCGACGACGAAGTTCGTCCGACGGCGACCCCGTCTTTCTGCTTGCGGCTGCGTGTTGTTTTATCCCTCACCGAGGCGGGCGGAACCCTGCACTTGCAGGCGTGAGAGCGGTGTGCGCTCGTAGCGAGTATGGAGTGAGATGAGCGAAAACAACGACGCGGACGAGGAGCGAGTGCTCTCAGACCTCGAAGAGATGCGGTCGTGGGCCGAGGAGACCGGGTCGCGGCCGGTCGTCGCCGCCACGTCCGAGGGGTCGTTGGAACTCCGCTTTACGACCGACGAGGACGCGGAGGGCCGCGAACTCGACTGGGAGGAGTTCACCTCGATGTACGAGGCGTCGGACGTGGCGTTCGTCGTGGACGACGGCGACGAGGGGCGACAGCGCTTCGTCGACAAGTCCCGCGTCCCGGGCGCGGGCGACGAGGACGACGTCCACCCCGACGCAGACCGGCGCGGGACGGACGAGGTGGACCGCGAAACCGACCAGATGGAGCGGGAGGCCGAAGAGATAAACAACCCGGACAACCACCGCGACGAGGAACCGTTCCAGAGTTAATACAGTTCGCGCCGACCGCCGTTCTCGCCGTCGTCTCTTCTTCCCATCTTCGACCCGCGGAGCGGAGCGTCCGCTCGTGCGCGTGAGTCTGCGTGACGTGCGCGAGAAATCAGAAACGCGCGACGACCGAATACGGAGCGGTCGTCTCAGTTCTCGGCGTCCGCGTCGGCGTCGGAGTCTTCGTCGCCGGCCCCGGCGTCCGAACCGGCGTCGTTCGAGGCGTCGGATTCTCCGTCGGCGACGCGCCCGCCGTCGGCGAGGGCCTGCGGGTTCGACAGCCCCTCCGTCATCCGCCGCTCGAACCACTGCCACTCGCGGGAGAACTGGTTGGACTCCTTCAGGTCCCACGGGTCGGGGGTCCGGACGACCGGTCCCGTCCGGAAAGAGTTCACCATGTTGAACAGCCAGATACCGACGCTGGCGGCGAGGATGAACGCCCCGACGGTGGCCACCTGCTGGAGGAGCGTGAACTCGACGGGGTACTGCGCCGACCGGCGCGGCAGGCCCATCAGGCCGACGAGGAACAGGGGCATGAACGTCACGTTGACGCCGACGATGCTGAGGACGGCGTGAATCGTTCCGAGGCGCTTGTTGTACATCCGCCCGGTCAGGAGCGGGTACCAGTAGTACGACGCGGCGAACATCGAGAAGGCGATGATGCCGACGACGATGAAGTGGAAGTGCGCCACGACGTAGTAGGTGCCGTGGACGACGAGGTCCACGGGGACGGACGCGAGGAAGATGCCCGTCACGCCCCCGACGACGAACAGGCCGATGCCGCCGACGAGGAACTGCATCGGCGCTTCGAGTTTGACGTTCCCGTTCCAGATGGTCGCCATCCAGTTGAACGTCTTGACGGCGCTCGGCACCGCGATGGCGAGCGTGACCACCATGAACGACGCGCGGAGGCGGGGGTCCATCCCCGTCGCGAACATGTGGTGGGCCCACACGCCGAACGAGAGCACGCCGATGGCGAGCGTCGAGTAGACGATGAACTTGAATCCGAACAGCTTCCGCCCCGAGAACTTCGGGAGTATCTGGCTCGTCAGCCCGAACGCCGGGAGGACGAGGATGTACACTTCGGGGTGGCCGAAGAACCAGAACAGGTGCTGCCAGAGGATGGGGCCGCCCGCCTCGACGGCGAAGAACGTCGTGCCGAAGTTGCGGTCGAACAGGAGCATGAGGACGGCGCTCCCGAGGACGGGGAACGCGAACAGGATGAGACCGCTCGTCGTCAGGAGCGACCACGTGAGGATGTCGAGCGTGGACCAGCTAACCCCCTCGCCGCGTTCGGTGAAGATGGTGACGATGATGTTCACGCCGCCCATTATCGTCGCCAGTCCGGACAGGTGGAGGCCCAACAGCAGCAGGTCGACCTGCGGGTTGGCCAGTTGGGTCGTCAGCGGCGTGTACAGCGTCCACCCCATCGTCGGCGGTTCGAGGGCGTAGAGGAACTCGACGCGCGGGCCGACGGCGTCGATGACCTTCGCCAGCACCTCGGTGAGGAGGCCGGCGCGGACGAGGACGAACGAGGGCGGCAGGAGCCAGAAGGCGATGGCGTTGATGCGCGGGAACGCCATGTCCTCGGCGTCGATGAGGAGGGGGAGGAAGTAGTTCGCCAGTCCGGTGAACACCGGGGTGACGAAGAAGAACAGCATCGTCAACCCGTGCGTCGTGAACAGGCCGTTGTACGTCTCGGCGTTCCAGACGTCGGTGCCGGGGGTGAAAAGCTCCGTCCGGATCATCATCGCGTCCGTCGCTCCCCACATGCCGGCGGCGAGGCCGAAGATGAGGTAGAGGATGCCGATGTCCTTGTGGTCGACGCTCGTCAGCCATCGCATCAACCCGTACGGCTTGCTGGTCTTGTGCTCGCGGCCGTACAGCGTGCCGATCACGGGCATCTGACTCTCGGACCCGGAGTCGGCGCGGCGTTCGCCGCCGTCGGTTCGACGCTCCTCGGAGACCCGTCGGTCCTCGTCGGTCCGACGTCCGCCGTCGGGTCGTTCTTCGCCGCCGTCCGTCCGGAGCGAGGCGGGATGTCGGGGCGATTCGGTCGCGGTGGGGTCCGTCGACTCGCGGCGGCGCCAGCACGCCAACCCTCCGAGGAGGACACTGACGACGGCGAGAAGCGGGACGAGCGGCAGAGACATTATCAACTCGCGCGAGAGGCGCGTGAGAGCGACTTAGGACGGTCCATACATAAGTGGCAAGGCCGTCACCAGAATCCGAGAATCGCCGGGCGGGGGAGGGGGGAGCGCGGGTCGGCGGGGAGTCGTCGGCGCCGGGTCAGCCCTGCAGTTCCGAGCCGTCGCCGAGCGTACCGCTCGACGGCGTCCGACCCGTGAGACGGGCGTAGACGGCGCCGGTGATGTAGCCGTAGGCGAGGTGGGCGACGAGGGTCAGGCCCGCGAAGGCGAACACGATGGCCCCCGAGAGTTCCGCCCGTCCGAGGAGGAGGAACGGAATCCAGAGGAGCACGCCGACGCCCATCCCCTTTATCGCGGGGTCGGACCCGGGAACGGAGTCCTCGACGGCGACGAACAGGAGGGGCCACGCCAGCGTCCCGGCGGCGACGAACAGGACGAACCCGACCGTCGTGCTCCCGGGGACGCCGACGAACCGCGCGACGACGTCGAACATGCCTATCTGCGACCGCGTCTCGACCTCGAAGAGGAGGAGCAGGACGGTCAAGGCGGCGGTTCCGGAGAGGCCGCCGGCGACGGCGGCGAGTGGCCGGTTCATGCCCTCCGATTCGCGGAACTGCCGAATAAGCCTGACGGGGCGCGGACGGAGGTACGCGTTCGCGAAGGGACGGTTTCGGGGTCGAATCGCGGCCGGAGACGCCGAGCGTCGACCGAGCGTCCCGCGGACCCGTCACTTTACAGGATGAACGTGATGATGGCGAGGACGAGGAACACTACGACGAGGATTCGCGCGGCGCTCATCGAGAGGCCGGCGACCCCGCGGAACCCCGCGAGCCCCGCCAGAACGGCGAGCACGAGGAATGCGATAGCGAGCGTCAGGAGCCCGCCCGACTGCAGGGGGAGCGCGGTCGACGCGACTGTGACACCGGCCGTGAGCGCTGTGAGTGCCGTCATTGCAGTTCCGACGACACTCTCTCGACACATAACCGTTGTAGCCCTCTCGTTGAAAGTCACTCGTTCCGACATCTGCGACGATTGATACCGGCGTGGCGCTTACCACGCCGAGTGTCCCGTGCCGATTCCGTCGTGCGAGTGACGAAAGCCGTCGTCGCAGTCAGTCGCGAGAAGAACGTGACGACGCTCGCCGCCAGCCTGTCGTACTACGTGTTCAACGCGTTCGTGCCGACGGTGTTCCTGTTGGTCGTCGGCATCGCCACGCTCGGGAGCGTCGACGCCATCGCGCAGGGTCTCGGCCGACTCGTGAGCGTCGACCCGAACCAACTCCGGCGGGTGTTGGAGATGATCGGCGCCCAGACCGACGCCCGCGTCCGGGCGCTGTCGCTGGCCGTCGCCATCGTTATCTGGAGTTCGCTGAAGAGCCTCCGCTCGATTCAGGACACGTTCGCCGAGGTGTACGGCACGCGCCGGCACACCTCCTTCTGGGGACGCATCCGAGACACGGGGCTCGTCTTCGTCGGCACGACCATCGCGCTCATCGTCGTCTCGTTCGTCTCCGTCGCCCTGTCGCTGGCCCTCGGCGGCTGGTGGTCGGTGGCGAGCGGACTGCTCATCTTCGTCTCCCTCGTCGTCGGCTTCTTCCCGATGTACTACTTCTTTCCGGGCGTCGACCAATCGCCGCGCGAGGCGCTTCCGGGCGTCGTCGTGGCCGCGGCGGCGTGGACCGTCTCCGGGTTCGTCTTCCGCGCCTACGTCGGCCTCTCCGAGAGCGTCCAACTGTACGGCATCGCGGGCGTGGCGCTCATCTTCCTCTCGTGGCTCTACCTCGGCGGCCTGGCCATCCTCGTCGGCGTCGTCGTCAACGCCGTCCTCTCGGGACGCGTCGACGCCGACTTGGAGTGGCTCCCGAGCGTTCCCAGCGCCCCCGACGCCCTCTCGGACGACGACGAGGCCGAGACGCGTTCGTGACGGCGCGGTCGCTCGGACCGAACGACCGCCGAGCGCGTGATTCGACGGGTATATCACCGATTGGTGACTGAAGGGAGACGATGCCGGCCGCACCTCACGGCGCCCGCGAGGCCGCCGTCCGCGCCGTCTCCCCCGTTCCCGCCGCCCGCGAGGTGACGCCCCGTGGTTGACCTCGAACTCGACGGCGTCCGCCGGGCGTACGCCGGGACGACGGCGCTGGAGGACGTCTCCCTGTCGGTCGCGGAGGGGGAGTTCTTCACGCTGGTCGGCCCATCCGGGTGCGGAAAGACGACGACGCTCCGCCTCGTCGCCGGGTTGGAGTCGCCCGACGCGGGCGCCGTCCGCTTCGGCGGCGAGGACGTGCGCGGGGTGCCGACCGAGGACCGCGACGTGGGCGTCGTCTTCCAGAACTACGCGCTGTTCCCCCATATGAGCGTCCGCGAGAACGTCGCCTACGGCCTCCAGTTCGACGGGCCGCCGCAGCGGACGACGAAGGAGGAACGCGTCGACGAACTGCTGGAATTGGTCGACCTCTCCGGGATGGGCGGCCGCGACCCGGACGAACTCTCGGGCGGCCAGCAGCAGCGAGTCGCCCTCGCTCGCGCCCTCGCGCCCGAACCGCGCGTGCTCCTCCTCGACGAACCCATGAGCGCCCTCGACGCCCGCCTCCGCGAGCAACTCCGGCGGAGCGTCAAGTCCATCCAGCGGGAACTGGGCGTGACGACGCTGTACGTCACGCACGACCAGGAGGAGGCGCTGGCCGTCTCCGACCGCGTGGCCGTGATGAACGCCGGCCGGGTCGAACAGGTCGGCACGCCGCAGGCGATATACCGCCGGCCGGAGACGGCGTTCGTCGCCTCCTTCGTCGGCGACAACAACGTCTTCGAGGCCGAGGTGCTGGCGTCGAACGACGAGTCGACGGTCGTCCGCGTCGCGGACGCCGAGTTCCGGTTGCCCCCGACCGACGCCGCGGCGGGCGAAACGGTCCGCTTCTGCGTCCGCCCGGAACGCCTGTCGGTGGTCGACCCGTCGTCGGGCGCCACCGCGTCGTCGCGGTCCGCCGCGCCGCCGAACCGCCTGACCGTCGACGTGGAGACGGCGGAGTTCCTCGGCGATACGACCCGACTGTACTGCCGGTGGGCGGACCGGCAGGTGGTCGTTCGAACCCCGGACGTGCCCGACGCGGACCGCCTCGACGTGGGGTTCGACCCCGGGGCGGCGACGTTCTTCTGAGGCCGAGGGCTGAGCGCACCCCGAAAGCGACACCGACATGCCGGGCGCGGAAGAGACTACATCCGATGATAACGCTCGCTTCGGACTTCGGGACGCCGTACCCCGCGGCGATGAAAGGCGTGCTGCTCGGTCGCACCGACGCCCGACTCGTCGACGTGGGCCACGACTTCCCGAGACAGGACGTGCGCGCGACGGCCTTCTGGCTTCGGGAGGTGCTGCCGTACTTTCCGCCCGCGACGCACCTCGTCGTCGTCGACCCCGGCGTCGGCACCGACCGCGCGGCCCTCGTCGTGGAGGCCGGCGACCACGCGTTCGTCGCGCCGGACAACGGCGTCGCGCTTCCGGTCGCCCGCGAGGTGGCCGGCGACGACTTCGACGTGTACGAGGTCGAGTACGAGGAGACGCCGAGCAACACGTTCCACGGGCGCGACGTGTTCGCGCCGGCCGCCGCGGACGTCCACGACGCCCCCGCGGTGACGGCCGTCGACCGAATCGCGCCGACCGACGAGTACGTCGACCTCGCCTTCCCGGACCCCGAGGTGGGCGAGGGGACGGCGACGGGTGAGGTGCTCGTCGTCGACGGCTTCGGCAACGTCGTCACGAACGTCCCCGGTGAGTTCCTCGACGGTCTCGACCGGGTGTCCGTCGGCGGGGAGGCGGTTCCAGTCGGGCGGTCGTACGCCGCCGTCGACCCCGGCGGTCGCGTCGTCACCGTCGGTAGCCACGGCAACGTGGAGTTGGCGGTGAACCGCGGCCGCGGCGACGAGGCGTTCGGGTTCGAGGTGGGCAACGCGGTGTCGCTCGAACGCGCGTGAGACGACGGACACCCGGTCGTAGCCGGCAGGAAGAGAACGCTTTTGACGGAGGCTGGCGACGGTCGAGACGACTTCTCACGGCCGTAGCTGCGGCACCGTGCACTAGTTAGTGTCGTACCGGCCGGTCGCCGCCCGTCACGCGGCGAATACCATGAGACGAGACGCACGCGAGAGACTCGCAGAACAGTTCGCAGACTACCGTATCGTCCGAAAACTCCACGGTGTGCCGCCGCACGAAGTATACGAGATAGCGGTCGACGGCCGCCGCGCCGTCTACAAGGGCAACACTGGACCGACCGGGAACGCGGCCGTCGAGGGCCGAGTGACCGCGTTCTTCGGCGGGGAGACGACGGTACCGGTGCCCGAGACACTGCGCGTCGGCGACGGTTACTACGTCGCCGCGTGGCACCCCGACGCCCCGGTACCTGACGCGTCGACCGAGGCGGAGGCAGCGTGGGCGCGTGCCGCCGGTCGCGGGATGGCGACGCTGCACGCGGAGACGGAACCGCTGGTCGACGGCTACGGCCCGTTCCGCGCGGCCGACGGCGGGGTCCGGGTCGATACGGTCGACGATTGGCGCGCGGCGGCCGTCGACGACATCCGTCACCGCCGGTCGGTCCTCGCCGAGTACGGCCACGCCGACATCGCCGACGCCGTGGTCGAGTTCCTTCGGGACCGCCCGGACGCCTTCGACGGTATGGGCGATCCCGTCTGCTGTCACGGGTGGTGGACGCCCGAACACGTCACCGTCGAGGACGGGCGAGTCGCTTGCGTCGTTGACCTCGAACACGCGAGGGCGGCACCGGACGAGTGGGACTACTGGCGGACGGTCACCCCGACGTTCGCGGCGCGCAACGGTGACACCGAGGCCGCGCGACGCGCGTTCCGGCGCGGCTACGAATCGGTCCGTTCTCTTCCCTCCGGGTTCGAGCGCCGAAAACCGCTCTACGGGCTACTGAACTCGGTCTACTACCTCCAGTCGCTGTACGTGCAGGACCAACACGGGCAGGCGGCGACGGCGGAGCGTGCAGAGCGGTTCCGAGCGCGGACGTTCGAGACGATGTCCGAACTCGGCTGAGGAGGAGTAAGGCGAAAGCGCGATTCGACCCGTCGCGCCGAGTCGCTTTTGCTTTCGACGCCCCAATCCCCGACCATGAGCCGGTTCGACGCCGTCCTGTTCGACCTCGACGGGACGCTGTGCGAGAGCGAACAGGACGTAGAGCACCTCTACTTCGGGGCGTTCGAGCGGGCGGGGGTGGAGCCGTTCGGCGTCCCGAGCGACCTGTGGGCGGTGCTCGACGGGCCGCCGACCACGCCGGACGAGTTCGGCTACTACCGCGAGGGCTTCCGAACGGTCGCCGCGGAACACGACCGAGAGGGGGCCGACGTGAGCGCCGTCGCCCGCGAGTTCGTCGACGGCATCGACTACGGGGCCGTCTCGCTGCTCGACGGGGCCGAGGCGGCCTTGGAGGGCGCCGGCGCCGGCCATCAGGTCGGACTGCTGACGAACGGTCCCGAGTACCGCCAGTCGGTCAAGCTGGAGGCGCTCGGCCTCGAAAGCGCCTTCGAGGTGGTCGTCTACGCCGGCGACATGGAGCGGCGGAAACCCCACGCCGACCCGTTCGACCGGGCGGTCGAGTCGCTGGGCGTCGACGCTTCCGACACGCTGTACGTCGGCAACTCCCTGCAGTACGACGTGGCCGGCGCCCGCGAGGCCGGGATGCCCGTCGCGTGGTACCCCGACGGTGACGCCGACCCCGGGTCGTACGACCCCGACTACGTCGTCGAGTCGCTCCCGGAACTCGCCGCCGTGTTGGACGGGTCCGCCGAGTGACCCGCGCGGACCGCTCGCGCCGGCCGGCGACCGACGACCGGCCGCGGGAGGTGCCCCGGTGGACGACGTGACAGCGGTGCTCGACCGGGAGTTCCCCGCGCGGACCGTCGCGGAGACGGCGCCCGCGCGGCGGGGCAACACGAAGGAGACGACGCTGGTGCGGTTCGCCGACGGCGGCGGCGTCGTCGTGCAGTTCTCCGCGGACGCCGAGGCGTTCCGGACCGAACTCGCGGTCGCCCGCGCGGTCGGAGCGCGCACCGCGGTGCCGACGCCGCGGGTTCTCGCCGACGGAGTCCTGAACGGCCGACCGTACGCCGTCGTGGAACTGGTCGACGGCGTCGACCTGCACGAGCGGTTCTCGCGCGTCTCCTCGGCGACGCGGCGACGGCTGAGCCGGGGGTTCGGTCGCTCGCTCGCGGCGCTGCACGGGTCGTTCGCCTTCGAGGGCTACGGCGCCGTGCGCGTCGAGGACGAGGGCGAGGACGGAGACGGAAGCGACGATGGCGACGAAGAAGCCGCGAGGGACCCGAGCGACGCGGCCGTCACCCTCCGATCCGACGGCGCCGGGTCGTGGGCCTCGTGGTTCGACGCCCACGTCCGGGACGGTATCAGCGCGCTCCCGGCGGCGTTCGACGACGTCCGGGGGGAACTCCTCGCCGCCCTCGACGACGCCCACCTTCCGCGGAATCCGACGCCGCGGCTGTACCCGTGGGACCTCCGGCCCGGAAACGCCGTCTTCGACGGCGAGGAGGTGGTCGCCGTGCTCGACTGGGGCGGGCCGCTGGCGGCGGCGGCGGGTCTCGGAGCGGCCAAGGTCGAACACCTCGTCGCCGACTGGTACGTCGCCGACGGCGACCCCCTCCGCGCGGCGTTCCGCGAGGGCTACCGCTCGGTGCGGCCGTACCCGGAGGTTCCCCCCGTCTACCGACTCGCGGCGGTGGTCCGCTCGGCGGTGGACTCCCACGGCGTCGTGACCCGGCCGCGCTACCCCGAACTGGAGGGGGAGGCGGCCGTCGGGTTCCACCGCGAGCGGATGCGCGAGTGGCTGTCGGTCGCCTCCGCCGCCGACGACTGAATCGGGTACCGAGTCGGGTCCGGGGACATATTTTCAGCAAGCCGAGTCTTGATGCGTCGGCCCGCGGAACGGCTCCCTCGGTGACCGACAGATGAGCCTGCAGACGACGCTGGAACGGGTCGGCGACTTCACGAGCGAGTACTTCGTCCTCTGGGTGGTCGCGGTGGCGCCGCTGGCGCTGTACTCGCCGGAGACGTTCACCCCCATCGCGCCGTACATCACGCCGCTCTTGGGAGTCATCATGCTCGGGATGGGACTGACGCTGACGCCCGCGGACTTCCGCCGAGTCGTCGAACGCCCGCGGGACGTGTTCGTCGGCGCGGCCAGCCAGTGGCTGTTGATGCCGCTCTTCGCCTACGGCCTCGTCGCCCTCCTCGGGTTGCCGCCGGAGATAGGCGTCGGACTGGTTCTCGTCGGCGCGGCGCCGGGCGGCACCGCCTCGAACGTGATGACCTACCTCGGGCGCGGCGACGTGGCGCTGTCGGTGACCATCACCTCGGTGACCACCGTCGCGGCGCCGGTGGTGATGCCGGCGTGGATAGTCCTGCTCGCGGGCGAGTCCATCTCGGTCACGTTCGCGGAGATGGCTACCTCCATCGTGCAGGTGGTCCTCCTGCCCGTCGTCGGTGGACTGCTCCTGCGGTACGTCCTCGACCGGTACGCGCCGGCCGTCGCTCGGGCGGGCGTCTCCATCTTTCCGGCCGTGAGCGTCGTCGCCATCGTCGCCATCATCGCCGCCGTCGTCGGACTGAACGTGACGACCATCCTCTCGGCGGGCCTCGTCGTCTTCCTCGCCGTCGTCCTGCACAACGGCCTCGGCCTCAGGTCGGGCTACGGCATCGGGCGCGCCAGCGGGATGTCCGAGGACCGCGCTCGGACCTGCGCCTTCGAGGTCGGACTGCAGAACAGCGGGCTGGCCGTCGCCCTGGCGACGGCGCACTTCGGCGCGAGTGCGGCGCTCGTCCCCGCGCTGTTCAGCGTCTGGCACAACGTTTCGGGGCCGGCGCTGGCGACGCTGTTCTCCCGGATGGACGAGGGGTCGGAACCGGGCGAGGGGTCGGCGTCGACGGCCGACTGACCCTCGTCCCCGATTCGAGACGGGCGCCGGGACGGACCTGATTCGCGCCGCCAGCCTGCCGCCGAACGGTCGCTCGCACCGTGAGACGGCCGAAACCGGGGGCGAGGGACCGATGAGTCAACTTCGGATGAAGTCTATGGCCTCCCCATGACCTCACCACGGAGTTCGTCATCCGGTCGCCCTCGCTCCCGTTCGTCAGCCTCGCGGAGTCGCTCCCGTCGGACCAAGTTGAGTGCGTGCACGGGCTCTGTCACGAGGGGAACTCCCGCGTGTTCGTCGTCTACCTCGACCCCGACGACGACGCCTCCGAGGAGGACCTCTCGGCGCTCGACGAAGTCGTCGAGACGGCTCCGCTCGGGCGCGCGAGCGGCAAGGACGTCTACCAACTCACCATCGAACTGGCGGACGTCGTCTCGAAGGCCTTCGCCCCCGAGCGGTTCACCGCGACCCAGAGGGAGCCGACGGTCGTCACGTCCAGCCGTAGCCTCGGTCTCGACGGCAGTTCTCCTCTCTCCCCGTTCTCGTTCGGTCACCGATTCTTCGCACCCCGCTCGACTCGGTGAGCGTATAAACGGGGTTTCCAGATAGCATCGAATCCAAGTCGGGTGGCGTCAAATCGGATATCGCACATGGAGATAACGAACGACTGCGCACGCCCGTCGAGCGACGGACCCGACGAGTACTTCACCGGAAACGCCCGAATCGACCCCCTGTTCGGTTCGCAGGACGAGGCCCGCGCGGCGGCGGCGAGCGTGACGTTCGAGCCCGGCGCGCGAACCGCGTGGCACACCCACCCGCTCGGTCAGCGACTGGTCGTGACGAGCGGCTGTGGTCTCGTCCAACGGGAGGGCGGCGATATCGAGCGGATTCGAGCGGGCGACGTCGTCTGGTTCCCGCCGGGCGAGAAACACTGGCACGGCGCGACGCCGGAGAAGGCGATGACGCACATCGCGATTCAGGAGGAACAGGACGGCGAGGCCGTCGAGTGGCTGGAACACGTCACCGACGAGGAGTACGACCCGGAGACGTAGCGCCGAACGCCGGCGCAAGAGACGGGGAATTCGTGTTTTCCGCGGAAGAATCGTGGGCGCTACAGGATTTGAACTCCACTCGCAGCGGAGCTGCTCGCTGGTTCGAATCCTTCGCGGTACACTTCTCGCTCCTCACTCCGTTCGTCGCAGAGAAGTGGGCGCTACAGGATTTGAACCCGTGGCAACTTGGTCCGAAGCCAAGCACTCTGTCCAGACTGAGCTAAGCGCCCTCACTCATTCGTACCGACGCGGTGTAATTTAAACCCACGGATTCCGTTCGGCGAACCCGCCGACTCCGCGCCATTTATCATCGCGGGACGGGGACGTTCCGCGTATGCCACCCGCCGGGGAGTCCGAGTCCGCCGACAGGGGCGACGCGGCGGCGTCCGAAGGCGCGCCGCCGGACGCGACGTCCGCGGCGTCGACCGGGACGGCCCGAGGACTGCTCGACCTCACGCGTCCCGGCAACACCCTCTCGGCGGGCGTCCTGACGTTCACCGGGTCGTTCGTCGCGGCGGGCCTGTTCGCCTCGCCGTTCCGCGTCGCCGCGGCGGTGCTGGCGACGGTGTTCGCCACGGGCGCGGGCAACGCGGTGAACGACTACTTCGACCGGGAGATAGACGCCATCAACCGACCGGACCGGCCCATCCCGCGCGGCGCGGTGAGTTCGCGCGGCGCCTTAGCGTTCAGCGTTGCCCTGTTCCTCGGCGCCGTCGTCTGCGCGGCGCTGCTCCCCCTCGAAGCGCTCGGCATCGCGGTGGTGAACCTGCTCGCTCTCGTCGCCTACACGGAGTACTTCAAGGGGCTGCCCGGCGTGGGCAACGTCGTCGTCGGCTACCTCACCGGGTCGACGTTCCTGTTCGGCGCCGCGGCGGTGGGCGACCCCCTGAACCGGAGCGTCCTCGTGCTGTTCGGCCTCGCCGCGCTGGCGACGTTCACGAGAGAAGTCGTCAAGGACGTCGAGGACCTCGCGGGCGACAGGGAGGAGGGACTGCGGACGCTCCCCATCGTCGCCGGCGAACGCGTCGCCCTCGGCGTCGGCCTCGCGGCGATGGTCGTCGCGACGGCGGCCAGCGTCCTCCCGTATCTGGAGAGCGGATTCGGCCTCGCCTACCTCGCCCTAGTCGTCCCCGCGGACCTCCTGATGCTGGCCGCGTGCGTCCGGTCGTTCTCGGACCCCGCGGTCGCACAGCGTCGCCTCAAGCGCGGAATGCTGCTCGCCACGGCGGCGTTCATCGCGGGCCGGGTGTTTATGACGGGCGCCCCGGTATGATGTTATCACGAGACGAGCGGAACGGAAAACCTCGCCGTCCCATTCGACAGCACGGGAGCATATCACTCGAACCAGATGGTCATCAAATCAAAAAGAATAATATCGGCTCACGGTATCATTACATCGTCTATGGCTCTCGGTGAGGTCACACCCCCCGGAAACGAACCACCAGTCGGTCGGCCGACGCAGAGGCACCCGCATGTATGACCTCTCGCCGGCGCTCGATGCCGAGGTCCCGCCGGGGACGAACCTCCTCATCAGCGGACCGCCGCTCACGGGGAAGCGTTCGCTCGCGCTCGATATCCTCGCGCACGGCGCCAGCGACGGCGACGGCGCCATCATCGTCACCACGAAGGACGGAGCCAAACGCGTCCTCTCGGACTTCGAGAAACGCACCCCCTACGAGGGGAAACCCGTCGCCGTCGTCGACTGCGTGACGCGCCAGCAGGGCGTCAACGACATCCGCGACGACGACCGCATCAAGTACACATCCTCGCCCGTCGACATGACCGGCATCGGTATCAAACTCTCCGAGTTCCTGCAGGCGTTCTATCAGGACAGAAACATCGAGCAGAACCGCATCATGCTCCACTCGCTGTCGACGCTCCTGATGTACGCCGACCTCCAGACGGTGTTTCGCTTCCTGCACGTCTTCACCGGGCGCATCCAGAGCGTCGAGGGTCTCGGCCTGTTCGCCATCGACGCCAGCGCGCACGACGACAAGACGATGAACACGCTCAAGCAGTTGTTCGACGGCATCGTCACCACCTCCGAGGACGGCGAACCGCGGATTCGGCTCGCGTCCGACTGACCGACCCCCGGCCTCCTCGTCTCTGACCTCGGGTACGGACGCCGCACCCGCGCCGACGGCGGACTTTTTGCCGCGGACCGCCTCCCTCCGGGCATGGTGAGCGACGACGACCTCAGAGAGATGCTCGACGCCGACACCGTCGCCGTCGTCGGCTGTTCGACGACCGAGGGGAAGGCGGCCCACGACATCCCCGCGTACCTTCAGCGACACGGCTACCGCGTGATTCCGGTCAACCCGTTCGCCGACGAGGTTCTCGGCGAGACGGCGTACGACTCGCTCGCGGACGTGCCCGAGGACGTCGAAATCGACCTCGTGGACGTGTTCCGCCCGAGCGAGGAGGCGGGCGACATCGTCGACGCCGCGATCGAGCGCCACGAGTCAGTCGGGGACGTGCGCTCGGTGTGGCTCCAACTCGGAATCACGGACGACGAGGCGGGCGAACGGGCGCGCGAGGCCGGCCTCGCGTTCGTGCAGGATAAGTGCATGAAAGTCGAGCACTCGCGGCTCCTCGGCTGAGCGGAGCGGAGAAGAGAACGGACGGCGCCGCGACCCGCGACTCACCCGCGACGCCTCATCCCTCCCAGGACTCGAAGTCGCCGTAGATTCCCTTCGAGAGGTATCGCTCGCTGGAGTCGGGGAACACCGTGGCGACCGAATCGTGCGGCGCGTCCACCGCGCCGTCGCGGATTCGCTCGGCCGCGTCGCGCGCGGCGAGACTCGCCGCGGCGGCCGAGGAGGCGACGAGGTGGCCCTCCTCGCGGGCGAGTCGCTGCACCTCCCTGTGGGCGTCCCGGTCGGAAATCTGCACCACCCTGTCGACGAGTTCGGGGTCGAACAGTTCGTTCGTCGCGGGGTCGTGCGTGCCGATGCCCTCGGTCTTGTACGCCCCCTCCTCCTCCTCGTCGCCCTTCAGCGTTCCGTACAGCGACCCCTCGGGTTCGACGGCGACGACGCGGGTGTCGGAGTCACGTTCGAGGGCGTACTTCGCGATACCCATCAGCGTCCCCGCGGTACCGCACCCGGCGACGACGGCGCCCACCTCGCCGTCGAGGGCGTCGTAGATTTCGGGACCGGTGGTCGCGTAGTGCGCCTCGACGTTCAGCGGGTTCGAGAACTGCTGGGGGACGACGGCGTCGTCCGTCTCCGCGGCGACGGCGTGCGCCCGGTCGATGGCGCCGCCCATGCCGTCCTCGCTGGGCGTGTTGATGACCGTCGCGCCGAGGGCGCGCATGAGTTGCTGCTTCTCGACGCTGAAGCGCTCGGGGACGACGAACACCGCCTCGATACCGAGTTGCCCGGCCGCGAGGGCGAAGCCGATGCCGGTGTTGCCGGCCGTCGGTTCGACGATGGTGCCGCCCTCGGGGAGCGTCCCGTCTTCGAGCATGCGTTCGAGCATGTACTTCCCGATGCGGTCCTTGACGCTCGCGCCGGGGTTGAACGACTCCAGTTTGGCGTAGACGGGTACCTCGTCGGGGGAGGCGTGGACGCGGACGAGGGGCGTCTCGCCCACGGCGTCGAGGACCGAGGCGAGCGGTTCCCGGTGCGTTGTCATGCGCTGGCAAATGTTGCCCCAGTACCTCAAAGTTCCCATCCGGGCGTCGGGCGGCGGGCGGCGGGCGATGGGCGGCGGACGGTCGACGGCGTTCCCGCTGACGAGCGCCGGTCGGCCGCGAGAAGGGGTCCGCGTCGTCCGGCGTCAGTTCGAGCCGTTCGTCCCAGTCGCGTCGTCCTCGTCGACGGGTATCTCCTCGTTCGTCCCGGCGTCCGTCGCCGCCTCGCCGGTCAGGTCGTCGCTCGCGGCGTCCGACCCGGCCGTCTCCGCCTCGGCGATGTGGGCGTTGGCGGTGACGCTCTCGACGTCGATACCCTCACGCTCCGCGAGGGCCTCCAGCAGGGCGCGCTGCTCGGCGTTCTCGACTTCGAGTCGGTCCACGCGCGCCTTCGTCGCCTGCGCCGTCTCGCGCATCTCCGCGAGTTGGTCGCGCAGTTCGTTCAGTCGAGCGTACACGTCCTCGGCCATCTCGGCCACCTTCTGGAGCTTCTTCGCCGTCCCTCCGATTCCCATGCACGGGGGTGCGCACTCCGGGCTTGTGTGCGTTCCGCTTTTCCCTACCCGTCCGCCCGCATCCGCGAGGAAAAGAGAGTCGAAGTCGCGCGCGGCTCAGAGCGCGTTCGCGTCCACGTCGCCGACGAGCCGCCTGAGCGCGACGTAGACGCCGACGCCGACGACGACGTAGGCGGCGACGACGACCCACGACGAGGCGTCCGCGCTCCCGATGGCGAGGCGCGCGGCGGTGTTCACCGGGTTGTTCGGGAACAGCGCCGTGCCGCCGAAGACGAACAGTACCCCTATCGAGTAGAGGAACTGCGCCGAGCGTCGCTCCGGCGAGAGCAGGGCGACGGCCGCCCCGAGCGAGCAGACCAGCGCAGACAGCGCCGCCACGAGCGCCAGGAGCGCGAGCGGGTTCGCCACGCGCGTCCCGTTGAACCCGAGGAGGACGACCCACAGCGCCGCCTGCGCGGGCGCCAGCGCCGCCGCGGCGAGCAGTTTGCCGTCGACGATTTCGCGCAGGGAGACGGGAGCGACCCGGAGCAGTTCCAGCGTCCCGCGCTCTCGCTCCTCGGCCAGCGAGTCCACGGTCAGGGAGCCGCTGATGAACACCGGGAGAAAGAGGAGGAGCGGCACCAGCACGGTGTAGGTGAAGCCGTAGTACGGACTGGAGCGCGTCTCCGGCGGCAGGTCGACCGGAAGCGACGACAGCCACGCCGCGCGGTCGGTCCGCTCGGCCGTTTCGAGGTTTCTGAGCACGTCGCGCAACTGCACGACGACGACGGTGGTCTGGACGTTCCCGTCCGGCACCGTCGCCGACACGTACACTCTGCCGTCGCGGACCTCGCCTATCAGCACCGCGTCGATTCCGGTCTCCGACGGCCGCTCGAAGGCGTCAGTCGCGGCCGCGGCGTCTGGATAGACGTGCGAGTCCACGCCCGTCACCCCGTCGGCGGCGGCGACGAGTTCGTCCGTCGCGTCGCCCGCTATCGCCACGTCCACCTCGTACCCGCCCATCTCGCCGGGGTCGTACAGCGAGACGAGGCCGACGACGAGGAACGACGAGAACGCCGCGATGAACAGCTGTAACACCAGCGCCAGCACGATGGTCTTCTCCTCGCCGAGCGAGGCGAGTTCGCGCCGCGCGACGGTGACGCGGGGGTCACCCAAGGAAACTCACCACCGTGTAGTTGTAGGCGGCGTGAACCGCCACCGCGACGAGGAACGCCGCGGCGTAGGAACGCTTCCCGCGCGAGGCGCCGACGGCGGAGATGCCCGCCGTGACGGCGTGGAGTGCGAGCGGAGCGAGCAGGAGGCCGACGGCGAGGAGAAGGCCCGCGGCGCCCGGCGCCGCGCCCGCACCCGCGCCGCCGAGGGCGCCGGCGTCGACGCCCGCGGGGGCGAGAACCGTCCGCCCGAGTTCGAGTTGCTGGAGGCCGATGAGTTGCGCGACGGCGGTGAACTTCTCGCCGACGAAGAAGCCCAGGCCGGAGAGCGCGCCGAGTCGGAGCGCCGTCGGGAGCGTCCGCTCGAAGCGGGACTTCTCGAACGCCGCGAAGACGTGCAGGCTCTTGGCCGCCTCCTCGATGAGGGCGACGAGGAGGAGCATCGTCGGCACCGTGAGCGCGACGGGCAGGACGAACAGCACGGCGATGGCGAGCAGTTCCGCGGCGAAGACGAACGGAATCGACACCGCGGAGACGACGGCGGCGTCCCGCGGCCGAGTGACGCGCGCGTCGAGGGCGTCGAGGAACTTCAGCGGCACCGGCCGCTGGGTGAACATGTCCTCCTCGCGGTAGACGCCCGCGCCGAGGGCGAACAGGGCGACGCCGCAGAGGAAGAACGGCCCCGTCGAGAACAGGTACTCCCCGAGGCTCACCGGCTGAGCACCCAAGTCGCGCACGACGAGCGTGAGCGGCGAGATGAGCGCCACGGGCGTCACCTGCGTGAAGATGGCCGGGACAAAGGTGTAGGAGGTGAGAAACACCGACACCGCGACGGTGACGAACGTGAGTTCCTTGAACGACCGCGCGAACATCGCGCCGACGAACGTCGCGCCGAGGAAGACGAGGCCGATTGGCAGCACCGCCGCGATGGAGACGAGGCCGCCCCCGACGGCGAGTGCGATGGCCGCCGTGATGCCGACGACGGCGGCGAGGTACGGCAGCGTCTTCCCGAGGACGATGTCGCCCGGCGAGACGGGCGCGACGAGGAGCAGTTCGCCGCGGCGGTTGATGCGCTCGTTCAGCATCGTCCCGCCGTAGGCCTGCACGACGAAGTTCATCGGCACGAGGAAGGCGAACGCGAGGACGAGGGAGGCGAAGGGGAACGGCGGCCGGATGTCGGCCGGCGACCCGGTCGACCCCGAGGCGAACGGGTCGACGCCGCCGAGCGAGGGAACCGACAGCGAGTCGTCGGAGTCGGCGGAACCCGAGACCCCCGTCGGCCCACCGTTCGCTCCACCGACCACAGATCCGTCCTCGGAGGCCGCGTCGCCGCCCGTTTCGCTCGAACCGCTCGAACCGCCCGAAGCGCCGCCCGAGTTGCCGGAGGCGACGCCGTCGGTTCCGCCCGCCCCTCCGGACTCGCCGCCGGCCGTCGCGCCCGCCGGCAGCGACGACGTCCGCGAGGCGTACTCCAGGGAGACGACGACGGGGAACGCCGCCGTTCGGTTCTCCTCGGCCGCCATCGTCCGGGTGTTGTACCGCCGGACGGCGTCGTTCAGTTCCGCGAGCGCGGCCCTGCTCTTCTGGGAGTCGTCCGCGGCGATGTACCCCTGACCGACGAACAGGTCCATCTCGTCCATCCGACTCGCGTCCGCCGGTTGCGGGTCGAGCGCCGGCGAGGCGACGACGGGGCCGTAGTACGGACTGTCCGCGTCGACGCCGACGCGGTAGATGTCCCGGTCGAGGGCGACGCCGCCCGAGAGGGCGCCCGCGCTGGCGACGCCGCCGGCGAGGACGAGGGCGACGAGGGCGAGTCCGAGCGTCCGGCGGTCGAGCGTCCCCGCCAAACGGGACACCTCCCAGCGGGCGATGCGGCGGACCGCGCGGAGTCGCTCCGCGAGCGACCGACTCACCACGTCCCCCGGTCGTCGCCGCTATCCGTGCGCTCGCCTTCTCGCCCGCCGTCGGCCCGCGCGGCCGCGGCGGAGTCCGCGCGCCCCCGTCCGTCCTCGCGCGCCGCGGGCGGCCGGCCGGCGATGTCGAGGAATACGTCCTCCAGGCTGGGTTCGTCGGTGCGGATGTCGGCCACCCCGCCCCCGGCGAACTCGGCCTCGACGCGGACGGCCTCGACGGCCGCCATGTCGCCGACGGTTCTCAGATAACGGCCGTCGTCGGTCGCTTCCGAGCCCTCGACGGGCACCGTCGCGAACACGCGGTAGGTCGTCTCGCCGTGCTCCTCTCGGATTTCGGGCACAGTGCCGCGAGCGACTATCTCCCCGCGGTTCATGATGACGACGCGGTCGCAGACGCTCTCGACGTGATAGAGGTTGTGCGCGCTGAACACGACGGTCTTGCCGCGCTCGGCCAACTCGCGCGTGAACTCCAGAACGTAGTTCGTCGTCAGCGGGTCCAACCCCGACGCGGGTTCGTCGTAGATGAGCAGGTCGGGGTCGTTGACCAGCGACCGCGCGATGGCCACCTTCCGCTTCATCCCCTTCGACATGTCGCCCAGCCGTCTGTCCCTGTGTTCGAGTTCGAGTCGGTCGAGGGTGTCCTCGGTCCGACGCGTCGCCTCTTCCCGAGGAACGTCGTAGAGGTCCGCGAAGAAGCGCAGGTACGACCGCGCGGTCATGTCCTCGTACAGCGGCGACTCCTCGGGGAGGAAGCCGAGGTGACGACGCATCTCCGCGTCGCCGGCGTCGTAGGCGCCTATCTCGACGGTCCCCTCGGTCGGTTCGATCAGTCCGGCGAGCGTCTTCAGCGTCGTCGTCTTCCCCGCGCCGTTCGGCCCCACGACGCCGAAAATCTCCCCCTCGCTCACCTCGAAGTCGCTCCCCACGACGGCGGGGAACCCCCCGTACGTCTTCCTGAGCCCCGCGACCCGTATCATGATCGGGGAAAAGAAAGTCACTCAGATAAATCGTTCGTGCAGAGACTCAGCGCTGATACTCGGGGCGGCGGCGCAGTAATGGGGTTCCGCGCGAAACGTCCACCTGTGCCCGCAGACGACTACCTCGACCCGCGGACCGCCCTGTTCGTCGGCGGGTTCGTCGCCGTCCTGTTCTGGTTCGCCGCCGGCCTCGCGTACGTCGCCGCCGGCGACGTCCTCCCCGTCGTCCGCGCGTTCGCCCTCGGATTCGTCGGACTCGGGTTCCTGTTCCTCCTCGCCGGTGCCGTCGTCGCGGCGGTGCTCCGAGGCGGGGGCGAGTAGGCGTCGCCGGCGACACGCTTTGGTGGGCGCGCGAGCGTCGTTCGAACGTATGACAACAACTGTCGTACGCGACGAGGCGGGACGGTGGCACCGAACGGACATCCTCGCCTGCGCGGAGTCGTCCGTGCTGGCGACCGTCGAGGAACGGGAGGCCGACCCTCAAGAGTTGGGCGAGAAGCGCTGTCCGAACTGCACGTGGTAAGGGCGGGTCAGTCGTACTCGTAGAACCCCGCACCCGTCTTCTTCCCCAAGTCGCCCGCCTCGACCTTGCGCTTGAGGAGGTACGCCGGCTTGTACCGGTCGCCCAGTTCCTCGTGGAGCGTCCGCGAGGCGTGCAGACAGATGTCGAGGCCGATGTGGTCCGCGAGCGTCAGCGGTCCCATGGGGACGTTCGTCCCGAGCGTCATCCCGCGGTCGATGTCCTCCTTCGAGGCGACGCCCTCGTCGTACGCGCGGATACCCTCGTTTATCCACGGCATCAGGATGCGGTTGGTGACGAACCCGGGTTTGTCGTCGGACTCCCACGTCTCCTTGTCGAGGGCCTCGGAGAACTCGTGGGCGAGTTCGACGACGGCGGGGTCGGTCTTCTCCCCGACGACGACTTCGACGCCCTTCATCACCGGGACGGGGTTCATGAAGTGGACGCCGACCACTTTCTCCGGCCGACCGGTCGCGGCGGCGATGGTCGTGATGGAGAGGGTGCTGGTGTTCGTCGCGAGGACCACGTCGTCGTCGACGATTTCGTCCAACTCCGCGAAGATGTCGCGCTTGACGTCCATCTCCTCGACGGCCGCCTCGACCACCAGGTCCGCGGCCGCGAGGTCGGCCAACTCCGTCGTGCCGCGCACCCGGTCGAGGGCGTCGTCGGCCTCCGCCTGCGAGAGTCGCTCCTTGCGCACGAACCGGGAGAGTGAGTCCTCGATGCTGTCGAGGCCGCGGTCGACGAACCCCTCCTCGATGTCGCGCATCACCACGTCGTACCCCGCGGTCGCCGCCACCTGCGCGATGCCGTTGCCCATCGTCCCGGCGCCGACGACGCCGACCGTCCCTACGTCTGATAGCTCACGAACGTCCATGAACCTCAGTCGCCGCCGCGGGTGCTAAACGTGACGAACCGACGGCGGTATCAGTCGCTTCCCGAAGGACTTGTTTCCACACAGACATGCACGGAAACCCTCAAGTTGCAGAACGTGAAGGTAGGGGTCAACGGGTGAACGCGTGAACCGAGGTGCCGACAGCGGGCGCGAGGGCGACGACGCCGCCGACGGGAGCGACGGCGCCGACGGGAGCGACGGCGCCGAGGACCGAACGGCGGAGCGGGGGGACGCCGAGGGGGTCGCGGGGGCCGACGGCCGGGAGGGCGACACCGGCGCCGGTACTGACGCCGATACCGGACAGGACGACGGGGGGACGGTGGCCGAGGCCGACCCCGAGTCGTGGAGCGCGGCGGCGCCGACGGACGACGACGGGGAGATTCCCCTCCCGTGGACCGTCCCCGACGAGGAGGAATCGGAGGAGACGCCCTCCGAGGAGTCCGAGGAGACGGTCCCCGAGGCGTTCGAGG
The DNA here is from genome assembly GCF_031624635.1 of Halogeometricum sp. S3BR5-2. Taxonomy (NCBI): domain Archaea; kingdom Methanobacteriati; phylum Methanobacteriota; class Halobacteria; order Halobacteriales; family Haloferacaceae; genus Halogeometricum; species Halogeometricum luteum. Next base: position 323,488 of record NZ_JAMQOQ010000001.1, on the reverse strand, counting down.
ACCTGCGCTTCGTCGGTCCGAAGACCGCCGCGGCCCTCCGCGATTCCCCCGTCGACGTCGAGGACCTGGCCCGCAAGCGCGTCTCCTACCGCGACCTGACCGCGAACGGCGTCCACCCCGGGGTGGCGGCGAAGATACGGCGCGAGCACTCGCTGTCGTGGTCGTTCGACTCCGAGGACGGCGACCTCTCGCGGCGGTCCTCGCAGGTGCGCGGACTCGACGACGACGAACGCGCGTGGGTCGCCGCGTCCTCGGGGTGGGCGGCGGACGGGGAGTCGGCCGCCGAGACGGACGGTTCGGGCGACGCGGCGGGCGCCGAATCCGCGTGGCGCGAGCGGACCGAGGAAGTCGAGGAGGCCGCCGACGGAACGCCGGATTCGGAGGCGTCCGGAACCGAGTCGACGGCCGACGCGGAGGCCGAGTGGCGCGCCGCGGCCGAAGGGACGGCGTCCGAGGAACCGACGCGCGACGAGGAGGCCGAGTGGCGGGCGAAGTCGACGCCGGCCGGCGGACGGGAAGCGGAGACGGACGAGGAGGCCGCGTGGCGCGAACGGGCGACGAAGCCGGGCGAGACGGGGCAAGGAGAGGGGACGCGCGGGGACGCCGACGACGAGGCCGCGTGGCGCGAGCGAAGCGCACTGACGCCCGTGACGGCCCTCGCCGCCGTCGACGACGACCACGCGGCGCGACTCGCGGACGCGGGCATCCGCTCGGTCCGACGGCTCGCCACCGCGGACCCCGCGAGCGTCGCCGACGCCCTCGAACTCGACGAGCGGCGGGTCCGCGAGTGGTGCGAGGCGGCCCGAGCCCGCTTCGACTGAACGCGCTCCGAAGAAGTATTTACTCTTCGAGTTAATTTGAATCTGAAGCCTCAAGTTCGAGAATAGGGCCCCTAAACCTATTTCTGTCCGTCAGTTAGGATTCGTATAGCGATTCCTGACGACGCTGCTTTTATATATTCGGTGACCGGAAACAGAACTGATGAACGTCGGTGCCGCGTCCGGACGCCTCGCATCCCCCGACCGGTCGACTCCCTCGGCGTCCGGTCCGCACCGAGACTCCCCCACTGCACGCTTCGCTCCGACCCGCGGAGGTGCGCTCTAACCGATGGCTACGCAGGAAGACACCACCCCGGCGGAAACGGTATCGAACGCGACCACTATCACGCGGATCATCGACGCAGTCGCCGCCGCGGCCCCGGAGATTCGCGCCGGTCTGCCCGGCCGCCGGGTGTACGCGGAGACGGACAATCCCTCCGGTGAGACGCCGCTGGAGGCGGACATCTTCGCGGACGGCATGCTCTGCGACCGCCTCGGCGACCTGCCGGGCGTCGGCGAGTACGCCAGCGAGGAACGCGAGGAGGTCATCGACACCGGCGCGGGCGGCCTCTCGGTGTGTATCGACCCCCTCGACGGCTCCTCGAACCTGAAGCCGAACAACACGATGGGCACCATCGTCGCCGTCTACGACGCCCCCCTCCCGGCGACGGGGGACGACATGGTCGCGGCCGCCTACGTTCTGTACGGCGCGACGACGACGATGGTCGTCGCGCGCGACGGCGCGGTCACCGAGTACGTAATTCACGACGACGGCGACTACGAGACGATACGCGAGGACGTGTCGCTGCCGGACGACCCGACGGTGTACGGCTTCGGCGGCCGGGTGCCCGACTGGGTCGACGACTTCGCCGCCTACGCCGAGGAGGTTGAGTCGGACCCGAGCATGAAACTCCGCTACGGCGGGTCGATGATCGGCGACGTGAACCAGGTGATGACCTACGGCGGCATCTTCGCCTACCCGACGCTCGCGGACGCCCCGGAGGGGAAACTCCGCGTCCAGTTCGAAGGCTACCCCGTCGGCTACATCGTCGAGACGGCGGGCGGGCGGTCCTCCGACGGCGAGCAGTCGCTCATGGACGTCGAGAAGGACGACCTACACGCCCGGACGCCGGTGTACGTCGGCAACGAGACGTTCGTCGACGACCTGGAAGCGGCGTTCGAGAACTGACCGGCGACGGCGCGCCAACGGCCGGCGCTCCGCCGAGCGACCGGCGGCCCGCATATCTTACATAGAAAACAATTTTGAACTCCCCCGCGGAGTCCGGGGTATGAAGGTCCGAATCGGCGCCGACGCCTCCGACGAGGAGGCGTCCGCCATCGCGAGCGCCCTCGCGCAGCACCTCGACTCGGCCGTCGAGGTGTACGCCGGCGGGGCGGACGCCCCCGCGGCGACGGCCGACGCACCGACCGCGGCGTACCCCCTGGACGACGAGTTGGGGCCGACCGAACGCGAGGAGCGACTGCGCGCGGAGATTCGGGACATCCTGGAGGGGGGTCCGGAGAAGTACCGCGCCCGACTCGGCGACCAGGGGAAACTGTTCGTCCGCGACCGACTCGACCTCTGGTTCGGCGAGGACGGCGTCACCTTCGAGGACGGCAAGTTCGCCCACTTCGACGGCTGGCATCCGGACAGCCCCGAAGTGGAGGACCCGGACGACGGGAACCGCCTCCCGGCGGACGGCCTCATCACGGGCGCGGCGACGTTCGAGGGACGCGACCTGCACTTCATGGCGAACGACTTCACCGTGAAGGCCGGTAGCATGGCCCGCCACGGCGTCGAGAAGTTCCTCCGGATGCAGCAGCGAGCCCTCAAGAGCGGGAAACCGGTGCTGTACCTGATGGACTCTTCCGGGGGCAGAATCGACCAGCAGACGGGCTTCTTCGCGAACAGGGAGGGAATCGGGAAGTACTACTACAACCACTCGATGCTCTCGGGGCGGGTGCCGCAGATATGCGTGCTCTACGGGCCGTGCATCGCCGGCGCGGCCTACACCCCCGTGTTCGCGGACTTCACGGTCATGGTCGAGGGGATGTCCGCGATGGCCATCGCCTCCCCGCGCATGGTCGAGATGGTGACGGGAGAGCAGATAGATATGCAGGACCTCGGCGGCGCGCGGATGCACGCCGAGGAGTCCGGCAGCGCCGACTTGGTCGCCCGCGACGAGGCCCACGCCCGCGAACTCGTCGCGGAGTTGGTGACGTACCTCCCGGACAAGGCCGGCGAGAAGCCCCCGAAATCGGAGACGCGTCCTCCCAAGTACTCCCCCGACGGCATCGACGAACTCATCCCGGAGGCGCCGAACCGCCCGTACGACGTCCACGACCTCTTGGACAGAATCGCCGACGCCGAATCCGTCTTCGAACTCAAGCCCGACTACGGGACGGAGATAGTCACCGCGTTCGCGCGCATCGACGGCCGGCCCGTCGGCGTCGTCGCCAACCAACCCGCCCAGCGGTCGGGCGCCATCTTCCCCGACGCCGCCGAGAAGGCCGCGGAGTTCATCTGGACCTGCGACGCCTACGAGATTCCGCTCCTCTACCTCTGCGACACGCCGGGGTTCATGGCCGGGTCGCAGGTGGAGGAGGACGCTATCTTGGAGAAGGGCAAGAAGTTCATCTACGCCACGTCGTCGGCGACGGTGCCGAAACAGACCGTCGTCGTCCGCAAGGCGTACGGCGCGGGCATCTACGCGATGGGCGGACCCGCCTACGACCCCGAGAGCGTCCTCGCGCTTCCCTCCGGAGAAATCGGGATCATGGGTCCGGAGGCGGCCATCAACGCCGTCTACGCGAACAAACTGAACGACATCGACGACCCCGACGAACGGGCGAAACGCGAGGACGAACTCCGCGAGGAGTACCGCCGCGACATCGACGCCCACCGGATGGCGAGCGAAGTCGTCATCGACGAAATCGTGCCGCCCTCGGACCTCCGCGCCGAACTCGCCGGCCGGTTCGCGTTCTACGAGGACGTGGAGAAATCCCTCCCCGACAAGAAGCACGGCACCGTCCTCTGAGGCGGCCGCGACCGCATTTCCCCCGGTCGCCGGGCCGTAGGCGGGCGTTTATCGGGGAGTAACGTACAAATTATCCTGACTCTCAGAAGGTATGTGACGACTACTGAGAAGTGTTGCCCGTGTGAACGGTGCCATGGCAGCACCCAACGCGACGCGGCCGGCGACGCTCCTCGCCGACGCCGTCGACGCCCTCGCCCGACGGGAGCGGACCCTCTGGGCCGCCGTCGCCGTCACGTACGTCCTCGACGTCGCGCTCACCGCCTACGGTCTCAGCCTCGGCTTCGAGGAGGCCAACCCCGTCGCCCGCGCGACGATGCTCGCCGTCGGCCCCCTGCCGGCGATGGTCGGCCTCAAGACCGTCGTCGTCGGTATCGCTGTCGTCTTCACGCGGTACGCCCCGCCCGGCGGCCGACCGCTCATCCCGCTGGCGGTGGCGACGCCGTGGGCGGTGGCGTCGGTGTCCAACTCTCTCCTCATCTTCGGCTGAGTTCGGTGTCCACGCCGGCGGTCTCGCCCCGCAGAGCGTCGACCAGCACGGCCCACGCCAGTCCGGCGAGCCCCACGTCCCGAGCGAGCACGTCGCCGAACGCGCCGTCGAGGAGGAAGGCGAGGGCGAGGTAGCCGCAGGTGGCGGTGAGCGAGACGGCGGCGACGGCCGCGGCGAACGCCGTGTACCGGTCCGCGAGGATGGCGGCGCCGAATCCGACCTCTAAGATTCCGTTGAGGAGCATGAACGCGACGGGCGAGACGACGAGCCACGGTTCCAGCCAGTCGGTGACGTAGGCGGCCCACGCGGCCGGGTCGAGCAGTTTGTGGACGCCCGCGAGGAGGACCATCGCGCCGAGACTCAGGCGCGCCAGCGTCGACGGGTCCGGGGCGCGCGCCGCCAGCGCCCGGGGCCGAACTCGGAGTCGGGCCGAGGCGTCTCGGTCCACGCTACTCCTCCGGACGCTTCAGCGAGAGCGCGGTCCGGTCGAACTCGCAGACCAACTCGTCGTCCTGGTTGAACGCCTCGACGTGCATCGTGACGACGCCGCGCTCCCCGTCCGACGTCTCCCGCTTGTCGGTGACGGTGCTGCGCGCGCGGATGGTGTCGCCGTGGAAGACGGGGTTCGGATGCTCTACTTCGTCGTAGGAGAGGTTCGCCACGATTGTGCCGTCCGTCGTGTCGGGGATGGAGAGCCCGACGGCCAGAGACAGCGTGTACAGCCCGTTCACGAGTCGCTCGCCGAACCTCGTCTCGCCCGCGAACTCCTCGTCGAGGTGCAACGGCTGCTGGTTCATCGTCATGTCGCAGAAGCGCTGGTTGTCCGACTCGGAGACGGTTCGGCGCTTCTCGTGGTCGATGGTCTCGCCCACCTCGAACTCCTCGTAGTAGCGTCCCGTCATACGTCCCCCTCTCGTCTCGGTCGAAAAACCGTGACGGTCCGCGAGCCGCAAACCCCTTCTCGCCGTCCTCCTAACAACCGACGAACGGACGGCCGCCGTCCGCCCTATATACAGATGAACGCGAAATCCGCCTTCGGCCTGCTGGTCGTCGCACTGCTGAGTTCGAGCGCGTTCGCCGGCGGGGTCGCCGGCGCGTCGAACGCGACGCTCGAAATCCGCCCCTCGGAATCGAACGCCGGGTCGGCGACGTACGCGGCGACGATGACCGTCGAGGAGAGCGACGTCGGTCCGCTCGACGCCTTCGAGATGCATCTCGGCGAGGCGGGCGTGACTCCCTCGTCGGTCCCGCCGAACGCCGTCGCCGTCGCCGGCATCGACCGGGGCGGCGACCGACCGGGAACCGAGGTCGACGTCTCGGTCCGCGAGGACATCGCGGGCGTGAGCGTCGGCGACGACGGCACCGTCGAGGTGGTGTTCGACGGGACGAACGAACTCCGCGCGGGCGACGAACTCGTCGTCGTCGTGGAGGGGATTCCGACGCCGGCGCCGGGCGAACACACCGTTCCGCTCTCCCTCAACGCCCCCGGCGAACGCGCGACGGTGAACGCCACCGTGACCGTCCCGGGAGACGCCGGCGCGACGCCCGCGACGACGGACGAAACGGGAACGACGGCGGAATCCGACGGCGCCGACGTGGTGGCGTTGACCGACTCGCCGGTGCCCGGATTCGGCCCGGTCGCCGCGGTCGTCGCGGTGCTCGCCGCGGCGGCGTTCGCGGCCCGCGCCTCGCGGCGGTGAGACCGGCGCGGGGGAGGGAGGGCGGGGAATAGGGACAAGACACTACCTCGGCCGGCCCCTTCGTACGCCCATGAGCACGACCCGCTGTTCGCGCTGTTCGACGGTCGTCCCCGAGACGCGATTCTGCCTAAACTGCCGCGCGACGCTCGACGCGGTCGGGATTCCGGACCGCCATCCCGAACTCACGAGCCACCTGAGCGAAGTCGCCGCCGAGGCAGACCACGAGAGCGTCACCTTCGAGACGCTCCGCTCGAAGCACGACCGGTACGACCGGCCGCTGGGCGCGTACCTGTTCGAGGACGAGCGACCGCGATTCGTCCTCACCGTGGACGAACTCGGCGTCGATACCCCCGACGGCGAGACCTGGTCGATAAACCCCGGTTTCAGAAAGCGGGGCCACGCCCTCGTGAGCGACCGGCGAGTGGTCGTCGTCTCGCCCTCGGACCGCGGCGACCAGGTCGGGGCGTTCGACTTCGCCGACGTGGTCGGCGTCGAGACGGGGTCGTCGTGGCTGACGGACACGCTCGCGCTCGAACTGGCCGACGGGTCGACGGCGACGCTCTCCGTCGCCGACCCGGACGACCTCGACCCGGTCGCCGAGCGGACGCGCGAACTGGCGCACAGCGTCCACTCGTCGGCCTCGCGCGCCGCCGGGTTCCGCCGCGACCTGGACGCCGCCGTCGCGGACGCGTCGGACGCCGAGACGGCGCTCCGGGCGGCGGCGGACGTGTTCGCCGCTCGGGACGAGGAGTCCGAATCCGGGTCGGGATTCGACCGCTTCGTCGGGGAGGCCGACTCCGTCGAGGAACTGTTCGCGCTGCTGTCGGAGTCGACGCTCGTCGGGTCGTCGCCGCCGCGCCCCGCCGAGGACGAGACGACGGAAGACGGAACGCCCGCGAACGGCGGGACGGGCGCCGTCGAGTTGGCGGACCAGTTGCCGACGGCTCGGCGGGTTCGACTCGACGCCCGACCGTTCGGACGGAACCTCAAGCGCGCGTTCCGCGAGGGCGACCCGAAGGAGGCCGGTAAATGGGCCATCGGCGCGGGCATCGCGGGGTTCAGCGTCGCGGTGTCGCTCCCGTTCTCGACGGCGGCCGGTCTCGGCGCCATCGCCCTCGGCGGCGCCGCCACGGGCGCCTACGCCAGCGCCAACCCCGGCTCGGCCGCCGCGCGCATCGACCCCTTGGAGATGGCCGTCGGCGCGCGGACGCGCGGCCGGCGGTGGGACCGCGAGGGCGGACCGGGCGGGGCCGCCGCCGGCAACCTCCTCGGCGCGGCCGAACACGTCTTCGACCGGACGAACCCGCCCGCCGAGTACGCCCACTGGTACGCCAACGTCGACCCCGAGGCGGTGCTCCGCGGGGCTGAGATGGGCGCGCGCGCCGCCGACGCCTCACCGGAGGTCGGAAACCGAACCACCGGGGCGCTGCTCGGCGGCGGGTTCGGTCTCGCCTACGGCTACAGCGGTCTGGACGCCGACGGCGGCGAACTCGACGAGTTGCTCGACGACGACCTGCGGCGCGTCCTGCCGTCGGAAGTCGCTCCCGACGGGGTCGAAGACGACGCCGGCGAGGGGACGTTCGTCGAGTCCGAATCCGAACCGGCGGTCGAGGGCGAAACCGTCGAGGAAACGAGCGCGGACCGCGGCGATACCGACGACGACGCGGACGGAAACGACGCCGAGGACGACGAGTAAGCGACCGACGAGCGACCGGCGGCGCGGCGGTACAGTTTCAAGCCGTCGCCGCCCGTTGTGTCGGTATGGCACGACGAAGTCTCCTCTTCTCGCCCGGCGACCGCCCGGAACTGATGCGCAAGGCGCCGACCGCGGGCGCGGACGTGGTCTGCTTCGACCTCGAAGACGCCGTCGCGCCGGCGAAGAAGGACGAGGCGCGCGCCGCCGTCCGCGAGGTGCTGTCGGACCCGTCGTTCGACCCCGACGCGGAAGTCGTCGTCCGGGTCGCCGCCGAGACGGCGGCCGAGGACCTGGACGGGGTTCTCGGTCCGGACGGCGACGCGGACGTGCGCCTCGACGCGGTTATGCTCTCCAAAACCGGGTTCGCCGAGGACGTCCTCGACGTGGACGACGAACTCGCGGCCCGCGGGTGGACGCTGCCCGTGTTCGCCCTCGTGGAGACGGCGCGCGGCGTGCTGAACGCGCCCGACGTCGCCGCCGCGGGACCGACGACGGCGCTCGTCTTCGGCGCGGAGGATTTGGCCGCCGACGTGGGCGCGACGCGGACCGAGGAGGGCACCGAAGTGCTGTACGCCCGCGAACGGGTCGTCCTCGCCGCCGCCGCCGAGGGCGTCGACGCCATCGACACCGTCCACACCGACTTCGAGGACGAGGAGGGTCTCCGGCGGGAGACGGCGTTCGCGGGGACCCTCGGCTACGACGGCAAGATGGCCATCCACCCCGCACAGGTGCCCGTCATCAACGAGTCGTTCGCCCCGTCGCCCGAACGGGTCGAGTGGGCGCGGAAGGTGCTCCGCGCCCGCGAGGAGGCCGAAGCGTCCGACTCCGGGGTGTTCCGCGTCGACGGCGAGATGGTAGACGCGCCGCTGGTCGCGCAGGCCGAGCGCATCGTCTCGCTCGCGAGAGAAGAAAAGTAACGGTCTGTTCCTTAACGGCAGTTAGGAGCACAATTAGGCACAGAGTTAGTGTACTAGTACCTACTCGTGCATCTTTTGTCTGGAAAAGTACGTGATCCACCGACCAACATCGTCCCCGAACGCGGCCGCAGTTTCCCCGCCCGACGCACCGCCCCAACCGAACGACGACCCCGAAGATCCCCTCCGGACGGCCCGACGACGTTCGCCGCCGACGGGGCGCTGGCGGACCGCGGCGTGCCGGTGATTCCGGACGTTCTCGCGAACGCCGGCGGCGTCACCGTCTCCTACTTCGAGTGGCACCAGAACGTCGAGGGCGACTCGTGGTCGCTCGGCCGGGTCGAACGCGAACTCGACGCGAGAGTGCTCGACGCCCGGGAGGCGGTGCGCCGCGTCGTCGACGCGCGTGACCTGCGGTGGCGCGACGCCGCGTACGTCGTCGCCCTCGAACGCCTCGCGGAGGCGCACCGCGACCGCGCGCTCTGACGCGAGTGTCAGGGCGGCCGCGCGTCCGCGGCCAAGAGGGCGGAGGACCGCGGCTCAGTGTATTAATATAACATAAGGACATTAATATTATACGGGTCGTCGGCAATCGACGTGTAACGGGAGGGACGTACCGCCGCGCGGCGGATGCGGGCACAGTCGGGGACCAACCAGACGGGACGACGGGCCGTGCCGCGGCGGGCGCGGACGGCGGTCCCGCGGGCGCGGGAAACCCGACACCGGAGAGAAGAGCGGTCAGCTCGCCATAAATGTCCATTTCGAAGACATTGTCCCCGGCAGACTTAACCGCGCGCCGGTCGGTGCGGTACGTATGAGCGAGGAGGCGAACCCATTCGAGAGCCTACAGGAACAGATAGACGACGCCGCGGCGCATTTGGACGTCGACGACGACGTCGTCGAGCGACTGAAACATCCCGAACGCGTGCTCGAACTGAACCTGTCAGTAGACTTGGACGACGGGTCGCGGGAGCGGTTCCGGGCGTTCCGCTCGCAGTTCAACGGCGACCGGGGGCCGTACAAGGGGGGCATCCGGTATCACCCGAACGTCTCCCGCGACGAGGTGAAGGCGCTCTCGGGGTGGATGGTGTACAAGTGCGCCGTCGTCGACATCCCCTACGGCGGCGGGAAGGGCGGCGTCGTCATCGACCCGAAGGAGTACTCGGCGGCCGAACTCGAACGCGTCACGCGGTCGTTCGCCAAGGAACTCCGGCCCATTATCGGCCCGAACGAGGACATCCCCGCTCCCGACGTGAACACGGGTCAGCGGGAGATGAACTGGATAAAGGACACCTACGAGAAACTCGAACACACGACGGCGCCGGGCGTCGTCACCGGAAAGGCCATCTCCTCGGGCGGGAGCGAGGGCCGCGTGGAGGCCACCGGTCGGTCGACGATGCTCACCGCCCGCGAGGCGTTCGACTACCTCGACGTGGAGATGGAGGGCGCCACGGTCGCCGTGCAGGGGTACGGTAACGCCGGGTCCGTCGCGGCAACGCTCCTCGAAGACGTCGGCGCGAACGTCGTCGCCGTCTCCGACTCCAGCGGCGCCGTCTACCGGGAGGGGGGACTGGACACCGAGGCGGTCAAGGAGTTCAAGCGCGAGACGGGGAGCGTCTCGGGCTACGACGGCGCCGACGAGGAGTTCTCGAACGAGGACCTGCTCACCCTCGACGTGGACCTGCTCGTCCCCGCGGCCCTGGAGAACGCCATCGACGGCGAACTCGCGGAGGAGGTGCGGGCCGACGTGGTGGTCGAGGCGGCGAACGGACCCCTCACGCCCGACGCCGACGACGTCCTCACAGAACGCGACGTCTCCGTCTTCCCCGACATCCTCGCGAACGCCGGCGGCGTCACCGTCTCCTACTTCGAGTGGGTGCAGAACCGCCAGCGGTTCGCCTGGACCGAAGAGCGCGTCAACGACGAACTCGAACGGGTCATCACCGAGGCGTTCGACACCCTCGTCGAGGCCTACGAGACGCACGACCTGCCGAACTTCCGCACCGCCGCCTACGTCGTCGCCATCCGCCGCGTCGTCGACGCCTACACCGACAACGGCAACTGGCCCTGAACCGGTAGTATCCGCCTCGAAAACCGGTAATCGTCGCCGGGTACGCCTCGCGTACGCCCCCTTGTTTACGCACCTTCCGAGCAAGAATTATATGCTATCGCTCTAAATTACGAGCGTGTCCCTCACTGAACTCATCGCCGGTGTCGAAGACAGCGAGAAGACGCTCGTGGTTCACAACGCCGACGAACCGACGGTCGACTCGGTGGTCGACCGGTTCGCCGACCGCAACGTGAGCGTGACGACGGCCTCCACCGAGTCGGGGCCCCCCGAGTACGTCGTCCTCTCGGAGGGCGACCGGGTGCTCTCGGCCACCTCGCTGGCCGAAGTCGTCCCCGGCGGCGGCCGGCCGCAGACCCCCGGGTTCGGCTCCGAGCCCTACAAACCGATTCTGGACGAACTCGACGAGACGATGTTCACCTCCTACGACTGGCGGCGGATGCTCGCCGCCTCGCGCGAAATCGAGGACCGCGCGTGGCGCGCCGGCGAGGGAACGCTGTACGCCGGCTTCCAGCGCTACTCGGTTTTGGAACGACAGCTACCGGTGTACGAGCAGTTGGGGACGAAGACGAACCTCGACGTGACGGCCTTCGCCTTCCCCGACGCCGAACTCCCGGACCACGAGGGGACGTTCGACGTCTACCCCGAACGCGCCGCCGAGATTCGCGACACCTGGTTCGTCGCCTTCGACGGCGGCGGCGACGAGGAGTCGAAGTGCGCGCTCCTCGCCGAGGAGCGCGAACCCCGCCGGTTCTACGGCTTCTGGACGTACGACCCGGAGACGGTCGACTACGTCTTCGACCACCTCGGAGAGACTTACCTCGGCGGGCGGTCCGACACGCCCGCCGCCGCCGGGTGCTGAGTCGGCCGGCGAGGGACCCGGCCGGCCCGGGTGACCGGGGCGAACCGCCGCTCCGGCGCGGTTCATCGTCGGCCGAATCCCGTCCTCGGTGAGGCGACGCGATATGCACGAACGTGCTGTTTTCCGGCGTCGCTCGAAGCCGAGCAATTCAAGTCGGTCCCATACGCGCTATCCGACGATGCGTCAGGACCACCTCATCTCCGCGGCGCAACTGTCGCGGGACGACGTCGAGGCGGTGCTCGACCGCGCGGCGGACATCGACGCTGACCCGGGGGCGTGGCGCCAACGGCGCGCCGGGTCGGTGCTCGGCCTGTGTTTCTTCGAACCCAGCACCCGCACGCGGATGAGCTTCGACACCGCGATGAAGCGACTCGGGGGACGGACCGTCGACATGGGACCCGTCGACTCCACGTCGGTCAAGAAGGGCGAGAGCCTGGCCGACACCGTCCGCGTCGTCGAGGGGTACGCGGACGCCATCGTCCTCAGACATCCCCTCGAAGGCGCGGCGAAGATGGCCGCCGAGTTCGTCGACGTGCCCGTCATCAACGCGGGCGACGGCGCGGGCCAACACCCCACGCAGACCCTCTTGGACCTCTACACCATCCGCGAGAACGCCGGCCTCGACGACCTCACCATCGGCGTCATGGGCGACCTGAAGTACGGCCGGACGGTCCACTCGCTGGCCGAGATGCTGACCAACTTCGAGAGCCGCCAGCACTTCGTCAGCCCCGAGAGCCTGCGCCTGCCCCGCAGCGTCCGCTACGACCTGCACGCCTCGGGCGCGCAGGTCCGCGAGCACACCGAGTTGGCCGAGATACTCCCCGAACTCGACGTGCTGTACGTGACGCGCATCCAGCGCGAGCGCTTCCCCGACGAGAACGAGTACCGGAAGGTGGCCGGCCAGTACCAGATCGGACCCGACGACCTCGCCGACGCCAAGGACTCCCTGACCGTGATGCACCCCCTGCCCCGCGTCGACGAAATCGCCCCCGAGGTGGACGAGACGCCGCACGCGAAGTACTTCGAGCAGGCGCACAACGCCGTCCCCGTCAGGATGGCGCTCCTGGATATGCTGCTGGAGGGCGACCGAGATGAGTGACAAGAACACGGAACTCCGCGTCTCGAAGATACGCGACGGCACCGTCATCGACCACCTCACCGCCGGACAGGCGCTGAACGTCCTCGCCATCCTCGGCATCGACGGCTCCGGCGGCGAGGGCGTCTCCATCGGGATGAACGTCCCCTCGGACCGACTCGCCCGCAAGGACATCGTGAAGGTCGAAGGGCGGGAACTGAGCCAGTCGGAGGTGGACGTGCTCTCGGTCATCTCCCCGGAGGCGACCATCAACATCGTCCGCGACTACGAGGTGGTCGAGAAGAAACGCGTCGAGCGACCCGCGGAGGTGGCCGGCGTCGTCTCCTGTCCGAACCGCAACTGCATCACGAACGCCGACGAACCGGTCGTCTCGCGCTTCGAGGTGCTCTCCGACGGCCTCCGCTGCGGCTACTGCGGCGACATCGTCCGCGAGGGCGAGGTGGCGGAGAACCTCGACGTCTCCTAGTCATCGTCCGACGCCGTCGCTCCGTCGCCCGCGCTCCGCCTCCCCGCCGGCGCCGTCCCCGACGGCGACGGACACGTTCCGGAACTCGAATCGCGCGCCCGGGGCGCCGGCATCAACATCGGTTCCAGCGCCGCCGTCCGCAAGCGACACCTCCCACCCGTGCGCCGCCGCCAGCGACCGGACGATGTGGAGGCCGAACCCCGTCCCCCCGGCGGCGGTGGAGACGCCCGAGTCGAACAGCGTCCCGCGGACCCCCTCGGCCACGCCGGGGCCGTCGTCGGCGACGAAGAAGCCGTCGGGGAGGGCGCCGACGGTGACGGTGACGGACTCGGTGCCGGCGTCGTCCGACCGCGTCGGACCGCCCGCGGAGCCGTGGTCCATACAGTTTCGAAACAGGTTCTCGAACAGACGCCGCAGGTAGTCTTCGTCCGCGAGGACCGTCCGGTCCGTCTCCACCGTTAGCGTCGCCGCGTCCGTCTCCACCGTCGCCCACGCCGCCCGGGCGACGGCGGCGAGGGAGACGGGTTCGGGTTCCTCGACGACGAGTCCGTCTCGGGCCGTTCGCAGCACGTCGTCGACGATGGCGCTCATCCGGTCGAGGGCGTCGGCGACCCGTCCGAGGTTCGCCGAGTCGTTCTCTCCCCGTTCGAGGTCGAGAAAGCCCGTCGAGACGGCGAGGGGGTTCCGCAGGTCGTGCGTGACGACGCTGGCGAACTCCTCTAACCGCTCGTTCTGCTGGCGGAGCTGTCGCTCCCGGCGCCGCTGGTCTGTCACGTCGCGGCCGACGCCGCAGAGGCCGACGAGGCTGCCGTCCGGCGCGGTGAGGCGGCGTCCGGTGAGTTCGAAGAGCACGACTCCTTCAGTCGTCTCTCCGCGCGCGTCCACCGTCGTCTCCCCCTCCCGGACGGCCGTCGCGGCGGCGCGTTCGACCGCCGAGCGGTCGGCCTCGAGGAAGAACTCGGTCGGGCGCATCCCGTGGAGTTCCTCGTCGGTCAGCCCGAACAGCTCGCTCAGCCGGCGGTTCCAGCGGACGAGGCGAAACTCCGCGTCGAAGACGTAGAACACGTCGTCGAGGGCGTCGACGGCGTCCTGCAGGAACGCTCCTGGACTGGCGTACCCCGACGGAGGACGGGTGGTTCGACCCAGCGCGACCGTCCGGGAGACGAGCGCTCCGACCTCCTCTTCGGAGCGGGCGGGGAGGTAGGCGGAGACGCCGGCGTCGACGGCGTCGCGGGCGAGTTCGTCCGAACCCTCGATGACGGCGAGAACGACCGGAAGCTCCTCCCATCGGCGGCGGGCGTCGCGGATGAGGTCGAGTCCGTCGCCGTCGGGCAGGGAGGGGACCGCGACGAGACAGGACGGCGGCCCGGCCGACGCTAGCGCGGCGAGGGCGGCCTCGGCGGTGTCGGCCGTCCGGAGCGTGTGCTCCGCGGCGTCGGCCTCGAACCGCGTCCGGAAGCGGTCGCGGCGGCCGGCGTCGCCGTCGACGTAGAGCACGCGAACACGCTCGCCATCTGCACTCATTTCGGTCGTATCCAACAGAGAGGGCGACGTGAGAGGATAAAAACGTTCTGTCGAAGCGACAGAACTATCGCGGAACCGCGCGACAGCGAGGGGAACGCATTTGTACCGAACCGTCGTATCGTCGAACATGTCCGGAAAAGCAAAACTGCTCGTGGTGCTCGCACTGGTGGCCGTCGTCTACGTCCTCGTCTCCGGCGGGAGCGAACCCATCGAAGTCGAAGTCGAGGAGTAAGAGACCGTAACGGCCGTCGCCGCACCGCGCGGCGTCGCGCGCGGCCGCTTCGGTTCTCGTTCCGATTCTTCGTGGCGTCGTCCGACCAGCGACGGCCTCGACGGAAGGCCGGGAGCGAACGACTCATGCCCCTCCCTCGGTAACGTCGGGTCATGTACGGCGTCGTCACGCGAAACCCGGACGAAGTGGAGTGGCCCGACTTCGACCGGGCGTTCTACGAGGTCAAAGACGTCACCGGTCGGGCGGCCGAACCCCTCCCCGAAGCGGTGAACATGGTGTCGTGCTTCGGCGACACGGCCGCCGCGGAGGACAACCCCGAACTCGTCCCCGTCGACGACGAGGGGAACCTCGCCACCCGCGACCAGCGGTTCTTCGATTGGGCGTACATCTGCCCGACGAACGAGGACTACCGCGCGGGCTTACTCGAAATCGTCGCGGACTGCGCCGCCGAGAACGCGGACGTCCGCTTGGACGACGTCGGCTTCCCCCGCGACGGCTACTGTCACTGCGAGCGCTGCGAGCGACTGTTCGACGAGTGGGTCGCGGAGAACGGCGCCGACGGCGACGAGGCCGACTGGTACGCCTGGCGCGCGGAGGTCATCACCGAGTTCGTCGCCGAGGCGGCCGAGCGAGTCCCCGGCCGGACATACCTCACCCTGTACCCCGACCCGTACCCCGGCCACCTCTACGAACGGGCCGGCCTCGACATCGAGGCGCTCGCGGAGCACGTCGACGAGTTCGTCGTCCCCCTGTACGACGTCCACTACGGGACGACCTACTGGCTGGAGACCATCGCGAAGGGCTTCCGGTCGCTTCTGGAACCGCTCGACGTCCCGTTCGCAATCGAGTTGTACGCCGTCGACGCCGAGATGGAGATGGACGACCTCATCCACGCGACGGAGGTGGCGGAGGCCTACGCCGACGAGGTCTACTTCGGCTACGACGCCTCGAACGCCGCCGCCGCCCTCCGGCGCAAGCGCGCCGACCAGCAGGAGGGCGTCACCCACCGCCCGGGGGACGGGGACGGAGAGAACTGAGCGCCGGGCGGCGGGAGCGCGGCCGCCCGGTCAGACCGCTCCCGAGAGGAACGCGATGACGACGAAACCGGCGACGAACACGAGAAAGGCGACGACGAAGAGGCCGAGGATGAGCCTTCGCTGCCCCGATGTCGGGTCTGCCATAGTCGTCCGGTAGGGCGGGGTCGGTTTATACTGCCCGGCGCCGGCGGGGCGGGCAGCGAGTGCGGCCCGTCCCCGCGAGGCGGCGTCGACGTGGAGGCTTCTTGGTTCGACGCGTCGAACCCCCGACGATGCCCGACTTAGATTCGCTCGACCACGAGCGCTACGTCGAGAGGGCCATCGCTCTCGCGCGCGAGGCCGGCGCCCGCGGCGACGGCCCGTACGGGTCGCTGCTCGTCGTCGACGGCGCCGTCGTCATGGAGGAGACGAACCGCGAACGGACGGAGGACGACGTGGCGCTCCACCCCGAACTCACCGTCGCGCGGCGGATGGCGCGCGAACTCACCCCCGGAGAGCGCGAACGCGCGGTGCTGTACACGAGCACCGAGCCCTGCCCGATGTGTTCGGGCGGGCTCTCGATATCGAACGTCGGCGCCGTCGTCTACGGCGTCTCGGGGGCCCGCCTCGCCGAGGAGTTCGGCGGGAGCGAGGGCGTCCCCTGCGGCGAGGTGTTCGAGCGACGCGGCCGCGACGTCGACGTGGTCGGCCCCGTCCTGGAAGCCGAGGCGCTCGCTCTCCACCGCGAGTTTCGAGACGGAGACGGAGGCGGAGGCGAAGAGGGGAACTGAGACCGGCGTCGACCGTTCAGACGTCTTCGAGCGGGTCCGCGTTGCCGAAGAACGGTTCCGGGCCGTCGGAGGGTGCAGCCCACTCGGCGGCGTTGGCGAGGACGTCGCGGATGTCGTCGCGGTGGTAGATGGGGTACGTCTCGTGGCCCGGGCGGAAGTAGAACACCTTGCCCGACCCGCGGGTGTAACAGCACCCCGACCGGAACACCTCGCCGCCCTCGAACCAACTCGTGAAGACGAGTTCGTCCGGCGCGGGCACGTCGAAGCGCTCCCCGTACATCTCGGCCTCGGGAACCTCGAGGTACTCGGACATTCCGGAGGCGATGGGGTGACCGGGTTCGACGACCCAGATGCGCTCTTTCTCGTCCGCCTCCCGCCACTTCAGCGAGCAGGAGGTGCCCATCAGGCGCTTGAACGGCTTCGAGTAGTGTCCCGAGTGGAGGACGAGGAGGCCCATCCCCTCGCGGACGCGTTCGACCACCCGGTCGACGACGTGGTCGGACACCTCGTCGTGGGCGCGGTGTCCCCACCACGTCAGCACATCCGTATCCGCGAGGACGCCCTCGGAGAGACCGTGTTCCGGGTCGTCGAGCGTCGCCGTCCGTGTCTCGAAGCCGCGTTCGTCGAAGCCCTCGGCGACGGCCGCGTGGATGCCGTCGGGGTACACCTCGGCCACCTCGTCGCTGTCGCGTTCGTGTCGGTACTCGTTCCAGACCGTGACGGAGAGATTCTCGCTCACGGCGCCTCCGACACGCGGACCGGACAAGTAGTCACCGCTCCGCGCCGACTCCGTCACCGCCGAGCCAAAATATCAGTACTGATTTCGATATCGCCGACGCCCTCAGTTCGGACGCCCGTTCGACCGCCAGTCCGCGGACGTCCGGATGTCGAGACACGCCCGTCGGACGCGCGCATTCGCGGTCATCGCCGTCAGACCGACGACGTAGACGACGCTGAGGAGGAGTATGTGTGCGAGGTCGATGCCGAACGCGGCCCATTCTCGGATGCTCATACCGAATACATCCCGAGCGGGGATAAAAACCCACTCCGTAAATTATCAAAATTGATTCTAATTATCGCCCCCCGAACTCGGGGTCCCGGCGTTCGAGGAAGGCGTCGACGCCCTCCGCGTGGTCGTCGGTGCCGAACAGCGACGCCTGGGCCGCCGCCTCGTGTTCGATGGCGGCGTCGAGCGACGTCTCGAATCCCCGGCGGAGGAGGCGCTTCGAGGTCCGTAGCGCCGCCGTCGGACCGGCAGCGAGTTCGCCGACGAACGAGTCGAAGGCGTCCTCGAACGACTCGTCTTCGTCTCCGTCTCCTCGCCTGCTCCCCTCCCCGTCGCCCGCCGTCCCGAACACGCGGTTCGCCAACCCGAGGTCCGCGGCGCGTTCGGCGTCGAGCACCTCGCCCGTGTAGACGAGTTCCTTGGCGACGCCCGCGCCGACTTCGCGGGGCAGGAGGTAGGAGACGCCCGAATCGACGGCGAGGCCGAGTTGCTCGAAGTTGAAGCCGATTCTCCCCTCGGGCGAGAACACCCGGAGGTCGCAGGCGAGGGCGAGTGCGCCGCCCGCGCCGACGGCCGGGCCGTCTATCTTCGCCACCGTCGGGAACCGACAGTCGTGGACGCGTTTCACCGCGCCGGCCGTGTCGTCGATGACGTGCCGCACCGCCTCCTCCATCGACTTCTCGCCCCCGCGAACCTCCATCATGGCGTTGATGTCGCCGCCGGCGCAGAACGCTCCGCCGGCGCCTTCGAGGACGACGCAGCGCGTGTCGTCGTCGAGCGAGTCGAAGGCGTCGCGGAGGCCGGCGGTCACGTCCTCCGTCAGCGCGTTCCGCACGTCCGGTCGGTCGAGCGTCACCGTCACCACGCCCGCCTCCCGAACCACGGACACCGAGTTGTCAGTTTCTTCGGCCATGCGACGTGGACGCGCGCGGCGCACAAAAGAACACGGTCGACCGCTCGGGTTCGGGAGACGAGTCGGGTCAGTACAGCGAGTCCAAAGCGCCGCCCGCCAGTCCCGGACCCTCGGGCACCGTCATCTCGCCGTCGCGGACGGGCGCCGGGTCGGGGCCGAGGTCCTCCGCTAAGAGCGACCCGGTGGCGAGACCGCACGCCCGGACGTCGGGGACGGCGGCGGCGACGTGGAGGGCGCCGAGGCGGGCGACGACGCCGTCGATAGTCGTCGTGACCACCGCGTCCGCGCCGGCGTCGCGGGCCGCCCGCGCCGCGTCCAGCGTCCGATCCGGACCGCCCAGCGCCATCGGTTTGAGGACGAGAACGTCGGCGGCGTCGGCCGCGAGCACCTCGCGCGCCGAGTGCGACGCCAGCGACTCGTCGACGCCGACGCCGACACCGCGCCCGCGGAGGGACGCGAGACCCGACAGATTCTCGGCGGAGAGCGGTTGTTCGACGTACGCGAACCCGAGGTCGGCCGCCGCGTCGAGCATCTCCTCGGCCGTCTCTCGGTCCCACGCGCCGTTGGCGTCCGCGCGGAGTTCGGCGTCCGGCGCGGCGTCGCGGGCCGCGCGGAGTCGCTCCCGGTCCGCCGCCGCCTCCCGCGCGCCGACTTTCACCTTCACCGCGTCGAACCCCTCGTCGACGGCGTCGCGAACCGCGTCGGCCGTTTCCTCGGAAGTTCCGTCGCCGACGGTGGCGTTCACGGGGACGGCGTCGGTCACCCCGTCGGAGTCGAACGGGCCCTCGGCCGCGAGGCGGTCGCAGAGTCGTTCGCCCGCGCGGCGGGCGTCGGCGTCCGCGCGAGCGAGCGAGACGCCGTGCCTCGCGGCGGGGGTCGTCGCGTCTGGATTTCCCCCGTCGAGCGCCGCCCGGCAGTCGTCGAGCGACTCGGTCCACCCCGGCAGCGGCGTCGCCTCGCCCAGTCCCGACGCGGGTCCGTCGCCGTTTCCGTCTTCGTCGCCGTCCTCCGCTCTGCCGCCGTCGCCGCCGGGCCCACCGACGCGGACGAGGAACCCCTCCCGCGCCTCGATGGGGCCGTTGGCGGTTTCGAGCGGGTCGGCCAGTCGCAGCGAAAACCGTTCGAGACGCATCAGAACGGGAACTCCGCGACCGAGAGGCCGATTCCGAACAGCAGCGAGTGCGCGAACAGGAGCTTCCCCGTCCGTTCGAGCGCCGGGTTCAGCGCCGCACCCGACGTCTCGGTGAACACCGTCCGCGCGACGGAGATGGCGTACGGGAGCGTGAGCAGGGGGAGGAGGACGGCGACGCCGAACCCCTCGCGGCCGAGGAACCAGAGCGGGACGGCGTAGGCGAGGACGAGCATGGCGGCGTACTCCGCCCGGGAGAAGCCGTAGCCGAAGCGGACGGCGAGCGTCCGTTTTCCGGTCGTAGCGTCCTCCTCCTTGTCGCGCACGTTGTTCACGACGAGGATGTTCGTGCAGACGGCGGCGACGGCGAGGGAGGCGACGAACGCCTCGACGGTGACGGTGTTCGCCGGGAGGCCGACGCTCAGGGGGTCCGCGAGGACGGCCGCGGCCTGCACGTAGTACGTGCCGGTGACGGCGACGACGCCGAAGAAGACGAAGACGAACACGTCGCCGAGGCCGTGGTAGCCGAGGGGGTACGGCCCGCCGGTGTAGGCGATGCCGGAGGCGACGGAGACGAGGCCGACGACGAGGATGGGGAGGCCGCCGACGTAGACGAGGTAGGTGCCGAGGGCGACGGCGGCGGCGAAAGTGAGGTACATCGCGCGCTTGACCTCCGCGGGTTCGATGAGGCCGCCCGCGGTGACGCGGGTGAACCCCTCCCTGTCCGCGGTGTCGGCGCCCTGCGCGGCGTCGTAGTAGTCGTTGGCGAAGTTCGTTCCGACCTGGATGAGCGCCGACCCGAGGAAGGCGGCGAGCGCCGGGAGGGCGGCGAACACGCCGTCGTGAAACGCCAGACCGGCGCCGACGAGGATGGGCGCCGCGGCCGCGGGGAGCGTCTGCGGGCGCGCGGCCATCACCCACGCCTTCGTCCGCGAGATGTCCTGCGTACTCATTTAGTGCAGTTGAGGACGGCGCGGGCGTCAAAGTTCGGTTTCCCGGCGAACGCCGGTGACGGGAGACGACCGGGGCCGAAAGCGAGCAGCGCACACTGTCAAACCGAACAACATTCTTTATTCAGCGGGGTTACTTCGAGAGATGATATTCTCCAGAAACTACTTATTCATCGAACCCGTTACTCCGACTGTGGTTCGCCAGGTGAGTCTCGCGGCTTCACTCTCCGCGACGACACACCCTTCCACGACGTAACGACCGGGAGCGACGGTTCTGCGGCGTCGAGTTCCGAAATCGAACGCGGAGCGACGGCAGGGGGTTGACCACGGGATTCTACCGACGACTGCAAAATGGAGTCCGGCCGGCGGTGCGGTAAGACGAGCGGTCGTACCGCGACTCGCTCCGCTCGTCGCGGCGTCTTTTTGGTCCAGATTTTTGCGAGGAGCGGTGCGCCGCAGGCGCACCCGACGAAGTAAAAAGGTGGGTTAGTAAAACCAGGGATAGTCGGAGAAGTCGGGGTCACGCTTCTCCAGGAAGGCGTCCCGGCCCTCTTGGGCCTCGTCGGTCATGTACCCCAGCCGAGTCGCCTCTCCGGCGAACACCTGCTGGCCGACGAGGCCGTCGTCGGTCATGTTGAACGCGTACTTCAGCATCCGCATCGCCATCGGCGACTTGTTCGTCATCTCTTCGGCCCACTCCAGAGCGACGTCCTCCAGTTCCTCGTGCGGGATGGCCTCGTTCGCCATCCCCATGTCGACGGCCTCCTCGGCGGAGTAGGTCTTCCCGCGGAAGAACACCTCTCTCGCCTTCTTCTGTCCCACCTGCTTTGCGAGGTAGACGGAGCCGAACCCGGCGTCGAAGGAGGCCACGTCGGGGTCCGTCTGGAGGAACTTCGCGTGCTCCTCGGAGGCGAGCGTCAGGTCGCAGACGACGTGGAGGGAGTGGCCGCCGCCGACGGCCCACCCCGGCACGACGGCGACGACGGGTTTCGGCATGAAGCGGATGAGACGCTGGACTTCGAGGACGTGCAGGCGGCCGGCCTTCGCCTCGCGGACGAGTTCGTCCTCCCCCTCGTCGGCCTCGTCGTCGTCGCGGTACTCGTAGCCCGACCCGCCGCGGACCGACTGGTCGCCGCCGGCGCAGAACGCCCACCCGCCGTCCTTCTCGGAGGGGCCGTTGCCCGTGAGGAGGACGCAGCCGATATCGGCCCGCTTGCGGGCGTGGTCGAGGGCGGCGTACAGTTCGTCGACCGTGCCCGGGCGGAACGCGTTGCGCTTCTCCGGGCGGTCGAAGGCGATGCGGACGGCGGGGACGTCCACCGCCTCGTGGTACGTGATATCGTCGAAGTCGGCGGAGCCGTCGACCGGTTCCCAGCGGTCGGCGTCGAAGATGTCCGAGACCATACCGACGAGGCGGACGGTGCGCGCAAAAAGATTCCCACCTTTCACGCTGTGGGCTGCCTTCGGCAGCCCTCGGCAAAAGCTGGACCAAAAGCGCTCCTCCCTCACTTTGGGCGGCTTCGCCGCCCTCCGTTCGGTCGTCGGCCCGCTCGCTCACTGCGTTCGCTCGCGGTGAGGGCGCTTCTCCGCGCTCAGAGCCGACGCGCCGATTCGACGCCGTTCGCCACGAACGGGAACGTCAGGACGGCGGCGGCGGCGACGGCGGCGCCGGCGACGATGGCGAGGGCGAGACCGGACGGCGTCGACTCGAACAGGCCCGTGCCGATGACGGCGTAGATGGCGGCGAAGTAGACGAGGTTGTACCAGACGGTCCGGACGCCGACGTAGAACAGCGAGAACGGCGGCCACCCGGGTCCGAAGGTGAGGCTCCCGTTCCGGTAGGCGGCGACGCCGAACGACAGGGCGACGGCCGCGCCCAGCGCCGCCGACGAGGCGAGGAGGCTCCCGGAGAAGGTTGCGGCGACGAGGGCAGGCAGTCCGAGCACCGTCGCCTCGGCCGTGCCGTCGAACAGGTTCTCCAGCCACCGGCCGAGTTCGTCGTTCTCCTCGCGCGCGCGGACCTGCCTCGCCTCCGTCTCGGGGTCGGTGACGCCTCGTGACATATCACGTAGGTGGACGTCGGGGGTGAAAAACGCACCGTCGCGGTCGGCGTCGAGGGCTCTTACTCGCGCAGTTCGCCGACGACCCGCTCTCGTATCTCCTCGCGGACCCCGTGGCTCGCCTCGGCGTCGGAGGTGACCTCGATGACGTGCGACCCCTCGCTCGCCGTCGCCGCCTCGTACGCCTCGCGGAACCCATCTCTGTCCTCGGCATCGACGCGGGCGAACGAGAGGCCGTAGAGGTCGGCGCTCGGTTCGAAGTCGAGACCGTGCGGCGTCTTGAACTGCGAGGTAAAGGGCGGGTCGAACTTCTCTATCGGAAGCATGTGGAAGATGCCGCCGCCGTCGTTGTTGAGGACGACGACGGTGGCGTCGACGTCCGCGCGGCCGATAGCCAGGAGGCCGTTCATGTCGTGGTAGTAGGCGATGTCGCCGGTGACGAGCGTCAGGTCGTCCGTCGTCGCCGACCCGGCGCCGAGCGCCGTCGACACGATTCCGTCGATGCCGGAGGCGCCGCGGTTGCCGAGGACGGTGAGGCTCTTCGTCGAGGGCGCGGCGAAGCGGTCGGCGTCGCGGACGGGCATGGAGTTCGAGACGAATACTGTGGCAGGGTCCGGTGCGAGTTCGAAGATGTCCGCGAGAACGCGGCCCTCGAACGCCTCGGACTCGGCGGCGTCGACGGCGTCGGCGACGGCCGACTCGTGGGTCGCGTCGGCGTCCTCCCAGCGGCGGCGCCACTCCGGAGAGCCGGGACCGGCGAGCAGACGGGAGAGCCGACCCATCAGGCGCGAGGGGTCGGCGACGACGAGGTCCGTGGCGGTGAACTCCGCCTCGCGCCACCCCGCGGCCGGGTCGACCACGAGTTGCTCGGCGTCGACGCGGGCGAGGTACTTCCGCAGCGGTTTCGAGGTTGGCGAGGCGCCGACGCGGAACACCACGTCCGGGTCGGGCCACGGCTCGGTCACCGAGGGGTCGAGGAAGCCGTCGTACCCGCCGATTACGGGCGCGACGCGGACGTGTCCGCCGAATCGGGCGCCCGAGAGGGGGTCCGCGAGTATCGGAAAGCCGGTGGCGTGGGCGAACGCCGCCAGCGCCTCGCGTTCGACGCCCGGCGCGTCCGCGGGGCCGGCGACGACGAGGCCGCGGGGTTCGGAGAGTCGGTCGGCGAGGTCGCGGAGCGTGTCGTCGTCGAGTTCGGGGACGCCCTCCGTCGTCGACACGAACGCCTCCTCGCGCCCCGAGGCGGCGAGTTCGGGCAGGTCCGCGGGCACGTCGCCCTCCACCTCGACGGGTTCTAGCGGCTTCTTGAATGGCAAATTGAGGTGGACCGGTCCGGCGGGCGTCCCCGTCGCCTTCGCCAGCGCGCGGGCCGCCGTCGTCCGGAGCGAGCGGAGTTTCCGGGGCGTCGCCTCGGGTTCGGCGACGTCCTTGTACCAGCGGACGGCGTCGCCGTAGAGCTTCTCCTGGTCGATGGTCTGGTTCGCCCCGGAGTCGCGGAGTTCCGGGGGGCGGTCGGCCGTGAGGACGAGCAGCGGCACGCGCGACTGCGACGCCTCGATTACCGCGGGGTGGAAGTTCGCCGCGGCGGTGCCGGACGTGCAGACGAGCGGCGTCACCTCGCCCGTGCGGCGCGCGCGCCCGAGGGCGAAGAAGGCGGACGAACGCTCGTCGAGGTGCGAGAAGACGTGGACGTCGTCGTGGTCGGCGAACGCTTCGGTCAGGGGCGTCGAACGGCTTCCGGGCGTGATGCAGACGGCGTCGACGCCGGCGGCGGCGAGTTCGTCGACCAAGGCGTGCGCCCAGAGGACGTTTCGGTTTGGTGCGGTCATGGTTTGTGGTATCGAGAGTCGAGAATCAGCGTTCCAGTTCGTCGAGGAGGGCGCGGTACTTCAGTTGGACCTCGTCCCACTCGCGGTCGGGGTCGGAGTCCTCGACGACGCCGACGCCGGCGAACAGCGTCGCCACGTCGCCGCGGGCGACGGCCGAGCGCAGGGCGACGGCGAACGTGCCGTAGCCCGCGGCGTCTATCCAACCGACGGGCGCGGCGTACCAGCCCCGGTCGAACGGTTCGGTGTCGCGGATGGTCTCCAAGGCCGTCTCCGGCGGCAGGCCGCCGACGGCGGGCGTCGGGTGGAGCGCCT
Organism: Halogeometricum sp. S3BR5-2; assembly: GCF_031624635.1. Classification (NCBI taxonomy): domain Archaea; kingdom Methanobacteriati; phylum Methanobacteriota; class Halobacteria; order Halobacteriales; family Haloferacaceae; genus Halogeometricum; species Halogeometricum luteum. The sequence goes on along the minus strand of NZ_JAMQOQ010000001.1, from coordinate 298,581 downwards.
CCACGAGCGAGAGGACGTGCTCGTTCTCCGAGAGCGTCGCCGTCACGGGCGTCCAGAGGTGCTGGACGGTGGCGAGGCGCTTGACGCGGCGTTCGGGGGCGTTCACCGACGAGGCGAACGGGGCGAGTTGTTCGCGGACCGTCTCGGCGACGAGTTCGTGCTCGTGGACGTTCTTCTCGTCGTTCAACAGCTCCTGCGCCAGCCACTCGTCCTCGGCGGGCGTCTCGCCGCGACCGGTCGTTCCGGCCAGCGCGTCCGTCTCGACGGTCCGGCCGCGGAGGCTGACGAGTCGCTCCGGCGTCGCGCCGAAGAACGACGCCTGCGGACGGTCGGCCGCGGCGTCGGACTCCGGTCCGGATTCGGGGTCCGGTTCCGGTTCCGGTTCGACGAGGAAGCGGTAGCACTCGGGGTAGGCGTCGCCGAGGCGTTCCAGCACGTCCGGAACCGAGAGCGGGGCCTCCAGGTCCACTTCGAGCGCCTGCGCGAGCACTACTTTCAGTAGGTCGCCCGCGCGGATGCGGTCGACGGCGGCGTCGACGCTCGCGTTCCAGTCGTCTCTGGCCGTGGTCCGCCGCCTGTCGACGACACCCGGCGGGTCCGCGACGGGGCCGGCGTCCGGGAGCGACGCGATTCGCTCGCGTTCGCGGTCGAGGCGCTCCTCGACGGCCTCCGAATCCGCGTCCGGACCGACGGCGTTGACCGTGAGCCACGCGCCGTCGTCGGTGTACGTCACCTGCACGCGCGGGAAGACGAAGCGGGCGCCGGGGAACCCCTCCCACGGCGGCCCGTGCGCGCTGTCGGCGTGGAACGCGAACCCGCCGAACAGGCGGGGCCGGGCGGCCTCGGTGCCGGCGTGGACGTCGCCCGAGGAGAACAGTTCCTCCGCGGCCTCGCGCACCCGGTCGAACCGGTTCGGGCCGTCGGCGGTCACCGTCGCGGCGGCGCCCTCTCCGACCACTGTCGCCTCGTCCGGGGCCGACCAGACGGTCCGCGGCGCCTCGGCGGCGTCGAGGACGGCGCGAAACGACGGTGCCGACACGGGGACCGACCTACTGACGAGGTGCGTCTCCGCCTCGTCGGTCCGCAGCGATGCCATTTGCTGAACCTGAGGAGGCCACAGCCTTTTACCTGACTATCCCGGCGCGGCGCGCTGTTTTCGCCGCGGTTAGCTGTACCGCTCCTCGTTCCACGGGTTCGCCGTGTTCGAGTAGCCGCGCTTCTCCCAGTAGCCGCGTTCGGCCTCGGTGAGGAACTCGACGCCGGAGACCCACTTGGCGCCCTTGTAGGCGTACTTGTGCGGAGTGACGACGCGGAGGGGGCCGCCGTGGTCGGCGGGGAGCGGTTCGCCGTCGTAGTCGTAGACGAACATGACCTCCTCGCGCATGCAGTCTTCGAGGGGAAGGTTCGTCGTGTAGCCGTCCAGCGCGTGGAACATGACGTGCTCGGCGTTACCGGACGTAGTCCGGTCGCCCGACGAGCTCCGCCCGTCGACACCGTCGCGGACGCCCGCCGCCTCCGCCAGCGTCGGGAACGTGACGCCCGTGAACTCGCAGTCGAACTTCGACCACCCGGTGACGCAGTGGAAGTCCTGTATCTGCGTCTCCGAAGGGAGGTCGCGGAACTCCTCGTAGGAGAGGGCGAGTTCCTCCTCGACGGCGCCCCACGCCTCGAACGTCCAGTCCTCGCGGTCCCACGACGGCGTGCCGCTCTTCGACAGCACCGGAAACCGGGACGTCTCGCGCTGACCCGGCGGGAGCCTGTCGTCTCCGAACTCCTCGTAGAGGCCCGTCACGTCCTGACTCATACCCGACCGTTCGCCGCGGCGCACCTAACGGTGACGACTCCGGCGGGGGAGGAACGAAGTCTGACGGCCGTTTCGAGTCGCAAACTTCGCTTGGGACCGAAAGAACGTATTCCCACGAAAGCGGGCACAGATGTTGGCGTTCGAGGAAAAGTCGGGCGCAGGACTTAAATAAGCCGACTCCAAACCCCCGGGCGTTCAGATGCCGAAAGTCAACATCAGCGTACCCGAACACCTCGAGATGCAGATCGCACAGCTCGTCGAACAGGGTGAGTTCATGAGCCGCGAAGAGGCCATCGAGGAACTCCTCTCGACGGGCATCCGGGCGTTCAAGACGAGCGGTCCGATGGACGAGGACGACCACCTCGAAGACGACGGGATGATGGGACACGAGGACGAGTACGTCTTCTGACCCGGCGTGTCAGCGAAACCCAATAACCCTTAAATCGACCTCTCACGTACCCGAGACCATGCACAAGGACGAACTCCTCGAACTTCACGAGCAGATGGTTATCATCAAAGACCACTTCGCCGCTCGCGAGAACGTGGACGACGGGTTGTTCGACCCGTACGATCAGCTCGCGGTGGAGCCCTCGCACGTCCACAAATCCAAGAGCGAGCACAAACACGCCGTCTTCGTCCTCGGTAACGCCCTCGCGGCGGCGATGAGCGAAGACGAGTTCTCCAACGCCGGCCGGGTCGGCAAGCGGATGGAGGAACTCGCCGAGGACGCCGAATCGAAGCTCTGAGCCGGGATTTTTCGACGCGTCGCGGTCGCCCCGTCGTCCCCGAGAGCGCCGCGTAGCCGTCGCGCCGTCCAGACGGGCGTCCGCGCCTGCGAGAGATTCTTAACCGCGCCGACGAATGACCCGAACGATGGACGTTTCGGGATGGGTAGTCGTTCAGCGCGCGGGGGTCGTCGTCGCGTTCGTGCTCGCCGCGGCCGCCGTCGTCGCGGCCGACCGACCGTCGGGGCGGTGGGGGGCGGCGCTCCGGCGCAGGTTCGTCCTCGGGGTGCCGTGGGGCAGCCTCCTCACCCTCCTCGGCGTCCTCGCCGTCTACCTGTTCGTGCAGGGCGGCCTCGGCCACTGGTACAACCCGCTGACGCTGCCGTTCCGGGCGTGGTCCTACTTCTACCCGCTCGGCGTGCTCACCGCCGCGTTCGCGCACAACGGTCCCGGCCACCTCGTCGGCAACCTCGTCGGGGCGGCGGCGTTCGCCCCCCTCGCCGAGTACGCGTGGGGCCACTTCCCGCGCGAACGGGGGGCGACGTCGTTCGGGTCGTGGCGGACGAACCCGTACGTCCGCGCGTTCGTCGTCTTCCCCGCCGTCGTCTTCGTCGTCGGCGTGCTCAGCGCCGCGTTCGCCATCGGCCCCATCATCGGCTTCTCCGGCGTCGTCTTCGCCTTCGCGGGGTTCGCGCTCGTCAACTACCCGTTCGGCACCGTCGTCGCCCTCGCCGGTGGCAGCGTCGTCCGCACCGTCTACACGGCGGTGCAGACGCCGCAACTCACCGCCGGCGGTCGCCCCGCCTACATCACGCCGTGGTGGGCGGACATCGCGATTCAGGGGCACGCGTTCGGCCTCTTCGTCGGCGTTCTCCTCGGAGCCGCCGTCGTCAGAAGCCGACCGAGAGACGCCCGCCCGTCGGCGCTCAGACTGTGGACCGCGACGGTCATCTTCGGCGTCCAGCAGTCGCTGTGGGCGGTGTACTGGTACCGCGGCGGCGACACCTACGTGCTCTACCGCGCCGTCGGCGTCGGCCTCGTCGCGGTGGCGGCCGTCGTCGTCACCTACACCGTCGTCGGGTCGGACCGGTCCGTCCTCGAAGGCGCCTTCGACGGGGCGTTCGCGCACCGCCGCTGGCAGGCGGGCGCCGCCTGTCTCATCCTCGTCACGGGGGCAATGACCGGACCGGCCGTCGTCGCCAACCTCTACACCGCCGACGACGGCGGACTGCCGGGCGAGACGGTGACCGTCCGCGACTACGAGGTGACGTACGCCGAGGGCGTGACGAACGGGATGACCGCCGCCGTCGACGTGAGCGCGTTCGGCGAGACGACGGCGGTGAACACCTCCGGCGTCGTCGTCAGGAGCGAGGAGCGCGGCATCTGGACCACGGCGGTGACGAAAGGGCGACTCGCGTTCGGCGGCCGGGCCGCCGTCGTCCTCGGCGGCGTCGGCTGGCGGGAGACGGTCTACGCCCTGCGCGACGGGTGGACGGTCACCGGCGGCAACACCACCTACCGCGTCCTCCTGAGCCACGAGGGAAGCGCACGCGTCGTCTACACCGCCGACCCCGTGCGGGCCGGACCGGTCGTCGGCGGGCGGAACGTCAGCGTCGCGGCGGCCCCGCAGGGGTACTACCTGCGGGTGACGAGAGAGAACGAAACCGTGGCGGCGCGCCTGCCGGCGGACAACCGGTCGGTGACGCTCGACGGTTTGACGTTCACCAGAGAGAAGCGAAAGCTGTTCGTCGAGTACGGGGAGAACGGGGAGACGCGGTTACAGATAGCCAAGCGGGAGACGTACAAGTGATCAGCGCCACTCGATGCGGTACACCTCGGTGTCGATTTCCTTCGTCTCCGCGTCGTGGAAGTCGAACTGCCGGTCGAGGCTGAACGTCGCGCGGAAGGCGTGGGTCACCTCGCCGCCCTCGTCGGCGGCGAACGCCTCGACGAACTCCTGCGACCCCTCGTTGTGGACGGAGTAGGAGACGTCCGCGAGGCTCGACGCCGTCTCCAGAAACGCCCGGTCGACGTGCTCGCGGCCGCGCTGAGCTCCGAACGGCGGGTTCATCAGCACCGTCGCGGGTTCGTCGACGCACAGGGGCGCGCGCGTGGCGTCGCCGCGGACCCAGTGGATGGGCGTCGTCGTGCCGACGCGGACGCGGTTCTCGCGGGCGGTGTCGAGGGCCTCCGCGTCCACGTCGACGCCGACGACGCGGGCGGGGCCGCGGAGGGCGGCGCCGAGGGCGAGCATCCCCGTTCCGGTTCCGAGGTCCACCACCGTCTTCCCCTCGACGTCGCCGTTGAGGTCCGCGACGTGGACGACGTGGGCGGCGAGCGTCGGCGGCGTCGGGTACTGTTCGAGTTCGACCCGCGGGTTCTCGAAGCCGGCGACGACGGAGAGTTGCGTCTCCAGCGCTGCCTTCGTCGCCATCAGGCGGAGACGGCGCCGGACACCGAGAGCGCGACGCCTTCGCGGCGGGCGCGTTCCTCGAGGGCGCGGAGCGCCGAGCGGACGGCCTCCTCGTCGGCCGCCGCCGTGACGGTGAGTTCGAGGCGGGAGACGCCGAGGAAGGCGGCGGCGCGGACGTGCGCGCGGAGGTCCTCCGCGACGGTCTGCGTCGCGTACGGGCAGTCCTCCTCGAAGCCGGCCTCGACGGTCAGCACCGCCGGGTGGTAGCCGTCGGCGGCGAGTCCGGCCTTCAGGTCGCGCAGGTAGTCGGGAGCGGTCGAATCGAGGCTAGACGCCGAGAGCGATACCGGCGTCACTTCGGGGACGGCGGCCGCGTCCACGTCTCTCACCACGGACGACTGCTGGGCGGGCGTCGTGCTCATGTCGTCGCTACATACCCGATGTTCATACAAAAGCCTTGCTGAATGTCCAGTAGTAATATTATATCGTGGTTATCGCCGGACGGCGGCGGGTTTCGACGCCGCGAGAAACGGCCCCGGGGACTGAAGCCGCCTCGTTCGAGACGTTCGCACGGGGTCGCACGCTCCGCGCCCCCATTCCCCCACATTCACGTTCGTACTCCCGCACTCATCGCGCCGAGCGGTGCCGCCGCTTCGGGTTTTCTTCCGTCTAATACCGACGCTCCAGCACCACGGCGCCGTCGCCGTCCCGCAGTCGTATCGTGTCGCCGCCGTTGTTCCACACCGCCGACCCCCGCCCCCAGTACACCGTCCCCGCGCCGTCGGTTCCGCTCCCGGTCCTGAGCGTGAGTTCCGCGCCCGGTTCGAGTCTCGTCCCCGGCGGGAAGGCGTAGTCGTTGCCCGCGGCGTCGACGACGGACCACCCCGAGAGGTCGACCGTCTCCTCGCCCTCGTTCCGGAAGACGACGTACTCGTCGTTCGGGTTCTCGTTGTCGTTGCCGGTCGCGTCCGCGTGAATCTCGGCGACCTCTATCTCGGCGTCGGTGACGCTCCCCGACGGCGTCTCGGACGGTTCCGACGTCGAGGGGTCGACGCACGACCAGAGGCCGCGTCGGGCCGCACGGGCGTCGGCCTCGGCGGCGCGGTAACGTTCACGTTCGGTAAAGGTGCTCTCGTACAGTCGCGCGTGGCCGGACTCGACCAGCGCGTAGTTGAACGACTCGCCGTCGACGTGGACGTACGCGAGGAGGCGGTCGTAGTAGCCCCGCCGGTCCGACGTCTCGTCGAACACGAGGCGCACCCGTTCGCCCGAGAGACGCGCCTTCGCGTACGCCGAGGCGTTCTCCCCGGCGGCGTCGAGGCAGGCGGCCCCCGCCGCGGTGTCGGGGACGCCCTCGTACTCGTCGGGCGCGTTCGACCCATATACTTCAGGAGTGTCGACGCCCAGCAGACGGACCGTGTCGCGCGACCCGTCGGCGTACCTCACTTTCACGGTGTCGCCGTCGACTACTTCCGTGACGGTGACGCGGACGCTCTGTTCGGCGGGCGTCGCCGCCTCCGATGCCGGAGACGGCGTCTCTCGGGGCGCTTCCGGGGCGGACGGCGCGACGCCGAGACACCCGCCGAGGACGAGGAGAACGGCGACGAACGCGAGGAGGCGCGGTCGCATGCGAACCCGTTGGGTCGGTGCCGGTATAACGAGGGCGGGACTCGCCCGATAGAGACATCGCATCATTTGAGAATCGCCCCCGCTTGAACCACAAAATCGATAGATACTAGTTGTTAGCCCGCGTCAGTGTATCGGCATTCTTATACGAAGATTTAAATACGTCGTTCACCACAAACCTTATAATGGAACGTCCGAGCCGCCAGCGTCAGCAGGAGCAGGAAGCGGAGAAGGGTTCCGAGGAGCACATCGCGTGCCCGGAGTGTGAATCCACGGATATCATCACGGACGCCGACCAGGGGGAGTTGGTGTGCGACGACTGCGGCTTGGTTCTCGACGAGCGTCAGATCGACCGCGGCCCGGAGTGGCGGGCGTTCAACCACTCCGAACGGCAGTCGAAGTCCCGCGTCGGCGCGCCCATCACCGAGACGATGCACGACCGCGGCCTGACGACGACGATAGACTGGAAGGACAAAGACGCCTACGGGCGGTCGCTCTCCTCGGAGAAGCGCTCGCAGATGCACCGCCTCCGCAAGTGGCAGGAGCGCATCCGAACGAAGGACGCGGGCGAGCGCAACCTCCAGTTCGCCCTCTCCGAAATCGACCGCATGGCCTCGGCGCTCGGCGTGCCGCGTTCGGTGCGAGAGGTCGCGTCGGTCATCTACCGCCGCGCGCTCAACGAGGACCTGATTCGCGGGCGCTCCATCGAGGGCGTCGCCACCTCCGCGCTGTACGCCGCCTGCCGACAGGAGGGCATCCCGCGCTCGCTCGACGAAGTCGCGGAGGTGTCCCGCGTCCCCCAGAAGGAGATCGGACGGACGTACCGCTACATCTCCCAGGAACTCGGTCTCGAACTGAAGCCCGTCGACCCCAAGCAGTTCGTCCCGCGCTTCGCCTCCGCCCTCGGTCTGAGCGAGGAGGTACAGGCGAAGGCGACCGAGATAATCGACGTCTCCGCCGAACAGGGCCTGCTCTCGGGTAAATCGCCGACGGGGTTCGCCGCGGCCGCAATCTACGCCGCCTCGCTGCTCTGCAACGAGAAGAAGACCCAGCGCGAGGTCGCCGACGTCGCGCAGGTGACGGAAGTCACCATCCGAAACCGGTACCAAGAGCAGATCGAAGCGATGGGCTTCCGCTGAGTCGGTCGGTAAACACAGACGTTCTTCCTCTTTCGACCCGCCGAGTGGCGGCGTTCTATCCCGCTTTTCCCTCCTCGCGCTTCTCCCCGTCCCCTACCGCCGCACGAACACGACCGTCTCGCGGTCCCACAGTCCTAACCGATAGGTCGACCGCTCGTAGCCGTCGCCGAGGGCGCCCTCGACGGCGTTCGCGAGTTCCGGTTCCGTGACGACGATGGGTGGGACGGACTCCCGGTCGGCGACGGCCGTCGCGTTCTCCGCGCTCACCTCGTCGGCGCCGGCGCGTTCGAAGTACCACGGGAGGGGGAGGCGGTTGCCCCACGACTCGACGGTCGGCGGGAACTCGTTGCCGGGGTCCCAACCGGTGTAGTACTCCTCGCCGACGTACAGCACCTCGGGGGTGGAGGGGTCGCCGTCGGCGACGGCCGTCGCGTTCTCGTACAGCGGTTCGAGGTCGTCGCTCGGTTGGGCGAACTGCGCGAGGTCGTTCGAGCGGTCGGAGGGGCCGTACACGCCCGCAGCGGTCACCGCGCCGGTCTGCGCGAGGACGGCGAGGAGGAGGAGGCAGACGGCGGCGACGCTCGCGGCGTCGCGCTCTCGGTCACTCTCCGTCCCGTCGGCGAGGGCGACGGTGCGCCGCAGGAGGGCGGCGCCGCCGACGGCGGCGAGGAGCGACATCGGGAGGAGAAGGTGGACGGCGACCCACGGCGCAGACACCTCGGTCACGACGGGGAGGACGGCGAACGCGGCCGCGCTCCAGTAGGCGAAGCCGTCGAGCAGGGGGCGGCGCGCCGCGCCGGCGTAGCGGTTCCAGAGGAAGACGGCGACGGCGGCGACGACCACCGGAAGCGCGGCGCCGAGGAGGGTGTCGACGAACGCCTCGACGTACGGGAACAGCGAGTGCGTCCAGTACGGCCAGCGGTTGAGCACGCGGACGCCGAGGAACGACCAGAGCGCCCCGACGGTGGACTCGTACAGCACGAGGTGCCACGTCGTCGGCTTCCAGAGGCCGGCGTCGACGTGCGGGCCGGCGCGCGGGGCGAAGCAGAGTACGGTCGTTCCGAGGAAGAGGAGCGACGCGCGCGCCGCGGCGCCGGTCCGACCGGCCACGCGCGAGCGGAGCGCGGCGAGCTGTCGGCGCGTCGACGACCCGGCGTCGACGACGGCGCTCGGTTGGTCGAGGAGGAGGACGCCGGCCGCCAGCCAACACAGGAGGTAGGCGGCGGCGAATCCGGAGGAGGCGAACGCGAGGGCGAGGGCGACGGCACCCAGATAGGCGTCGCGTCGGCTCCGGCGGTCGTAGGCGCGCACGGCGAACCCGACGAACGCCAGCGCGAACAGCGCGAGGGGGACGTCGCCGCGGAGGAAGCGCGAGTAGTAGACGAACAGCGGGCTGAAGGCGAGGAGCGCGGCGAACAGCAGCGTCTCGGCGCCGTCGAGTCGGTCGCGGAACAGGAGCGCACAGAGCGGGAGCGCCGCGCCGAGGACGGCGACGGGCAGGCGGGCCGTCGCGTCCGTCGCGCCGACGAGGGCGAAGACGAGTCGGTCGAGGTGATAGAGGAGGGGGCCGCCGGCGACGGGGCGGTACTCGAAGGAGCCCATCTCCAGATAGCGGAGCGACCAGTAGCCGACGCGCGCCTCGTCCCAGTGGAACGGGCGGGCGCCGAGGTCGACGAGGCGCGCGAGGAGGCCGAACGCGGCGAGGACGGCGACGGCGGCGGCGACCCCGTCGAGTCGGACGCCGCGGCGACGACTCGCGGCGTCGTCCGGCGCGTCTCCGAGAGACATAGGGGAGACTCCCGCGGTCGCGGGTAGAAGCTTTTTGGTCCGAGTTTTCGGTCCGACCCACGCTCCGGCCGACGGTCCGGACGGTCCCGACGGTTCGGAAGGCACAAGCACGGCGGCGGGGGAGTATCGAGCATGGCACTCGTGGAGTCGCTGCCGCCGCGACCGCTGTCGGCCAAGGAACTGCTGGACCTCAACCGCTCGGACGCACTGGAACTCGCGAGCCCCATCGAGGAGGAGGGCGACGCCGGCGCCGTCATCCTCGCCACCGAGTCGTGGGTGAAAGGGCTCGTTTTCGACGGGGAGCAGGGAGACGGCGACGGCGGGGGGGAGGACAACGGCTGGACCGTCGTGGAGACGGTGTCGTTGGCCGAGCGGGAGCGGATAGACGGCCTTCGGGCCTGCGAAGACGCGATTTTAGCGTTCCGCGGCGAGTCGCCGGACGGTGTCGGGAGGAACGTCCCCGACGACGAGAGCGACGGCGGGGACGCCGACGCCCGCACCGAGGCGGACGCCGGCGCCGAGTGACGCGCCGTTCGGCGGACAGTTTCTAAACGGGGGTGGCCGTACTACGAACGATGTACGACCGAATCCTCGTGCCGACCGACGGGAGTCACGCCACCGAACGCGCCGTCGAGAACGCGGTCGACCTCGCGAAGCAGTACGGCGCCACCATCCACGCCCTCTACGTCGTCGACTCCGGGACGTACGCCTCGCTGGAGGCGGGAACGGACATCGTCGTCGAGTCCCTCGAGACCGAAGGGAAGGAGGCCGTCGAACACGTGGTCCAGACGGCCGAACGGGCCGGCGTGGAGACGACGACGAGCGTGGAGTCGGGGTCGGCCTACGAGACCATCCTCGACTACGCGGAGGCGAACGACTGCGACCTCATCGTGATGGGGACGCACGGCCGGAGCGGCCTCGACCGCTACCTCCTCGGCAGCGTCACGGAGAAGGTGGTCCGGCGGTCCGACGTGCCGGTGCTGACGGTCCGGGCCGACGAGGAGGAGTAAGCGGCGCGGCGGTCCGGGCGGGGTCCGCGACTCCGACGCGCGGGAATCGGCCACCGGACGCCGAACGGGGGCCGCGAGCGACGTCCGGCCGATAGGTATCGATACACTGTATTTATTTTTGAATATTCGCTTTTGCTTCCAAATTTTGTCCCGTACGGATATATTGTCCAAGGTGTGATTCATTACTCTCGGTATATGTATGTATAACCATTACAAATTTATTTAACGTGTCGTCATATCTATCGATTTGCATGGTCGACTTTACTCGACGCAAACTGATGGCGACATCCGTGGCTGCTACGCTCGGGGCAAGCGTGGCAGGGGTAGCGAGCGCGCAAGACGCGGAAGAGGTCGAAGAGACTGACACGCCGGGGGCACCGAGCGTCAAAGGCAGCCTCAAGCGGTTCTCGACGACGGCGTTCGGGGCGGAAGTGACGGGTCCGTTCGTCTTCCGCGACGGGGGACTGCTGTACAGTCTCCAGCACCCCTCCGAGGAGAACCCCGAACCGTTCGGGCGGGCGGGAGTGGGCTACTTCAGCGGCTTCAACTTCGAGTTCGACGGGAGCAACGACGACTTCGAGGAGGTCGGCATCCCGGAGACGGACGAGGAACAGCGCGACGTTCAGTCCGGGGAGGGGGACTACGAGATACTGTTCTACGGGCGCGACGAGATCAACGACGGCGAGGAACTGCTCGGCGTCTCGCAGACGCCCGAGGGACGGAACATCTACCGCGAGGACGCCCTCGAACCGGACCGCGAGGAGCGGCCGTACTTCGCGGGTACGCAGTACGGACTCGCCGGGAGCAACCCCGACTGCAACCAGTTCGTCCCTTCGAACGAGGAGGAGACCGAGGGCTACCTGTTCACCAACTGGGAGAACAGCCCCGGAAACGTCTCGCGCGTTCCGATCAGCCAGGACGACGACGGCGAGTGGAGCGCCGACCTGGAGAACGCGATGAACCTGTCGAACACGGAATCGCTGCGCGCCCACGGCGGAACGCGAATCAACTGTTACGGCGACCTCAGCCCGTGGGGCACGATGATCTCCGCCGAGGAGAACTACGCGCATCCCCGCGTCAACCTGACGCACACGGTGAGCGACACCGTCGAGGCGGGCTCCGGCGAGGCGCTCGTCGGCGCCAACCACTTCTGGAACCGCCCGAACCCGAGCGAGATCGGAAACGCGATATCGACGTACGCGCAGAACGGTCACCTCGAAGAGGACTTCAGCCCGCAGGGCTACTGGGCGCTGACCGGCGTCGAGTTCCTCGCGTACTACCTGGGCTCCGACCAGAACGACCAGGTCGACGGGCGGAACCTCCGGACCTCGCCCATCGACGACGTCTACCCGAACCCGTACCGGTACGGCTACTTCGTCGACTTCCGCGAACCGACCGCCGAGGAGCCCGAAGCGGTCAAGTACTACGTGATGGGCCGGGCCGCCTGGGAGTCGCCGGACATCCTGGGCGACGAGAAGACCGTCTACGGCTGTTCGGACGGCGACAGCAAGGGCATCTACAAGTTCGTGGCCAACTCGCCCATCCCGGAGTACGCCGACCCGATGGACGTGGCGGGCACGCTGTACGCGCCGAAGATCACGAACGACTCCGCGAACGCCGAGGAGATCGGCGAGCGGAAGTCGCCGGCGAACGTCGACCTCGAAGTGGAGTGGCTGGAACTCGGCGAGGCGACGAACGCCGAGGTCGAGTCGTGGGTCGCCGAGTACGACGACGTCACCCAAGTGGACTACCTCGAGTCGCACGCCAACACGAGTTGGGCCGACGACCCGGCGGCGGCGCTGCGCGAGGCGGACCTCGAAGTCATCCACAACGGCAACCAGAACTACATCACGAACGAGGAGATCGTCGAGTGGGCCGAGCAGTACGAGGAGGACGGCCCCGGCGGCGTCGACGAGGAACTGCGGAAGGTGCCGTTCCTCGAGACGCGCGCGGCCGCCAAGGAGATCGGCGCGTCCATCGAGTTCAACAAGGCCGAGGGCGTCGACAGCGTCGACGAGGCCGGGCCGGGCGACTACGTCTACTTCGGCATCTCCGAGTTCAACGACGACCTCGCGGACGACACGGGCGACGTTCGGATGGACCGCGTCGACGGGGGCGTCGTCTACCGCGCGGAACTCGAAGACGACTACGACGTCTCGACGCTCGAACCGGTCATCGTCGGTCCGGACTTCACGGACCCGCCGGAGGAGGCGAACCACTCGCTCCGCAACATCGACAACGTCTACGCGATGCGCGACGGCCGCGTGCTCTGCTGTGAGGACGGCTTCGGCGGTCCCGCCCGGTCGTACCCCAACGACTGCCTCTACGTCTACGAACCGGAGAGCCTCGGCGGGACGGCCGCGGAGAACGTGAGCGAGTACGAAGAGGACGCGGAGACCGAGACGGAAAGCGAGACGGAGACCGAGGAGGAAGACTCCGAAACCGAGAGCGAGAGCGAGACCGAAACCGAACACTCGGAGACGGAGGCGGAGACCGAGACCGAGACCGAGACCGAACACTCGGAAACCGAGACCGAGACCGCGACCGGAACCGGAACCGAGTCCAGCAGCTAAACGGACTCGTCGCTGCGGTCGTCGGTCGGAGACCGCGACCGGCGAGTCGCCGACCGCCGCCCCGGGCGCTCCGTTTCCCCCTTTCGATACATCTACCGAAAATGTCAAAATCAAACGACGCACCCCGCGAGGAACAGACCGAATCCGTCTACCGGGAGTACATCCTCGGCGTCCGCATCGTCGAGCGAACGACCGGGACCGAACCCGTCTACCGGTTCGAGGCGCCGCACCACGAGGGAATCGAGTTCGACGACGCCGACACGGCGACGCTGTACGCCGACGTCTACTTCGACGTCAACGGCTTTCAGGAGGCGGGGACGGGAGAGCGAGGCGTCCCGCCGGAGATGATTCAGGCGGGGCGGGACACGCTCATCGCCTACTTCCTGACGCAACCGTACGTCGACGTCGAGTGGGTCGCCTCCTACTACGGCGAGAAACCCGACCGAATCCAGCGATACGTCGAGTGCGTCCGCAAGCGGGCGAAGAAGATACGCGAGGGCGCCGCCGAACAGGGAATGACCTGAGGGCGGACGCCGGCGCGTCTCCCTATTCGACCTCTCTTCGCCGACCGAATCGCTCCATAAAGAGTTTTGGCGCGGTCACGCAAATCGAGGGTCATGACCGAGTACACCGTCGAGTTCGTCGGGACGGGCGAGTCGATTCAGGTTTCCGACAAGCAGACCATCCTCAAGGCCTGCATCGAGGAGGGAATCGCGCAGGAGTACTCCTGCCGGGTCGGGATGTGTCTGGCCTGTTCCGCGGAGATTCTCGAAGGCGACGTGGTCCAACCCGCCGCCCGCGGCCTCACCGACGAGGAGCGAGAGCACTACGCGCTGACGTGCATGGCGCGCCCGCAGAGCGACCTCAAACTGGAGCGCGGCGTCTACCCGCCGAGCATCGAGAACGACGCCTCGGCCGCCGCGCCCGCCGCGGACGACGACTGAGGACTGAGCGCGCGGCCGTCCGAGTCGAAGAAGTCGGCGTCGGCCGCCGAACTCAGTCCGCCTGCGACACCGCGCAGTTGTTCGGCCCGAGTTCGAGTTCGAAGGCCGTCTCGTCGTCGGGCGACTCGCGGCCGAGGTTCGTCCGGATTATCTCCTCGTAGTTCGCCGGCCGCGGCGGCATGTCCGCGAGCACCGCCTCCACGAACCGCTCTTCAGAGAGCATGAGAAGCGGGAGGCGGTCCCGCAGGTCGCCGAGGTACGCGGAGTAGGTGCCGTCGCTCCGCCGGTCGGCGGCGTCGCTGTAGTGCGCCGGCGCGACGCGGACGTCGTCGTGGAACTCCCCGAAAACCGACCGGAGCGTCCCGTACAACTGTCGGGCCGCGTCGGTCGCCCCCTCGTCGCCCACCTCCAGGTCCGGGCGGGCGACGCTCTCGACGAACAGGCTGTCCCCCGAGAACACCACGTCGCCGAGGCGGTAGGCGGTCATCTCGCTCGTGTGTCCGGGGGCGTCGACGGCGGTGAGCGTCGCGTTCCCGACGCGAATCTCGTCGCCGTCGGAGACGAACTCCGCGCCGGTGCCGGCGTCGAGACCCCTGTCGCGGGCGCCTTCGGGATAGACGGCGGTCGCCCCCGTCTCGTCGGCCAGCGTCCGGACGCCGCTGACGTGGTCGGCGTGGACGTGCGTGTCGAGGGCGTAGACGAGGTCGGCGTCGTACTCGCGGGCGTCGGCGACGTACCGCTCCGTGAACTGCCTGAGTGGGTCTATCACCGCGGCCTCGCCGTCCGAGACGACGAAGTAGGCGAGACATCCGCTGGCGGGACGGCGGTACTGGTGGATCACCGCGTCGACGTTCGCCGGGACGACGACGGAGACGTAGACGCGCGCCCACCCGCGCATGCCGCCGTCGAGGTTCTCCGCCTCGAAGCCCTCCTCCCGGAGGAGGTCCGCGACGTACGCGCTGGCCTCGCCGCGACCGCAGACGACGACGACCGGCTCGTCGGGGTCGAGACCCGCCTCCCTGGCGGTCGCGGCGACGTCGCCGCGCGCCGCGGCCGCCATGAACTTCGAATACGGGACGAGCGTCGTCTCGACGCCGTCGCCCCCGATGTGCCACGCGTCGTGTTCGTCTCGGTTCCGAACGTCGAGCAGAGAGACCGACCCACCCCGTTCGATTCGCTCGTGCAGTCCCTCGGGAGTCATCAGTCTCGATACGACTCTCCTACAGAATATAGTTGCCGTTCGAGCGGTCAGTTCGCCGACTCGATTTCGGCTCGAAGGTCGCGCCGTCGGGCAGTTTTCGGGTCGGTCGGCTACTCCGTCGACCCGCCGTCGGTCTCGACGGCGGCGGACGGCCGCGCGTCCCGGTCGCCGGTCGGCACCGACTCGGGGGGACCTCGCGGCGCCGACGCCGACTCCTCCCCGTCGTCGAGGGAGGCCGTCGCGCCGTCGTCGGCGTCGCCGGCGAGTCGCTCGCTCGACGCTCGGAGCGACTCGACCCGCCCGGCCTGTTCGCGGCTCGCCTCGGCCACGTCGTCGACCCGCGAGGCGACCGTCTTCGCCTGTTCGCGCGTGTTGTCCACGAGTCCGGTGACCTGCTCGGCGCTCAGCGCCTGCTCGTCCGTCGCGTCGGCCACCTCCGCGATGCCCTCGGTGGTCCGCTCGACGGAGTCGACGATTTCGCCGAGGCTCCGCATCGCCTCCTCGCCGAGTTCGATGCCGTCGTGGAGCTTTCCGGTGGTCCGCGAGAGGCTGGCGACCGTCTCGTCGGCCTCCGACTGCACGCGCTCGACGGTCCGTTCGACCTCGGCGGCCTGCGTCTGGGACTGCTCGGCGAGCGACTTCACCTCCGCGGCGACGACGGCGAACCCCTCGCCCGCGTCGCCCGCGCGGGCGGCCTCGATGGAGGCGTTCAGCGCGAGGAGGTTCGTCCGCTCGGCGATTTCGTTTATCGTCTCGATGACGCCGTCGACCTCGTCGATGCGCTCCTGCAGGCTCCGGACGTCCTCGGAGGCGCCGGCGGCGGCCTCGCTGACCGCCTCCATCACCTCGATGGCCTCGTCGGCGGCCGTCTCCCCCTCGGAGGCGCGCTCGGCCGCCTCGGTGCTCGTGCGATGGACCTCCTCGGAGGTGGCGGCTATCTCCTCGACGGTCGCGCTCATCTGCGACACCTCGTCGGCGACCGACTCCATGTCCCGGACCTGCTCGGCGGCGATGTCGCGGATGTCCTCGGCGTGTTCGGAGACGACGAGCGACGAGCGGTGGACGTCGTCGATGGGGCCGCGGAGTTCGGAGCCGACCTGCACGGCGAGTTCGCGCCGGCGCCGCGCCTGCTCTCTGGCCTGTTCGCTGTAGGAGTCGATGTACGTCTCCATGGCGACGCCCTGGTCGAGGAGGAGCAGTTTCAACACCGAGAGCATCCGCTCGGTCAGCGCGTCGACCGCCCCGTCGACGCCTCCGGCCTCGACGCCGCCCCCGAGACCGAGTCGGGCGAGTCGCCCGTCCGAGCCCCCGTACTCGGCCTTCACGTCCTCGGCGACGGCCTCGAAGAGGCCCTCGTAGTACACCGAGTAGGCGCCGAGGTAGAACTTCGGTCCGAGGTCGAGCATGTCGTGTATCTTCCCGATGCGCGCGCGTCGCTCGAAGTACCGGCGGTCGTACTCGCCGGCGCCGAGCGACCGGAGGTACGCGGCCTGGTCGGCCTTGAGCGCGTCGAACCCCTTGTTCGACCGGCCGAGAATCTCGTTCGCCGCCGGGTCGCCCGTCAGGTGCTCGTAGAACTCCTCGACGATGTCGTCGGCCGAGCGGTCGAACGCGTCGGAGAGGTCCCGCAGTCGCTCGACGTCCTCGCCGTCGAAGCGGTTGAACGACTTCCGCCACGCGATTTCCTCGTCGTCGATGCCGAGTTTCGCCGCGAGGTTCTCCCCGTCCACCCCGCGTCTGTTGGTATCGTTCACGGCGAACGCCTGGTCGGTCATACCAGTTCAGAGACTATTCCGCGTAATGAACGTTCCCGGCTCAGTATCACGGGTGATAGCACCAGCAGGCCAACATTCAGGGTCGCACCGCGCGTGAGGGGGATATGGACGGCGAGAGCTTTCGGTCGGCCGTGGAGACCGAAAAACGGACGCAGTTGGACCGACTCGGCTCCCAGCAACTGCTCGTCGCGCTGACGGACGCCGACCTGACGCGCGAACGCGTCCTCGACGTGGCGGCGGCGAGCGAGCACGCCGCCCGCGAGACGTTCCGCGGGTGGGCCGACGACGAGGACGAGGAGGCCGCGCGCGCGGCGTTCGCCGCCGTCGCCGACCAGGAGGACGACCACCTCCGGCGCGTGACCGACGAACTCGACGGCGCGTGGGAACCGGACGACGAACCGGGCCCGATGCACGGCTACCTCCGGGGGCGCGAGTCGGCCGTCGAACGCGTCGCCGGCGGGATGGTCGGCCGGCCCCTCGTCAGCCTGCGGACGTACAACCAACTCGTCGGCTTCTTCGTCAACGAGGCGGACGAGCGGACGGCGGACGTCCTGCGGGAGTTGAAGGCGGAGACGGCGGAGACGCTGACCGAGGGCCTCTCGCTGCTCGAATCGCTGTGCGGGAGCGACGAGGAGTGGGAGGCCGCCGAGATGGTCGCCGGCTACACGGTTCAGGTGGCGTACGACGACTACGCGGACGCCCTTCAGGGACTGGGCTTCGACCCGAGGTCGGTGTGCTGATGAGCGACACCGAGGGCGGAGACGAAAGAGAGAACGAAAGCGAGATTCGCGGCCGCGTCGAGCAACTGTGGACCAGCCCCGAGGACGGCGCGCCGATGGAGTCGCACGAGTCAGTCGAGGCCGTCGAGGGCGGCCTGCGCGGCGACCGCTACCTGCTCGGCACGGGCTACTACTCCCCGTACGACGTCTGCGAGGTGACGTTCGTCGCGTGGGAGGCCTTAGAGGAGATTCTCGACGAGACGGGCATCGACCTGACCGACGGCCGGCACCGACGCAACATCGTCGTCCGCGGCGTCGGCGGCGAGGAACTCCACGACCTGTTGAAGACGACGTTCCGCGTCGGCGACGCGACGTTCCGCGGGACGCGCCCCCGCCCGCCCTGCGCGCACGTCGAACGGGTCGCCGGCGAGGAGGGCGTCGCGCGCGCACTCAAGCAGAAGCGCGGGGGCATCTGCGCGAACGTCGTGGAGGCCGGAACCGTGAGCGTCGGCGACGAACTCGAACTGATAGAAGCCGACCCGCGGACCGTCGGGCAGTCCATCGCGGACCGACTCAAGGACGCGTTCGGCGGGGACTGACCCCGAATCACTCGTCGGGGAAGATGCTGTCCGGGACGTACGCCGTCACGGTCCAGTTCGGCGCGTCGACGACTTCGCTTATCTTCAGGTCGGCGGCCGCCGAGCAGAGGATGTACGCCTCGCCGCGCGTCAGGTCGCGTTCGGCTTCGAGGTGGTCTATCATGTGCCTGACCGCCTTCTTCGTCGCCTCCATCAGGTCGGGAGCGATACCCGTCGTCGCGTACATCGGTTCGTCCGACCCCGTGGGCGTGAACGGTCCCGTCGTCTTCAGTTGGGGTTGCTCGATGGATTTGTCCTTCAGCACGTCGAACCGGGCGGTGACGTACATCGGGGCCTCGATGCCCGTCACGCACACCTCGCCGTCGCCCTGCGCCGCGTGGCAGTCCGCCGTCGAGAACAGGCCCCCCTCGACTTCGACGGGGAGGTACACCGTCGACCCCTTCGTCATGTGCTTGACGTCCACGTTGCCGCCGGTGTCGTACGGCGGCAGGGTGTCGTGCTCGCCGTCCTCGCCGGGCGCCACGCCGATGATGCCGGGGAACATGTCGAGGGGGACCTCGATGCCGTTTACAAAGTGGCCGACCTCCTCCTCTAACTCCCAGATGTGCAGGCCCGCCTCCTCGAACTCCTCCGGGAGGAGGCCGAGCCCCATCTCGCCGGGCATGTAGCCGGTGAAGCCCCAGCCCTTGTGCTCGAAGTCGAGGAGTTCGACGGCGAGCACGTCGCCCGGTTCCGCTCCCTCGACGGCGACGGGGCCGGTCAACGGGTGAACGGGGTCGAACGTCGCGTTCGCTAAGTCTTCCACCCCGGAGTCCGGCCCCACCTGCCCGTCGAGGGCGTCGCGGCACTCGAAGCGGACCACCTCTCCCGGTTCGACGGTCACCAGGGGGTCGAGGCTGTTGTCCCAGACGTGGTGGACGTTCTCGTCGTCGTCGGACAGGTCGTAGTCGACCTCGTATGACATGAGGTACCGATGGCCTGGGCGGCCGATAAATCTCGGCGTCCCGGCAGACGAGGGTTCAAATACGAAGCCGGGGCCACTCCGCGGCGTGACCTGAGCGGGAACCCGGGACGGTTCGCGGATGCGCGGCGCAGTCGTCTCGGAGAAGTAGGGGCGCCGCCTGTTCGCAACAGAGCGTCGAGTCGGTGGTTCGTCGTCCGCTCTACGCCTCGTCGAACAGCACAAATCGGAGATTTGCTGGCTTGACGAAGCTACGCTTCGTCGAACCGCGCGAGACGGTCGCTCACTTCGTTCGCGCTGCGACTCGCTGGCTCGACGAGACCGTTCAGGCCTCGTCGAACAGCTCTTCGTTGTCGACCATGTGCTCTTCGACGACGTCCATGTCGAGCGTCACGCCGAGACCCGGTTCTTCGGGAATCTCGATGTGACCGTCCTCGATGACCGTCTCCTCGACGAGGTCCTCCCACCAGCCGAGTTCGTAGGAGTGGTACTCGACGGCCAGGACGTTCGGGATGGAGGTGCCGACGTGCGCCGAGGCCATCGTCGCCACGGGCGAGGAGACGTTGTGCATCGCCACGGGGACGTAGTACTGGTTCGCCACGTCGGCTATCTTCCGCGTCTCGCGCATGCCGCCGACCTTCGGCAGGTCGGGCGCGATGATGTCGACCGCCTGGTTCTCGATGAGGCGTCGCTCCTCGCTGACTCGGTAGCGGTTCTCGCCCACCGTGATGGGCACGGAGGTGGACTTCGTGACCTCCTCCTGCACGTCGAGGTTCTCCGGCGGGACGGGGTCTTCGAGCCACCAGATGTCGAGTCCTTCGAGCGCGTTCGCGAGGCGCTTGGCCGACCCGCCCGAGAACGTCCAGTGGCAGTCGAACGCGACGTCCGCGCGGTCCTTCACGCGCTCCGTGACCGCCTCGACGATGTCGACTTTGTGTCGAATCTCGCCGGGTCGGAGGTGGCGGTTCGCGCGGTCCTTCTCCAGACCGGAGGGGACGTCGAGGTCGAACTTCAGCGCGTCGTAGCCGAGTTCGTCGACGACGCGTTCGGCCTCGTCCGCGCAGGCCTGCGGGTCCGCCTCGTCGGCGGTGTGGCAGTCGCAGTAGACGCGCACCTTGTCGCGGTACTTCCCGCCGAGCAACTGGTAGGCCGGAACCTCCAGAATCTTGCCCGCGAGGTCGTGCAGCGCCACGTCGATACCGGAGATGGCCGTGACGGTGACGCCCTCGACGGAGCCCTCGCCGGACATCTTCTGGACGAGGTGCTCGAACAGGCGGTCGATGTCGAGGGGATTCTCGCCGATGAGGAACGGCTTCATCCGCTGGATGAGTTCCGGAACGCCCGCGCCCCAGTAGGCCTCGCCGGTGCCGACGATGCCGGCGTCGGTGTAGATGCGGACCAGCGTCCACGGGAAGTTCCCGTCTATCATCGTCGTCTGTACGTCCGTGATCTCCACGTCGCGGCCGCCCCCGCGCTTGGCCGTGACCTGCATCGTGTCGGCCGAGAGCTCCCGCATCGTATACTCCGCGTTCGGGTCGTGTAGCTGTGAGTAGTCTTTCATGGATTGGTGTTCACTCGATAAATTGTAAACCTTTACACTCCGGGGCGTCCGCCGCCGAAGTCTCTGATTCGGGGCTTCGACCCCCCGCGGCAAAAGTGGTTCCGTCCACGGCGCGGTCGGTCGGGCCGTCGGACGCAACGGTCGCCGACGGTACCCTGCCTTAACCGGTCGTTATCGGGGTTGAAACGAACGAATTAGCGTTCTAAGCGTGTTCGTTCGTGTCCTATAACTTTTAGTTACAGTCTCGAATTTAGACCATAGATAAGGGGGGTCCGGCCGTGGCTCGAATCGTCGAAAGACGTGGAAAACCCAATGGCAGACAACAACACCAACATCAAACTGTCGCGGCGCAAGATTCTGGCTGGACTCGGCACCATCGGCCTCGCGTCCGCGGGGGCAGGGGCGGGAACGATGGCACTGTTCTCCGACAGCGAGAGCGTACAGGCGGACGTGCAGGCGGGCACTCTCGACCTGACGGTCAACGGCCAGAACGGCGTCGTAACGATTCTCGACGAAGAGGGTATCGCGCCCGGGGACGACGGGCAAGAAAAGATCACGGTGAAGAACGCAGGCACCGTCGCCGGGTTGCTCACGGGCAGCATCGATTCCGTTCAGGACTACGAGAACGGCCGGAGCGAGGTCGAGAGCGAGAAAGACGGCGACAGCGAAGGGGAGCTCTCGGAGTACCTCGAAGTGCACATTCCCGGCAACGGGTGGAAGACGCTCAGCGACCTTGAGGGTCAGTCGTACCCGTCGTACACGCTGAACGGCGGGGAGAAGCTGACCATCCCCATCAAGTGGCACCTCCCCGTGACGGCGGGGAACGCCGTTCAGAGCGACCGCGTGACGGCGGATATGACGCTGTCGCTCACGCAGGAGACGGACAACCCGCAGGGCGAGACGGGGACCGGGTTCCCGCAGACGTCCTACGAGAAGGTCTTCGGCTCCGAGCTAAAGGTGTCGAAGGGCAACTACGACCTGCGCCTGAAGGACGGCGGCCAGTCCACCGCCGACGCCTCGTTCTCCGCCGGCGGCTACGCCTCGACGTACCAGTCGGGCGAGAGCTACGATTTCGAGTTGGAGATAGCCGACGACGGAGAGACCACGCTCTCGTCGAACGGTTACTCGGTCACCAACACGTACTCGGGGAGTTTCACCCGACTCGCGCTCATCGCTTCCTCGCGGGAGAACGGTGCGACGGTGACGGTGGAAGACCTCTCCATCGACGGGGCGGCGGCACTGCCGAACACGCTGGAGAGCGACAGCGGTCGCGAGTACGTTGAGTTCAGCGACCTCGACGGCTCCGACGGATTGACGCTCACCGGTACGGTGACGTTCGAGTACACCGGCGACGGCAACAACGGACCGGTGGAACTACTCATCGACGCCGCGGAATAAGTCGATTCGGCGCGGTTCTCATCCATCAGAACGTTTCATAGGACACTTTTCATATTCAAACGATGACACCTCATACCGATACCGCCAAGACGGCCGCCCTGGTGCTGTTCGCACTCGCCGTCCTCCCGTTCGTCCTCTACGCCGTGCCGCAACTGGCCGGCGCGAGTCACAGTTACGTCGTCCTCTCGGACAGCATGTCTCCCGCCATCGACGCGGGGGACGTCGTGTTCGTGGCCGACCGTCCGGTCGCCGAAATCGGCGAAGGAGACGTGATAACGTTCGAGAGCGTGGACCTCGCCGCCGGGAGCGGTTCGTCGCTCGTGACGCACCGCGTCGCCGCCGTCGTCGAAGACGGGGGCGAACGCGCCTTCCGGACGAAGGGCGACGCCAACGAGGAGGCGGACCCCGAACTAGTCCCCGCCGACGACGTCGTGGGCGCGGTCTCGTTCCACCTCCCGTACGTCGGGTACGTCGTCGCGTTCGCCGGAACGAGGCTCGGTTCGCTGCTGTTCCTCGTCGTGCCGGCGGTCCTCCTCGGCGGGAGCGAACTGTACGACCTCTACAGGGCCGCGGAAACCGAGGAGAGCGCGTGAGCGACCAGTCGTGCGACCGGTTCCGAACCCGGCTATCGCTGCTCGTCGTCGCCACCGTCGTGTTCTCGGTGGTCGGCGGGGGAGTCACGTACGGCGCGCTCGCGGACGAAGAGCGCGCCGTCGTCTCCGTCGGCGTCGGCACGTTCGAGCCGACCGCAGTCGCCGGCGACGGCGGAGAGACCGAGTCGGAGTCCGCGAGGAACGGCACGAACGCCTCGGGTGCTTCGGCGACCAGCGAGCGGTCGACCGAGACCGGAACGGAGACGGCGACCGAACGGAAGACGGCGACGGACGCGCCCGCGGAGGAAGCGTCGGCAACTCCGACGCCGGAGCCGACGACTGCGACCGACGCGACCGCGACCCCGGAGCCGACGGGCGCCGAACCGACCGGAACCGTACCGACGGAGGGCGGAGAATGAGCGGGGGAGTCGAAGGGAGACTCACCTGGCCCTTCGGGCGGCGGAGCCTCGCCGTTCTCGTCGTTCTGTCGGTGTTCTGCGGCGCGGGCGTCGGAGTGCTGCAGAGCGGGGACTCGGGGGCGAACGTCGCCTCGGACGTCGCCGCGACGGTGACGCCGTCCGGTGCCAGCGGCGTCGACGCGAGCGGACGGGAGACCTCGACGCCCGCCGCGGGGTCGAACTCGCTCGGCGACGCATCGACCGCGACGGAGGGCGACGGGGGCGGCGGAGACGCCGTCGACCGGAACGCCCCGTCGACGCCGTCGGCCTCGAGGGACGAGGGGTCGACGGGGAACTCCGTCGCCGGTACGGAACGCACGGCCGGGAGGAGCGACCGCGGCGCGGACGACAACGACGACTCGGGCGGGGAGCGCGCTCCGGTCGACCTCGCGGTCGGCCGCGCGGCCGCCGAGTCGCTCCGGTTCGACGGCGTCGTTCCGGGTTCGGACGGAGCCGTCCGACTATCCGCTCACAACGAAGGGAGGGAGACCGGCGACCTCTCGGTGCGCGTCGCGGACGTCGTCGACCGGGAGAACGGACTGCTGGAACCCGAACGCGACGCCGGCGACGACGGCGCCGAGGGCGAACTGTCGTCGGCCGTCGCCGTCCGCATCTCCGTCGGCGACGACTACCTCGTCGGCGACGACGACACGTGGGTTCCCCTGTCGGCGCTCGAAGCCGCCGACGTCGGCACGGCGACGCTCCGGCCGGGAGAGACGCGAGCGCTCGACATCGAGTGGCGCGTCGACCCGGTCGCCGGAAACGAGATACAGAGCGATACCACGACGGTGAACGTCCGGGTCGTCCTCTCGCAGCGCTGATTATCTCCGGGCGTCGGACGGTGCGAGCGGACCGTCGGGGCTCCCGCGGCACGGCGGCCGACGCGGAGACGGGTGGGGGCGCTCAGCCGAGGAGCAGACGGACGTTGTACGCCGTCACGAACGCGCCGACGACGGAGAGCACGACCGGCGGCAGGTAGTAGGAGAAGGCGTCCTCGTCGTTCGCCGCGGCGAGACTGATGCCGATGCAGGCGAGGAGGACGGCGAGTTTGAGGCCGACGAGTCCGACCTGTCCGGACGACTCGACGGCGAAACGGACCAAGACGTTCGCCTCGTCGACGGACGCGCTGAAGTAGATGAGCGCGATGGTGGTCACGACGTCGCCGACGCCGTACGTCGCGGCGGCGAGGAGCCACAACCGCGAGAACTCACCCTCCGCGAAGGGCGTCCCCTCCAGCGTCAACAGCGAGCGGCCGTACATATCTCTCCCGTCGTTCCGGAAGTACAAGAATCTATACCAGTCCGAATACCAGAGTGTATTAGATTCCGTCGAGGAGGTTCAGCACGTAGGCGATGCGGAGCATCGACGCCGCGTCGCCGCGGTCGTACACCAGTTCGTCCGTGTCGCGGACGTGCGCCAACACGTCCTCCGAGGCGTGTTCGGGCGCGGCGGCGATGCCGGCGTCGGCCTCCTCGGCCCACTCCATCACGCGCAGGTCGGACTTGCTGTCGCCCATCACGAGCACGAACGGGTCCTCGACGTCGAGGACGTCGAGGGCGGCCCGGACGCCGTTCGGCTTGTTCAACTCCAGAGAACCGATTTCGGCGGCGTCGGCGTGGTAGTACGCCACGTCGATGCGGTCGAACAGGGCCGTCACTGCCTCCGGGACGTCGTCGGCCTCGGCCTCGGGCGCGGCGCCCTCGGCGGCGAGAACGTCCGCGACTTCGGGGTCGGCGGCGGCGTAGTACGCCCGCGACCACTCCTCGCCGCTGTCGGCGTCGACGCCCCCGACGGCGGCCGCGACCGCGCGGCCGAGGAGGTCGACGAGGTAGCGGAGTCCCCGGTCGATGACCTCGGCGGCGGGGTCGCTCCCGATGTCGAAGTTGGGCTTGAGGGTGATGTTGAACTCGTTACCCTGGAGGTGGACCGACTCGCGGAGGTCGTCGGGCGCCTGCGGGAGGACGCGCGAGCGGACCTCCGAGAACACCTCGCGGACCGCCTCGTCCAACTCCTCGTACAGCAACTGCTTGGTCGTCGACCCGTGCCCCGGCGTGAACACGCCGGTGCCCGCCTCGTAGACGATGCTCACGGTTCCGGAGTGGACGAGTTCGTTGCCGAGTCCCTGGATGGTGAACCCCTTCACGTTCTCCAAGGTCTGTCCGGTGCAGATGACGATGGGCACGCCGGACTCGTGGAACTCGGTGAGGAGGTGCAGCGTGTCGCGCGGAATCTCGTTGTCCGTCCGCCCCGCCGAGCGGAGCGTCTCGTCCACGTCGAGGACGAGGGCGTTCACCGCGCGCCCGTACTTCGAGTGGAGGTCGAGGGCGGCGAACGTCTGGTCGCGCGTCGCCCGCGCGGCCACCTCGGCGAACGTCTCCCCCGCGGCGAACGAGGAGCGTATCTCGTCTTTTCGCTCCTCCAGTTCGTCGCTGGCGTCCTGCCAGTAGTCGAGGGCGATGCGCGAGTCGACCGGCGGGAACAGGTCGACGAAGTTCTGCAACTCCCTGAGCGTCTCCGCCTCCGAGTCCTCGTACAGCCGATAGAGGAGGTCGTACTGTTCCATACGACTACCGGGACCCACGGGGCCAAAAAGAGTGCCCGTACGGCGATTCCTGCGGGGGAAACGCTGAAACGCCTCCTGGACATACGCCAACTCATGGCTAACTGGACCGACAGCATCGTCGGAGACCGGATGACGGTCGACCGGGAGTTCAACGAACGCGTCGCCGCCTCGGAGTTCTCCAGTCAGGAGTGGGGGCTCATCATGACGGCGACGGAGTTCGAAATCGAGCACGCCGACGACCCCGAACGCGCCCGCGTCGTCGCCGACACGGAGAAACTCCCGCAGATCATGCCGGAACTGAAGAACGTCCGGTCGCAGATGGCCCAGATGGGCGGCGCGCCGGCCGACTCGGGGACGGGGTCCTCCGGCGGTCTGTTCGACTCCATCAAGGGCGCACTCGGCCTCGGCGGCGGCGGCGCCGACGCCGAACGACAGGAGGCGGCCGAGCGACTCGTACAGGAGTACGCCGAGGAGTTACAGCGTCACCTCGAATCGAAGGGGAAGTGGGAGCAGGTCAGAGTCGCGTATCAGGAGTAGGAAGCGTCCGCGTCGGTGGGTGGAAACTCAGGAAACTCAGACCTCGTCGCCGCCGTGGAACAGCGTCATCTCCTGTGCCTCGTAGATGTTGATGAGTTCGGTGACTATCTCGTCGTAGTCCTCGTCTTCGACGCGCAGGGAGTCGAGTCGCTCGACCGTCTCCTCGTCGAGGTGAATCTGGGGCATGTACGCCGAATGGACGCGGAGCGACTTAAACGCCGGGGCGACGGAGCGTCGGAGGCGTCCGCGCCGGGCGAGAGAGGGGCTCTCGGCGGCGGTCAACCCGTCAGACGTACCGACTGTTGCCGGCGCTGCCGGAGACGTGCGTCAGGTCCGCGTGCACGTCGGCGATTCGGTCGCGTATCTTCCGGCCGACGACGCGGGGGTCGAACACGTCCTTGTTCGGCGACCACTCCGTCTCGTTGAAGAAGGTGTCCCGGTCGTCGTCGACGCTCTCCGGCGGGACGATGGCCTCGGGGTCCTCGCGGTAGTGGTCGAACGCGGTCCGCGTGTACTCGTACTGGTAGCGCGTGTCCTTGTTCACTTTGCAGATGCCGTGCTGGAGCATCTCCTGCAGTTGGTCGGGTTGGACGCCCGAGGAGCCGTGCAGGACGAGGGGCGTGTCGAGGCCGTGGTCGCGCAGGGCCTGCCGGATGTCGCCCGCGAGGTCCGGACGGAGTTCGAGGTCCTTGCCCTTCGCCACGCCGTGTTGGGTGCCGACGGAGATGGCCAGCAGGTCACAGCCCGTCCGGTCGACGAACTCGACGGCCTGTTCGGGGTCGGTGTAGAACGCCTCTTCCGATTCGACCTCGTCTTCGACGCCCTTTATCTGGCCGAGTTCGGCCTCGATGAGCACGTCGGCGCCCTTCTCCTCTTTCATCTCGACGACTTCCTTGCTCGTGGCGACGTTCTCCTCGAACGGTTCGTGGGAGGCGTCGATCATGATCGAAGAGGGGATTCCGAGGTCCATCTGCGCCTCGATGAACTCCATGTCGGACTGGTGGTCCATGTTGAGGAACACGCCGATGTCGTACTGGTCGGCGATGGTCTCGATGTAGTTGCCCATCGCCTTCAGGCCCGAGACGTCGTCCTCGTGCCCGGCGAAGGTCGCGGCGCCGCCCGACAACTGCATCAGGAGGTCCGAGTTCTCGCGGGCCGCCCCCTCTATCAACCCCATCATGATGTTCGGTTCGGCGATGTTCGAGGCGATGAGACCGAATCCCTCGTCCAGCGCGTCGTCGTACACCTTGTCGAGTTCGCTACCGCCGTAGAAAGGCACTGTTGGTCACCTGTTTCGGCGTTCACGTGCGGGGATTATAACGTATGCGGAGCGCTTTCGTTCGTGCGCGATTCGCTGCGCGGACCGCGAAACGCGAGAGATAGCTACTCGAATCCGCGTTAATCCCAATCCTCGTCGCTGCGATGCGACCGAGGTGGTGTTCGTTTCTGATCGAAGTTCCGGGATATCGTGGCTACCCGTGCACGGATTGGTCCGTCGCTGCGAAAAAGACGGGTCGAACGCGGCTCGCGGCCTCAGGAGAACAGTCGCTTCAGTCGCTGGAAGAGACCCTTCTCCCGGTCGCCGCCGCGGCGCTGTTGGCCCTGCGCGTCGGCGCCGGCCGTCGGCGACTCCGTCGCCTCCGCGGTGTCGGAGTCGGTCGTCTCCGACCCGGACGCCGACTCGCCGGCCGAGAGGTCTATCTGCTCTGCGCCCTCGCTCTCGGCGAGGTCCTCGGCCTTCTCGATGAGGCCCTCGGCGTCGTTGACGCCGTCCTTGACCGTCCCCTTCACGAGGTTCTTCCCCTCGAAGCGGTCCCGACTGACCGCCGTGTCGGCGGCGATGATGACGACGTCCGCCTCGGCGATGTCGTCGGCGGTGAGTTCGTTCTGCGCGCCCATCGCGCCCTGTACTTCGACCTTGATGTCGTGGCCGAGTTCCTCGGCGGTCTGTTCGAGGTTCTCTGCGGCCATCTGACTGTGTGCGATGCCTGTCGGGCACGCCGTGACTGCGACTAGCTTCATGATTTTGTGTTCTCCGTTAGCACTCGTCGTACTTCATCCTTCGTGCCGGCCGAGAGCGCCTTCTCGGCCAGTTTGCGGGCGTCTCCGGTGTCCGTCTCGGTCACGGCCTGTTTCACCTGCGGCACCGTGACGGCGCTCATGCTGAGTTCGTCCAGACCGAGGCCGAGGAGCAGTTCGGTCAGGTCGGGGTCGCCGGCCATCTCGCCGCACATGCCGACCCAGACGTCCGTCCCCTCGGCGGCCTCGACCGTCGCGCGGATGGCGCGGAGCACCGCGGGTTGGGTGTAGTCGCCGAGTTCGGCGACCCGTTCGTTGCCGCGTTCGGCGGCCATGACGTACTGCGCGAGGTCGTTCGTCCCGATGCTGAAGAAGTCCACTTGGGAGGTCAGGTCCTCGGCCATGAACGCCGCCGCGGGCGTCTCGACCATCACGCCGAACTCGGGGAGGGCGTAGTCGATACCCTCTCGTTCCAGGTCGTCGGCGAACAGTTCGAGTCGCTCGCGGGCCGCCGTCACCTCCTCGACGGTGGAGACGAGGGGGAGCATCACGGCGAGGTCGCCGCCGGCGTCGCTCGCCGCCGCGCGGAGCAGCGCCCGGAGTTGCGTCTCGAAGAGGTCCGAGTCGGGACCGAGCGACCGCCTGATTCCGCGTTCGCCGAGGAACGGGTTCTCCTCGTCCGGTAGGTCGAGGTAGTCGATGGGCTTGTCGCCGCCCACGTCGAGCGTCCGGACGACGACGCGCCCGTCGGAGAACGTCTCCAAGGCGTCGACGTACGTCTCGTACTGCTCCTCCTCGTCCGGCGGCGACTGCCGGTCGAGAAAGAGGAACTCGGTCCGGAAGAGACCGATGCCGTCGGCGCCGCGGTCGGCGGCGGGACCGAGGTCCGCCGCCGTGCCGACGTTGCCCGCAACCTCTATCTCCACGCCGTCGGCGGTGGCGACGGGTTCCGAACGGATTTCGGCCTCCTCCTCCTCGGCGGCGGCCTTCCGCGTCTCCTCGGCGGGGTCGACGATGACCTCGCCGTCGGTGCCGTCGACGACGACTTCGGCGCCGTCCTCGACCTCGTTCAGTTCCTCGCCGACGCCGACGACGGCCGGGAGCGCCAACGAGCGGGCGAAGATGGCCGCGTGCGACGTCCGGCCGCCCGTGACGGTGACGAATCCGGCGACCCGCTCGGGGTCCAACTGCGCCGTGTCGCTCGGCGTCAACCGCTCGGCGAAGACGACGCTTCCCTTCTCTAATTCGGCGAGGTTCACGCGCTCGCCGCCCGAGAGGACGCGCACGAGTCTGTCGCGCACGTCGCGCAGGTCGTCGGCGCGTTCGGCCATCCGACCCTCCATGCCCTCGAACTGCTCGACGAAGCGGTCGAACGTCCGCTGGACGGCGTGCTCGGCCGGCAGTCCCTCGGCTATCTGCTCTTCGACGCCGTCGGTTATCTGCGGGTCGTCGAGGAACTGGACGTGAGCGTCGAACACCGCGGCCTCGTCCTCGCCGACGCGTTCGGCCGTCCGCTCTCGCTCCCGTTCCAGTTCCTCGCGCGCCGCGTCGCGCGCCTCCTCGAACCGCGCCGTCTCCGCGTCGGCGTCCACCTCGCTCGGGTCCGGCGGGTCGTCGAGGTCCGCGTCGGGCGCGTACCAGACCACGTTGCCGACCCCCGAGAGGGGCGTGACGCCGATGCCCTCGAATCGTCGTTCGGTCATCGCGCTACAGTTCGTCCTCCGGGGTCGAGAGCACTTCTTCGAGGGCGTCGAGCGCCTCCTCGGCGTCCTCGCCCTCGGCGGAGATGCGAACCTTCTCGCCGCCGGAGACGCCGAGGCCGGTGACGGAGAGCATGCTCGCGGCGTTCACCAGGTCGCCGTCCTCGGGGCCGACTTTGACCTCCGAGTCGTACTCGTTGGCCGTCTCGACGAAGACGGAGGCGGGGCGGGCGTGCAGGCCGTCCTCGGGGACGACGGTGACGACGCGTTCGGGCATCAGTTCACCGCCTCCCGGACCGTCTCCTGTACCGTCTCCTCGTCCTCGGCCTCCAGCAGTTTCTCGCGGACGTCCTCGTGCATGAGGGCGCGCGAGAGCGAACTGAGTATCTGCAGGTGCTCCTCGCCGCCCTCCTCGGGGACGAGAATCATGAACAGGAGTTTCGCGGGCTTGTCGTCCATCGCGTCGAAGTCGATACCCTCCGAGGAGCGCGCGAACGCGACGGAGGGGGCCTCGACGGCCGTCGTCTTGGCGTGGGGGATACCGATGCCCATGCCGACGCCCGTCGTCGCCTCCTTCTCTCGCTCCCGGAGGGCCGCGAGCGCCGTTTCGCGCTCCGTCACGCGGCCGTTCTCCACGATGAGGTCGAGGAGAAACTCGATTGCGAGTTTCTTCTCCGCGGGCGGTTCGTCTAGCGAGATGTGCGCCGTCGGCATCAGCCGGTCGATGTCATCTTCGAGCATTTTCGTGCGAATATGGGAACGGAGGGAGTAAGGTAGTTGCGTTGTGGGCCGTGCGGGGTGGTCAGTTCAGTCCGACGTCGTGGTCGTCGCCTCGCCCTCGGCGGTGTTGCCGACGCGTTCGTCGAAGTCGGGTTTGATGACCGTCGCGATGACGGCCGTCGCCAGCGACCCGATGAGCAGCGCCGCGAGGAACATCAGCGGCCTGTTCGACAGGGGGATGACGAAGATGCCGCCGTGCGGGGCGGGCATCGTGACGTTCATCATCATCGCTATCGCGCCGCCGACCGCACTCCCGACGACGGCCGACGGGACGACGCGGACGGGGTCCGCGGAGGCGTACGGAATCGCTCCTTCCGTGATGAACGAGAGGCCGAGAATGATGCCCGACTTCGCGTTCTCGTACATCTCCGCGGCGTACTTGTGCGGCGCGATGAAGTTCGAGACGGCGAGGCCGATGGGCGGGACCATCCCGCCGATCATGACCGCGGCCATCGGGGCGGTGATGCCCTCGGCGATGAGACCGGTCGCGAACACGTACGACACCTTGTTCACCGGACCGCCCATGTCGACGGCCATCATCCCGCCGAGGATGGCGCCGACGACGACCGCCTGTCCGCCCTGAAGCCCTTCGAGGGCCGCGGTCAGCGCGCCGTTCGCGATGGCGACCGGAACGCCCAGCACGAATATCATGACGGGCGAGAGAATCGCCATCGTCACCACCGGCACGATGAGCACCGGCATCATCGGCTGAACGAAACTCGGGACGCTCCAGTTCTTGATCCAGCGCGCGACGTATCCGGCGATGAGGCCCGCCACGAGGGCGCCGAGGTAGCCAGCCCCGGCCTGCCCGCCCTGAAGGCCGATGACGTCGCCCGCGGCCTGCAGGAGCGCCCCGTCCTGGATGATGTACGACAGCAGGAACCCCGGCGCCAGTCCCGGGCGGTCCGCGATGGCGTACGCGATGTACGCCCCCAGGATGGGGATCATGATGGTCAATCCCGCGTTGCCTATCTGCGCGAGGAACCATCCCGGGGTGCCAGTCGCCTCGAACACCTGCTGGACGCCGGTGCCCGAGAAACTCGCCACCGCGTACCCGAGCGCCAGGAAGATACCGCCGATGGTCACGAACGGTATCATGTACGATACGCCGGTCATCACGTCCTCCTTGACTTTCGTCAGGTAGGCCCGATATCTGCTCTCCGCTGACTCTGTGTTTGCCATGTTTGCTCCCTAACGATAGTTACTAAATGTCTTCAAAAACCCTTTCGGATTTGACTGACTCTGCGCGTTATCGACGCGCAACCCGCGATAACGAACATTAGGAACCGAGCGCCGAGACGGTCACGTCCCTCCGGTCGTCGAAGACGGCGTCGAAGTCGGGGACGCTCGTCCCCGAGGCGCCGACGACGCGGGCGGCGACGGTGACGCCCGTCCGCAGGGCCGTCCTTTCGTCCTCGCCGCGCGCGAGGCCCGCGAGGAAGCCCGAGAGGAGGGCGTCGCCCGCGCCCACGGTGTCGACGACGTCGACGGGCACCGCCGCCGCGTGGTAGGTGCCCGACTCCGCGGCCAGAAGCGCTCCGTCGGGTCCGAGCGAGGCGACGACGAACCGGAATCCGCGCTCCCGGAGCGACTGCGCCGCCGCGGCGCAGTCGGCCGTCGTCTCGACGGGCATGTCGGTGGCGACGGCGAGTTCCTCGCGGTTCGGCTTGCAGACGAGGTACTCGGCGTCGAGTTCGGTCAGCGATGCGCCGCCCGTGTCGACGGCCGTCTCCCAGTCGCCCGCCGCGGCGAGTTCGTCCACGGCGTCGGTGCCGACGCCCTTCGGGAGGCTCCCGGCGACGACGAGTCTGTCCGGGTCGCGTTCGCGGACGCGGCCGACGAGGTCCGATATCTCTCCCCCGTCGACGGTCGGCCCGTTGTGGTTTATCTTGTACTCCCCTTCGGGACCGAGAACGGTCGTGTTCAGTCGCGTTCGGTCACCGATAGCGACGAAGTCGTTCGGGACGCCGTCGGCGTCCAGTCGCTCGCGGATCATCCGGCCGAACGGGCCGCCGAGAAAGCCCGTCGCGGGGGCGTCGACGTCCAGCGCCGTGAGGTACTTCGAGACGTTGATTCCCTTCCCGCCGGCGTCGAACTTCGCGTCGTCCGTCCGCGCGACGGCGCCCGTCCGGAGCGGTTCGTCCACCGTCACCGTGTGGTCGACGGCGGGGTTCATCGTCACCGTCAGCACGTCGTCAGTCACGCCCCCACCTCCACGACGGTGACGCCCTCGTTCTCGAACGCCCGCCGCTCCCGCGCGGGGAGTTCGCCGTCGGTGATGAACACGTCCACGTCCGCTACGTCCGCGAACTTCACGAACGAGCGCTTGCCCACTTTCGTCGTGTCGGCGACGAGGACGACGCGCGTCGCCTTCTCGGTCATCAGCTGTTTCATCCGCGCCTCGTCCTCGTTCGGCGTCGTCAGCCCCCCCTCGGCGTCGATGGCGTTCGTCCCGAGGAAGAGGAGGTCGAAGTTCGTCCGCTCCATGAACGACTCCGCGGTCGGTCCGACGAGCGCCCGCGTCCGACTGCGGAGCGTCCCGCCGGTGAGTTTCACGTCGTTGTCCTCCTTGCCGAGTTCGACGGCGAGGCGCGGGGAGTTCGTCACGGCCAGCATCGACCCGTCCTTCGGCGCCTGCGTCGCCACCTCCATCGTGGTCGTACCGGCGTCGAAGAAGACGACCTGTCCGTCGGTTATCTCCTCGACGGCACGGGCCGCGATGGCCCGCTTTCCGTCGAGGTTCTGCACCTCCTTCTGTCCGTACGTCTGCTCCTCCCCGACGGTGGTGACCGGCACCGCGCCGCCGTGTGATCGTTCGACGAGTCCGCGGTCCTCCAGTTCCCGGAGGTCACGACGGATGGTGGCCTTCGAGTAACCGAGTTCCTCGGCGAGACCCTCCACGGACCGCCCGTCGTCCGCCGAGACGAGTTCCACGATTCGTCTTTTTCGCTCTGCGGGTAACATAGGCGTCAGTCGTATTCGGGAGTAGTCCCTGTCCGTTGTTAATTGTTTGTGTTCGAGAATCGTTCGGTCCTGCACGCTTTCCCGAGTATCCGAGTAGGAACGCGCAGGCGTCCGCCGGACGCGTCGCTCCGCGCGGTCGGATATCGGAAGAAGCCGCGGCCGTGGGGGCCGCGTTCAGTCGAGTTCGTCGATGATCGCTTCGGTCACGTCCTCGGTGGACGCGTCGCCGCCGAGGTCCGGCGTGCGCGGTCCGTCGGACAGCGTCGACTCGACGGCCTCGCGCACGGCCGTCCCCTCCTCGTCGTAGCCGAGGTGCTCCAACAGCATCGCCGCCGAGAGAATCGTCGCCGAGGGGTTGGCGACGCCCTCGCCCGCGATGTCCGGGGCGGTCCCGTGAACCGGTTCGAAGAGGGCGTTGTCCGACCCGATGTTGGCGGACGGAAGCAGACCGAGGCCGCCGACGAGGCCGGCGGCGAGGTCCGAGAGGACGTCGCCCGCGAGGTTCGGGCAGACGACCACGTCGAACTGCTCGGGGTCCAGACAGACGTGCGTGGCGAACGCGTCCATCAGCACCTCCTCCGTCTCGACGCCCTTCTCGTCGGCGACGCCGGTGACGGCGTCGCGGAATCTTCCGTCGGTCTCGCGCATCACGTTCGCCTTGTGCGCGACGTGGAAGCCCTCGGGCGCGTAGTCGCAGGCGAACTCCGCGAGTCGCTCGGAGGCGGAGGTGGTGACGACGCGCGTCAGCGTCGAGAGGTCGTCGGAGAGTCGGTCCTCGTGGCCCGAGTAGACGCCCTCGGTGTTCTCCCGCAGGAAGACGATGTCCGTCTCCGGCCGGAGGGCGTCCACGCCGGGGTACGCCCGCGCGGGGCGCACGTTCACGAACGACTCCACCGCCGTCCGGAGGGGGAGGATGACGTCCGCGGCCGTCTCGCCCGCGGCGCCGAACAGCGTCGCGTCCGCCGCGGCGACGGCGTCGTACGTCTCTCGGGGGAGCGCCTCGCCCGTCTCCTCCTTCACGGCGTCGCCCGCGTCGTGGCGGACGAACTCGAAGTCGCCGACGGCCTCCAAGACCGACACGGCCGCGGGGACGACCTCTTTTCCGATGCCGTCGCCCTCGACGACGACTATCTCCTCAGTCATCGGCGATGTACGGCAGGGAGTCTGCTTTCTCGCGGACGGCGCCCGCGTTCGATTTCATCAGCGCCGTGGTGTCCCAGACGCCGTCGACGAGCGCCTTCCGCTGGGCGTCGTCGACGGTCACGTCGACCGTCGTCCCGCCGTAGGTGACGGTTTCGGCCTCGATGTCCACGTCTATCTCGCCGTGGGGGTTCTCCTCGACCCACTCCTGTAAGTCGGAGATGGTCTCGTGGTCGGCGGTGACCGTCGGAATCCCGAGGGCGAGGCAGTTGCCCGCGAAGATTTCCGCGAACGACTCGCCGACGATGGCGTCGATACCCCAGCGCATCAGCGCCTGCGGGGCGTGTTCGCGCGAGGACCCGCAGCCGAAGTTGGCGTTGACGACCATCACCGAGGACTCCTTGAAGCGGTCCTCGTTCATCGGATGTTCTTTGGGCTCGTCGTCGTCGTCGAACCGCAGGTCGAAGAAGGCGAACTGGCCGAGGCCGTCGAACGTGACCACCTTCATGAACCGCGCCGGGATGATCTGGTCGGTGTCGATGTCGTTGCCGGGGATGGGGATGCCCGTCCCCGACACGTAGTCGACCTCCGGGATTTGGTCGGTTCCCGAACTCATGCGACGTTCACCTCCTTCATCTCGCGCACGTCCGTCACTTCGCCGTTGATGGCCGCGGCGGCGACCATCCGCGGGTTCATCAGGACGGTCCGACCGTCCTTCGAGCCCTGCCGGCCGACGAAGTTCCGATTGGAGGAGGAGGCGCAGGCCTCGTCGCCCTCCAGTTGGTCCTCGTTCATCCCGAGGCACATCGAACATCCGGCGTTGCGCCACTCGAAGCCGGCCGCCTCGAAGATGTCCTTCAGCCCCTCTTCCTCGGCGGCCTCCTGCACGCGTTGGCTGCCGGGGACGACCATCGCGCGGACGTCCTCGTGCACCTGCCGGCCCTTCACGAGACGGGCCGCGCGGCGCAGGTCCGCGAGGCGCGCGTTCGTGCACGACCCGAGGAACGCCACGTCGATGGGGTAGCCCTGCATCGTCTCGCCGGGCGTCACGCGCATGTGCTCCTGCGCGCGCCGCGCGGTGTCGCGTTTGTCCTCCGGGAGGTCCTCCGGCGCCGGAATCGGTTGCGTGATGCCGACGCCCTGTCCCGGCGTGGTCCCCCACGTGACGACGGGTTCGAGTTCGTCGCCGTCGATGGTGACCACGTCGTCGTACTCGGCGTCCGCCTCGGAGCGGATGGACTCCCAGTACGGTTTCAGTCGCTCGAACTTCTCGGGGTCGTCGCGGAACGCGTCCGTCTCCGCGAGCCACTCGTAGGTGGTCTCGTCGGGGTTGACGTAGCCCGCGCGGGCGCCGCCCTCGATGGACATGTTACAGATGGACATCCGCCCCTCCATCCCGAGGCTCTCGATGGCCTCGCCCGCGTACTCGTAGACGTAGCCGACGCCGCCGTCGGTGCCGAGCCTGCGGATGATTTCGAGGATGACGTCCTTCGCCTCGACGCCGTCGCCGAGTTCGCCCGTGACCTCTATCTTTCGGACCTTCTGTTTCTCCATGGCGATGCAGCCGGTGGCCAGCACGTCGCGTATCTGCGAGGTGCCGATGCCGAACGCCAGCGCGCCGAACGCGCCGTGCGTCGAGGTGTGGCTGTCGCCGCAGACGATGGTCATTCCGGGTTGGGTGAGTCCCTGCTCGGGCCCGATGACGTGGACGATACCCTGGTCGCCCGTCGTCGGGTCGGAGAAGTTGATGCCCGCCGCGCGGACGTTCTCCTCCAGTTCGCTCATCATCTCCTCGGCGGCGTCGTCGGCGTAGGGCCGCGACTGGTCCGCCGTCGGGACGATGTGGTCGACCGTCGCGTGCGTCCGTTCGGGGAACGCGACCTCCATGTCGCGTTCGCGCAGCATCCCGAACGCCTGCGGACTCGTCACCTCGTGGATGAGGTGCAGGCCGACGAACAGTTGGGTCTGCCCCGTCGGTAGCGTCGTCACCGCGTGCTCGTCCCACACCTTGTCGTACAGCGTTCCCTCACTCATCTACATCACCGTCGCCGTCGTCGGGACCGCGCGTCCATACCTCCTCGACGTCGTCGCCCTCGCGCGGGGTGTGGTCGACGCTCTCCATCCCCGTCTCCTCCGCTCGCGTCCGCGCCGCCGCCTCGCCCCCGTCCGCGACGGCCGGGCCGCGTCGGTAGACGCCGCCGAACGTCTCGTCGGTGTGCGGATGGGTGTGGCTGACGGTCGCCATCGTGCTTTCGTTCTCGGATTCGGTCTCGTCTGTGTCTGTCATGGTATCTCCCTCGCGCTCAGTCGTCCGCCGGCGCCTCGGCGGCCTCCTCCTCTTCGCCTTCCTCGTCGCCCCACGCGAACAGGTCCCGCAGGGGGGCGCCGACCTGCTCGACGTGGTGGTTCTCCTCGCGGTCCTTCAACTGGGTGTAGGACGGCCGGCCGGCCTGGTTCTCCGCGATCCACTCGCGGGCGAACGTGCCGTTCTGGACCTCCTCCAGTATCTCCTCCATGTTCTCGCGGGCGTGGTCGTCGACCACGCGGTCGCCGCGCGTCAGCCCGCCGTACTCGGCGGTGTCGGAGACGGAGTCCCACATCCCGCCGAGGCCGTCCTCGTACATCAGGTCGACGATGAGCTTCAGTTCGTTCAGACACTCGAAGTAGGCCATCTCCGGGGAGTAGCCCGCGTCGACGAGCGTCTCGAAGCCCTGCTTCACGAGGGAGGTGACGCCGCCGCAGAGGACGACCTGTTCGCCGAACAGGTCGGTCTCGACTTCTTCCTGGAACGTCGTCTCGATGACGCCCGCGCGGGTGCAGCCGATGGCGTGCGAGTACGCCAGCGACTCCTCCTTCGCCTCGCCGCTCACGTCCTGGTAGACGGCGATGAGGCCGGGCGTCCCCTGGTCGGCCTCGTAGTTGCGGCGGACGAGGTGACCGGGCGACTTCGGCGCGACCATCGTCACGTCGACGTCCTCCGGCGGACGAATCTGGTTGTAGTGGATGTTGAACCCGTGGGCGAACTGGAGCGTGTCGCCCTCGTCGAGTTCCCCTTTGATGTCCTCGAACACCGCCGGTTGGACGGTGTCGGGGACGAGCACGGAGACGATGTCAGCCTCGGAGGCGGCGTCGACGGGCGTCTCCACGCGGAGGCCGTCCTCCTCGGCGGCGGCGCGCGAGGAAGAACTCTCGCGCAGGCCGACGACCACGTCGACCCCGCTGTCGGCGAGGTTCTGCGCGTGGGCGTGGCCCTGACTGCCGTAGCCGATGACGGCTACCGTCTTGTCGTCTATCTTCGAGCGGTCCGCGTCGTCGTCGTAGTATACCTCGGTGTTGAGTTCGTCGTCAGTCATCGTAGTTTGCCGGTGTGGTCGGTTCGCCGGAGGTTCCGGGTTCCTCTCCGGGCACTGTCGCCTTGTCGCCGCGCGCCAGCGCGGTCTGGCCCGTCCGAGCTATCTCGATGATGCCGAACTGCCGGAACGCGTCGACGGCGTCGTCTATCTTCTGTTCGTCGCCGGTGAGTTGGACCGTGATGGTCCGCGGGCCGGCGTCGAGCGTCTTGCCCTCGTACATGTCCGTGACCGCGTGGACCTTGTCGGGTTCCTCGCCCTCCACCTTCAGGAGGACGAGTTCGGTCCGGACCATGTCGTCGTCGAGTTCGCCGACGGCGATGACGGGCTTGAGCTTCGCGAGTTGCTTCTCTATCTGGTCGATGCCGGGGTCGGGTTCCTCGACGACCATCGTGAGCCGCGAGTGGCCGTCGACCGTCGTGGGACCGACGGTGAGGCTCTCGATGTTGAACTGCCGCCGGGAGACGAGCCCCGAGACGCGCGAGAGCACGCCGGGTTCGTCCTCGACCAGGGCGGAGATGACCGCCCGCCGGGGGTGGTGTTCCGCCTCGACTTCCGGGTCGATGCGGATGCCCTGCGAGTTGCGCCGCCCCGTCGGGTGCGGCCGTTCGTCGGGGTGCGGCCCCTGCAGTCCGTGCTTGGGAATCTCCTCGTCCGCGTTCGCGTCGTCGTCCTCCGAGCTCATAGCTGGTCCTCCGAGAGGGCGAACTTGCCGTTCGCGCCGCCCGAGGCGACCATCGGGTAGACGTTCTCCCGCGGGTCGATGTGGAAGTCGATGACCGAGGGACCGTCGTACGCGATGGCCTCCTCGACGGCGTCGGCGACTTCGTCGTAGTCGTCGACGCGCCAGCCGCGCGCGCCGAACGCTTCGGCCAGTTTGTCGAACTCGGGACACCAGTTGTACTCCGCGGCCATGTGTCGGCCCTCGAAGAAGGCGTCCTGCCACTGGCGCACCATGCCGATGTACTCGTTGTTCAGCACCGCGACGGTGATGTCCAACTCCTCCCGAACCGCGACGGAGAGCTCCTGAATCGTCATCAGGAACGAGCCGTCGCCGTCGACGCAGACGACCTCCTGGTCGTCCTCGGCGGCGAGGCGCGCGCCGATGGCCGAGGGGAGCCCGTACCCCATCGTGCCGAGGCCGTGCGAGGACACCCACGTCCGCGGTTCGGTGAACGTCCAGTACTGCGCGGCCCACATCTGGTGCTGGCCGACGCCGGAGGTGACGATGGCGCGGTCGGAGGTGGCCTCGTCCAGACACTCGACGACGAACTGCGGCTTCAGCGGTTCGTCCTCGGGCGTCGCGTAGTCCATCGGGTACTCCTCCTTCCACGTCAGACACTGCTCGCGCCACTCCTCGGCGTCGGGGTCGGCCGCGATTTCGCTCGACAGCGCGTCGAGCGCCGTCCCCGCGTCGCCGACGACCGGGTAGTCGGCGTGGACGTTCTTCGATATCTCCGCGGGGTCGATGTCGACGTGGACGACTTCGGCCTCGGGTGCGAACGTGTCGACGCCGCCGGTCAGGCGGTCGTCGAACCGCGTGCCGACGGCTATCAGCACGTCGGTGTGCGTGATGGCCATGTTGGCGTAGCCGGTGCCGTGCATCCCCGCCCACGAGAGGCAGAGTTCCTCGTCCTCGGGGAACGAGCCGATGCCCGGCATCGTGGTGACGACCGGGATACCGAGGTCGCGCGCGAACTCGCGGGCCTCCTCGGTGGCGTCGGCCTTGATGACCCCGCCGCCGAGGAGCAGGAGCGGTCGCTCCGCGTCCTCGATAGCGCGGGCCGCCGCGGCGACGGCGTCGTCGTCCGGAACCGTCTGCGGCGTCGTGGTCTTCGGCGTCTCCGCCGGGCCGGGTTCGCGGTCCGTCTCGCCCTGCGTGACGTCCTTCGGTAGGTCGACGAGCGTCGGACCGGGGCGGCCCTCGCCGGCGAGGGCGAACGCCTCCCCGACGGTGTCGCCGACGGCGTCGGCGTCGTCGGCGAAGTAGTTGTGCTTCGTGATGGGCGTCGTGACGCCGATGGTGTCCGTCTCCTGGAACGCGTCGGAGCCGACCATCCCCGAGGGCACCTGTCCCGTCAGGGCGAGGACGCCGTCGGAGTCCATGTTGGCGTCCGCGATGCCCGTGACGAGGTTCGTCGCGCCGGGGCCCGAGGTGGCGAGGCAGACGCCCGGTTCGCTCCGGACGACGCCGAAGGCGTCCGCGGCGTGCGCGGCGCCCTGCTCGTGCGCCATCGTAACGTGTCTGATATCGGAGTCGTACAGCGCGTCGTAGATGGGCATGATGGCCCCGCCCTGCACGCCGAAGGCGGCTTCGACGCCGGCGTTCTCCAGGGCGCGGATGACCGAGGAGGCGCCCGTCGTCACCGGCGTCGCGTCGGTCGACTCCGACTCCGGTTCGCTCTCTTCGGCGGCGTCGGTCGCCCCGTCGGCCTCGTCGTCGCGCGTCGGCGGCGCTGGTTCGCTCATCGGTCGCCTCCGTGCGGTCTGGTCGTCGCTCGATGCGGTCGTCGGTCGCGTGTGCGGTCGTGGTCGTGGAACTCCATCGTGAGTGTGCTCGCCGTCTGGGTGGTGGAATCTCTCGGTCTCGGCGGTCGCCCGCCGGGCGAATCGACAGTCGTGAGGAGAGGGGTGTGAGGGGCTAGGCGGCCCCTACGATACCGAGCGACCGAATCGCGACCACGTCGTCCGCGCGGCGTCCCGACTCCGCGTCCGGGGAGGCGGGCGGCCGTTCGCGCGTCTGTCGTCGCATCCTGTTCGGTCGATTTCCTCGGAACGTAATGAACGTTTCGCGGCGCGCAACGATTGCGGCGACGGCGCCGCGGGGTGCGCACCCGCGGCTCACCGTCGTGAGCGAACGGGGCGCGGGGCATCAGGCCCGTACCTCCTCGTTCTCGTCGTCCTCGTGGTCGACGCCGATTTCGCCGGCGAACCGGGTGAGCACGTCGTCGGTGACGCGCTCTTTCTCCGCGCCGAAGTCCTTGACCTTGCGGGTCACCGCGCGGACCTCGTCATCGTCCGGCGTGAACCCGGCCTCCTCCAACCGCTTGCGGACGGAGTGAGCGCCGGTGTGCTTGCCGAGGACGAACTCCCGCTGGGCGCCGACCATCTCGGGGGTCATAACCCCCGGCTCGAACGTGTCCGAGTTCTCGATGACGCCTGCGGCGTGGATGCCGCTCTCGTGGCTGAAGGCGTTGCGCCCGACCACCGGCTTGTTCGCCGGCGTCGGGATGTCGCTGGCCTCCTCGACCAGACGGGAGAGCTCGGTGATGCGCTGCGTGTCGATTCCGGTGTCCACGTCGTACAGCGACTCCGCGGACATGACGACCTCTTCGTAGGCGGCGTTGCCCGCGCGTTCGCCGATGCCGTTGACCGACACCTGCGCCTGCGCGGCGCCCGCCTCGAAGCCCGCCATGGCGTTCGCGGTGGCCAGTCCGAAGTCGTCGTGGGCGTGCACGTCGATGTGCGCGTCGGTGTGCTCTCGCACCTCGCGGATGAGGCTCGCGAAGCGCGTCGGCGTCGCGACGCCGCAGGTGTCCGGGATGTTCACCCAGTCGACGCCGGCGTCGTCGACGGCCGACAGTATCTCCCCGAGGAACTCCACGTCCGTCCGGGTGGCGTCCATCGGCGAGAACATGACGTCGACGCCCGCCTCTTTCACGCGCTCGACGCTCGCGACGGCGCGCTCGACGGCCTCCTCCTTGGAGGCGTGCATCGAGTCGGCCAACTGCACGTCGCTGGTGCTGACGAAGACGTGGACCAACTCCACCCCCGCGTCGAGGGCGGCCTCCACGTCCTTGTCGACGACGCGGGCC
This sequence comes from Halogeometricum sp. S3BR5-2, assembly GCF_031624635.1. Classification (NCBI taxonomy): domain Archaea; kingdom Methanobacteriati; phylum Methanobacteriota; class Halobacteria; order Halobacteriales; family Haloferacaceae; genus Halogeometricum; species Halogeometricum luteum. The sequence continues at coordinate 256,426 of NZ_JAMQOQ010000001.1, read as the reverse complement.
AGTCCACAGACGTCCGTGTCCGTGGCGGCGGCGATGTCGCTGACGGCCTCGAACTCCGCGTCCGAGTTGACCGGGAAGCCCGCCTCGATGACGTGCGTCCCCATCTCGTCCAGCGTCGCCGCGATGTCGCGCTTCTCCTCGTAGCTGAACGAGGTGCGTGGCGACTGCTCGCCGTCGCGCAGCGTCGTGTCGAAAATCCGTACACCGTCTATCTCTGATTCAGTAATGTGGGCTAACGTGCCCTGGAAGAACTCGACCCGCCGGGGAGCCCGACGAAGTGTCCTCCGTGTGTCGTTGAGACATCGTATCCCGATTGAGACCCGGAAGGGTATAAAACCGTTTCCCTGTGACCGTGTCGCGAACGCTGGGTGATAATCAATATCATGTCCGGCGAGAGGCCGAAACCGCACGACGTAAACGGGTTCAGTACGGTGGAAGGTGTGTATATCACCTTATATCGTCGCGGGAGAAGACGGGTCGGCGACCCCGTCCGAACGTTATTTTCATCGTCTAAGTTTTGAATTGATGGGTTCGGCGGCTCGCGCGCGCCGCCGACTGGACGAACGTGGAGCGCCGACTCGGGGCGGACGGTGCGGGGCGGCGCGGCGTCGGGACGCACCGAACCCTTTTCGTCACCCTCCGCGTTGTCGGCGGGTATGAGCGACTTCAACCTCGACCTCTCCTCGGCGGAGGAACACCTCGACGAGGAGGAGTTGACCGGCGACGTGATACTCGGCGTCCTCGACGGGGAGACGGACCCCGAGGAGTGGGTCCGAGCCGTCGAGAACGGCAACGCCCTCTTTCTCGCCGTTGAGGGCGACCTGAACGAACTGGCGACCGGGTTCGCACGCGAGATAAAGGACATGGAGGGACAGCTGATGCACTTCCGACAGTTCCTCGTCGTGACGCCGCCGGGCGTCGACATCGACACGAGTCGGCTCTCCTCCTGACGGCGGACGCGCCGTCGACGTGCCCGCCGCCGGCGCATGAATAGCGGAACTCAGCAGTCCGAGAGGAACGTCAGGACGTGACCGTCCACGTCCCGGACGCGGAGTCCCCCTTCGACCGCCTCCGGACCGTCGACCCACGGCCCCCCGGCCTCGACGGCCGCCGCCGGGTCGGCCGTCTCGAACGCGAGGTCGACGTGCAGTCCGCCGCGGGCGTCGGCGATGCCCAACTGCGGTTCCCACAGTTCCAGGTCGACCGGCCCCCCGAGTCGCACCCGCGGTCGGTCCTCGCCCCTGTCGACCACCTCGAACCCGAGGGCGCGGAACTGCGCCTCGGACCGGTCGAGGTCCGTCACCTCCAGCACCACCTCGAAGACGCCGGTCAGCGGGCGGCCGGACGAGAGCGGCGAGTCTCCGTCGTCGTCCACCGCTCCGTCCGCGGATCCGTCGTCCGCGCCCTCGTCGATACCGCCTATCTCGACGCAGTTGCCGTCGGGGTCGTACACGTACAGCGACCGGGAGGACCCGAAGGAGAACTCGACGGGGTCGAGGTCCGACAGCGACGACAGCCAGTCGTCGTAGTCGTCCCGGGCGGTGACGAAGGCGTAGTGGGTGTGGACGCCGCCGCGGGGGGGACCCACCGGCCGCCGGAGGACGACCATCGTCTCCCCGACGCCGTAGGCGACGGCCGTGTCGGACTCGTCGGCGGGGACGAGACCGAGTCGCGTCTCGTAGAACTCCCGGGCCGCGCCGAGGTACTTGGCTTCCAGTCCGAGACGGCAGAGACGGGTGAGCATGGCGTCCCTACGGAGGGAGGGGTCAAAACCGTCCTCCCCGGAGCGTCTCGCCGCCGGCGGCTGGATTTATGCGCCCTCCGTCCCACGTTTCGGCCATGCCCATGAAGGGACGCGGGACGGCCGAGTACCGAACGATAGACCGGTGGGACGGCGGCGTCGGCTGGCTCGCGTACCCCGACGAGCAGATGCAGCGGGCGAGCCACGCAGTCGTCGGCGACGACGGCGGCGTCTGGGTGTTCGACCCGGTGGACGCGCCGGACCTCGACGACCTGTTCGCGGAGTACGGCGAGGTGTCGGGCGTCGTCGTCGGACTGGACCGCCACAAGCGCGACGCCGCCCGCGTGGCGAACCGCCACGACGTCCCCGTCTACGTCGCCGACTGGATGACCGGCGTCGCCGACGAGATAAACGCCCCCGTCGAGCGGTTCGGTCGCCGTCTGGGCGACTCCGGCTTCGACGCGTTCACAATCAAGGACTCCTCGCTCCCGCCGTGGCAGGAGGTCGGGTTCTACCACGGGGAGTCGGGCACCCTCTTCGTCCCCGAGGCCGTCGGGACGGCGCCGTACTTCCGCGCGCCGGGCGAACGCCTCGGCGTCCACCCGATGCTCCGCCCCCTGCCGCCGCGCCGCCCCCTCCGCCGCTACGACCCCGAACGCGTCCTCGTCGGCCACGGTGAGGGCGTACAGGACGACGCCGGCGCCGCCCTCCGAACGGCGCTGTCCGGGGCGCGGAAGAACCTCCCCGCGGCGTACGGGAAGGTCCTCAGAGGGATGCTGTCCTGACCGGTCGGAAGTCGCCTCCCGGTACGTTTCCCTCTCGGTCACTTTTTACAATCTGACGTCGTAGACGGCCCGTGGTCCACATCACGCGCGGGTTGCGCGACGCGCTGTTGGAGATGGCGTCCGAGTCCGAACCCGAACGGGTCTCGGTCGTCCTCGCCTCGACGCCCGCCGAGGAGTTCGAGCCGGCGCTGGCTCTCGACCCGGAGACGCCCGTGCTGACGCACTTCTACCTCCCGGAGACCGGCGGGTCGGTCCGCGCGGTGTTCGGTATGGACCTCGGGACGCCCGCGGGCCGCGGGCGCGCCCGGTTCGTCTCGCACCCGCAGGGGCCGGCCGAACCGACGCGCGAGGACGACTTCGCGGCGGCCGTCATCGTCGCCGTCCCGCCGTGGGAGCCGTCGTCCGTGGCCGCGTTCGACCGCTCGCACAAGCGACTCTCTCTCGACGTCGTCGACGCCGACCCGCCGAACGAGTCGCTGGCGAGCGAGTGAGTTCGCCGAAGGACGGGAACGGAGCGGGAACGGTCGGGCGGACGCGGCGCGGCGAAGTTCGGTTTCGGTTCTTCAGCGGTCGAGATACCCCAAATCGGCGAGCTGTTCGGCGATGTCCTCGAACTGCGCCTCCGTGAGTTTGCCCTCCCGCTGGTGCTGGATGACGATGCTCCGCAGGAGGAACCGGACGAGGTCGCTCGTGCTGGAGAAACTCGTGCCTTCGATGGTGGTTTCGACGCGTTCGGCGAGGTCTTTCGGAATCGACACCGTGGTGTACTCCGTCATCGTCGTCCCGTCCGAGGCACTCCGGAAGGATAACAGATGCGGACGTCGCCGCCCGCGCGTCGCTCTCGAACGCCCGGACCGCGGCGTCCGCAGTCGGGGGTTTTTCAACGTGCGACGTACTACCGAGGGGTGATGGCCGCACGACCACCACCGCAGGGCGGGGACGAACCGGACACGCTCGAGTTCGGCATCGCCGCACTCGCCGAAGACCTCTCGAAGGCGGACGTGTCGTACCCGGTGACGGACGACGAACTCGTCCGCCGACTCGACGACGTCGCCGTCCCCTACAACGCCGCCGGCGGGACGGTTCGGCTGAGCGAGGCGCTCGAATCTGTGCCGCAGTCCCGCTTCGCCAGCAAGGCTGAACTGCTCGACCAACTCCACCCCGTCTTCGAGGAGTACCGACGGTCCGCATCGGGCGGCATCCTCGGCCAACTCCGCGCCATGCTTCCCTTCTGAGTCGTCCTCCCCGCCGCCGCGTCGTCCCTCCGAGAGTGGCCGGACCGAACGCCGGAGCGCCGCGCGTCGCCGTCACCGCGGACCGACGCAGACGCCGTCAGTCAGTCGGACTCCTCGTCTATCTTCCGGAGCGTGTCCCTGTGTAGCGTCAGGATGAGGTCCGAGAGGACGCCGAACATGAGCAACTGGACGCCGACGATGATGGCGAAGGCGGCGACGACGGCGAGCACCTCGTGGGAGACGCGAATCGTTATCCACTCGACGGCGACGTAGGCGGCGATGAGAAAGCCCGTGACCGTCGAGACGCCGCCGACGCTCCCGAAGTAGAACAGGGGGTTGTTCGTCTTCGCCCGCCGGTAGAGTTCGAGGAAGATGATGCCTCCGTCGCGAATCGGTCTGAGGTTCGTGTCCGACCCGTTGGGCCGCGGCAGGTAGGTGACGGGGACCACCGTCGTCCGGATGTTCCGCTTGACGCACTCGACGGCCATCTCCGTCTCGACGCCGAACCCATCGGCGGTGAGCGTCATCCGGCCGAACGACGCCCGCGTGAACGCGCGGTACCCCGAGAGGATGTCCCGGTAGTCGTGCCCGTGGATGGTGGCGAACCCGCCGTTGACGACGCGGTTTCCCAGTCTGTTGAACCGCGTCATCGCGCCGTTCTTCATGTCGGCGAAGCGGTCGCCGATGACGTGTTCGTACCCCTCGTCCAACGGCGCGAGCATGTTCTCGGCGTCCGCGGCGCGGTACGTCGCGTCGCCGTCGAGCATCAGGACGTACTCTGCGTCGACGTGGTACTCCATCGCCTCCCTGATGGCCTGTCCCTTCCCCGACCCCGACTGCATGACGACGTTCGCACCGTGTTCTCGGGCGATGTCGGGGGTGCCGTCCTCGGACCCGCCGTCGATGACGAGGATGTTCTCGAAGCCCTCCCTGTGGAAGTCGTTGATGACGTCGCCGACGGTCTCGGCCTCGTTGTAGGTGGGGACGAGGACGCAGACGGACGAGAGGGGGGGCATCAGTAAGCCGTCTCTCTCGGGATTTCAAAAGCGTTGTCTCTTGTCGTCTGTGTACTCATTGAACGGAATATACTTGACTCTACGAACCGACTGAAAGAGAGATGACGCTGCGCGACTGGGCAGAGAGCACCGCGTCCGATATTCGGCGACGGGGAATCCGAGGCGGGGGCAGTGAAGCGTTCTACCAGCTTCAGTTGGGTTTCTACAGACGGTACTACAACGCTCGTTTCCGAGGGAATGAAGAGTCGATCTTCGACCGCGAGTGGGATGTCATGGTCGTACTTGACGCCTGCCGCTGTGATTTGATCGAATCAGTCGAGTCGGAGTACGGATTCCTCACGGGGAATGGGCGATTTCGTTCCCGGGGGACGCACTCGAAAGAGTGGATGCGGCGAAACTTCGTTCCGGAGTACAGAAACGTGCTTTCGGAATTAGCGTACGTAACGGGCAATATCTGGACAGACGAGTACGTGGACCCGAACGGTCTCGCAGCCTTAGATGAGGTCTGGCGATACGCGTGGGACGAGCAGAACGGAACAGTCCTTCCTCGGTCGATAACCGAGCGGGCTGTCTCGGTCGCCCGTGAAGCAGAACCTGAACGACTGCTCGTACACTACATGCAACCCCACGCACCCTCCGTTCCGGACCCCATCGGGGAGGGCATGAACAGACCTGAGATGGGGGGAAAGTGGCGTGCTGCACCGTATCTAATCCGCGACGGCGAAGCCTCCAAAGAGAGAGTCATGGGCTCGTATCGGGAGAACCTGCGATACGTACTTGACGAAGTTGAACTGCTGCTGAACAATGTTGACGGAGAGAAGGTAGTCATCACCGCAGATCACGGTGAGGCATTTGGTGAGTACGGCGTTTACGAGCACCCGTTCGGGATGCCGTTCGATATGCTCCGAACAGTTCCGTGGTACGTCACCTCTGCGACCGACAGTCGCTCGCTAGTTCCCACACTGCAGCCCAGTACTGAACAAGGCGACAGAAGAGAGAAGCTCAGAGCATTGGGATACGTTTGAGATACGCGCGCGGGTCGCACTCACTCGAACTCAGCTATCAACGCGTTATACTGCTCGGTTACGCGGTCGACCGAGAATTCCTGTGCGCGCTGAGCGATCAATGTCGGGTCTGTCGGGTCGTTCAGCATGTCCGCAACCGCATCCGCCATGGCCGACGGTGAAGCGACTGGAACCAACGAGCCGTATCGTCCATCGGCAAGAATCTCGGCTGGACCACTCGGGCAGTCGGTTGAAACGACAGGCGTGCCACACGCAAGTGCTTCTGCGACGACCATACCGAATCCTTCGTTGAGCGACGAGAGCACAAAAACATCCGCGTTTGACATGTACTGGTAGACGTTTTCGACGTATCCAGCAAGATCGACCCAGCGGTTGAGTCCGAGTGAACTGATGAGCGACTCGAGGTGCTCTCTCTGTGGGCCGGACCCAGTGATAACCAACCGTGCCTCGCGCCGCTCCCTAAGTTCGGCGAATGCCTGTATCAACGTTGAAAAGTCTTTTTCGGGTGCCAACCGTCCAGCACCGAGAATAACGGGAATATCGTCGCTGAACCAGGGATGGTCGAGAGGTTCAGCGGCCTCGGAAAGCAGCTGCTCGGAAAGGATAGGATTGTAGATGACACGCGCATCGCCGTGATATCCAATATCGGAACGAAGGTCGTCCAGAACTCCTTCGCTGACCGCGACGACGGAGTCCGAAACGCGATAGCAGAGATGAGCGAGGAGTTGCATCACAGTAGCTTTGCGGTTGTTCGACATTCGCTTGATGATACTGTGTTCGGTAAGGAGCAGCGTCGGTGACGGCCGGACCGAAGAACAAGCCCACGTTGCGACCAGGTTCACGTGTGCCCCGATCGAGATGAGCGCGTCTGGGTGATGACGAGAGAGATAGCGTCTGAGCGGCAGTACACTCCGGAGAACGCGGTCGGAATCAAGATCGATTACGTGGACGTTTTCGTGAACGTGCCGCAGCAGTTCCCCGTGTTCAGAAACGAGGACGAGGTCCACCTCGTGGCCAAATCGCGCGAAGCCAGCGACGAGATTGACTGCGACTCGCTCCGCACCGCCCAGTCTGAGACTGTTCGCGAAGATAGCCACACGCTGGTGTGCCATACCAGTACAACAGACTTTTGATTGATACTAACTTCTTCGCTCTCAGAGCGAGATCAGTCGGGGTTGTTCTGCACGGACCGAAGTAAAAGCGTCCTGTGAGTGGACGCATATTTTCTTCTTGAGATGTTGAATGACTTCCTGACCGGGGACCTCGAATCGTCTCCCCAGAATGTCAGCGATAGTGCGTTCCGACTGTTGGGCCTACCGCACCCACGAGATGCGAATCGTATTTGTAATGAAATACCGTGGCCCAGAGGGAGACGAGTCGGCGGTCGATAACGAACACTCTGTTCTTCTAAGGCTATTGATGGTAGCTTCGGTCGTGGTAGTCTACTATAGATACCCTAAGGATTCCAAATTATCCTCGACTGTCCTCTCAGTGTCTCTGGTTCCAGTCTCGATCGTTGGGTCGCTCGTTTGATTGTCTGTTGCAGTGGTATACGCAAGCGGCACGCGACGGAGCGCCGGGTTGATCGAACCGCTGGCGTGTCCCCACCGACCCCACTCGCCGAAGCACTCCCCATGATCTGCCGTGATCAGCACGCGGTTAGCATCGAAATTGTCCAGTAGTCGCTCAACGCCATCCAATCCGGCGCGTAGTTCAGTCATATACTTTTCCCATACAACCGCTTTGTCACCTCCGTTGTGAACGTACTCCCATGGGTCTTGTTCGGCCGTGGATAATTCGGACGCGTTCCGTCTCGCGGCTGCCGCTGAGAAAGGAAAGTGAGGCTCAATAACGTGTGCGATCACGCGGCTGAAGTCCTCGTCCCGTCCGACGCTGATAGCGAGGTCAACAACTGTTTCAACGTCTGCCTGTGGTTGATCCGAGTAGCCCGCTCGACCTCCCCCATAACGCCACGCGGGAAGATGTAGGCCCAACTGGTCCCCAGATATGGTGCCCCAATCAGTCTTAGCATACCGTGCATGACGGTCTTCGGGACGGTATCCCTGATCAAGGATACGGACCGGCCAGCCGTTTGCAGAGATAAGCGCAGTATCCTTAATCTCGCTTAGGTAGTCGTCGACAAACGTCGCTGCAGTCCACTCAAGTGTAGACGACCCAACAGAGATAGTGTCGCCGATTTCGTGCATGTCTAAAAACGAGTAGTCGTCCGCGACGGCACGAAGCGCGTCGGGACGGCAGGTATCAAGCACGATGAGTAAGTCCCACTTTCTTTCGAATATGTTTGTACCTATAGGCAAACGTGACGAGGCGGTGAGCGTAGCAGACGAAAGATACGGACGCATCAGATACTTAACCGCTAGTTTTGGATTATCCAGGCCCGTACGAACTTTGGTGATAAGCGAACTATCGTTACTCTGCATCGATGAGATCCCAGAGGCCCACGTCAGAGATTCTCCCACTTGCGATTGTGCGGTCGTGTTCTAACCGACGGCGCCTTTTGTACACGGTGTCGTATCTGCAGCCATCCTTATTAACAATTTCTCGCCCCCGACTGTGCCACCAAGCGTTTCGATGGCACCGAGTAAGTCAATATCCGATACAGAGAGGTACCGCGGGCTTCGATGCCGTGGTTCAGAATCTCGGTGGTCCGTGATAGGTCATCGTATCTGTTTCTGTATCACAGATTTTCGACCATGCAGTTGAATCGTACCGTTGGGATGACGGCCAGTGGGTCAGTTGCCGTGGAGTTCGGAAATCAAAGAGGGGTAGAGCGCCCGCGAACTGGAACAAAAATGCTGCGTGTAGCGAGGTATGGGCCACGAGGGAGAGAGTTTCAGAGACAGTATTTTTCTTCTCTCAATCGGCATCACGTGATAGCCCAAATAACGACGGCTACTGATAGCCAAGTGCTTTTAGCTGTTTTTGGCGTTCCTGATCTTCGACACCTTTCGCGACTCCACCACTCGTTCGTACTTCTGGAAACTGTTGCTCTCGGAGAATCCCCCGAGCGGTCGTTGAGAGATCCTCCAGGCCTTCTGTTGACCCGTCTCGCCGCTTGATACCGACACCGTTCGGTTCCGTAATCCTTATCGAGACGTTCGACTTCGAGATGACTTGTCTGGGGATGGTGTCGGTGAGAGGATGTGCGAGTTCGGAGATGAATTCCGTCGAGAGGTCCGACACCTCGGCGACCGTGGGCATGATATCGGCGTGCTGGACAAGGTGATCAAACTCCAGACCGCCATGATCACCGCTAGGATATTTCACGAGAAGGGGTGTTCGTATGAGTTCGTCGAACGGGTCGACGTCCCACGGATGGAACATCCGCTGGTGTTCTCCGAAGAGTTCGCCGTGGTCACCGAGCACGATGATCAAAGAATCGTCGTATTGATCGTTGGTCTGTAACCAAGTGAACAGCCGTGACAGCTCACGGTCGAGATATCGAATATTCGACTCGTACAGGGCCCTCATGAGGGACATCTCCTCGTCAGGTAGAGGGTCATCGGAGTGTTCGTACGAATTGAGATGCTTGATCTCTTCCCGTGATCGCGTGATCTCGGGGCCATCGACTGCTTGATCCGGGTGAAACGGTTTGTGGGGATCCATATAGTGCGCCCACACGAACGGATTTGAGTGTTTGGACAGTTGTCGCTGGACGAAGTCGGTTACTGTCTCGGCAGTTGTTTTGGGGTTTGGAAAGGGATCAGTGATAGACCCGGTATTTCTGGTATTCGCTATACCGGCTACGTTTTTCAATACCCGGTAGGTTTTTGTGACGATATCTGATTCGCGAAGTAAGTCGTTCTGTTTCAGTCGGTCAATCGGTGAACGGGCGTCCGGAGGGACGAGGTCGTGGAACTGATCGAATCCCCGATCATATCCACGTTCGCCGCGAAGGTGAGCGTTGTTAGAAAACCCGATACACTCTCGATCGTCGAACAGCTCTGCAAGGGTCTTCGCGGCGGCGACGAAGCTTCCGTCACCGACCACTGGATGAGATGTTATGATAGAAGGGAATGCGAGGGGAGTCGCGTTCCCATGAGAAAGCGCCGAGGAGAAATGAGCAAAGTCATCAGTAAACGTCGCATACGTCTCGGGGAAACACTCCTGGTTGAACCGATCCGCACGGAGTGTATCGACAGTCAGTAGTAAAACCGGCGAGTCACTGGTCATGTGGAGAGGTCTACCTCAACTTACAAAGCGCTTGATATTGAAGGTTTCACGCGCGATAAATCGGCGAACGAGACGAGCAATTTGTAGCGGGATAGCAGGAAGATCACCGATAACCGATACCGAAGAAAAGCGGTAGAAACTAGAACGTTCGCTACTTTCGATTGGAAAAGCGTAACACCGCATGAAACTCGGCCAAACATCGTTCGTCGTCTTCGTGTCTCGATTCGGCGGCTCCGTACTCGGTTTTTTCGCGACGCTCTACATCGCACGGACGCTCGGTTCGGCGGTATTCGGGACCTATACGGTCGTCATCGCGCTCATCTTCTGGCTGGAACTGCTAGGTTCGATGGGACTCTCGAACGCGACGACGAAACGGATAAGCGAGGGAAGAGACCAGTCGGCGTACTTCACGGCGGGAATGATTTCCATCGCGGCGTTGGGAACGGTCGTAATAAGCGGTCTTATCCTCGTTGCTGATATGGTCAACGCGTATGTCGGCGAATCAGTCGTTGGCTTCGTAATCCTCTTGCTCGTGGTCAGGTTGTTCTACTCGTTCGTAGATGCGACGCTGTCCGGAGAACGGTTAGTTCACATCGGTGGCATCGCGCAAGCGGCGAAAATCGGGACTCGGAGCGCTGCTCAAATCGGACTCGTGCTCGCAGGAGGCTCGCTAAGCAGCCTCCTAATCGGGTACGCCGCAGGAGGGGCGAGCGTCGGTGTCGCGAGCCTTCGATACATCTCACTCCACCTTCGACGACCGACGGTCGAGCATTTCGCCCGCCTCGTTGAGTACGCAAAGTTCTCCTGGCTCTCACAACTCGAAACGCGGTCGTTCAACGAAGTCGACGTACTGGTGCTCAACGCGTTCGTCTCCCCTTCTTTAGTCGGCGTGTACGCCGTCGCGTGGAACATCTCGAAGTTCCTCACAATCTTCGGAAACTCTATCAGCGCGACGCTGTTTCCGGAAATGAGCAAGTTGTCCGCAGAAGAGGACATAGGGGCAGTGACCAAACTCCTCGAAGATGGTCTCGCGTATAGTGGATTAGTACTCCTTCCAGGGCTTGTCGGCGGTGTCGTGCTCTCGGAGCGTCTACTCAGAATATACGGAGACGAGTATGTCCAAGGTTCGACCGTTCTCGGTCTACTGATACTCGCGTGCCTATTGTACGGGTATCAGAACCAGCTTCTGGCGGCGCTGAACGCCATCGACCGTCCGGACTTGGCGTTCCGGACGAACGGGCTATTCATCGCCTCGAACGTAGCACTGAACGTAATACTGGTGTGGCGATACGGATGGGTTGGCGCGGCGGCGGCGACCGTTCTCGCGACCGGCATTGGACTGTCGATGTCGGTGGTACTCCTCTCGCGCGTCATCGACGTCTCACCACCGCTGAGAGAGATCGGCCGTGAGGTGCTCTCCGCGCTGGTGATGGGCGGCGCACTCACCGTTCTCGGCTGGATGAGGCTCCCGGAGACGGGGACGTACGGCATCGCGGTCACCGTCGGGTTGGTCGGCGTCGGTGCGGGCGTCTACTTTGTCACGCTGGTAGCGCTTTCGAGCCAGTTCAGGAAGACTATCGTCGATAACCTGCCGTTCGATTCCTTCCCGCCCGTCCGGTGAACGTCCGACCCATTCAGCGTGGACAGAGTAACGTGTTCGCGGACGCTCGTGAGAGATTGTTCGAACCAAGCTATATTACACGGCGTATACGAATAGGGACTCATGCAAGCAGTCGTCCTCGCCGCCGGCAAAGGAACCAGACTCCGACCGCTCACCGAAGACAAGCCCAAAGGAATGGTCGAAGTCGACGGCAAACCCATTCTCACCCACTGTTTCGACCAACTCGTCGATCTCGGCGCCGAGAAACTCGTGGTCGTCGTCGGCTACAAGAAGGAGGTCATCATCAGCCACTACGACGACGAATACAGAGGAGTGCCAATCACCTACGCCCACCAGCGAGAGCAGAAGGGGCTCGCGCACGCCCTCCTGACCGTCGAAGACCACATCGACGAGGACTTCATGCTGATGCTCGGCGACAACATCTTCAACGCGAACTTACAGGACGTCGTCAAGCGACAGCGAGAGGACCGCGCGGACGCCGCTTTCTTGGTCGAGGAGGTGCCGTGGGACGAGGCCTCTCGCTACGGCGTCTGCGTGACGAACGACTACGGGGAGATAATCGAAGTCGTCGAGAAGCCCGACGAACCCGAGTCGAACCTCGTGATGACCGGCTTCTACACGTTCACCCCCGAGATTTTCCACGCATGCCACCTCGTTCAGCCCTCTAACCGCGGCGAGTACGAGATCAGCGAAGCGGTCGACCTGCTCATCCGTTCAGGAAGAACTATCGACGCCATCGGCATCGACGGCTGGCGGATGGACATCGGGTATCCCGAGGACCGAGACGAAGCCGAAGAGCGACTGCGCGAGGAACGAGGCGCAGAAGCGGAGTAGAGTTACCGGCAACTCGAACCCCGGTTCTCTTTAGGCCTCTTTCCGATGTACTGGTCGATGCAGGCTGCGGATCTCCCTCTCGTCTCGGTCGTCGTCCCCGTCTACAACGACCCGAAGGGTATCGAGGACACGCTATCGGCGCTCACGAGGCAGTCGTACCCGGGTGACAAAATAGAGATTATCGCCGTCGACAACGGCTCGACGGACCGAACCCGAGATATCATTCGTCGGTTCGCGGCAGAGCACGACACCGTCGAGCTCGTCGTCGAAGACGACGCGCAGGGGTCGTATGCAGCCCGGAACGCGGGAATCGCTGCGTCATCCGGAGACGTTCTGGCGTTCGTTGACGCCGATATGTACATGGACGAAGACTGGCTGGAGCAGGCTGTTGATGCGGCTCGGGACGCGGCGTACGTCGGATGCAACGTCGAACTCGTCGTCGACGGCCCCGAGACGCTCGCCGCCGAGTTCGACTCGCGAACAGCGTTCCCCATCGAACGGTACGTTCGACAACAGCGGTACGCCCCGACGTGTTGTCTGCTGGTCCGACGGGAAGTGATCGACGCCGTCGGCGACTTCGACGCTCGCCTCGTCTCGGGCGGCGATTCCGAGTTCGGAGTCAGAGTCGCGGAAGCGGGCTACGAACAGGCGTTCGCGGCCGACGCGACGCTGTACCACCCGGTTCGGGACTCGTTCGCAGCACTGATCCGAAAGGAACTCAGGATCGGACGCGGCCTCTGTCAGCGACAGGAGTTCTACCCGGAGCGCTTCGGCCGACCGGGGCTTCCACCTCGACCGAGCGGTGTGAAGTCAGCCGACGACGAGGGCGACGAGCGGTCGGTGTCGGCCCCGAAGCGAGCACTATTCGAGGCGCTCTCGGTCACGATGACTGCTGTTCGTGCACTGGGGTATTACCGCGAGTACGCCCGGTACCTCGGCGGAAACGCGCGACGGTGATCCGACCTTACTCGTTCACCTTCTCCACCAAACCCGGCGTCGCCATCCCGTACAGATACCCGAACCCCACGGCGGCAGTAAACACGAATATCGCGACCAACTGCTGCACTTTCGCCGCCGAAGGTTGCTTTGCGAGTTCGTACAACCGGTCCGGGACGTACGCAGTCAAGAGGTCCTTCAGATACTCGTTCTTCCCTCCGGAGGCCTGCGGAAGGATGAGGTCCATGACGCGCTTGGAGTAGCCCTGCCAGAACGAACGGAAGACGAGCCACCGGAAGTCGGTTCGGTACTCGAACAGTTTGTGGTGGACGCGGGCGCGCTTGTTGTAGATGACACGCTTGCCGGTGTTCTCGTAGATGCGGACGCAGACGGGCGCCTCGTGGGCCTGAATGTGCCTGTCGCCCTTACGGCCGGTGTTCTCGTCGTAGCCTCCGGCCTCCAAGAACGCGTCACGCTTGAACGAGATGTTCGAGCCGTACGTGTTGCGCACCTCGTCGAGGTGGTTCCCGAAGCCGCGTTCGTCGCAGCCGACGAGCCAGTAGAACTCCGAGGGGAAGAACTCGGGTTTCTCGGCTACCCAGTCGGGGACGACGTTGCCACCGACGGCGACCGCGTCGGGATTGTTCTCGTAGGTCCCGACGAGCTTTTCGATCCAGTCGGGTTCGGCGGTCGCGTCGTCGTCTATCATCGCTACCACGTCGCCCGAGGCGAGTTTCGCTCCCTTCGTCCGACTGTAGGAGATGCCGCGATTCTCGTCGTTGCAGTGGAGGACGGCTCTCTCGCGACCACCGAAGTCTTCCTTGACCCGCGAGAACACCTCGTCGTTGCCGTCGACGACGAGGACGACTTCGAGGTCGTCGTGGGTCTGTGCGAGGACGCTCTCCACACACTCGCTGAAGGAGGGGTACCGCTCCATCGAGTACGTACAGACGACCACGGAAACCTTCATTTGCGGAGGCTATCTCCGGGCGCCCGATAAACGTTGTCCTTCAACGACCGCATCAGCGGGTCAAACCCGCTAAAACGCGCATCACAAGGCTTATCAGCATATTCCCAGTCGGTGGAGACGATGAGCGACTCGCAGAGAGAGGATTCGCCCTCCGTAGCGGATTCCCTCCGGAATCACTACCCCAAAGCCGTCCTCGCCGGCATTTTCGCCGTCATGCTGTGGATACGGCTCCGCAGCTACGACCGGTTCATCGTCGACGGCGAAGTGTTTTTCTCCGGAAACGACGCGTGGTACCACCTCCGACAAGTGAACTACACGGTCAGGAACTGGCCGTTCACGATGCCGTTCGACCCGTGGACCGGGTTCCCGTACGGGACGCTCGCCGGCCAGTTCGGCACGCTGTACGACCAACTGATCGCGACCGCCGCCCTGATTCTCGGTCTCGGCGACCCCTCCCAGATGCTCGTCGGGCAGACGCTCTTGGTCGCTCCCGCCGTGTTCGGCGCCCTCACCGTCATCCCGACGTACCTCGTCGGTAAGCGACTCGGCGGCCGAATCGGCGGTCTGTTCGGCGCTATCGTCCTCATGCTCCTGCCGGGGACGTTCCTCCGCCGCGGCCTCGTCGGCTTCGCCGACCACAACGTCGCCGAACCGCTGTTCATGACGTTGGCCGTCTTCGCGATCATGCTCGCGCTCACTGTTGCGTCGCGCGAGAAGCCCGTCTGGGAACTCGTCGCACAGCGCGACGGACGGGCGCTCCGCCGGCCGACTCTCTGGGCGGCCCTCGCGGGGTTCGCCATCGGATCCTACATGTGGGTGTGGCCGCCGGGAATCCTCCTCGTCGGCATCGTCGGCGTCTACTTCGTCCTCCAGATGGTGCACGACCAGATGCACGGCGAGTCCCCCGAACCGATCGCCTACGTCGCGGCCGTTTCGATGCTCGTGGCGGGCGCGATGACGTTCGCCCTCATCGAGGAACCTGGGTTCGGCGTGACGGGCTTTACGCTCCTCCAACCCCTCCTCTCGCTCGGCGTCGGCGCCGGCGCGGTCGTCCTCGCCGCCCTCGCTCGCGTCTGGGAGTCGAACGACGTCGACGAGTCGCTGTACCCGGCCGCCGTCGGTGGTCTCATCCTCGTCTCCATCGGGTTGTTCGCAGTCGTTCTTCCGGACGTGTTCGGGAGCATCTCTCGGAATCTCCTCCGCACCGTCGGCTTCAGCGCCGGCGCGTCAACGCGGACTATCGGCGAGGCACAACCGTTCCTCTCCGGGTCGGTGACGGGTGCGAGCGCCATCATCCTGGAGTACGGCTTCACCTTCTTCACCGGTCTCGCGGCGGTCATCTGGCTGGCGGCCAAACCGCTCGTTCGCGACGGCAGTTCGCGGAAGATCGGATACCTGGTCGGCGCACTCGCCGTCATCGGTCTCATTCTCCTCGTGCCGGCGATAACGGGCGCCATCGGGAACGCCGTCGGCATCGACCCGGCGCTCGTCGGTCTCCTCGTCGTCTCGGCGCTCATCGTCGGCGCCGTCCTCCAGGCGCGGTACGAACCCGAGCGGCTGTTCGTGCTCGTCTGGCTGGCGTTCATCACCGCCGCGGCGTTCACCCAGGTGCGCTTCAACTACTACCTCGCCGTGGGCGTCGCCGTCGCGAACGCCTACCTCATCGGCGAACTCGTCAGGTCGAGCTACCTCGGTCTCCAGTCGGTCGAGCGCGTGAACGACGTTTCGGGCTATCAGGTCCTCGCCGTCGTCGCGGCGATTCTGCTCATCCTCGCGCCCGCGCTCGTCGTCCCGATATCGGTGGGAACGGCCTCGGGCGGCAGCGCGAGCACGAGCACCGCGTGGCAAGTCGGCGCGTCCACGTCCCCGGGGGAGGTGCTCATCTGGGAGGAGTCGCTGGAGTGGATGAACGCATCGACGCCCGCCGAGGGCAACTTCGGCGGCGCCGGTAACGCCGACCAACTCGACCAGTACGGCACGTACGAGTACACCGATGACTTCGACTACCCCGAGGGCGCCTACGGCGTGATGTCGTGGTGGGACTACGGCCACTGGATCACCGTCGAAGGCGAGCGCATCCCGAACGCCAACCCGTTCCAGCAAGGCGCGACGGAGGCGGCGAACTTCCTGCTCGCGCCCAACGAGACTCAAGCGCAGAACGTCCTCGCCTCGCAGAGCGCCGAGGGCGAGCAGACCCGCTACGTGATGGTCGACTGGAAGATGGTCGCTCCCGGTTCGAAGTTCACCGCGCCGACCGTCTGGTACGACGCCGAGGAGAACGTCTCGCAGGACGACTTCTTCGCGACGCGCGTCTACCGCTTCGGCAGCGACGGGTCGTACGCAGGCCAGAACTTCCTGGTCCGCGACCAGCGCTACTACGACAGCCTGATGACCCGCCTGTACTACTACCACGGGAGTTCGCAGTCGGCCGCACCGGTCGTCCTCGACTGGGAGCCCCGGTCGGTGCAGACCGCGGACGGGACCGCCTCGGTCCCCGGTAACCCCTCGGGCAACGCCTCGCTCGTCCGCCAGTTCGACAACATGAGCGCGGCGCGGCAGTTCGTTGAGCGCGACGGGACCGCCCAGGTCGGCGGTATCGGCGGCTACCCCGAGGAGGACGTGCCGGCCCTGCAGCACTACCGACTCGTCCACGCGACGCAGACGTCGGCGCTGACCTCGTCGAACACCTACCTGCAACTGGCCGTCGGTGACGCCCGAGCGGCCGGGTTCAGCGTTCGACAGATCAGCGACCTCCAACCCGTCCTCCCGCGCGACAGTTCGTGGGTCAAGACGTTCGAGCGCGTCCCCGGCGCGACGGTGCAGGGCAGCGGCGCCCCCGCCGACAGCACCGTCACCGCGAGCGTGCGGATGCAGATGGCGGGGTCGAACAGCACGTTCACCTACACGCAGGAGGCTCAGACGGACCAGAACGGCGAGTTCACCATGACGCTGCCGTACTCGACGACGGGCTACGACGAGTACGGTCCCGAGAACGGGTACACGGACGTCAACGTCCGGGCGGCCGGACCCTACACGATATCCACCGGCGCGAGCGTCAACGAGAGCGGCTACGTCGTGCGCGAGAGCGCGAACCTCTCGGTGCCGGAGGGACAGGTGAACGGCGCCCAGAACGACACGCTCACGGTCGAACTGGAGCGGAGCGCACAGCAGCTTCAGACGCAGACCTCGAACGGTTCGTCGAACTCGTCGGCGTCGGGCGACTCCGGCGCGACGACCCAGTCGGGCGACTCGTCCGCGTCGGGTGAGACGTCGTCCGACTCGTCCGGCGCGTCGACGCCGTCCGGTTCGGTGACCGCACCGTCGCTCGTCGCTCCGGATTCGGCGTTCGCGGCGAAGCCGTCGGCGTAGGTCCGCAGCGCGGTCTCTCGCTTCGGTATCGCTCCGATATCGCTTCGGATTTTCGTCCGGGTTTGCTCTCTCGCAGAGCGACGGCTACGGCGGAAGCCGAACGACGGGTCGAGAGAGATGGAGAAAGGAAAAAAAGAGCCCGCAGAGGAGAGACGCGAAACGCGCCGTCCTCAGACGAGCGACTCGTAGACGATGTCGTCGCGGCGGGTGACGATGCTGCGGCCGTCGACGACGACCGGTTCGTTCATCGCGTCGAACTCGTCGTAGAGGGCGGCGAACTCGTCCCAGTCGGTGACGACGAGGGCGGCGTCCGCGCCGTCGAGGGCGGCGCCCGCGGAGTCGGCGTAGTCGATGTCGGGGAACTTCTCGCGGAAGTTCTCGGTGGCGACGGGGTCGTAGCCGACGACGTCGGCGCCGGCGTCGAGGAGGGCGTCGATGAGCGGAATCGCGCGGGAGTTGCGCACGTCGTCGGTACCCGGTTTGAACGCGAGGCCGAGGACGGCGACGCGCGCGCCCGACGGGTCGACGTGGTCGCGGAGGATGTCGAGCATCCGGACGGGTTGGCGGTCGTTCACCGCGACGGCGGCCTCCAGCATCGCCGGTTCGTAGCCCACGTCGCGCGCGGCGGCGACGATGGCGGCGACGTCCTTCGGGAAGCAACTGCCGCCCCACCCGACGCCCGCGCCGAGGAACTCCGAACCGATGCGGGAGTCCAGACCGATGGCGTCCAGCACCTCCGAGGAGTCGACGTCGTACTCCTTGCAGATGTTGGCGAGGTCGTTCACGAGCGATATCTTCGCCGCGAGGAACGCGTTGTTGGCGTACTTTATCATCTCGGCCTCGCGGATGCCCGTCTCGACGACGGCGGCGTCGGAGGCCTGTTCGACGAGGGGGTCGAACACCGCGCGGAGCGTCTCCGCCGCGCGGTCGGTCTGCGACCCGAGGACGACCTTGTCGGGGTCGAGGAAGTCCTCGACGGCGCTGCCCTCGCGCAGGAACTCGGGGTTCATGCCCACGTCGAACCCTTCGCCGACCCGCTTGCCGGAGGCCTCCTCAAGGACGGGCGCGATGACCTCCTCGGTCGTCGTCGGGACGACGGTGCTCTTCGTGACGACGAGGTGGTAGTCGTCCTTCTCGGCCAGCGTCGCGCCGAGCGACTCCGCGGCGGCCTCCATGATGGAGAGGTCGATGTGGCCGTCGTCGGTGGAGGGCGTCGACAGCGCGAGGAACGTCGCGTCGGTGTCGAGGACCGCCTCGTAGTCGGTCGTCGCGCGGAGGCGGTCGCCGGCGTGCTCCTCGATGAGGTCGTCGAGACCGGGTTCGTGGATGGGCGACTCGCCGCTGTTCAGCGTCGCCACGACGTCCTCGTCGATGTCGACGTTGACCACGTCGTGTCCGACCTCCGCGAAGCAGGCCGCGATGGTCGTCCCGACGTAGCCGCTGCCGATGATGCTCAGTTTCATTGTCGGATTTCACTCGTCGTGCGCGTTTTAACGTTCTCCTCCGTCCCGAGAACTGACGCCGGTCGGCGCCGAGTCGCACCGCCTCCGGTCGAGTCGCACCGCTCGCGCGGAACGAAACAAGGGAATACCCCCGTGACGAACGAGGGAGCATGTCGAAGGCTTCCGACGACGCGGGGGGGGCGGTCACCGCCTCGTGGTTCGTCGTGTTCCTCAAGGGCGTCTGCATGGGCGCCGCCGACGCCGTCCCCGGCGTCTCCGGCGGCACCATCGCGCTCGTTACCGGAGTGTACGAGCGACTCATCGCGGCCGTCACGGCCGTCTCGCCCGGTCGAATCGTCGACGTCCTCAAGGGCGTCACCCCCGGCGGTCGCGCCGACGCCGCCGCGGCCCTCCGCGAGATGGACGTCCGCTTCCTCCTCGTTCTCGGCGCCGGCATCGCCACCGCCGTCGTCAGCATCACCCGCGTCGTCCACGTGGGCATCACCGACTTCCCCGTCCCGACGTTCGGCTTCTTCTTCGGCCTCATCGCCGCCTCGGCGTGGGTGCTGTTCTCCGAAGTCGAGGTGGACACGCCCGGACGAATCGGGGCCGCCGTCGCCGGGTTCGTCTTCGCGTTCGTCGTCTCCGGACAGGCCGCCTCGTCGCTGGGGACGAGCGCTCCGGTCACGTTCGTGGCGGGCGCCATCGCCATCAGCGCGATGATCCTCCCCGGCATCTCGGGGTCGCTCCTCCTCATCCTCCTCGGGCAGTACGAGTACATGACGGGGACGCTGCGGACGTTCGTCGACGGCCTTCTCGGATTGGTCCTCGGCGGGCCGGTCGCCCCCGTCGTCGAGAGCGGCGTCGTCGTCGTCGCGTTCATGCTCGGCGCCCTCGTCGGCCTGTTCACCGTCGCACACGCGGTCCGCTGGGCGCTCGAACACTACCGCGAACCGACGCTCGCCTTCCTCGTCGCCCTCATCGTCGGCGCCCTCCGCGCCCCGGTGGAGAGCGCGTCGAACCAACTGGCGGAACTCGGCCGCGCGTGGACGACGGAGGGCTACGCCGTCTTCGCCGTCACGGCCGTCCTCGGCGCCGTCGTCGTCCTCCTCGTGGACCGCTACGCCGGACTGGCGGAGATAGACGACGACGAGGCGGAGACCGAAGACACCGCGGCCCGCAGCGTCGACTGAACGGCAATCGACGGGACGAGGCTATCGGGCGGTCGCGGGTCGAATCGGACCGACAGAAGAGCGGTTCGGACCCGGCGACGGAAGCGAAGCCGAGTCCGCGATTACTCCCGGGAGACCGAGATATTGAACACGGCGTCGCTGCCGCACTCCTCGCACGTCGTGATTCCCGTCCCCGAGATGCGCGCGTCGCAGTCGCGGCACTCGTAGTAGCCCTCCGTCGGGGAGTACGGGTCGACTTTCGCGTGGTTCATCACCATGGCGATAGTTATCATACATTTCGGCAAAAAAGTTACGCTGGTACAGCCTATGACCGTATTCATTCCTAGGAGTGCCTAGTATATCTCTCGATTACTCGACGTTCGTCCGGGTTCCGACGCCGGAGAATCGGCGGCCGTCAGCGGCGACGGGCGACGCAGACGAACGTCTCGCGCCGCGTCGTCGCCGAGACGACGCCGAACCCGTTCTCTTCTAAGGCGGCGACGCAGTCCCCGAGTCCGAACCGCTCGTCCGTCGGCGGGCCGTCCGCGCCGTCGCCCGTCTTCGACCAGTCGACGGTGACGAGTCGGCCGCCGGGGCGAATCACGCGCGCGAGTTCCGCGAACGCCTCTTCGCTCGCGAACTCGTGGTAGACCATCGTCGAGAACGCCGCGTCGAGTTCGCCGTCCTCGAAGGGAAGCGACGCCACGTCGGCCGTCACGAACTCGACGTTGTCGGGCGCCCCCTTCTCGCGGTAGAACTCGTGCATCTCCGCCTGCACGTCGACGGCGTGACAGGCGCCGACGTGGGGGGCCACGTCGTCGGTGTAAAAGCCCGTTCCGCTCCCCAGGTCGGCCACGACGGCGTCCGGGTCCGGGTCCAGAAGCGAGAGCAGTTCCTCCCGCGAGCAGTAGCGGTAGCGCCCCTCGTCGTCGAGGGCGTCGGCGCGTTCGACGTCGAACGTGTGGAATCCCATACCGAGCGTTCGCGGGAGCCCTCAAAAACGGCGGCGGTCGCGGCGGGTCAAAGTCAAATCCCGTCCGGCGCGTGCCCGCGTCCGTCGCCGCGGGAGCAAGCTTAATTCCCCCGGCGCCGACACTCTCGGTAACCATGACCGAACCGACACTCCGTACGCCGACGGAGCGGACCTGCGAGCGGTGCGGCCGAGTCGAGCGCTGGGACGGCGTCGAGACGACGTGGACGGTGGCCGAGGAGGGCGGCGAGAAGCGGGTCGGAAGCCGCTACTGCATCCACGAGTGGGACATCAACGGCACGTTCGCGCCGTTCGAGGACGAGGGCGCCGACGGGGCGGAAGTCTGAGTCGGTGAACCGGCAGCGGTCGGTCGCTCCATAGTAGCGTTCGCACGTCTTCGCTCACTCGACCGCACGGTGTCGTGCGATCGGATGAGTAATCAGTTGCGAACGCTACTATAGAATCCGACTCAACACCGAGAGCGTCCCGTCCATGTACGACTCCTCCAGCACCTCGTCGGCGGCCGAGCGCGCCGCCTCGTCGGCGTTGGCGACGGCGAACGAGCGGCCTGCGACGCCGAACGTCGACGCGTCGTTGACGCTGTCGCCGACGGCGACGAACGCCTCGGGGTCCATCCCCAGCGTCTCGCAGAGGCGCTCGAAGCCGACGCCCTTCTCGACGCCCGGCGTCTTGACGTGGTAGGCGTAGCCGGTGTCGATGACCTCCATCTCGTACTCGTCGGCCACCGCCCGGAGCAGGTCCTCGTCGGCCGTCCGCTCGACGGCTATCTCCGTCTCCCGCCAGTAGTTGATGTCGTCGAACGACCCCCAGCCGAGGTCGCCGCCGCGCTCGGCGAACTCGTCGGCGACGGCCTGCGCGCGGTCTCTGTCACCGGTGTACGTCACCTCGCCGTCCGCGAGGACGACGCCGCCGTTCTCCGCGACGACGTTCTTCTCGATGCCGAGGTAGTGACAGAGGCTCACCGGGTAGGGGAACGCCTTCCCGGTGGCGAGCACGACCGGCGCCTTCCACGCCGAGAGCGCGTCGCACGCCCGCGGGTCGAGGCGGCCGGGTTCGTCGGTGAGCGTCCCGTCGATGTCGAGGACCAGCGGCGGCGCGTCGGTATCCATGTACGGGCGCGGTTCGGCGCACGCCGGCAAAGAGTCACCGCTCGGGGTGAGTGCCGCCGGCGTCCGCCGAGCGGAGGCGCTCGAAGGCGAGCGTCGGGAAGTTCGGCTCCGGACGCGTGGGGGGTCGGCCGGGGCCGTCGCCGTCGGCGGCCGTCTCCACCCGGCGGACGAGCCCCGACTCCGCGAGTTCGTAGAGGACGCGCTTGACCGTCGCCGCCGAGAGCCCCACGGAGGAGTCCGCGGCGACGGCGTCCGCGGCGGCGGTCACCGACGAGCGGTCGGCCGGGTCCAACGAGACGAGCGACGCGAGGACGCGCCGGCGACTCGCCGAGAGCGCGAACACCCGACCCAGCGAACAGCAGTCCGCGGGCACCGCGTCGCGCCCGGCGGCGACGTGCGCGGGGCCGATGCGGGCGGCGCCGTCGTCGACGGCGACGGCCGCCGCGCCGAACAGAGCCGCGAGGCCGTCGTGCGCGTCGCCGTCGGCCCACGCGGCCACCTCGCTCACCGTCTCGTGGCCGAGGGCGTCGCGCGCGAGGCCGTCGGAGGCGCGTTCGGTCAGCACGTCGACGAGAGCGTGGCGCTCGTACGCCGGTATCTCGGCCGTCGCGCCGGCGACTTCCCTCGTCGAATCGGGAGCGTCGCGCCCGACGGCGACGTACGAGAGCGCCTCGGCCACCGGGTCGAACGCGGCGTCTACGGCCGGAAGGTCCGGGGTTCCGGGTTCGCCGACGTGGTCGACGGCGACGACCACCCGGCGCGAGGGGTCGAGTTCCGCGCGGAGGCGGTCCCGGAGGGCCGCGGTGCCGACCCCCTGTTCCGGGACGGACCCGTCGGCGACGGCCGCGAGCACGGCGCGGAGGAGGGCGAACTCCGTCGGCGCGGCGCGGGCGTCGACGGCCGCGAACTCGGTGACCGCCGGCGCCGTCGCCCGCGTGGTGGTCCGGATGGCGCCGCGGCGGCCCGGCGCCGTCGCCGCGAGGTGGGCGAACAGCGCGGAGACGGCCGCGGACTTGCCCGCCCCCTTCGGCCCGTGAACGTAGAGGTTCTCGGGCAGGCGGCCGTCGAACGCCGGGTCCAGTCGGTCGAGCAGGCGTTCGAGCGTCGGTCCGCGACCGACGGGTTCGTCGAGGTGGTGCGTGGGGTCCAGCGCGGACAGGTCCCGGACCGGATGGCGGGAGCCGTCTCCGCGGCGTCGGCGTCGGTCGATTCTGTCGGTGAGTCGCATGGCGTCCTCGGGGGTGTCGTCTTCCCCTTCTCCGAGGACCGATAAAAACATCCGGTGTCGGCGCGCCCGACGAGCGTGTTTCTTTCGCGCTCTCGCTTCGTCTGGTCGGTGAAGATTCGGTACCGACCGCTGACTCGCGGTTCACGTGGCAACCGGCAGTAACTATTGTAATCGTTCGTGCTCGTTCCGTCCGGTCGCGTCGTCGGAAAGGACGGAATCGAGGGCTTCGAGCCGTTTGCATCCGGTGTGAGTGCGCGGAACCGGCAGAGCGCCGGTCGAGAATATAATTTACGCGCGATGGGGGGCGAGAGGTAAAATAAAGTATTGGCGGGCCCACCAGTCGAGAGTGAGATGACCGAAACGCCGAGCGTCCTCGTCATCGGCGGCGGGTCGACCGGGTGCGGCATCGTGCGCGACCTCGCGATGCGCGGACTCGACGTCACCCTCGTCGAGAAGGGGAATTTGACACACGGGACGACGGGCCGGATGCACGGCCTCCTCCACAGCGGCGGGCGGTACGCGGTCTCGGACCAACCGTCCGCGCGCGAGTGCATCGAGGAGAACCGCGTCCTGCGGAGAATCGCCACCCACTGCGTGGAGATGACGGGCGGCCTGTTCGTCCAGCGACCGGAGGACGACGACGAGTACTTCGAGGAGAAGTTGCAGGGCTGTCGCGACTGCGGCATCCCCGCGGAGGTGCTCTCAGGCGAGGAGGCCCGCGAGATGGAACCGTACCTCGCGAAGGACGTCAAGCGAGCCATCCGCGTGCCCGACGGCGCAATCGACCCGTTCCGCCTCTGCGTCGCCAACGCCGCCGACGCCATCGACCGCGGCGCGCGCGTCGAGACGCACGCCGAAGTCGTCGACGTCCTCGTCGAGGACGGCGAGATAGTCGGCGTCGAGGTCGAACACGGCGAGAAGGACATCGGCATCGGGAACGGCGAACCCGGCACCCGCGAGAAACTGTACGCCGACTACGTCGTGAACGCGACGGGCGCGTGGGCCGGTCAGATCGGCGATATGGCCGGCGTCGAAGTCGCCGTCCGCCCCTCGAAGGGCGTCATGACCATCATGAACGTCCGGCAGGTCGACACGGTGGTGAACCGCTGCCGGCCCAAGGGCGACGCCGACATCATCGTCCCGCACGAGACCACCTGCATCCTCGGCACGACCGACGAGGAGGTCGAGGACCCCGAGGACTACCCCGAGGAGGGCTGGGAGGTCGACCTGATGATAGACACGCTCTCGGAACTCGTCCCCATGCTCTCGGAGGCGCGGACCATCCGCTCCTTTTGGGGCGTCCGTCCCCTCTACGAACCGCCGGGAACCGGCACGGTCGACCCGACGGACATCACGCGCGACTTCTTCCTCCTCGACCACGGCGAACGCGACGACCTGCCGGGCATGGCGTCCATCGTCGGCGGAAAGCTGACCACCTACCGCATGATGGCCGAGAAGATATCGAACCACGTCTGCGAGAAACTCGGCGTCGAGGCCGAGTGCACGACCGCCGATGTTCCCCTCCCCGGTTCGGAGGACTTCTCCGTCCTCCGCGAGTGGATGGACGAGTTCGGCATCCGCTCGCCCGTCGGTCGCCGAAGCGCGCAGCGACTCGGCTCCCGCACCGACGACGTTCTCGGCGGGTGGGACGGCCCGAACCCGGTCGTCTGCGACTGCGAGGCGGTCACCCGCGCGGAGATTCACGACGCCATCGACCACTCGGGCACCGACCTCAACGCCGTCCGCATCCGAACCCGTTCCTCGATGGGCAACTGTCAGGGCGCGTTCTGCTGTCACCGGATGGCGAACGAACTGATACACGACCACGACGAACTCGTCGTCCGCGACTCCTTGGACGAACTCTACCAGGAGCGCTGGAAGGGCGAACGACACGCCCTGTGGGGCGAGCAACTGTCCCAAGCGATGCTCAAGCACATGCTCCACGCGACGACGATGAACCGCGACGGCGACCCCGCGGCCTCCGATTCGAACGTTGATTTCGCCGCGTTCGACGCCGGCGAGACGGCGACGGCCGCGGCCGGCACGACCGGCGACGACCCGGACCGCGCGGCGACCGACGGGGGACGGGAGGGCGAGAATGCCGATTCGTGAGGACGTGCTCGTCGTCGGCGGCGGCCTCGCCGCGGCGACGGCGGCCCTCGCGGCGCGGGAGACCGGAAAGTCCGTCCGCCTCGTCGCGCACAAGAAGAGCACGCTCCGGCAGGCCAGCGGCCTGATAGACGTGCTCGGCTACGTCGACGGCGACGGCCCTCGCGCGAACCCCTACGGCGCGGTGGCCGACCTGCCGGAGGACCACCCGTACGGCCTCGTCGGCGAGGCGGGAATCAGGGAGGGTCTGCGCATCTTCGACGACGCCGTCGGCGACGCGTACGCCGGGGGCCACACCGACGCGAACGCCCTCGTGCCCACCTACGGCGGGACGGTCAAACCGACGGCGCGCTATCCGGAGTCCGTCGCTCCCGGCCTCGCCAGCATCGACGAGGACACCCTGTTCGTCGGCTTCGAGGGGACGACCGACTTCTCGGCGCCCGTCGTCGCCGAACACGTCGTCGCCGCGGGCGTCCCGTTCGCGGCGCGCGGCGTCACGGTTCCGTTCCCCAAGACGTTCCGCGACGACGCCCGCGCGACGCGGTTCGCGAAGGCGTTGGACGAGGACGAGGCGGCGGACGACGGCGGCGGCGTCCGTCGCGCCCTCGCGGACGCGGTGGCGGAGCACCTGACGGACGAGGAGCGCGTCGGCTTCCCCGCGATGCTCGGCGACGACAGGGACGCCGAGGTGCGCGAGGAACTCGCAGACCGACTCGGTGTCTCCGTGTTCGAGGTGCCGACGGGGCCGCCGAGCCTCCTCGGTCTCAAACTGGAGGACCGACTGTTCGCCGCCCTCGACGAGGCGGGCGTCCGCCTCTCGACGGGCAACCCCGCGGTCGGTTACGAGGCCGACGGCGACCGAATCGAGGCGGTGTACGTCGACCGCAAGGGGAAGAACGTGCCGTACCACGCCGAGCAGTTCGTCCTCGCGACGGGCGGACTCGTCGGCAAGGGCATCGGCTCCGACCGCGAACGCGTCACCGAACCCGTCTTCGACTGTCACGTGCCACACTCCGAGGACCGGTACGAGTGGTCGGAGTCCGAGGCGTTCGGCGGGCACGCCTTCGCGCGGTTCGGCGTCGTCCCCGACGAGGAGTTGCGACCCACGGCGGCGAGTGGCGAACCGGAATTTTCGAACCTCCGCGCGGCGGGCGGCGTCGTCGGCGGCGCGGACGTGGCCCGCGAGAAATCCGCCAGCGGCGTCTCGCTGGCGACGGGCGCCGTCGCCGGCGGCCGCGCGGGCGAGGAGGCCTGACCATCTACATGAGCGACGCAGAGAACCCATCGAACCCGACGCCAGACGAACAGACCGACTTCGAACCCGTGCAGGTGTTCGACGACGAGACGGAGATGGACCTCCGCCCCGGCGCCGACAACTGCTACAAATGCACGTCGTGCGACACCTCCTGCCCCGTCGCGGAGGTGGACGACGACTTCCCGGGGCCGAAGTTCCAAGGCCCCGAGCAGTGGCGCCTGAAGCGCAAGGGCGACGAGGACATCGACGATTCGATCATGTCCTGCTCGAACTGCATGCGCTGTGACAACGCCTGCCCGTCGAGCGTCCCCCTGAGTCAGATGCACAACACCGCTCGGGGCGAGTACGTCGACGAGCAGATGGACAAACTGTCCAGGGAGTACATCAGAAACAGAATCCTCTCGAACTACCGCATCATGGCGGAGATAGGCAGCAAGGTGCCGCGCCTGACGAACTTCGCGCTGAACAACTCCGTCGTCCAGAAGGTAAACGAGAAGGTGCTGGGAATCACCTCCGAACGCGACTTCCCCGAGTTCGCCCAGCAGACGTTCCGCGAGTGGTGGCACGAACGCGGCGGCGCGCGGGTGTCCTCCGAGGAGAAGAAAATCGCCTACTTCCACGGCTGCTACTCGAACTACAACACGCCGGAGGTGGCGAAGGCGCTGGTGAGAGTCTTCGAGGTGTTCGGCTACGAGATAGCCGTTCCCAGACAACGGTGTTCCGGCACGCCGATGTTCGCCAACGGGATGCTCGACGACGCCGAACGCGCCGCCGAGGTGAACGTCTCGGAGTTCTCGGACCTCATCGACGAGGGCTACGACGTCATCGCCTCCTGTACCTCCTGTTCGATGTCGCTGCGCCAGGAGTACCCCGAACTGTTCGAGTTCCACGGCACCGCCGAGGTGTCGGCGCACACCTACGAGGCGATGGAGTACCTCCGCATCCACGAGGACCTCGAAGCCGAAATCGAGAACGCCTCCGTCGAGGAGCAGTCGTTCGCCTACCACGCGCCGTGTCACGCCCGGAATCAGGGGTTGGAGCACCAAGCGGTCGAACTGTTCCGCGAACTCGACGGCGTGAACATCGAAGACGTCGGCGACTCCTGTTCCGGCATCTCGGGGACGTACGGCTGGAAGGACGAGAAGTACGACACCTCGATGAAAATCGGCGAGGAGATGTTCGACCACATGGAACACGCCGAGGGGAACGTCGGCATGACCGAGTGCCCGACGTGCTCGATGCAGATGGAGCACGGCACCGGCTACGACATCAAGCACCCCCTGCAACTGCTCGAAGAAGCGCTGGTCTGAGCGCCTCCGAACGCCTTTTCGCTCTCTTTCTCTCTGGACTACCGACCCACCACGTCCTCGTCCGTCGGCCCCGCGCCGCCGAACTCCTCGACCAGGGAGTCCAGCGTCTCCGGGTCGTCCGCGCCCGGTAGTCGCTCTTCGGCGGTCCGGCAGTCGGCGTCGACGCCGAGGGCCTCGCAGACGCGGTCCGCCGTCGCCTCGGCCATCTGCCGGTACGTCGTCAGTTTCCCGCCGACGACGCTCGTGAGGTTCTCGACGCCCTCGTCGGCGTGGTCGAGGACGAAGAACCCGCGGGAGATGCCGCGGGCGCCGTGGCGGGAGTCCTCGTCGGGCGCGTACAGGGGGCGGACGCCCCACCACGTCCGCACCTCGGGGGCGTCGCGGACGGCCGGGAGCATCGTCGCGCACTCCGCTCTGGAGTTTTCGACCTCCCACTCCGCCGTCTCGTAGTCGTCGGGGTCCTCGACTTCGACGCTCGTCGTCCCGAGGACGACTTCGCCGTCGTGCGGGACGACGATGTCGCCGTCGTCGGGGTCGCGGGTGCGGTTGAGCACCGGTCCGAGACCCTCGTGCTCGACGGACACCATGACCCCCCGCGTCGGGCGCATCTCCACGTCGACGCCGGCCGTCTCGGCGACCTTCCCAGCCCACGCGCCGGCGGCGTTGACCACCCGTTCGGCCCGAATCTCCTCGTCGACGGCGCCGCCGACGTCGACGCCGACTATCCGTCCCTCCTCGACCCGCAGGTCCTCGACGGGCGCGTCCGTGAGAACCGTCGCGCCGTGCTCGCGGGCGTCGGCGGCGTTGGCCGCGACGAGGCGGGAGGGGTAGACGACGGCGTCGGGCACCTCCATCGCCCGGACGACGTCCTCGGACAGACCCGGAACCGCCTCGCGGGCCTCCTCGGGCGAGAGCGTCTCGACGGGGATGCCTATCTCCTCGCAGGCGGCGCGCTTGGCCTCGAAGTACTCCGGGTCGTCGTCGGGGAGTTGGACGAACAGACCGCCCGTGTCGCGGATGCACTCGCCGGCGACGTCTTTGAGGATTCGGTTCTCCTCGATGCACTCGCGGGCGCCCACCTCGTCGGACTCGGCGTACCGGGCACCGCTGTGGAGGAGGCCGTGCGACCGGCCCGACGTCCCGGAGGAGAGTCCGCCGCGTTCGACCAGCGTCACGTCGACGCCGCGGAGCGCCAAGTCGCGGGCGACGCCGGCGCCCGTCGCCCCGCCGCCCACCACGACCACGTCCGTGTTTCGCGTCATCACTAGTCGTTCGTCCGGACGCGTATGTGCCTGACGGCGCCGGCGAGCCGAACGTATCGAACGCGGACCTGACCGCCGGTCTGACTGTCTCGGACACATAACTCAAGAAACATTTATGCGATTTCTTGGGCTATGTTAACTGTTCGACGCGGTGGTGGCGTCGGCGGTGGGATTCGGCCCACGACACGGAGTTGTTCACAGATGACAGAAGACACGTACATCGGCGCGGTAGACCAGGGGACGACCGGCACCCGTTTCATGGTGTTCGACCACGACGGGCGGGTCGTCGCGAACGCCTACCAGAAGCACGAACAGATCTATCCCGAACCCGGGTGGGTCGAACACGACCCCGAGGAGATATGGGAGAACACCGAGGCGGTGATACTCGAAGCGCTCAGCGAGGGCGGCTTGGAGGCCGAACAGTTGGAGGCCATCGGCATCACGAACCAACGGGAGACCACGCTGGTCTGGGACCGCGAGAGCGGTCGCCCCCTCGCCAACGCCATCGTCTGGCAGGACCGTCGGACGACCGACCGCGTCGAGGCGCTTCAGGACGAGGGTAAAGAGGAGTGGGTCCGCGAGAAGACGGGACTCGAACCCGACGCGTACTTCTCGGCGACCAAAGCGGAGTGGCTCCTCGACAACACCGACCAGATTAAACTGGCGCGCATGCGCCCCGACGACGTCCGCGACAGGGCCGAGGCCGGCGAACTCATGCTCGGCACCATCGACTCGTGGATGATATACAATCTGACGGGAGAACACATCACGGACGTCACGAACGCCTCCCGGACCATGCTGTTCAACATCCACGACATGGACTGGGACGAGGAGTTATTAGACGAGTTCAACGTCCCCGCCGCGATGCTTCCCGAAGTCCGTCCCTCCTCCGACGAGGCGACGTACGGGTCGACGGACGCGGACGGGTTCCTCGGCGCGGAGATTCCGGTCGCGGGTGCGTTGGGCGACCAGCAGGCCGCCCTGTTCGGCCAGACCTGCTACGACGCCGGCGACGCGAAGAACACCTACGGGACGGGGTCGTTCATGCTGATGAACACCGGCGACGAGGCCGTCACGAGCGAACACGGGTTGTTGACGACGGTCGGCTTCCAGCGCTCCGGCGAACCCGTCCAGTACGCCCTCGAAGGCTCTATCTTCATCACGGGCGCCGCAATCGAGTGGCTCGAGGACATGACCCTCATCGAGGACGCCGCCGACACGGAGAAGTTGGCTCGGTCGGTGGACTCGACGGACGGGGTGTACTTCGTACCGGCCTTTACCGGCCTCGGCGCGCCCCACTGGGACCAGCGCGCTCGCGGCACCATCGTCGGCATGACTCGCGGCACCCGCCGCGAGCACCTCGTTCGCGCGACGCTGGAATCCATCGCGTTCCAGACGCGCGACGTCGCCGAGGCGATGGAATCCGACAGCGGTATCGAACTCACCTCGCTCCGCGTCGACGGCGGCGCGGTCAAGAACAACTACCTCTGTCAGCTTCAGTCCAACATCCTGAACACGGACATCGTCCGGCCGCAGGTCGACGAGACGACGGCGCTGGGGTCGGCGTACGCGGCCGGCCTCGCAGTCGGTTACTGGAGCGACCTCGACGAACTCCGGAACAACTGGCAGGTCGACCGCGAGTTCTCCCCCGACGACGGCGCGAAGAACGTCGACGCCCGATACGGCCGCTGGCAGGAGGCGGTCGAACGCTCCCGCGACTGGGCGCGGGACGGGGGTGACTGACGATGGCGCTCGCCGACCTCTGGACGGTCGAGATGCTCATCGCCGCCTTCGCGGGCGGCGCGTTCGGGGCCGCCCTCGGGGCGCTCCCCGCCTTCATCTTCACGGGCTTCCTCGTCGTCGCCGGCGAGGCGGCGGTCATCGCCAACGCCGACGCCGGAAGCATCACCGGTTCCGTCGCGTTCGGCGCGCCGTTCTCGCCTGCCATCAGTTTCGCCGGCGGCGCGGCCGCCGCGGCGTACGCGGCGAAGAAGGGCTACATGGATTCGGGGTTCGACTACTACGAGGCGAAGAACATCGGGTTCGCCCTCGGGACCAGACCCGACGTGCTGGCCGTCGGGGGCGCCTTCGGTATCGTCGGCTACTGGCTGACCGTCCTCTCGGGGACGTTCGCCATGCCGTACGACCACATCGCGATGGGCGTCACGCTGTCGGCGCTCATCCACCGCATCGCGTTCGGCTACGACATCGTCGGAGAGCGCCGCGGGAAGAGCCTCCTCGACATGTCGCCGTTCGAGCGAGAGGAGATGCGCGTCGTCGGCGACGCGGCGACCGACGGGGGCGGAAACGCGAAGACTGACGGCGGGACGGCGACGGCGCCGTCGCGCCTCGCCGTCGAACCGTGGCTCCCCCACCAGTACAAGTGGGCGAACGTGGCGATGGTCAGCCTCGTCGTGGGCATCCTCGGCGCCTACATCGCCATGGTGACCGGCAGCGCGTTCCTCGCGTTCGGTATCAGCGCCGCGTCGCTCGTCTTCCTCAACCTCGGCGTCGAGCGCATCCCGGTGACGCACCACATGGCGCTCCCCGGAAGCACGGCGGCGCTCGCGGTGACGAACGGCGGCGAGGGGTCGCTCCTCGTCGCCCTCGTCGTCGGGGCGATATTCGGCGTCGCCTGCGGTCTGTTCGGCGAACTGTTCCAGCGCGTGTTCTACTCGCACGGCGACACCCACTGGGACCCGCCGGCCGCGGCCATCGTGTTCGGGACGTTCCTCGTCGCGGTGCTGTACATCGCGGGCGTGTTCCCGAGTGCGTCGTGGGTCGCCACGCTCGGCCTCTGAGAGGCCGGAAAACGAAATTTTTCCTCTTCTTCAGTCGTTCAATTTGTGGTACTCGCGCGCGTCCTCCGCCGACTCGACCACCGAGTCGAGCGTCGCCTTCGACGACGTGGCCTCGACGGCGGCGTTGAGCGCCCCTTCGAGAATGGGTGCGTCGGCGATGACTGCCTCCGCATCGGACATCTCCAGGGCGAGTTCGGTGTTCATCACCGCACTCCCCAAATCGACGAGGACGACGACGCCGTCGCCGTCGTCCGCCGCGGCGATGGCCTCGCCGATGCGGTTGGCGTCCGTGCCTATCTCCTCGCCGTCGCCGCCGGCGGGTTCGATGCGGGCGTCGCCGCCGCCCATCTGCGCGGCGATGTCCCGGATGCCCTCCGCCGCCTTCGCGCTGTGCGAGACGACGACGAGTCCGATCATTCCTGCGCCTCCTCGGGGTCCTCGTCGGGCGCCGACTCGGCGACGGCCTCCACGTCGGTCTCGCCCTCCAGATACTCCGAGGCGGTGTCCAGAATCTCCTCTAAGATGAACAGCGTGCTCGTCGCGCCGGGGTCTTGGTGGCCGACCGACCGCCACCCGAGGAACGACGCCCGGCCCTTGGAGGCCCGCAGCGGTACGGTGAAGTTGACGCCGCGTTCGGCCGCGTCGACGGCCTTCGCCAGCGCCGTCAGCGGCGGCAGGTCGTCGTGCTCGATGGACTTCTTGTACGTGTGGACGGCGGGCGTCAGCGCGTCCACCATCGTCTTCGCGCCGACGGGCGCGTCGCCGCGGTCTTTCACCTTCTCCAAGTAGGCCTCCGCGAAGGCGACCGAGGTTTCGGCCGTGATACCCTCTTCGAACTCCTGGCTCGCGGTCATGACGGACCCGCCGTACAGCGGTCCCGCGGCGCCGCCGACGTTGCCGATGATGGTCGTCCCGATGGTCTTCACTATCTCGTCGACGTCCATCTCCTCGAACTCGTCGGTCTTCTCCGCGACGGCCTGGAAGCCGCGGTGCATGTTGTTGCCGTGGTCGGCGTCGCCGATAGCCGAGTCGAGGTCCGTGAGGTGGGACTTCTCCGACTCGATGCGTGCGGCCACGTTCTCGACGGCGGCCGCCAGCGCTTCGCGTTGGACGGATTCGTCTGCCATACCGACGTACACGGCGGCGGTCGGCTTGAAACTACGGCGAGCGGAAAAACGGTCGTGTCGGTCGGATTTCGTCTCGGCGTCGGCGTCGGCGAGCGCTCAGCGCTTCAGCGCCGGCGTGTCCGCCTCGGCCCCGAGCAGGTCCTTCAGTTCGTCGTCGACGCGGCAGACGGTGACCGAACAGCCCATCATGTCGAGGGAGGTCATGTAGTCGCCCACCCAGGCGTCCCACGTCTCGATTCCCTCCTCGTCGAGTATCTGCTGGACCCGCCGGTTCACGATGAACAGTTCGGACTGCGGCGTGCCGCCCATCCCGTTGACGATGGTGACGACTTCCTCGCCCGATTCGACGTCGAGGTCCTCCAGCACCTTCCCGGTCAGGTGGTCGGCCACCTCGTCGGCGGTCATCATCCCGGTGCGCTCGGTGCCGGGTTCGCCGTGGATGCCGATGCCGAGTTCTATCTCTTCTTCTCCTAAATCGAACGTCGGTTCGCCCTTCTCGGGCGTCACGCAGGAGGTGAGCGCCACGCCCATCGTCCCCACGTTCTCGACGACTTTCTCGCCGACGGCCTGTACCTCTTCGAGGGACCCGCCCGCGGCCGCCTTCGCGCCGACGGCCTTGTGGACGAGGATGGTGCCGCAGACGCCGCGGCGACCCGAGGTGTACAGAGAGTCTTCCACCGCGACGTCGTCGTCGACGACTACCTGCGCCACCTCGACGTCCTCCATCTCGGCCATCTCGGCGGCCGTGTCGAAGTTCATCACGTCGCCCTCGTAGTTCTTCACGACGCAGAGGACGCCCTCGCCGGCGTCGCAGGCCTGCACCATCTCGTTCAGTTCGTTCGCTGTCGGGGAGGTGAACACCTCGCCCGCCGCCGCGCCGTCGAGCATCCCGTCGCCGATGTAGCCCGCGTGCGTCGGTTCGTGGCCGCTCCCGCCCCCGGAGACGACGCCCACCTTCCCGTCCACCGGCGCGTCCGCCCGGACGAGCACCTTCGTCCCGTCCAGTCGACGGAGCCTGTCGGGATGGGCCGCCAGCATCCCGTCGAGCATCTCGTCCACGTAGTCCGACGGATCGTTAACGAGTTTCTTCATAGTCCACCGTGTAGGTGGCACGAAGACGACAAAAGCCTTCGCCGTACTCCAGGTTTCGGAGAACGACGCCCGGGAAGAAACACGGGGCGGCGGCGGGGTCGCGCCCGCTACTCGGTCCGGGCGACGCCGATGACGACGGTGACGCCCTCGACGTCCCACTCCTCGGTCAGGTCGGCGTCGTCGCCGTCCGAATCGAGCGTGGTCGCTCGGACCTCCTCGGCGACGAGGCTGTCGTGCCGCGCGACGAGGTCGGCCACCCGGTCGTCCCCCACGTCCAACGAGACGGCTATCTCCTCTTCGACGTCGAGGTCCAGGCGCTTGCGCATCTCCTGGATTCGGCGGATGACGTCGCGGGCGTACCCCTCCGCCTCTATCTCCTCTGTGAGCGAGGTGTCGACGTAGACGACGCCGCCGTCCGCGCCCTCGATGTCGACGTCGAACTCCGCGCCGTGGACGTTCTCCGGCGGTTCGGCGCGGTACTCGACCATCTCGTCGTCGAGTTCGACCGTCTCGCCGTCGACCTCGATTCCGGCTTCTATCTCCTCGCGGGAGGCCCCCCTCACCGCCTCCATCACCTTCTGGGCGTCGCCGCCGAAGGTGGGTCCGATGACGCCCATCTGCGGGTCGGCGTACTCGACGAGTTCGTCGAACGCCTCCACGACGTCGACCTCGCGGGCGTTCACCCGGTCGGCCAGCAGGTCCGAGAGCGCCTCGACGGCCTCGGCGACGCCGTCGTCCTCGCTGGCGACGACGACGCGCGGGACGGGCCACCGGAGTTTGCGCTCGCCCTGCTGACGGGCGTTCGCGGCCGCCTCCTCGACGCTCCGGAGGACGGCAATGTTGCGCTCCAGTTCCTCGTCGCGCCACTCGTCGTCGACCGTCGGGTAGTCGAGGGCGTGGACGGTCGTCTCGCCGCCGTCGATGCGCTGGTACATCCGCTCTGCGACGTACGGCGTGAACGGCGCGAGCAGTCGCACCGTCTCGTTCATCACCGTCGCCAGCGTCGCGTACGCGCCGCGCTTGGAGTCGGAATCCTCCTCCTCCCACATCCGCTCGCGGATGGCCTTCACGTAGAAGCGCGAGACGTCGCCCGTGACGAACTCTAATATCGAATTGAGGGCGTCGTGGACCTCGTAGTCGTCCCACGCGTCGGCCACCTCGGCCTTCACGGTCTGCAGGCGAGAGAGCACCCACTCGTCGACGACGGTGAGTTCGCCCTCGGCGAGGTCCGGCGTCGCCGGGTCGTAGCCGTCCAGTTCCATGTACGGCAGAGGGAACCGGAAGACGTTCCAGAGGATGTTGAGCGACGACTGCGTGTCGGCGAGGCCGTCCCACTCGAAGGAGAGGTCGACGCCCTGCTGGTCGTGGCTCAGGAGGTACGCGCGCAGGGGGTCCCGGCCGGCGCGTTCGATGGCCTCCTCGGGCGTGACGATGTTGCCCAAGGACTTGGACATCTTCCGGCCGTTCTCGTCGTTGGCGAACCCGTGCATCAGCACCGACTCGTAGGGGCTCTCGCCGAACGCGGCGGTGCTCATCCCGAGTTGCGACCAGAACCATCCGCGGGTCTGGTCGTGCGCCTCGACGATGAGGTCGGCGGGCCACAGTTCCTCGAACTGCTCCTGATTACCGGGGTAGTCCAGCGTCCCCCACGTCGCCACCGAGGAGTCTATCCAGACGTCGAACACGTCCGGCACGCGTTCGTACGTCGTGCCGTCCTCGGTGATTGTCAGGGGGTCGACGGAGGGACGGTGTAAGTCGAGTTCGCCGGGGTCGACGTCTTGGTCGGCCCGCTCTGCGAGTTCCTCGCGCGTGCCGACGACGACGAAGTCCTCGCCGTCCGGCGACTCCCAGATGGGCAGGGGGATGCCCCAGTAGCGCTGTCGGGAGACGTTCCAGTCGGGCGCGTCCGCGACGAAGTCGCGGAAGCGGTTGTCCCGCGCCCACTGCGGGTGCCACTCGGACTCCTCGATGTTGTCGAGCAGTTCCTCTTTGATGTCGGTGACCGTGATGAACCACTGGTCGGTGGCGAGGAAGATGATGTCCGTGTCGCATCGCCAGCAGTGGCCGTAGCGATGGTGGTGTTCGCCCGAGTGCAGGAGGCTCCCGTTCGCCTCCAAGTCCTCGATTATCTCGGGGTTCGCGTCGCGGACGAACGTGCCCGCGTAGTCGCCGGCCTGTTCGGTGAACTCGCCGCGGCCGTCGACGGGGACGTATATCTCCAACCCGAGTTCCTGCCCGCGGGCGAAGTCCTCCTGCCCGTGGCCGGGCGCGGAGTGGACCAACCCGGTCCGGTCGGCCTCGACGTAGTCGGCGGTGTACACCTCGCGGGCGCCCTCGAAGTCGGCGTACTCGGTCAGATGTTCTGCGAGGGGGTTGTCGTACTCCCAGCCCACCATCTCCTCGCCGCTGACCTCCTCTACGACCTCGTAGTCGTCGTAGCGACCCTTCTTCAGGGCGTCCTCGACGCAGGGTTCCGCGAGGTAGAGCACCTCGCTCTCTCCGTCTCTTTCGGCGCGGACCGCCTGATACGTCATCTCGCCGTCGACGGCGACGAACGTGTTTGCTGGCAGGGTCCACGGCGTCGTCGTCCAGATGACGAGGTTCCCTTCTCTCCCTTTCAGCGGGAACTTCACGTAGATGGACGGGGACTCTATCTCGTCGTACTCCACCTCGTTGGCGGCGATGGCGGTCTGACAGCGGGGACAGTAGTTGACCGAGCGCTTGCCGCGTTCGACCAAGTCCCGTTCGGCGACTCGCTGGAACGCCCACCACGCGGCCTCCATGTACTCCGGCGAGATGGTCTGGTAGGGGTTCTCCCAGTCCATCCAGACGCCGATGGATTTGAAGTCCTCGTCCATCGCCTCGCGGTTGCGCTCTGCGAACGACTTGCACTCCTCGATGAACGACTCCATGCCGTACTCCTCGATGTCGCGCTTGGTCTCGAAGCCGAGTTCCTCCTCGACTTTGACCTCGATGGGGAGGCCGTGCATGTCGTAGCCCGGCCGGTCCGTGACGCTGTGGCCGGTCATGCGCTTGTGGCGGATGATGGCGTCCTTCAGCGTCTTGTTCCACGCCGTCCCGAGGTGCATCTGACCGGAGGTGTACGGCGGCCCGTCGACGAAGAAGAAGGACGGGTCGTCCGCGTGCGCCTCCTTCGCCGCCTCGTAGGCGTTCTCCTCGTCCCAGTAGTCGCCGACGGCGGACTCCACGTCCCCCGGCGTATACTGGTCGCTTAGGTCGTCCATACAGGAGGTCAATCCGGGAACGTATATCAAGTCCGTGGAACCGTGCGAACGGTTCCGGACCGCCCGCCGTCGCCCCGCCGGTCGGAATCGGGGCGTCGGCGAGTAGCTTCGAGTGTCCGGAAAACGAACCCCGAACCGTGCTCGAACTGTACCAAGCCGAGAGCTGTCCGTACAGCGAGGAAGTCCGGAACAAACTCACCGAACTCGGCGCCTCCTACGTCGTCCACAATCCGCGGCTCCCCGGCGACGAAGGCGGCGACGTGCTCAACGAACAGACGCACGACGAGTTGACCGCGATAGGCGGCGAGGACACGATTCCGTTCCTCCTCGACAGAGAGCGCGAGGAGGCGGTGTACGACGCCGAGGACATCGTCGACCACCTCGAAGAACACTACGGCTGAGCGGTCGACTCAGAACCGCGGTTCCGCGGTCAACTCCCGAATCACCTCGTCGCCCGTCTCCTCGTACACCGTCACCGTCGCCCGCGACGGCGACGCCCCCGCCTCGTACCGCGCGAGCATCGTGCAGAGCAGTTCGTCGGACTCGCCGGCGCCGTCCGTCGGGTCGTCGTCGTAGGGGTTCGTCTCCAGCGGTAACGAGACGGCGTCCCACCCGGTCCACGCCTCCCCGAACACCGGGACGAGCGAGTACGCCTCGCCTCTCGGCATCTTCGCCTCCGCGAGCAGCGAAAAGCCCGTGGCGTAGTCGTCGTTGCGGACGTCGTTGTCCAACTGCTCCCTGCGCCGCGGGAACGCCTCGGTGAACACCCGGTACACGTCGTCGGGCGCCTCGGTGAACAGTTCGGCGTGGAACGTCCGGTCCGAATCGGCCGAGAGGCCGCCGCGAATCCACGGTTCGTCCGCGGGGTGCATCACCGCAGTCGCGTGACTCGCCGTCACCCGACCGCTCACCTGCCGTCGGACGTCGCCGAGACAACCCGAGAGGCCGGCGAGCGAGAGGACCGATGCGGAGAGGAGGGCGCGTCGTCGCATGCGGCGACCTATCTGTCCTGCGACAAATACTTTCTCACTCGCGGGTCGGTTCAGAAATCGGGGAGGTCGTCGGGCGCCTCGTACTCGGACTCCCAGTCGATGTAGTCGTCTTTCAGCACGTCGCACACCGTCTGGCCCAGTTCGGTCAGACCGGCGTTGATGCTCGACACTTGCTTCCAGGAGTCGAGGTCGGGGTGGACCTCCCGTTCCTTCCAGTCCTGCGGGAGGCCGGGGGCGTGGTAGCCGACGCGCCCGGCGAAGTCGTCCCAGAAGAAATCGAAGTCCGACCCGAGGCCGAGGTCGGTCACGATGGCCCACTCGTCGGCGGTCACCTGCGTCTCGGCGGCCCACTGGTCGAACGCCTCCTCCCACGCGCCCTCGGCCAGGAACGCGCCGAGTTCCTCGCGGCGGTAGTCGCTGTCGCCGACCACGTCGGCGTCGTCGTACTCGTTGGGGTCGACGTTCGGACTGAGTTCCGGTGGCGACGGGGGGTCTACGTCGAGTGTCATGACTCGGGGTTGGTCGGCCGGCGGTAAAAGCGTGGAAGTCTCCCCGGCGCCTCACCTCGTCTCGTCCCGCGCCTCAGAAGTCCAAGTCGTCGTGCTCGTCGGACTGTTCACCCAGGTCGAACCGCTCGGGCGGTTGGCCGGCCTCGTCCAACACTTCGTCGGAGACGACGATGGGGCAGTCGACGCGGACGGCCAGCGAGACGGCGTCGCTCGGGCGGGCGTCGAAGACGAACTTCTTCGGTTCGCCGTTCTCGTAGCGTTCGGCGTCTATCTTGGCGAAGAACGTCCCGTCCGAGAGGTCGTCGATGCGGATGGAGTCGATGGCGCCGCCGAACTCCGTTATCATGTCCACGAGCAGGTCGTGGGTCAGGGGTCGCTCGAACGGTTCGCCCGAGAGGGCGAGTTGGATCGCCTGCGCTTGGTCGGAGGTGATGACGATGGGGAGATACTCCTCGCGGGCTTGAAGGACCACCGCCGGGACGTTCCCGCCCTCGGCGTCGACGCCGACGCCGATTCCCTTCACCTCGGCCCGGTGATTCATGCGAGGTGGTTCGAGCGCGAGGTATGAATACCTACGGGGAGGGGGACCGACCCTCGTCGGCGGCGACCGACCGCTCAGTCGCGGCGGAGATACCAGGCGACCGACCAGACGAGGAGGACG
Organism: Halogeometricum sp. S3BR5-2; assembly: GCF_031624635.1. Lineage (NCBI taxonomy): Archaea > Methanobacteriati > Methanobacteriota > Halobacteria > Halobacteriales > Haloferacaceae > Halogeometricum > Halogeometricum luteum. Next base: position 216,395 of record NZ_JAMQOQ010000001.1, on the reverse strand, counting down.
CTCAGTCCGCCGAGGAAGAACAGCAGTCCGGGCGGGAGTCCGGCGGCCGTCGCCGCCTCGTCCGCGACGCGCGTCGCCTCCATCGTCGCCGCGTCGCCGCCCGCGCCCCCCGACTGGGCGACGAACGGGAGCGTCGCTCCCGTGGCCACCCACTGGACGAGGAGGCTGGCGATTCCGACGACGCCGACGGCCGCGAGGAGGCGTCGGAGGGCGGCGCGCAGACCGGTCGTCCCCTCGCGGTCGGCGGCGACGACGACCAGCGGTCTGTCCGAGGGGGCGTACACCTTCATCTCGCGGCCCTTCTCGGAGTAGACGGTGTCGACGACTTCGACGGCGCCGGCGTCTTCGAGGCGGCCGAGGTGGTACTGGACGTTCTGCAGGGAGGTGTCGACGGCGTCGGCGAGGGCGGCCGGGTTCGCGGGTTCCTCGTGGAGCGTCGCGAGGAGGCGGCGGGCCGTCGCCGAGGAGAGCGCCGACAGCAGACCGTCGGCGTCGTCGTCGTCGAGGCCGATGACGCGCGGCGAGGCGTCGACCTCGGTCTTCGACGTGGAGGGCAGGAGGCGTGCCATGGCGGCCGTAGGGCGTCACGGGATACAAACTTTCCCGTGCCCCGGACGTTCCCGGCGTTCACTCCTCGCTCGCGTCTGCTCCCCGGACCTCCTCTGTCTCGCGTTCCCGCCCGTCCACGACGGCGATTCGCAGGTCGTTCACGTTGGTACCGGTCGGTCCCGTCCGGACGAGGGCGTCCCGGTCGCGGAGGAACGGCAGGGCGTCGTTGTCCGCGAGTGCGGCGGCCGCCTCGCGTCCGGCCTCGACGCCCGCGGCCGTCTCCGCGTCGACTATCGCCCCCGCCACGTCCGTCCCGCCGTCCTCGCCGTCGCTGTCGACGGCGGCCACGACGGCGTCGGTTTCGAGTTCCCGCGCCGCGGAGACGCAGAACTCCAAGTTCGGTCCTCCCTCGCCGTCGCCGCGGACGGTGACGGTGCACTCACCGCCGGTGAGGAACACGGCGGGCGCCTCGACCGGGTCGCCGGTGGCGGCCGCCTCCTCGGCGACGGCGACGTGCGTCTTCGCCGCCTCGCGCGCCTCGCCGCGCACGCGAGAGGAGAGGAGTACCGGTTCGTACCCCCGCTCTCGAGCCGTCTCCCGCGCCGCCGACAGCGCCGAGTGGCCGTCGGCGAGGACGTGGTTGCGCACCCGGTCGAACGCCGGGTCGCCGGGTTTCGGCGTCTCGTCCACCTCGCCGCGCGCGCCGCGTTCGAGCCTGTCGCGGACGCTCGCGGGCGCGTCGAGGTCGTAGCGCTCCAGCACCGAGAGCGCGTCGTCGTACGTCGTCTCGTCGGGGGCCGTCGGCCCGGAGGCGATGACGCCGAGGTCGTTGCCCACCACGTCGCTGAGGACGAGGCCGGCCACCGTCGCCGGCGCGGCGAGGCGGGCCAGACCGCCGCCCTTCAGTGTCGAGAGGTGCTTGCGGACCGCGTTCAGTTCGCCGATGTGCGCGCCGGAGCGGAGGAGGGCGTCGGTCGTCGACTGGAGGTCTTCGAGGGCGATTCCCTCGGCGGGCGTCGGGATGACGGCGCTAGCGCCGCCGGTGACGACGGCGAGGACGAGCGTTCGCTCGTCGGCGTCCGCGAGGAGGTCCACGATTCGCCCGGCGCTCTCGACGCCCGCATCGGAGGGAACCGGGTGGGCGCCCGGAAGCCGGTCGATTCGCTCGCCCGCGCCGGGGTCGGGCGTGACGACGACGCCGGCGTCGATGCGGTCGCCGAGGACGGCTTCGAGGGCGTCCGCGACGCCGTCGCCCGCCTTCCCGCCGCCGACGACGAGGAGGCGGTCGAAGTCCTCGAGGTCGTACGTCGTCCCCGAGATAGAGAGGTCGTCGCCGTCGAGCGAGACGGAGTCGCGGACGACGCGGTCCGGGAGGACCGCCCTGACGGCGTCTCTGAGGCACGCGACCGCCGTCTCGTGTGCTGTCGTCGGCGTCTCGACGTCGAACGTGAGGTCGGACATACCCGCGAGATGCTCCGACAAGGGTAAAAACCGTGGCCCGAAATCGGGGGGTAATGAGTCAGGAAGCGGCCGGCGAGGGTCGCGTCCGCGTCGTCGGGACGGCGCACGTCTCCGAGGACAGCGTCCGCGAGGTAGAGGAAGTCGTCGCGGAGGAGCGCCCGGACGTGGTCGCCGTCGAACTCGACGAGGGCCGATACCGCCAGATGAAGGGCGGGACGCCCGACGACATCGAACCCGGCGACCTCCTCCGGGGCAACACCGTCTTCCAGTTCATCGCCTACTGGATGCTCTCCTACGTGCAGGCGCAACTCGGCGAGAAGTTCGACGTGGAACCGGGCGCGGACATGCTCGCGGCCGTCGAGACGGCCGAGTCGCTGGGCATCGACGTCGCCCTCGTCGACCGCGACATCAACGAGACGATGCGGCGGTTCTGGTCGCGCATGTCGTTTCTCGAGAAACTGCGGATGGTCGGCGGCCTCGCCTTCGGCCTCGGGGACAGTCGCGGCGTCGCCGTCCTCCTCGGCCTGTTCTTCGGCCTCCTCGTCGGCCCCGTTGTCGGCCTGTTCGGCGGGTCTATCGGCGTCGGCCTCGACGTCTTGGCCCGCGTCACCGGCGGCCTGTTCGTCTTCGTCGCCGTCGCCGCCGCCCTCTGGGTCCTCGCCGGGTCCGTCCTCCCGACGGGCGAACGCGCCGCCGTCTCCGTCGGCGTCGGCGTCGCGGCCGGCCTCGTGGGCGGCGTCGCCTTCGGCCTCGCGGACCCGCTGGTCGCCCGATTGGGGCCGTTCACCGTCCGCGTCCTCGGGAGTCTCACTATCGGCGTCGGCGGCGGGTTGCTCCTGGGAGGCCTCGCCCTCACGCTGGCGACGGCGTTCGCGAAGAACCCCGACGACGAGGTCGAGGAGATAGAGGAGTTCGACATGAGCGAGATGACCGACACCGACGCCGTCAGCGCGATGATGGAGGAGTTCCGCGAGTTCTCGCCGGGCGGCGCGCAGGCGCTCATCGACGAGCGAGACGCCTACATCGCCCACCAGTTGGTCGGACTCCGGCGCACGGGCCGGGACGTCGTCGCCGTCGTCGGCGCGGGCCACCGCGCCGGCATCGAACGCTACCTCGCCAACCCCGAGGAACTGCCGCCGATGGAGTCGCTGGTCGGGACGGCCGACGACGGCCTCGGCGGCGTCCCGTGGGCGAAGGTGGTCGGGACGGCCATCTCCGTCGCCGTCGTCGCGTTCTTCGGCCTCCTGGCGCTCTCGACGGCCGGCAACGACACCCTGCTCCGCCTGTTCGGCGCGTGGTTCCTCATCAACGGCGTCTTCGCGGCCGGACTCGCGAAGGCCGCGGGCGCGCGGTGGCCCTCCGCCCTCGTCGGCGGCGCCGTCGCGTGGATGACCTCCATCAACCCGTTCCTCGCGCCGGGGTGGTTCACGGGCTACATGGAACTGCAGTACCGGCCCGTCAACGTCGGCGACATCGGCCGACTCAACGAACTCCTCGCGGACGAGGAGACGCCCATCGGCGACCTGATTTCGCAGATGTTCGAGGTGCCCCTGTTCCGACTCATCGTCGTCGTCGCGGCGACGAACATCGGGAGTATCGTCGCCTCGGCGCTGTTCATCGGCTACGTCCTTCCCCTGTTCGCCGTGGACCTCGGCGGCCCGGCCGGCATCATCGACCTGATGTTCGAGGGCGCGCGCAACGGGTGGGACGTCCTCGTCGGCCTCCTGACGTGAAGGTACACCGGCGTCGCGCCTCCGTCACGCCGGCGCCACACCGACGCCGCGGCCGCATCCGCAAGGCCCATCCCCGCGCCGTCCGAACGGTCGCCGACGCGAACACATGAGTACGAACACCTCGCTCAGTTTCAGTTCCAGCGAACTCCGCGACTTGGTCGTCGCGTGGGTCGCACTCGGCCTCGCCTTCGCCATCTTCTTCGCCGGCGGCGGCACCCGCGCCGTCGCCAGCGTCACCGAGGGCGGCCTCCTCGGCCCCCTCGTCGTCAGCCTCCTGACCGCGGGCGTCGGCTTCCTCCTGCACGAACTCGCGCACAAGGTCGTCGCCGTCCGCTTCGGCCAGCGGGCGGAGTTCCGCGCCGACTACGGGATGCTGTTTCTCGCCGTGATGAGTTCGCTCGCCGGCTTCATCTTCGCCGCCCCCGGCGCCGTCTACCACCGGGGCCGCATCACGGAGCGCGAACACGGCCTCATCGCCCTCGCCGGCCCCGTGACGAACCTCCTCTTGGCCGCGATATTCCTGCCGCTGCTCTTCCTCGGCGCGTTCGGCGGGTCGGAGTTCGTCGGCCTCGTGGGCTCCCGCGGCGTCACCATCAACGTGTTCCTCGCCGCGTTCAACATGCTCCCGTTCGGGTCGCTCGACGGCAAGACGGTGTTCTCGTGGAGCAAAATCGTCTTCCTCGTCGTGTTCGTCCCGTCGGTACTGTTGACGCTCGGTCTGTTCGTCTTCGGCGGACTGTTCTGACCGGGAGCGACGACGGTTCGGAGCGGGGACCTGCCGTCCGGACGGGGGCGTCGCTTTCGCTCTCGGCGCGGGCGCCGAACGTCAGTCGCGGCCGTAACCGTGGCCGGCGACCAGCGCGAACGCGTTGCAGGCGAGCAGGCCCGCGAAGCGGAGCGTCTCGGCCTGTTCGAGGCCGCCGTGGAGGAGGGGAAGGTACGTCAGCGGAAGCAGGACGGCCGCCCAGAACGTCACCGTCTGCGCCGAGCGGACAGTGAGGCGGGCGGCGTTGCTTGCGAGGCCGATACTACGTCGGACCGACGTTCGTTCGAGGGTGGAGGGGACGCTTGACATCGTTGGTTACCGTCACTCTGTCCTACGTGTTCTCCTCCCATATAATCAGTCGAGCCTTACCGTCATTTTCGGACCGTTTACACGCGATGACGACATTTTACTGATGTTTCACGAACGCTTCAGAATCGGTTAGATTCTTCACAAACTCTTCTGCGGTCGTTTCGCCGAATCGTGCGAAGGCGTCTCGGTGTCGAGCGTCGAAGTCGGGTTTCGGAGCGCCTACCCGAGCCATCGGCGCCGACTACCAAAGACCCCCCACAGTTCGAGGGAGTCGGAGGCGACGCCGCGGCGGTTCGGCCGGGTCGCGGGGCGTCGCGCGCGCCCGGACGGGCACCTTTTTGCCCTCCCACCGCGCGCGTTCGGGCATGACCGGCACCGGCGCGGGCGGGGACCCCGCGGACGACGCGGCCGAAGACGACGAACTGACCTACGCGGACGCGGGCGTCGACATCGACGCCAGCGAGGCGGCGACGGCGGCGCTGGTGGGCGCCGTCGGGGAGAGCGAGGGCGACTACGCGGGCCTCCTCGATATCGGCGACCGCTACCTCGCCTTGGCCACCGACGGCGTCGGGACGAAACTCATCGTCGCCGAGGCCCTCGACGACTACTCGACGGTCGGCATCGACTGCATCGCCATGAACGCCAACGACCTCGTGGCGGCGGGCGTCCGCCCCGTCGCGTTCGTCGACTACCTCGCCGTCGACAGTCCCGACGAGCGATTCGCGGAGCAAGTCGGCCGAGGCCTCTCGACGGGCGCGGAGGCCGCCGGGGTCGAACTCGTCGGCGGCGAGACGGCCGTCATGCCCGAGGTGGTCAAGGGGCTGGACCTCGCGGGCACGTGCGCGGGACTGGCGCGGAAGGACGCGCTGTTCCCCGGCGAAGCCGAGGCGGGCGACGCCCTCGTCGGCTTCCGTTCGTCGGGCATCCACTCGAACGGCCTCACCCTCGCGCGGAAGGCGACGACGCGGAACCACGAGTACGGCGACGACTGCCCGTTCGAGGGCTACGACACCGTCGGCGAGGCGCTGCTCGAACCGACCCGCATCTACACCGACCTGCTCGACCCGATGCGCGAGCACGGCGTCAACGCGGCGGCGCACGTCACCGGCGGCGGGTGGACGAACCTCGAACGCATGGGCGAGTTCCGCTACGTCGTCGAAGACGCGTTCGAACCCCACCCCGTGTTCGAGTTCGTTCGGGAGGAGGGCAACGTCTCCGAAGAGGAGATGCACCGCACGTTCAACATGGGGACCGGGTTCGTCGCCGCCCTCGCCCCCGAGGACGCGGAGTCGCTCGCCGCGGAGACGGAAGGCCGAGTGATCGGACGCGTCGAGGAGGGCTCGGGCGTCTCGATTCGCGGTCTCGACCTCTGAGCGGTTTCGCGGCCGATCCGGAGGAGGTGAAGAACTCGTAGAACTCAGAGCCGCGCGGCCACGTCGGCCTCGGTGACGATGCCGACGGTCTGCCCGCCCTCGACGACGAGAACGGCCGAGTGGTGATTCAGAGAGGAGTCTATCTCCTCCAGCGTCGCTCCCGGTTCGACCGTCGTGACCGCCTCGCGCATCACCTCGGCGACGGGGAGTTCGCCCACGTCGTCGTCGCCGACGCGGCGGATATCGCCGTTCGAGATGATGCCGACCGGACGGCCGTCGCGGATGACCGGCAGTTGGGAGAACCCCTCGTCGAGCATCCGGTCGCGCGCCGTCCGGACGGAGTCGTCGGGCGAGACGCTCACGACCGTCGTGTTCATCAGGTCGTCGGCGCGGACGACGCTCCCCTCGGCCTCGTCGAGGGCGTTGACGATGCGCCGGAGGGTCGACAGGCGCGGGTCGACGTCGCCCCCCTCGATACGGGCGATGAGGGGCTGAGAGACGCCCGCCATCTCGGCGAGCGTGCTCTGCGTGAGGTCGAGTTCCTTCCGCCGTTCGCGCAGGTCGTGCGGGGTCGGCAGTTCCATACCTCGAGATAACCCGAGGTTATATGAAAAGCTTTCCGGAGAACTACGCCTCGGCCTCCTCCTCGTCGCTCTCCGTCTCGACCACGTCGATGACCGAGAGGGGAACGTCGCGGAGAGCGCCGCCGACTTCGCTCTTCGCGATGCGGGAGGCGTGCTTCTCGCCGTCGGCGTTGAACACGTCGATTTCGAGCAGCAGGCCCACCAGCGCCGTGTCGGCGGCGATGAACGCCGAGTCGAACGGCTCCCCGCAGGCGGGACAGCCCGTCACGCCGACTTCCACCTCGACGTACTCCTTGTCCTTGTCGTTCAGCCGCTTACCCGCCTCGCTGACGGCGACGCCGATGGCGTCGTCGATGTCCTCGACGTCGCGGACCAGCCACGCGGCCTCCATGGCGACGAGATAGTTGCTCATACCCGTCAGTCGCGCTACGGGGTTTCGTGTCTTGCGGTTCCGTCGCCCCGCCGCGGACGCCGACACACATTGTCACGCATTACTGAATTTCAGCCGCGGATGCAACTCGAATCCATCTCGTAACTTATGCCGACGAGCGGGAGCGGTGACGGGACTCCTACGCCGTGAGCGGCCCGAACGACAGTTTCGATGACTCGAACGCAAGTCGACTTTAATCGACAGACAGCGCCGGGATGGGCCGGATACCGCTGGCACAACGTATATATACACCCGGCGCACCCCCTCAACCGACGCGATGTTCCACGCGATGCACCGGACCGCCACGTTCGCCCTCTACCAACTGACGATCGCCCTCGGCATCCTGCTGATGCCCGTCGCACTCCTCGCGCGCCGCGTCGGCGTGCGCCTGCCCGTCGACCGGATGGTCGAGGCGGCGGGCACCGCGTACGAACGCACCGACGCCGGACGCCGAAGCGACTGAACCGCCGCCGACCGCCTCGTCCTCGGGACGCCTCGCCTCGGAGCCGCCGCGCCGCGCGCACCGAACCGTCGTCAGCGGCCCGCTTGCGGCCGTAAGGCCGAAAACTGGCAACAGGGGAGGGAAGGGTGGCATTTATCAGCGCCGGACTTCAAAAGGGGGTAATGCGTACTCCCACGAACGACGATGCCGCCGGCCGCCTCGACCCCTTAAACGGCGACCACTCGGGCGTGTTCGCCCCCGAACTCGGCGAGTTCCCGAACGCCGAGGAACGCGCGGGCGAGTCGGCGCCGCAGGAGACGAAGACGGGGACGACGACGGTCGGTCTGAAGACCGAAGACGGCGTCGTCCTCGCGACGGACATGCGGGCCAGTCTCGGCTACATGGTCTCCTCGAAGGACGTCCAGAAGGTCGAAGAGATTCACCCGACGGGCGCGCTCACCATCGCGGGCTCCGTCTCCGCCGCCCAGTCGCTCATCCGCTCCATCCGCGCGGAGGTCCGACTGTACGAGTCCCGTCGCGGCGAGAACATGAGCATGACCGCGCTGTCGACGCTCCTCGGTAACTTCCTCCGCTCGGGCGCGTTCTACGTCGTCCAGCCCATCCTCGGCGGCGTCGACGAGGACGGCCCCCACATCTACAGCATCGACCCCGCCGGCTCCATCCTCGAAGAGGAGTACACGGTCACCGGGTCCGGCAGCCAGTACGCCCTCGGCGTCCTCGAACAGGAGTACGACGACGGCCTCTCCATCGACGAGGCGAAGACCATCGCCGCCCGCGCCGTCAAGAGCGCCGTCGAACGCGACCTGGCCTCCGGCAACGGTATCAACATCTGCGTCGTCACCGAGGACGGCGTGGAGATAACCCAGCACAAGGAGTTCGAGGGCCTGCTCTAACTCGAGAACCGCAAGTTCGACTCTTCTCCTCTCGGTCGATTCGATTCCCGAGCGACGGCTTCGTCGGCGCGGCCGATGAGGCGAGCGCACAGACGCGGGACCGACCCGCTCGGCCCCCGTCGCGTCGGGCCGACTACACCCAGTCGGCGAACGAGCCTTCCAACAGCGTCTCGGTCTGCCGCCCGATGTAGTCCCGTTGCATCTCGTAGACGGCCGTCTCGAAGTCGGCGCCGTCGGCGAGTCGCTCGCGGACCCGGTCGACCTTCCACCCGGCGGGCGTCTGGCCCGCCTCGGCGCGGACGCGCAGGGGGGCGACGTATCGGTCGGCCTCGGCCTCCGAACAGCCCGCGGACTTCAGTCCGTCGACGGCGTGCGCGAGGATGTCGTCGTACACCTCGACGGGATTCGTCGTCTCGTGGCCGTCGTTGGCGACCCAGCGCTGCCCGCTGTCGAACCCGTCGCGCATCGCGGCGTAGAAGTTCTCCTTGGCCGTCGCCCAGTCCTGATTGATGACGGGGTGCTCTCGCTTCGGGAGGCTCTCCATCAGGCCGGCGAACGCCGCCTGAAACGCCACGGAGTCGCGGACCGTAGGCTGGGCGGCGATGGGCCGGAACTCGATGCGGGCGTTCGCCGAGGAGCGCGTCGCCCCGTCGAACACCGGGCGGACCCACCGCCAGAAGGTGCCGTGCTTGCGGCGGAGCGTGGCGAAGGAGTCGTCGAAGCGGTCGCCGCGCGGGACGGGCATCGGTACGATAGTCGCGTCGGCGGCCACCCGGTCGACGGCCGTCTCCACGTCGGGCAGGTCGTCGGGGAAGCGAACCTTCTCCGCGTCCTCGCCGTTGAGGACGGACTCGAAGACGGCGATGCGGTTCTCCATGTGGGCGTCGGCGATAATCTCCTCCGGGGCGGCGTCGTCGTAGAGGTCCGGCGGGAAGAACGGCGAGTTGACGCCGAGTGCGAGGAGCGGCCCGGCGACGCGGAGCGCGTAGTTGAAGTAGATGGGGAGGTCCGCGGCGTGAGCGACCTGGTAGTGCGGTTGGATGGAGGTGATGAGCGACTCGGGCATCACCGTGTCGGCGTCGAGTTCGACGTGCGGGGCGTCGACGGACATCTGGTCGACCGGGTGTTCGCCGTTCGCCATCGCGTGGTAGCGGACGGCGTCGGTCATGTTCGTGGCGACGCGGATGCCGCCGTCGTCGATGCTGTCGGTGAGGTAGCCCTCGGCCGTCTCTCCCCGCGGCGGGATGGTCCAGATGCCGTCGCTGACGAGGCGCATCCCCTCCGAGGAGGTGCACTGGAGCGCGGCGGTGAGGCGGGCGAGCACCTCCGACTCCTGCGCGCGGAGGCCGTGGGGGTTCAGCGGCTGCGGGCTCGTCGTCATCTCGGCGTTGTGGAGCCCGAGTTCCTTCTCGAAGCCGATGAGTTCGAGCAGTCGGCGGGGGACCCGCATGAGACCGTTGCTCTCGGTCTCCTCGGAGGCCCACCGGCCGTCCGCGACGGCGTAGAACTCGTACTCCAGTCCGACGATGGACTGGTGGTTGTCGAACGTGCCGGCCGCCAACTCGGATTTGACCACCTCCGCGTCTGCCTCCGCCTGCGCCTGGTACTCCTCGGCGTCGACGGCGAGCACGTCGCGGACTCTGTCCGCAAGCTCGTCGCTCATACCGCGTCCTGTGCTCCCGGCCGGCTTGAATCCCGCGGCTGCGCGGCGACACCGTCACGCGTTCACGCGCTGGCGGGACGGGAGCGCCGGAGCGCGCGACGGGCGATTCGAGGCGCTTTTTCTTCCCCGGCGACCACGGACAGACGATGCAGTTCGCCGAGTTCGCCGCGCGCGCGTCGGAGATGGAGGCCGAACCGGCCGACCTCGCCACCGTCGCCCTGGTTCGGGACCTGTTCCGCGAGAGCGGCAAGGAGTTGGACACCGTCGCCCGGTTCGTCCAGGGGCGCGTCTTCCCGGCGTGGGACTCGACGACGCTCGACATCGGACCGCGCCTCCTCCGGGAAGCGCTCGCCCGCGCCGCCGAGCGGAACGTGACGGCCGACGACGTGGAGGAGCGACTCGCCGAGGAGGGCGAGATAGGCGCCGTCGCCGCCGGGTACGACTTCGGTGGTCAGCGCGGGTTGGCGGCGTTCTCGGGCGGCGACGGCGGCGGCAGTTTGACCGTTCGCGAGGTGGACGAGACGCTCCGCGAACTCGCCGCCGCGACCGGAGCCGGCAGCGAGGACCGCAAGCTCAACACCCTGTTCGGCCTGTTCAACCGCGCGAGTCCGGAGGAGGCGAGGTTCCTCGCCCGCCTCGTTCTCGGGGAGATGCGCATCGGGGTCGGCGAGGGTACCGTCCGCGACGCGATAGCCGAAGCGTTCCTCGTGGACGGGACTGAGAGGCCGGCGGAAGCGGACGACGAGAACGTCGAGGAGAGGAGAGACGGCGCCGAAGAGGGCGAGGAACCCGCCGTCCGCGCCGCCGACGAACACCTCGCGGCCGTCGAACGCGCCCTACAGGTGTCGAACGACTACGGCATGGTCGCCGTCATGGCCCGCGAAGTCGGCATCGAGGGCCTCAGAGCGGTCCGCCTCGACGTCGGGCGCCCCGTGCAGGCGATGCTGGCGCAGGCGGGCACCGTCACCGACGCCCTCGACGAGTGGGGGGAGGTCGCGGTCGAACGGAAGTTCGACGGCGCCCGCGTGCAGGTCCACGCCGGCGGCGGGGCGGGCGGGGGGACGGACGACGCCTCGGTGTCGGTGTTCTCGCGCAACATGGACGACGTGACCGACGCGCTCCCCGAAATCGCGGAGTTCGTCGCGGAGCGAGTCGACGTCCCCCTCATCCTCGACGGCGAAGTCGTCGCCGTCGACGACGACGGGTCGCCGCTCCCCTTTCAGGAGGTACTGCGGCGCTTCCGCCGCAAACACGACGTCGACCGGATGCGCGAGGAGGTCCGACTCGAACTCCACGCGTTCGACTGCCTGCACGCCGACGGCGAGGACCTGCTCGACGCGCCGGTCACCGAACGGCACGCCCGCCTCGCCGAGACGCTGCCCGCGGACGCCGTCTCGGACCTCCTCATCTCCGACGACGAGGAGGAGATAGCCGCCTTCGAGACGGATTCCCTTGATGCCGGCCACGAGGGAATCATGCTGAAGAACCCCGACTCCACCTACTCGCCGGGCGACCGGGGGAAGAACTGGCTGAAGCGCAAGCCCGACGTGGAGACGGTCGACCTCGCGGTGACCGGCGCGGAGTGGGGCGAGGGCCGCCGCGCGAACCACCTCGGGACGTTCCTGCTGTCGGCTCGGACGGACGAGGGCGGGAAAGGGGACGGGAAGGGTGGAGAAGGGGACGGAACCGGGTACGCGACCATCGGGAAAGTCGCCACCGGAATCACCGACGAGAAACTGGCCGAACTCTCCGAACTGCTCGAACCGGAGATAGCGAGCGAGGACGGCCAGACGGTCGAACTCAACCCCGCCGTGGTCTTCGAGGTGGGCTACGAGGAGATACAGCGCTCGCCGACGTACTCGTCGGGGTACGCGCTCCGCTTCCCGCGGTTCGTCGCGGTCCGGGAGGACAAAGACGCCGAGGACGCGGACTCCTTGGAGCGTATCGAGCGGTTGGCCGAGTCGCAGTAGCCGGCAGTTACGTATTACGCGTAGCGTTCGAGCGCCTCGAACGCCCGCCTCGCGGCCTCGTCGGGGCGGTCCGGGTAGGTGTACAGTTCCAGCGTGACGAAGCCGTCGTAGCCGATATCCTCCAGGGCCGCGAACGCCTCGGCGAAGTCCAAGTCGCCGTCGCCGGGGACGAGGTGGTAGTGCTTCCCGCGGACGCCGCCGGCGATGTCTTCGAGGTGGACGCCGGTGATGTGCCCCGCCGCCTTCTCTATCGTCTCGCGCAGTTCCTCGCCGTAGACGGCCGAGTGGCCGAGGTCGAGGTTGATGCCGAAGCCGTCCCGACCCACGTCGTCGACGAGTTCGAGCGCCTCGTCGGTGCACTCGACGAGGAGTTCGGGTTCGAACTCGACGCCCACGTCGACGCCGCGCGGTTCGGCGTAGTCGAGAATCTCGTCCAGTGAGGCGAGCAGGTGGTCGTACGCCTCCTCCGGTAGCGTCCCCGGCAGGGGAGACCCGGATGCGAGACAGACCGCCGGCGCGCCCGTCGACTCGGCGAGGTCGACGGCTCGCTTCGTGTAGTCGACGCGCCAGGCGCGCAGGTCCGGGTCGGGGTTGATGACGCTCGGTTCGAAGAAGGCCGTCTCCGGCGCGTCGGGGTAGTACCCCATTGCCGTATTGGCGTTGACGTTCGAGACGGCGATTCCCGTCTCGTCGAGGGCGTCGGCGAGTGCGGCCTCGTCGTCCGCGTCGAACTCGGGGAAGTACGCGTGCGGCGCGTCGCCGAGCAGTTCGACTCCCGCGTAGCCGTGGTCGGCGATGCGACGCACGGCCTCCGGGAGCGTGTAGTTCGTGTACGCGTTCGTGGAGAATGCCAGTTTCATAGTGTGTACGTAAGTTCAGCTCATGTCGAAGCGTTCGGAGAGCACGTGCGTCGGCACCGCGAACGCCGCGGCGGCGACGGCGAACCACGGCCCGGCGACGACGGCGACGGCGCCGTCGAGGAGCACGATGCCGAGCACGCAGGTGCCGACGGCCGGTCCGACCTTCGAGGGGACGGGGTCGGCCATCGCCGGACCGAGCGCGTGCCAGTCCCACGCGAGGAAACACGCCGCGAGCACGGTGGCGGCGAGTCCGAGTGTCGGCGTTCCGAGGACGGTGACGACGACGGGGACGGTCATCGCCGCGAGCGTCGCGCCCCCGGCGGCGACGGCGACTTCGGACCCCTCGCCGCCGCCCGTCTCCGACTCGGCCATCCGGGTGAACGCCGCCACGTAGACGGCGACTCCTATCGGAAACAGCAGACCGACGGCGTCGAACGCCGCGGCGCCCGCGAGGGAGAGACCGAGGAGGACGTTCAGTCCGCGAGCCGCGCCCATGGCGAGAAAGCCCGCCGGGCCCCCCTTCAGCAGGCCGTCGTACAGGGCGACGGTGAGGGCGAGTGCGGCCGCGACCAGTCCGGGGAGCACGCCTCCGGTGGCCGCGGCGACGCCGACGCCGACGACGAGGAGCGCACCGCCGAAGGCGAGCGCGCTTCCGCGGCCGATTCGCCCGGACGGAATCGGTCGTTCGGGTCGCTCCCGTTCGTCTTCTGCGACGTCGGCCGCGTCGTTCAGCGTCGTCCCCGCGGCGTAGACGCACGCGGAGGCGACGCAGAGACCGGCGACCGTCGGAAGCGAGGCCGGTGCCCCGAGGGCGACGGCGAGGGCGGCGCCGGCCAGCACGTCGGGCGGCGCGGTGAACAGGTTCGGCAGTCGGACGAGTTCGGCGTAGTCGGTCGCCACCCGTCGAATCCGCTCGAACCCGAACGCGTCGCCGACGCCCGCGGCCATCGGCCTCAGGCCCACCCGCGTTCGCGGAGGTAGTCCATGGCGCCCTGCGCCGTCTCGGCGGCCGTCTCCTGATACGGGTAGAGTTCGACCGTGACGTAGCCGTCGTAGCCGGAGTCCTCGACGGCCTGCAGGAAGCCGTCGATATCCATCGCGCCGTCGCCGAGTTGGGTGTGCTCGTGCGAGCGGTCCTCGGGGATGTCCTCGAGGTGGTAGTGGCGCGTGTAGGGGGCGAGCGTCTCGACCAGTTCCGCGGGGTCCTCGCCCATGCAGAACAGGTGACCGGCGTCGAAGTTGCAGGTGATGCGCTCGGAGTCGACGCGGTCCATCAGGTCGAGGTACTCGTCCGACGTCTCGATGAGCAGGTCGGGTTCGGGTTCGACCATCACGTCGACGCCCTTCGCCTCGGCCCGTTCCGCGAGTTCGTCGAGACCCTCGACGAACGTGTCCATCGCCCACTCGCGGGATTTCTCCTCGGGGACGGGCCCGCCGGGTTCGATGGAGATGCGGTCGCAGCCGAATTCCGCGGCGGCGTCGATGGCGTCGAGCGTGTAGTCGACGCGGCGACGGCGGTAGTCCTCGTCGGGTTCGACGAACGAGGGGTGGTGGAAGTCCTCGATGGCGGTCAGCATGAACGCGTTGCAGTTGCTGATGGCGATGTCGTTCGCGTCGAGCGCCGTTCTCACCTCGTCGTACTCCTCGCCCGTCGCCGTCGGCGGGTAGAGGAACGGTTCGTCGAACAGCAGTTCGATGCCGTCGTAGCCGGCGTCGGCGACGGCTTCGATGGCGCCGACGGTCGAGTACTCCCGGAAGGCGTTCATCGAGAAGCCGAAGTCCAGGGACATCTACTCGGCCTCGGTTCCGGGTTCGGTCTCGGCCGCCCCGGCGGCGGACTCGGTCGTCGACGACTCGGCGGCTATCTCCCGCGCGTAGTCGAAGCTATCGGACTGCGCGAAGAACTCCAGGGGGTTCTCGAACAGGAGCTTTCGGACCTCGCTTCGGTCCCAGCCGGCGTCTATCATCGCGTCGCGGGCCTTCGGCACGGCGAGGGGGTCCGAGTCGTCCCAGTCGGCCGAGGAGTTGATGATGCGCCGGTCGGTGCCGTACTCCTCCAGCAGGGGCATCACCTCCTCGATGGATATCTTGCCGGGATAGAGCGTGAACCCGAGCCAACAGTCGGTGGCGGCCGTCGTCTCCATCGTCGCGGGTTCGTTGTGGTCGATGATGATGCGCTCCTGCGTGACGCCCATCTCCTCGATGATGTCGACGGTGCGGACCGCGCCCTTCGGTTTCTCCTCGTGCGGGAGGTGGATGATGACGGGGGCCTCGTGCTCCTCGGCGACTCGGAGTTGCTCGCGGAACGCCCACTCCTCCTCGTCGGTCTGGAGGTTGAACCCGATTTCGCCGACGCCGACTACCCGGTCGCGGTCGAGGTACTCGGGTAGTCGGTCGATGACCGCCTCGGACATCTCGCGGTCGACGGCCTCCTTCGGGTTGATGGAGACGGTGATGTAGTGGTCCATCCCGGCGATGCGGTCGGCGCGTTCGGTCTCGAAGTCGTGGATGTGCTCGAAGTAGTCGAAGAACGACTCGGGGTAGAGCTTGTCCGACCCCGACCAGAACGAGGGTTCGACGACGCACTCGATGCCCGACCGCCGCATCTCGCGGTAGTCGTCGGTCGTGCGCGACGTCATGTGCGCGTGGGAGTCGATGAGACGCATAGACGACACTGAGGACCACCCCCGCTTTGTTACCGTTGCCCTACAGGTTTCGCGACGAGAGAAACGCCGCGATGCGCCCGAGTAGCGGCCGATTAACGGGTCGTTGAATCGGCGGGGGGAAGGGCGATTTACCCCTCGGTCCCGCAAAGCGGATGCATAACTAACCCCGTTCCGTCCCGTGAGAGGGTATATGACGCGAACGCGAACGGGCGTCTGGTTCGTCGGCGCCCGCGGCAACGTCGCCGCCACGGCCATCACCGGGGCGCGCGGAATCGCCCGCGGGACGATCGACGACACCGGCATGGTCACGGCCCGCGAACCCTGTACCCGACTGAATTTACCGCCGGTCGACGGGTTCGTCTTCGCCGGCCACGACATCGCCGAACGCCCCCTCCTCCACACCGCGACCGACCTCGCCGACTCGGGCATCGTCGACCGGGCGACGCTCGAAGCCGTCGCCGACGACCTGCGCGGGATAGACGAGCGAGTCGAGACGGGCACCGCGCGGAACTGCGGCAGCGCCGTCTCCCTCGCCGACGGGGACACCCTCGACGGTGTCGACGGCGACCGCGGCGTGAGCGAAGTGGTCGAACAGATCCGCGCGGACTACGCGGCCTTCCTCGAAGAACACGACGTGGACCGACTGGTCGTCGTCAACCTCGCCTCCTCGGAACCGCCGGTGCGGGACCCCGAGCGGTACGACACGCTCGACGCCTTCGAGTCGGCCCTCGAAGCCGACGACGCGGACCTCCCGGCGAGTTCGCTGTACGCCTACGCGGCCCTCGTCGACGGCCACCCGTACGTCAACTTCACGCCCTCGACGGGGAGCGAACTCGGCGGCCTGCGCGAGTTGGCCGACCGGGAGAACGTCCCGCACGTCGGCCGCGACGCCAAGACCGGCGAGACCCTCCTGAAGACGGCGCTCGGTCCGATGTTCGCCGGGCGTAACCTCCGAGTCATGTCGTGGGACGGGTTCAACATCCTCGGCAACGGCGACGGCAAGGTGCTCGACGACGACGAGAACAAGGCCGGCAAGCTACAGAGCAAGGGCGGCGTGCTCTCGGAGGTCCTCGGCGACGACGCACACAACCGCGTCCGCATCGACTACACCCCCTCGCTCGGCGACTGGAAGACGGCGTGGGACCACGTCCACTTCGAGGGGTTCATGAACACGAAGATGACCCTCCAGTTCACCTGGCAGGGCGCGGACTCCGCCCTCGCCGCCCCCCTCGTGTTGGACCTCGTCCGCCTCGTCGCCTACGCCGACGAACGCGGGGAAGGAGGCACGCAGACGCACCTCGCCTCGTTCTTCAAAGAGCCGATGGACGTGGACGAACACGACCTCTCGCGGCAGTTCGCCATGCTGGAATCGTACGTCGAAGCGCACCGAGACGCCGAGGCGGAACCGGCCGGAGCGGTCCGGACGGACGGTTCCGGCGGTGACGAGGGAGCCGTCGGTGTCGACGCCGAGGCGAACGCGGACACGGACGCGAACGCGGAGGCTGAGCGATGACCCGCGAACCGGACGCGTCGGCGGCGACCCGCGTGGTCGTCCTCGACGTGGTGGGCCTCCAACCCGACCACGTCGACGCCGAGACGACGCCGAACCTCGCCGGTCTGTTCGAGGACGGCGCGACGACGGGCGCGGTGCCGCCGTTCCCGGCGGTGACCATCCCCTCGCAGACGACGCTCTCGACGGGGCTCTCCCCGTCGACGCACGGCGACGTCTCGAACGCGGAGTACGACCGCGAGACCGACACCGTCGAACTGTGGGGTCGAAACAGCGGCGACCGCGACCGCGTCTGGGAGGCCGCGCACGAGGCCGGGGTGACGACGGGCGCGCTGTTCTTCCAACATCTCTACGGCACCTCGGCCGACGTGGCGGTGACGCCGAAACCCATCGAGGACGAGAACAACGACCTCATCGAGATGAACTGCTGGACGAATCCCGACGACTTCTACGAGGAACTCCGCGAGGAGTACGGTCACTTCCCCCTGCACAACTACTGGGGGCCGGCCGCGAACGCTCAGAGCAGCGAGTGGATCCTCTCGGCGGCCCGCGAGGCGACGGAGCGCTACGACCCGGAGATGCTGTGGACGTACCTTCCCCACCTCGACTACACGGGGCAGAGCCACGGACCGAACTCCGAGGCGTTCGCCGAGGCGCTCTCCGAAATCGACGAACTCGTCGGCGACTACCTCCGGTTCCTCGAAGGCACCGACCGCTGGGACGAGACGGCCGTCGTCGTCGTCAGCGAGTACGGTTTCCACGAGGTATCGACGCCCGTCTTCCCGAACCGCGCGCTCCGCGAGGCGGGACTGATGAAGACGAAGAACGCCGAGGGCGACGAAGAGGGGAAGATTCCGGACCTCCAGGCCTCTGAAGCGTTCGCCGTCGCCGACCACCAGGTCGCGCACGTCTACTGCGACGCCGAGGCCGTCGAGACGGCCCGCGAGGCGCTCGAATCCCTCGACGGTATCGAGCGCATCCTCGACGGCGACGACCAGGCCGCGTACGGTATCGACAGTCAGAGCGCGGGCGACCTCGTCCTCGTCGCCGACCCGGACGCGTGGTTCGCCTACTACTGGTGGAACGAGGGCGAGGAGGAGGCGACGCCCCCCTACGCCGACAGCGTCGACATCCACGAGAAACCCGGTTACGACCCCTGCGAACTGTTCCTCGGCGAGGGCGGGTTCGTCTCGACGGACCCCTCGAAGGTGAAAGGGTCGCACGGCCGCGTCGACCCCGAGACGACGCCGTTCTTCGGCGTCGGCGGCCCCGCCGCCCCGTCGCTGTCCCTCGACGGCGACATCGACATGCGGCAGGTCGCCCCCACGGTGCTCGACCTCCTCGGCGTCCGCGAGGCCGTCGACATGGAGTTCGAGGGCGCGTCCATCCTCGCGCCGTCGAACGAA
Organism: Halogeometricum sp. S3BR5-2; assembly: GCF_031624635.1. Taxonomy (NCBI): domain Archaea; kingdom Methanobacteriati; phylum Methanobacteriota; class Halobacteria; order Halobacteriales; family Haloferacaceae; genus Halogeometricum; species Halogeometricum luteum. Next base: position 197,759 of record NZ_JAMQOQ010000001.1, on the reverse strand, counting down.
CTGGGGCCCGCCGACGACTGAGCGGCGGCGGCGCCGGCGCTACCAGCGGTCGGCGGGCGACGGCCGTTCGACCGACGAACCCGACCCGGGCGCGGATTCGGACTCGGGTCACAGCGCACCCCAAACGCGTTTGTCCCTCCGCGCGGTAGCGTGCGGCATGACCGTTCCTTTCCGCGACCTCGAAGTCTCGTGGCTCGGCTACGCCACCGTCAGAATCGAGTCCGAAGCCGGTTCCGTCGCCTACCTCGACCCCGGCCGCTACGGCGTCCTCGACGACTACCACGCCCGCGACGGCGACCTCGTCTGCGTCACGCACGACCACCACTACGACCCCGACGCGATTCGCTCGGTGGCGAAGGAGGACGCCACCGTCCTCGTCTTCGAGGGGGTGAACCCGGCGAACATCGACCGCGACGTGGAGGCCGTCGAGGACCTGCCGTACGAGGTGGTCCGCGTCGGCGAGGAGGAACACCTGAGCGTCGGCGCCGTCGACGTGTGGACCTTGCCGGCGTACAACGAGGAGGACAGCCCCCACGCCCGCGACGACGGCAGCCTCGTCCATCCCCGTGGACTCGGCTGCGCCTACCTCCTCTCCGTGGACGGCGTCAAAGTGTTCTGGCCGGGCGACAGCGACGCGCTGGAGGGGTTCGAGCAGTTGTCGGTGGACCTCTTTCTCGCCAACATCGGCGGCAGCGTCGTGATGGACCGCCACGAGGCGGCGGACCTCGCGGAGGCGTTGGCGCCCGAACTCGTCCTCCCCGTCCACTACAACACCATCGACCTGCTGAAGACCGACCCCGAAGCGTTCGTCGTGGACGTCGCCTCCCGGCACATCCCGGTCGTCCTCGAAGACCCGACCGACCACGCGGTCTGAGCCGAGGAGTAGGGGGCTGACCGACCGCCGGTCGGTCGCCCCGCGGCAACCGTTTTGCACCGCCGGACCGTCCACCGACCCGAGATGAGACTCACGACTCCGACCGTCGACCGCGGTCGGTTCGACGGGCGAATTCCCTACTACCGCGTCGGCGACGGCCCCGAGACGCTGGTGGTCCTCCCCGGACTGAGCGACGCGTTCCTCGGTTCGCGGGCGACGGCGGCACACCTCGCGCGGACGGCGTCCCGCGGACTCACCGACGACTTCACCGTCTGGACGGTCGGCCGTCCCCGGGGTCTGGACCCGGAGACGACGACGCGCGACCTCGCCGGGTCGGTGGCGACGGCGCTGGACGAACTCGACGGCGGGCACGTCCTCGGACGGTCGATGGGCGGCCTCGTCGCTCAGCACCTCGCGGCGGACTATCCGAAACACGTCGACAGACTCGTGCTCGCGTCCGCCGGCGCGCGCCTCGGCGACGCCGGCCGCGCGGTCCTCGATGACTGGGACGCGCGGGCCGGCGACGGCGAGTGGGGACGGTTGTACGCGTCCGTCGCTCGCGAGACGTACGCGGGGTGGCGACGGCGGGCGTACCCGCCGCTCCTGCGGGCGGCCGGCCCGGCGCTGGCGCCGCCGTCTCCGGACGACGTGCGGACGTCGATTCGGGCCGTCCGCGACCACGACGCGACCGATAGATTAGAGAAGGTGACGGCGCCGACGCTGGTGCTCGGCGGGAGCGAGGACCGACTGTTCCCCGCCGACCTGCTCCGAGAGACGAAGGCGGTGCTCCCGGACGCGACGCTGGCGTTGCTGTCCGGCGCGGGACACGCCGCCGCCGCGGAACATCCGAAGGTGTTCGGTCGGACGGTGAGACGGTTCCTGCGCGGCGAGTCGGTGTGAATCCGTGTCGCGAGAGACGGCGCGACGGCGCTACAGCACGCCCATCTCGCCCAGACGGTCGGGGAGGTACGTGTCGGTCACGAAGTCCAGACCGCGCGCCGCCAGCGACTGCTGTTCGGCCTTCTTGTCGATGTCGAGTTGCAGTTCGATCTGCTCCTCCCAGTAGTCGGTCATGAAGCGCGGGTCCTCCAGTTCCGATTCGAGGGCGTTGACGTCGGAGTCCGACAGCGGGTCCGTCGGCAGGTCGTAGTCGACGATGTCCTGCGGTTGGATGCCGATGAACTTCGCCTCGGGCGTGGCGAGGTACTCCGAGAGGTGCGCGGACTTGATGGACCCGTAGGCGACGGAGCCGTAGATGCGGTAGGACCACGGGTCGCCGTCGGTGAACACCACGACGGGCAGGTCGAGTTCGTCGTGGAGGCGCTTCGTGAGGCGGCGCGTCGCCCGCGCCGGTTGGCCGCCGAGGTGGACGACGAGGGCGTCGTGCTTCTCGTCGAAGCCGTTCTCCACCAGTCGGTCGCGCATGCCGCCGGTCTCCACGCAGAGGACGAACGCGGCGTCGTTGTCGAGGAACTCGATGGTGTCGGGGTTGTTCGGTATCTGGTAGCCGCCCTGCCCCACGTCCTCCTGACAGTGGATGTCCCTGTCGCCGCGGCGGGTCTGTTCGCGGATGTGCAGCGGTCCCATCACCTTCGCGCCCGACTCCTCGGGGCGCATGTGGAAGTCCTCGCGGGTGACGTGCGAGACGATTTCTAAGTCCTCGATGAGTTGGTTCGACTCGCTCTGGTCGTTGAACTGCGCCTCCTCGTTGTCCCACGACTCCGAGAGGTAGTACAGTTCACGGAGGGTCGACGAGCGGTTCTCCTCCAGTTGGTTGACGAGGAACTCGATGGCGTAGGCGGCCTTCAGGAGTTTCCGCGCGCCGCGGACGCTGTTGGCCGACCGCGTCGACTTTCGGTCGCCGTACACCCACACCTTCGACTCCTCGTCGAAGACGATGTTGCTCTTCGTCCGCGTGGGGATGTCCATGTGCGGGATGTCGCCCGACGCGAACTGGTCGTAGAACTCCGCGGCGAGGTCGATGAGTCGTTCCTGCGCGAGTTCGTCGTTCTGTCTCGTGCTCATGTGTGTTAGGTGTTGACGGTGAGTTTCTCTGTCTCGACGCCGTCGACGTTGATGTCGAACGACGCGTCCGAGGCGACGGTGTAGCTGAGTTCGGCGGTGTCGCCCGCCGACACCGACGGGTTCCACTTGACGAACCACTCGCCGTCCAAGTCGACGACGGTGGCTCCGTCGGGCACGTCCGTCGGTTCGACCGAGACGATGTCGGTGATGTCGGGCGATTCGGTGCGGTCCGAGTGGTTCTCCACGACGAGGGTGACGGTGTCGCCCTCCACCTCCCGGTCGACGCTGAGGTTGTTCATGATGCGGGCCAAGGCGCCGTCGATGTTCGGCCGTTCGCGGCCCGTGACCTCGGAGAGTTTGTCGGCCATCTCCGGCAGGATGCGCCCGAGCACGTCCTGTTTCTTCCGGCGCTTCTGCATCGAGCGGCGTTTGTTCAGGTAGGATTTGAGTTCGCGCGCCGCCTCGCGGATGGCGAGTTCTATCTCGTCTTCTATCTCGGGGATGTTGGCGAGGGCGTCCTTCGACTCGGAGGTGAACGGGACGTTCGTGGAGGCGACGTGGACCATGATGACCGCCGGACCGCTCGGCATGCCGGAGCCGCCCGGTTGGTCCAGCCCGTAGTTGCGCCAGCCGATGCGTTTCACCACGTCGGTCGTCGCGCAGGCCCCGCGCTGGTAGACGAGGGGGACGCGGTTGGCGAAGCGCAGCAGGTCGACCGAACCCTCCGCGGAGAGTTCGCCGCCGTAGGCGATGCCCGCCTCGACGATGAACGGGTCGCCGCCGTGGACCTCGGCGTCGCGCGTCGCCGCGGCGTAGAAGTCGGCGTCGTACTCCTTGCGGAGGCCGGCCTCGACCAACTCCGCGGTGATGGGCGAGAGGCAGTTCGTCGGCGGCGCGAGGATGTCGGCCTCGCGCATGGCTTCGAGGAGTTCGGAGGCGATATCGCGGTCGTCGGCCACGTCGCTCACCTTCGGCGCGTCGTCGGGGACGGTGCGCATGACCGCCCACAGCGCTTCGGTGACGTTCTCGCGGGCCGTGTCGCCGAACGTCACGTCCTCGGAGACGAGCACGTCGGCCGAGCGGTCGACGTACTCGCGGACCTGCCCCTTCGTCGCGCGGTGGGAGTCGTTCGAGCCGAACTTCTCTGCGACGCGGTCGGCGATGCCGCGGACCGTCGCGTCGTCCTTCTGGGTGCTCGTCGCCCCGTCGACGACGGCGTACAGGTCCCGTCCCTCGGTCAGGACGGCCCACGCGGCCGCGACGGCGTTCTCGCGGACGGTGTCGCCGAACGAGACGCCGTGTTCCCCGCCGACGTCGTCCGCGACGGTGTCGACGATGTCCTCGAGTTCGAAGTGCGTCGTCCGCTCGCGGTTCCGGAGCGTGTCGCCGACGCGTTCGGCGAACGCCGCCGTCGCCTCGGCGCCCTTGTTGGCGATGGCGTCCTCGATTTCGGCGTCGAGGTCCGCGTCCTCGCTCTCGACGACTCCCCATCCCATCTCGCGTCCGAAGTGCCTGTCGCGGAAGTTGTTCAGTATCTTGTCGGCGGTCTTCGCGCCGACGCGGGTGAACTCCTCCTGGAGGAAGCCCGACACCGAGTAGGACTCGGTGCGGCCGAGCATCTTGATGAGCGTCCCGAGTTCGACGCCGTGGGGGTGCGGGCGTATCTCCTCCGTCTCGGCGGGGAGGTCCGCGCCCTCGACCCGTTCGTAGCGGACGGGCGCTTCGAGGCCGGGTTCGTCGAGCACCAACCGGGCGTGCGGGTTGACGACGGCGGTGTGCTTGACGTAGTCGTGGAGCTGTTGGCGGGCGCGCATGTTCGCCTCCATCTCCACCTCGATGCGCGTGCCGTGGGTGGGCGAGAGCTCCGACTCGCCGGGGTCGAGTTCGCGCTCGACCTGAATCTCCGGCTCGTTCGTGTCCGTGTCGATGATGAGCTCGAAGTACTGCGCCGCCGAGTCGCCCTGCGTGCGGGAGGTGATTTTCGCGGGCTTCCCGGAGGTGAGCTGCGAGTAGAGGACCGCCGCGGAGATGCCGATACCCTGCTGGCCGCGGGACTGCTCGCGCGCGTGGAACCGCGAGCCGTAGAGCAGTTTCCCGAACACCTTCGGAATCTGTTCTTTCGTGATGCCCGGGCCGTTGTCCTCGACCACGAGCGTGTAGTAGTCGCCCGCCTCGCGGATTTCGATGGAGATGTCGGGCTTGATTCCGGCCTCCTCGGTTGCGTCGAGTGCGTTGTCGACCGCCTCCTTCACGGCGGTGACCAAGCCTCGCGCCCCCGAGTCGAACCCGAGCATGTGCTTGTTCTTCTCGAAGAACTCGGCGATGGATATCGCGCGTTGGCTCTCGGCCAACTCCTCCGCGATACCCGCGTCCTCGCCGAGTGTCGACTGGAACGAGGTCATTCTGTGAGGAAATCTTCTGGATGAGCGCTTAAGTACTGTTCGGGAGTAGGGTGAAAGTGAAGTCGGTCGGCGCGGCCGAGGAGACGGCGTCCCGTCGGGCGATTCGCGTCGAGAAGCCGAGCGACCGGGCGACGCGAGCGCGGTTCGAGGCGCGGCGCGAACCGGGCTGTCGAGATATTTGTAAGTACTCACGCGGGCGCGCGTGCGAGGGTTTAAGGCCGGAGATAGCCAACTCCGAAGCAGATAGTATGTCACACGAAAGCGAGTACGGAGCGGGGCAGATCCAGGTCCTCGAAGGGTTGGAAGCCGTTCGGAAACGCCCGGCGATGTACATCGGCTCCACGGACTCACGGGGCCTCCACCACCTCGTCTACGAAGTGGTGGACAACTCCATCGACGAGGCTCTCGCGGGGTACTGCGACGAGATAGCGGTCACCGTCCACGACGACGGCTCCGTCTCCGTCTCCGACAACGGTCGGGGCATCCCGGTCGACACCCACGAACAGTACGACCGCCCCGCCGTCGAGGTCATCATGACCGTCCTCCACGCCGGCGGCAAGTTCGACAACAAATCCTACCAGGTCTCCGGCGGCCTCCACGGGGTCGGCGTGAGCGTCGTCAACGCGCTCTCGGAGTGGCTCGAAGTCGAGATAAAGCGCGACGGCGCACTCTGGCGGCACCGCTTCGAACGCGGCGAACCGCAGGCCGACGCCTTCGAACGCGTCCGCGACCTCGAATCCGACGAGGACACGGGCACGACGATTCGCTTCAGACCGGACGAGGACGTGTTCGAGACGCTGGAGTTCGAGTTCACCACGCTGGAGAACCGCCTCCGCGAACTCGCCTTCCTCAACTCGGGCGTCGGTATCTCTCTGCGCGACGAACCCGACGACGAGGAGAGTTCGTTCCGCTTCGAGGGCGGCATCCGCGAGTTCGTCCGCTACCTCAACGAGACGAAGACGACGCTGCACGAGGACGTCATCTACTACGACGACGAGGACGAGGGCATCGAGGTAGAGGTGGCCATGCAGGCGACGCAGGAGCTACAGGGTTCCATCCACGCCTTCGCCAACAACATCAACACCCGCGAAGGCGGGACGCACATGACCGGGTTCAAGACGGCGCTGACCCGCGTCGTCAACGACTACGCCCGGGAGAACAACCACCTCGACGACCTCGACTCCCTGAAGGGCGAGGACATCCGCGAGGGCCTCACTGCGGTCATCTCCATCAAACACCCCGACCCGCAGTTCGAGGGGCAGACGAAGACCAAACTCGGCAACAGCGAGGTGCGCGGCATCGTCGAGTCCGTCACGCACCAGCAACTCGGGACGTACTTCGAGGAGAACCCCGGCACCGCCCAGTCCATCGTGATGAAGGCCGTCGAGGCGGCGAAGGCCCGCCGCGCGGCGAAGAAGGCCGAGGAACTCACGCGCCGGAAGTCCGCGCTCGAATCGACGGCGCTGCCCGGCAAACTCGCCGACTGTCAGAGCCGCGACCCCTCCGAGTCCGAACTGTTCGTCGTGGAGGGCGACTCCGCGGGCGGGTCGGCAAAGCAGGGTCGAGACCGGCACTTCCAGGCCATCCTCCCCCTCCGCGGGAAGATTCTGAACGTCGAGAAGCACCGCTTGGATAGAATCTTGGAGAACAACGAGGTCCGCGCGCTCATCACCGCCATCGGCGCGGGCGTCGGCGAGGAGTTCGACGTCGAGGACGTGCGCTACGAGCGCGTCATCCTGATGACCGACGCCGACGTCGACGGCGCGCACATCCGCACCCTCCTCCTCACGCTCTTGTACCGCTACATGCGGCCGCTGGTGGAGGCCGGGTACGTCTACGCGGCGCAACCGCCGCTGTACCGCGTCCGCTACCGCGGGGAGACGTACGACGCGATGACGGAGGCCGAACGCGACCGCATCGTCGAGGAGAAGTGCGACGGCAACCCCACGCAGGTCCAGCGGTTCAAGGGCCTCGGCGAGATGAACCCCGAACAGCTCTGGGATACGACGATGAACCCCGAGAACCGGGTGCTCAAGCAGATAACCGTCGAGGACGCCGCCGCCGCCGACCGGATGTTCAACATCCTGATGGGCGACGCCGTCGAACCGCGCAAGCAGTTCATCAAAGAACACGCGACGGACGCCGAGTGGGTGGACATTTAGATGAGTTCGGACGCACCAGACGAGTTCAGACCGGGAGCGGGCGTCGCCGCGGAGATAAAGCCCGCGCGCATCGAGCAGGAGATGGAGCAGTCGTACATCGACTACGCGATGTCGGTCATCGCGGGTCGCGCCCTGCCGGACGTGCGCGACGGCCTCAAACCCGTCCACCGGCGCATCCTCTACGCGATGAACGAGGCGGGCGTCTCCTCCCGTTCGTCGCACCGCAAATCCTCCTCCATCGTCGGCGAGACGATGGGGGACTACCACCCGCACGGCGACTCGGCCATCTACGACGCCCTCGCGCGGATGGCGCAGGACTTCTCGATGCGCTACCCCCTCGTGGACGGACAGGGGAACTTCGGCTCCGTCGACGGCGACCCGCCGGCCGCGATGCGGTACACGGAGGCCCGCATGGCCCCCATCGCGGAGGAACTGCTCGACGACATCGAGAAGGACACCGTCGACTTCCAGTCGAACTACGACGACCGCATGCAGGAACCGGTCGTCCTCCCGGCGTCGTTCCCGAACCTCCTCGTCAACGGCTCGTCGGGTATCGCCGTCGGGATGTCGACGAACATCCCCCCGCACAACCTCGGCGAGGTCATCGACGCGACGACGCACCTCATCGAGAATCCCGACTGCACGGTCGAGGACCTCATGGAGTTCGTGAAGGGGCCGGACTTCCCGACGGGCGCGAACATCGTCGGCCGAAACGCGGTCCACAAGGCGTACAAGACCGGTCGCGGGCGCATCCGCGTCCGCGCCGACTTCGACGTCGACGAGCAGGGCGACAACATCGTCATCAACGAACTCCCCTACCAGGAGAACAAGGCGCGTCTCATCGAGCGAATCGCCGACGACGTCAACGAGGGGAAGATAGAGGGAATCCGCGACCTGCGCGACGAGTCCGACCGCGACGGCATCCGCGTCGTCGTCGAACTCAAGCGCGGGGCGAACCCCGACGTGGTGAAGAACCAACTGCTCGAACACCACCTCGAATCCACGTTCGGCGTCATCAACCTCGCCCTCGTCGACGGCCAGCCCCGGGTTCTCACCCTCAAGGAGACGCTCGTCGAGTACCTGAACCACCGCCGCGACGTGGTCCGCCGGCGCTCCGAGTACGAACTCGCGGAGGCCGAGGACCGCGCGCACATCCTCGAAGGCCGTCTGAAGGCGCTCGACAACATCGACGACGTCGTGGCGACCATCCGCAACTCCGAGAGCCGAGACGACGCGAAGGCCGCCCTCCGCGGCGAGCAGACCGTCGAGGCGGACGGCGAACCGCTCCCGAGTTTCGACTTCTCGGAGGACCAGGCCAACCACATCGTCGCCATGCAACTCGGCTCGCTGACCTCGATGGAGGCCGCGGAGATAGAGACCGAGTACGAGGAGGTGCAGGACCGAATCGACCGCCTCAACGAGATTCTGAACGACGCCGACGAACTCGACGCGGTCATCCGCTCGGAGTTGACGGAGATACGCGAGGAGTACGCCGACGACCGGCGCACCTCCTTCATCGAGGACACCGGGTCGGTCACCCACGAGGACCTCATCGCCGAGGAGGACGTCGTCGTCGTCGTCAGCGAGGACGACTACATCAAGCGGATGCCCCTCGACACGTTCCGCGCCCAGCACCGCGGCGGGAAGGGCATCATCGGTACCGACCTCAAGGAGGGAGATACGGTCTCCTCGGTGTTCGTGGCGAACACCCACGACTACCTGCTGTACTTCACGAACCACGGGCAGGTGTACAAGCTGAAGACCTACCAGGTCCCGGAGATGTCCCGGACGGCACGCGGGAAGTCCGCGGTGAACCTGCTCGAACTGGACGACGGCGAGGAGATAACCTCCGTCGTCAACACCGCCGACATCGACGAGGAGACGGAGAAGTACCTCACGATGGTCACGCGGAACGGCTACGTGAAGCGCACGGGCGTCGAGAAGTTCCAGAACATCCTCTCGACGGGCATCATCGCCACGAAACTCGACGACGGCGACGAACTCGCCGACGTCGAAGTCACGGACGGCACGCGCGACCTGATACTCGCCTCCCGGGACGGCATGGCCATCCGCTTCGACGAAGACGACGTGCGCGCGATGGGTCGCTCCGCCCGCGGCGTCCGCGGGATGAAACTCACCGGCGACGACGAACTCGTCGGCGTCGCCGCCGTCGACGAAGACGTGCACAACTGGGTGCTCACCGTCACCGAGAACGGCTACGGCAAGCGCACCGACATCGGGAACTACCGGCGGCAGTCCCGGAACGGGAAAGGACTCATCGACATCAAGACGAACGAGCGCAACGGCCCCGTCTGCGCGATGGAGACGGTGGGCTACGGCGACCACCTGTTCGTCATGAGCGAGTCCGGACAGATTCTCCGGACGCCCGTCGAGAACATCTCGACGGTCGGCCGCAACACGATGGGCGTCATCGTGATGGAGATGGACGCCGGCGACGGCGTCGCCAGCGTCGACGTCTACAACGTCGGCTCAGACGAAGTGGACGAAGTCGAGGACGAGGGCGCGGACGCGGAGTAAGCGCGAGTATCTACCGCGTACGCCGACATCTGACGACAACGTCGAACATCCACCGAACGAATCAGCGCTTTCGGTTCTACGGCGGACTACCGTTCCCGTCGCTGCCGAAGCCGAGGCGAGATTCACCGGAAACCCGGTGTGTCGTCTCGATGAGTGGTTCAGAGAATTCGCTTGCCGAGGCCGCTGGCGGCGAGTTCCGTCGCCAACGCCGCCGTCTCGTTGTGTTCGTCGAGGACGGGGTTCACCTCGACCAGTTCCAGAGAGCGAAGCGCGTCCGTCTCGGCCACCTGCTCCAAGGCGAAGTGCGCCTCGCGGTAGGTGACGCCGCCGCGAACGGGCGTCCCGACGCCGGGCGCCTCGCGGGGGTCGAGCCAGTCCAAATCGAGGCTGACGTGGACGCCGTCGGGCGCCGCGCGGGCCACGTCGAGGGCGTCGTCGACGACGGCGTCGATGCCGCGTTCGTCGATGTCGGACATGGTGTAGGCGGTCACGTCGCTGTCGTGGATGGCCTCGCGTTCGGCGTCGTCCACCGAGCGCAGGCCGACGATGGCGACGTGTTCCTCGGAGAGTCCGGCGGCGTTCGCCCACGGGGTGTCGGCGAAGTCGCCGATTCCGAGGAGGGCCGCCAGCGGCATCCCGTGGACGTTCCCGGAGGGCGACGTGCCGGGGGTGTTGAAGTCGCCGTGGGCGTCGAACCAGACGAGGCCGATTTCGGCGTCGCGCGCGGACCCCGTCACCGACCCGATGGCGACGGAGTGGTCGCCGCCGAGAACGAGGGGCGTCTCCCCCTCGTCGAGGGCGGCGGCCACCCGGTCGGCTAGCGAGGTGACCACCTCGCGCGTCTCGCGGAGGAACTTCGCGTTCCCTTCGGAGGGCGCCTCCGCCTCGGGGTCGCGGGCCTCCGCCGGCGGCGCGGTCACGTCGCCGTCGTCGACGACTGTGAGTCCCGCGCCGCCGAGTTCGTCCGCGAGGCCGCCGTAGCGGATGGCCGAGGGACCCATGTCGACCCCGCGTCGGTTCGCGCCGTAGTCGGTCGGTGCGCCGATGATTCTCACGGTGTCCGTCATCGTAGAAGGTGCGGCGAGGGGACGGGTAGTGGTTCCGGTTCGAGAAGGGAGATGCGGCGGTCAGACGGCGGCGGCCGACGGAGAACCGACGAGGACGCCGGTCGCGTCGTCGGTCGCGTTATCGGCCGCCTCGTCGGCGTCATCCACCGTGCGACCGAACAGACCGGCGACTCTCCGGTAGGCGTCGGAGAACCAGTCCGCGACGGGGGTCGACGAGTCCGCCTCGGCCGACGCGCGCTGGTAGTCCTGCGTGTGGACCTCGACGGCGACGTTCTGCCCGGTGGCATCCTGCACTCGCCCCTGCATGTCCGTGGCGAGGTCCGGGTGGGTCGTGTCGGCGTCGCTGACGACGGTGACCGTGACGCTCTCGGGAGAGGCGAAGACGCCGGGGTCGTCGTACTGCGCGCCGACGCCGACGAGTTCGAGGCCCTCGTACTCCTCCTGTGCGAGCGTGGTCTGCACGCCCGCGTTCACGTCCTGCTCGAAGGTGAGATGCGAGTAGGTGGCCGCGCCGGTGGCTGCCGTGACGGCGACGAACCCGACGACGACGAGGGCGTAACCGACCGTCCGGACGCTGGGCCCGAGGTCCCGCCACGTGCTGGCGACGACCGACGAACGGTAGCCGAGGGCGACCAGCGCGAGGTACGCCGCGATGTTGATGAACACGATGTTCATCAGGAGGAGGACGACGGCGCCGAGGACGAGAACGGGTTGCCCCCAGACGGTGCCGACGGCCGCCGCGGCGACAGACGGAACGATGGCGGCGGCGACGGCGACGCCCGCGATGGAGACGGGGAGGTCCGTCGCCAGCGCCAACGCGCCGGCCGCCCCCGCGGCGATAGCGATGGCGAGGGCTAAGAGCGTCGGCGTGATGAAGAAGCCGACCTGTTGGACGCGCGAGACGGCGAGCGTGGACGGGACGAACAGCGTCCAGCGGACGGCGTAAGCGACGGCGACGGCGCTGACGGCGGCGACGACGAGGCCGAGCGTCTGGTCTTTAACGCTCTGGATGAGCATCGGCCGGTCGTCGATGACCGCGCCGACCGACGCCGACAGCGACGACCCGGCGAACGGCGCGATGACCATCGCGCCGACGATGACGATGGCCGAGTTCAACAGCAGGCCGGCGGTGGCGAGCGTCGCCGACAGCGCGGCGAACGCGAGATAGGTCGCCCGGCCGGGCGTCAGGTCCTCCGCGCGCTGTCGAATCTCGGCGTGAGAGATGCCCCTGTCGCCCTTCGGCCCCTCGACGAACTGCTCGCCGAGGTGTTCGTTCACCGACCCCGCGCGGTCGGCGTCGACGACGACGGTGTAGGCGTCCTCGTCGAGGCCGTTCTCCTGAAGGTACGCGAGCACGGGGTCGACGGCTCCCTCGGGGACGGGGACTTCCACGAACGCGCTGTCGACGCGTTCGGCGTCCGGGACGACGGCGTACGTCGCCCCCTCCCGGTCGAGGGCGGCGACGACCGAATCTCTCGCGTCGTCGTCCACCCGGACACGAATGAGTCGCACGAGGGAGGGTCACTGGCGCGGGGAGATGAGCGTTCTGGCCGGTGAGACGAACGTTTCGGACGGCCGTCAGGCTCCCGCTGGCGACGAGTCGCGCGGGGTGCGAGCCAGTACCCTCAAGACGGCGAGAGCCGTCGTTCGAGTCGATGCGGTTGATAAAGCTCCTCGTGAGCGAGGAGTCGCGGTCGGCGGTCATCGATATCTTAGAGTCGGAGAACATCGACTTCGTCGTCACCAAAGACGCGACGGAGCGAGGCGACACGGTGTTGGTGGAGTTTCCCCTCCCCACGCAGGCCGTCGAGTACGTCATGGGCGAACTCCGCGACGCGGGCGTCGACGACCGGGAGTACACGATAATCGCCAGCGCCGAGACGGCGAAGACGCGGAGCTACCACGAACTCGAAGACCGGTTCGTCGCCGGCGCCGAGGAGGACGACGCCGTCGCGCGCGAGGAGATTCGCGCGAAGGCGCTCGACATGCACCGGAACCCGCTGACGTACTACGCGCTGACGATATTCAGCGCCCTCGTCGCCGCCGCGGGGTTGCTGATGGACTCGCCCGCCGTCGTCGTCGGCGCGATGGTCATCGCCCCGCAGGTCGGGTCGGCGCTCATCTCCGCCGTCGGCATCTCGCTGAACGACCGGCGGATGATACGGATGGGGTTCACCCAGCAACTGCTCGGGTTCGGCGCCGCCATCGCCGGCGCGTTCCTGCTCGGGATGACGTTGAAATCCGGACAGATAGTCACCTCGATGCTCGACGTCTCGACCGTCGGGCAGATCAGCAAGCGTATCTCGCCGGGTTTTCTCTCGGTGTTGGTCGGTCTCTGTGCGGGGTCGGCGGGCGCGTTCGGGTTGGCGACGGCGCTGCCCGTCTCGCTCGTGGGCGTCATGATCGCCGCGGCGCTCATCCCCGCCGCCGCCGCCGTCGGCATCGGCATGGCGTGGGGCCTCCCGAGCGTCGCTCTCGGCGCCGGTCTCCTCCTCGTCGTCAACGCCGTCGCCGTCAACGTCTCGGCGTTCTCTGTACTGTGGTACCTCGGCTACCGCCCCGAGGCGTGGGACGGCGGGGCGCGCGCGGCGATGGACGAAGAGGGGAGCGAGGACGGAGAGTCGTCGACGACACAGATGGCGAACGGCGCGGGCGAGACGGCGAGCCGCGGGATTCGAAAGTACGTTCCGGCGGCCGTCGCCCTCGCCTGCCTCCTCGCCGTGCTTCTCGGTGCGGGCGGCCTCCTGTTCGGACAGGTCGCGTTCGACAACGCCGCCAACGGCGCCGTCGAGGACGTGATGGAACAGCAGCGGTACGACGAACTCGACCTCACGTCGGTCCGGACCGAGGTGGGGATGATTCGCTACGTCGGCGAGACGCCGGAGGTGAGCGTCGTCGTCGTGCGTCCGGCCGACGAACCGTATCCGGCGCTGGCGGAGACGGTCCGCCGACAGGTGCGACAGGAGACGGACCGCGACGTGCGCGTCTCCGTGGAGTTCGTCGACGGGCAGAGCGCGGGCGTCGACGAGGAGCGTTCGGAGCGTCTGCGACGCCCGGGCGACGCCCGCCGACCCGGGGCGTCCGCGGCGACGGTCTGACCTCCGCCTCGGTCACGGGTAGACGTTTGTCTCACGTACGAGGGAGAGAAACACGTAAACTCAAGACAGTCCACCGCGGGCGCGGCGAATCCGTCGCCGTAACCACATTTTGTGAAAATACCCCACAGGAAGCGTCGAAAATCGTAGTACAGCGACCGGATTGTGCCGTTCATCCATCGGATTTAAGGACGTATACGGCGAACGTTCTTCTATGTCATCAATCGAGCTGACTTCTAGTCAGAAAACGATTCTGACGGCGCTGATCAACCTCTACCGTCAGTCGGAGGACGCCGTCAAGGGCGAGGATATCGCCGAAGAAGTGAACCGAAACCCGGGAACGATCCGGAACCAGATGCAGAGCCTGAAAGCCCTGCAACTGGTCGAGGGCGTCCCCGGTCCGAAGGGCGGCTACAAACCGACGGCGAACGCCTACGAGGCGCTGGACGTCGAGCAGATGGACGAACCCGCCGCCGTCCCCCTGTTCCACGAGGGCGAGGCCGTCGAGGGCGTCAACGTCGACGAGATAGACCTCTCGTCGGTCCACCACCCCGAACTCTGCCGCGCGGAGATTCACGTGCAGGGGTCGGTCCGGGACTTCCACGAGGGCGACGAGGTGCGCGTCGGTCCGACGCCGCTCTCGAAACTCGTCATCGAGGGTGTCGTCGACGGCAAGGACGACACCAGCAACATCCTCATCCTCCGCATCGAGGACATGCGCGCCCCCGAGGGCGAATCCGCTCACTGACGCTGCGCCGCGGCGCCCGAACGAGCGCACCTTCCGGCGAATCGTCCCCGCGAACCGCCGTGCGGACTCGCCAGCCCCGGCCGTAGTTCACGCCCGTTACTCCACCTCCCGACCCGTACCGCCTTCCCTCCGACGTTCGTCCCGCGAACGCCGAGAGCCGAGGCTCTCCGGAGAGCGACGTCGAAGAGAAGACGAGAAAACGAAGACTCAGTCGGCGTTCAGAGGTCGTTCCACGCTTCGAGGGCGCGGCGCGGCGTCGTCACGTCCGCAATCCAGCGCGCGGCGATGGCCTTCTTCAGCGTGCGGGCGGCGGGGCCGCCGAACACGTTCGGATAGACCTGACCGACGCCGGGGAGCTTCACGGCGTGGGCGACGGCGTCCTCGCCGACGGAGATGGTCGTCCCCTTGTCCTCGTGGTCCCACGTCTTCAGGGGCTGACCCTTCGTAGCGCGGGCGACGTTCTCGCCGGCGACTTCCGCGGCCTGCCAGGCGGCCTGGGCCGTCGGCGGCGCGATGGCGTCGTCGCCCTGTTCGACGAGGGCGGAGTCGCCGAGGGCGAACACGTCGTCGTCGCTCGTCTTGAAGTCCTGCTCGGCGAAGATGCGGTTCGAGCGCTCGTCCTTGTCGAGTTTCGACTCGGCGACCTCCTTCTGGCCCGTGATACCGCCGGTCCAGAGGAGCACGTCGTAGTCGAGTTCCTCGGGGTCCTCGTCCTCGCCGCCGCCGAGGTAGATGGTCTCCTCGTCGACCTTCGAGATGAAATCGCCCGTCAGAATCTCGATGTCGCGCGCTTCGAGGCGCTTGCGGAGCGCACCCTGCAGTTCGCGGTCGTTGCCGGGGAACACCTCGTCGAGGCCTTCGACGATGGTGATGTCGAGGGGCGCGCGGTGGTCGTCGCGGTAGCCGGCTATCTCGCCGGCCGACTGGATGCCCGAGAGGCCCGCACCGCCGACGATTACCTTCGCGGGGTCGTCCTGGGAGGCCTCCTCGGCGGCCGCCTTGACCTCGCTGTGAATCTCGCGGGCGTCGTCGAGGCTCTTGAGTTCGAGGGAGTACTCCTCGAGACCCTCGATGCCGTAGAACGCCGTCGCGGAGCCGAGACAGACGAGGAGGTAGTCGTAGTCGACCTCGCCGTCTTCGAGTTCGACGGTCTTCTCGTCGACGTCGACGTTCTCGACGTGACCTTTGACGAACTCCGTCTCGGGCTCTTTTATCTCGTCGACGGGGATGGCGACTTTCGACTCGACGCTCGGGTCTCGGATGCAGCGGTGGACCTCGTGGAGGACGAGGTGGTAGTCGTTTTCGGAGACCCACGTGAGTTCCGCGTCCGAGTCGAGCTCTTCTTCGAGTCGTTTGACGGCGCCGGTACCCGCGTAACCGGAGCCGAGGACGACGACCTTCGTACTCATATGTGTGACTCTGCGTAGGCATCCGATAAAGGGGCTTTGGAACGTGATTCGAACCGAATCGGCCGCCCGCGCCGTGGAACGGAGAAAATTGCCGGTGTCTCGCTCCCGGATAAAGCCTTCCCCCTTCGTCGGGGAGAAAGACCCCGCTACTCCAGCGACAGACCGGCGTGCCAGCGGTCGACGCCCGCCTCGCGCTTGACCTCGTCCATCCGCGCCAGAAGGTGGACCGCGAGGCTGGCCGTCTTCACGGCGCGGGCCTCTCCCTCGGTGCGGAACTCCCCCGTAACGCGGTTGGCGTACACCGAGCAGACGGCGCCGGCGCGGAGGCCGTAGACGTTCGCGACGGTGAGAAGCGTCGCCGCCTCCATCTCGATGTTCTTCACGTTCGCCTCGCGCAGGTCCTCGACGAGCGACTCCGACCCGGCGGCGCGGAAGCCCTCGAACCCGGGGCGGCCCTGCCCGGTGTAGAAGGAGTCGGCGCTCATCGTGACGCCGACGTGGTAGTCGTAGCCGAGTCGCTCCGCGGCGGCGACGAGGGCGGAGACCACCTCGTGGTCGGCGACGGCGGGGTAGTCCTCGCGGACGTACTCCTTCGAGGTGCCCTCCTGTCGGACCGCCCCCGAAGTGATGACCAAGTCGCCCACGTCCATCTCGGGTTGGATGGCGCCGCAGGAGCCGACTCTGATGAGCGTCTCGGCGTCGACGCGGGCGAGTTCCTCGACGGCGATGGCCGCCGACGGGCCGCCGATACCGGTGGACGTGACGGATATCGGCGTTCCCTCGTACGTCCCCGTCGCCGTGCGGTACTCGCGGTGGTACGCCTGCTCCTCGGCGTCGTCCCACAGCGCGGTCACCTTGTCGACCCGTTCGGGGTTGCCGGGCAGGAGGACGGCGTCCGCGACGTCCCCGGCCGAGAGTTCGATGTGGTACTGGACCTCGCTGTTCGGGTCCTCGCTGTCGTCCATGCTCCCAGTGGGCGGAGCGGGGTTGAAGTGCTTGTGCTTCCGCTCACCGCGCGGAGTGCGTCGCGGCCGTCTCGGCCGAGGCGCGGAGGGACGGCGGGAAGGCGTTCAGCGCGCCGACCGGAGACTCACTCCCGGTCGCGTTCGGCCGCCTCCAGCGTATCGAGAGAGATGGTGTTCGGCAGGAGTTCGCCGAGGGTGTACTCCGTCACCTCCCCGTCGCCCTCGTCGCAGACGACGGGCAGGTCCTCGCCGCAGAACTCCGCGAGCGTCTGCCGGCACATCCCGCAGGGGGTGACGCCGTCGCGGGCGCCCGAGGTGACGACGAGGCGGTCGAACTCGCGGTGTCCCTTCTTCACCGCCTCCGCGACGGCGACTTCCTCGGCGTGGAGGCTGTTGGAGTAGTTCGCGTTCTCGATGTTACAGCCGACGAACACCTCGCCGTCGGCCGTCCTGAGCGCCGCGCCGACGCGGTACTCGGAGTAGGGGACGTGGGCCTGTTCGAGGACGTCGCGGGCGCGTTCGACGAGTTCGTCGGACATGAGAGCCGAGTTTCCCCCACGGGCGTTTGTAACTTGCCCTGCGGACCGAAGGGTAACGGCCAAGCATGTCCCCCTCCAACTCCCGGTGTGCCACCCGAATCCGACACCGTCACGGAACCGGTGACGGCGGAAGCTGAGGACGGCCGCGGACGGTCCATCCTCCTCGCCGTCGGCGTCTGCGTCGTCGCCCTCTCGGGCGTACTCGGCTTCTTCATCGGGTCCAACGGCGCGGAGGCCGTCCCCCGGTCGGCGCTGTTCGGCGGTCTGCTCGTCATCCCGACGACGCCGCTGGCGATGACCACCTACGCCGTCGCCCTCTCGACGCTGGTGCTCCTCGTCCTGTTCGGCCTCGTCGAACTCGTCTCGCGGAGAGAAGACGACCGCTGAGGCGGGAGGCGGATAGCGGGGCGAAGTCGAGGAGGCGCGGCGCTTTTACCGGTGGGCGACCGACGACGACCATGCGCAGTTCCGCCTCCGCATCCTCCCCCGCCGACGACGAGGGCGCGGGCGAGGAGGCGGCGTTCGACGAGGAGTTCGACCCTGACGCGCCCCTCCAACCCGACTCGGGGGGACGGAACCGAAAGCGCGCCGTCCTGGCCGTCCTGCCGTTCTTGGGCATCGGCCTCGCGTGCGTCCTCCTCCTGTTGGGGTGGGGGCTCGAACCGCTCTGGGCGTTCGCCATCCTCCCGCCCATCCTCTTCTGTAGCGCCCTCGCCTACATCGTCTTCAGTTCGGACTTCCTCGAAGACAGGACCTGAACCGAGGCGAATCGGCGTCAGCGACCCGTATCGTACTTGTACGTCGTCTCGTCGGGGTCGATGCCGAAGTCCTCGGCCGTCTCCTCTATCGCCACCTCGCCCGGGTCGGGTTCGTCGGCGGGGGTCGCCCGCTTGAACCGGTCGCGGTACGCCTCGGGCATCTCGAACGCCTCGGGGGCCACCCGCAGGGCGATGGCGTCGTCGCCGCGTTCGGCGCGGACCGCGTCGAGGCGTTCGCGGAGGGTCGGGGGAAGGTCGTCGCCGTCGACCGGTTCGAAGCCGAACGTGAGGAAGTAGTCCGGTTCGACGGTGAACGTGTAGACGCGGTCGAACCCGGCGTCGCCCGCCTCCGCGACCAGTCGCTCGACGACGTGCGCGCCGACGCCCTGTCCGCGCCAGACGTCGAGGGTGAGGACGAAGGCCAGTTCGCAGAACTCCGCGTCGTCCTCCTGGTGGACGCGGACGCGGCCGAGGCCGGCCTTGGCGCCCGACTCCTCGTCGAGGGCGATGACGTAGTCGCGGGACCGGAACGCCGGGTCTTCGAGCCCCGACTCCTCGATGCGGTCGAGCAACCAAACCTCGTCTCGGTTCTTGGCGTCCCGTACGTACATGGAGACGAGTACGTCACCGCTCCGAAAAGAAGTTGCGGGCTTCGGAGTCGGTCAGTACGGGATGAAGATGAGTCCCAGCGCGAGGAACGGAATCAGGAGGAGCATCATCGTCACGCCGTAGCCGAACATGTCGCGGGCACGCATCCCGGTGATGCCGAGGAGAGGGAGCGCCCAGAACGGTTGCAGGAGGTTCGTGTGAGCGTCGCCGACGGCGTAGGCGACGGTGGCCTGTCCGGCGGGGACGCCGAGTTCGTTCGCCGCCTGCAGCACGGTGGTGCCGATGACCGTCCACTCGCCGCCGCCGGAGGGGACGAACACGTTGACGACGCCGGCGGTTATCCACGCGACGGCCGGGAACGTCGCCGGCGTCGACAGCGAGACGAGCGTCTCGGCCATCGTCTCCGAGAGCCCGGAACTGTTCATCATCCCGATGATGCCCGCGTAGAGGGGGAACTGGAGGACGATGCCGCCCGTCGAGGTGATGGCGTCGTAGAACTGCTCCTGGTAGGCCTTCGGCCGGGTGTACAGCGCGAGGCCGAGGAACAAGAAGAGGAAGTTGACGAGGTCGAGGTTCAGCGCCGAGAGCCCCTGCGTGGCGAAGGTGTAGCCGGTGAAGACGACGCCCGTGACGGCGATGACGCCGCCGACGACTCGGCTCTGGTTTATCTTCTCGCCGACGGTTGTCGGGTCCGCGTCGGACGCGCCGGGGGAGTCCCCGCCGTCCCCCGCCGCGCCGAACAGTTCCGACTCCGGGACGTACTCGGTTATCGGTTGGGCGTTCGCCCGTTCGGGCGCGAGGAGGTACAGCACTACGGAGGTGTAGACGATGCCGGTGACGACGAGCGTCAGCGTGTAGGAGTGAAACACCGTCTCCGAGGTGGGTATCAGTCCCTCGACGATGCCCTGTTCGACGAAGACGTTGCCGGGCGTGTTCATCAGGAGGGGCGCGGACCCGGCGAGGCCCCAGTGCCACGTCAGCCCCATGCCCATGTAGCCGGCGAGACAGAGCAGCGGGTAGTGGACCTGTAGATTCGTCTTCGCGGCCTGCCGGCCCATCTCGCGGGCCATCACGGCGCCGACGATGAGGCCGAGTCCCCAGTGGACCCACGCGACGGTCATCGAAATGACGCCGACGAGGACGACGGCCTGCTTGCCGTCGTTCGGAAGCGACGTCAGCCACTCGATACCGCCGCGGACGAGGGGGTGGTACGCGAGGGCGTAGCCGGTGACGAGGATGAGCACCATCTGCATGGCGAAGTCGAGCAGTACCCAGAATCCGTCGTACCAGTAGCCCACGAGGGCGAACGGGCTCGTCCCCTCGACGAGGACGGCCCCGGCGAAGACGACGTAGCTGAGGAGGATGGCGAACAGGAACGGACTCGGCATCACTCGCTCGACGACGCTCGACATCCGGGCGCCGAAGCGCTGAATCGGCGACCCCGACGGTGTGTCTGTCGACATGACGCGAGGACGGTCATCCGAGACCGAAATGAACGTTCCGGACGGTTCGAACGCAATCATCGTTCGGGGAAGTTACTTCAGCGGACGCGACGATGTCAGGACGTGATGGAGGTCCGCACGTAATGGAGGTACCCGACACGGACGAGGTGGTCCACGAACCGTCCCGGGAGTTCGCGGAGTCGACCAACGTCCACGCGTTCATGCGGGAGTACGGCATTTCGGACTACGAGGAACTGATACGCCGAACGAGCGAGAGCGTCGACGGCGTCGACGAGTCGGGCGTCGACTGGTTCTGGGACGAACTCGTCGACTACCTCGGCGTGGAGTTCTACAGCGACTACGACGCCGTCCGCGACAGCGCGGAGCGACGCTCCGCGAGCAACCGGACGCGGTCCGGTGACGACGCCGACGGCCCGCAGTTCTCCGATTGGTACCCCGGCGGCACGATAAACGTCGCGCACAACACCGTCGACAGACACGGCGCCCCCGACGCGGAGAACCGGAACAAGGCAGCGCTCATCTGGGAGGGCGAACCCGGCGACGAACGGACGATTACCTACCACGACCTCTACCGGGAGTCGAACCAGGTGGCGAACGTCCTCGAATCCTACGGGGTTGAGACGGGCGACACCGTCGGCCTCTACATGCCGATGGTGCCGGAAGTCGTCTCCATCCTCTACGGCTGTCTGAAGGTCGGCGCCATCGCCGTCCCCATCTTCTCGGGGTTCGGCGTGGACGCGACGGCGACGCGCATCGAGGACTCGGGGTGTTCGGTGCTGTTCACCGCCGACGGCTTCTACCGCCGCGGGAGCGAGGTGACGCTGAAGGAGTCGGCCGACCGGGCGATAAAACAGGCGGGACAGGTCGAACACACCGTCGTCTACGACCGCATCGGACTGGAGGCGAGCGAGGACCGCGCCATCACGTGGACGAGGCGCGACGAGCGGTGGGACGAGACGGTCGGGGAGGCCGACGACGCCTACGAGACGAAGGAACTCCCCGCCGCGCAGGAGTCGATGCTGCTGTACTCGTCGGGGACGACGGGGACGCCGAAGGGCATCGTCCACACCCACGCCGGCCTCCTGATGCAGACGGCCAAGGAGATATACTTCGGGTTCGACCACAAGCCCACGGACCGCTTCTTCTGGGTGTCCGACATCGGGTGGATGATGGGGCCGTGGACGCTCATCGGCAACCACACCTTCGGGGGAACGGTGTTCATGTACGAGGGCGCCCCCGACCACCCCGAACCCGACCGCTTCTGGGATATGATCGAACGGCACGGCCTCACCGTGTTCGGCATCTCGCCCACCGCCGTCCGCGCCCTGCGGAAGTACGACGACGAGTTGGTCGAAAAGCACGACCTCTCGACGCTCCGCCTCCTCGGGTCGACGGGCGAACCGTGGGACCCCGAGTCGTGGATGTGGTTCTACGAGAAGGTCGGCGGCGGCGAGGCGCCCATCATGAACATCTCCGGCGGCACCGAGATATGCGGCTGTTTCCTCATGCCGATGCCGAACCAGCCGCTCAAACCGTGTAGCCTCGGCGGGCCGGGCCTCGGGATGAGCGTCGACATCGTCGACGCGACGGGCGAGAGCGTCGCCGACGCGAACGAACGCGGCTACCTCGTCGCGCGCGACTCCTGTCCGTCGATGACCAAGAGCCTCTGGAGCGGCGACGAGCGCTACCTCGAGGAGTACTGGTCGACGTTCACCGACCCGCCGATGTGGGACCACGGCGACTGGGCGCAGAAGGACGAGGACGGCTTCTGGTTCCTCCACGGCCGCGCGGACGACGCGCTGAACGTCGCCGGGCGGAAGGTCGGCCCCGCCGAGATAGAGGGCATCCTCATCGAACACGAGGCCGTGAACCAGGCGGCCGCCGTCGGCGTCGACGACGAGACGACGGGCACCGCCGTCGTCGCCTACGTCGTCCTCGAAGACGGCTTCGAACCGGCGGACGCCCTCCGCGAGGAACTGCGCGAACTCGTCGGCGAGGAGCAGGGCAAACCGTTCCGCCCGCGGGAACTCCTGTTCGTCGGCGAGTTCCCGAAGACGCAGTCCGGCAAGATAATCAGACGCGCCATCGCGGCGGTGTACGAAGGCGAGGACCCCGGCGACCTCTCCAGCATCGAGAACCCCGATTCTTTGGAGAAAATTCGGGGCGCCCGGTAGTCAGAACAGGTCGCCGGGCGCGACCGACCGCTCCTCCGGTCCCCCGCCGACGGCCACGTCGCCGACGGTGTCGGGGCCGGGGAAGACGATTACCGCGCCGACCAGAATCGGCGCGACGAGACCCGCGGCGACGGTTCCCGGCCGCGTCAGCGAGTCGCGGACGACCACCGACTCGCCGGCCTCCATCTCCCCGCTCTCGACCGCCGACGCGGCCGCCTCGAGGAGTTCGCGGTGGGAGTACGTCCGCCCGTCCGCTCGAAGCGCCGGGTCGTCGGCGGCGACGGTCGCCGGGTGGACCGCGGGGTTCTCGCTCCACACCTCCTGTTCCCAGTGGGTCGTCGCCGGACGCTCCGGCGGGCCGCCGTAGATGGCGAGTTTACGCCCCGGCGGGAGGTCGAACTCGGGTTCGCGGTCGACGCCGACGAGAGTGGCCCGCGGGGGGTCGCCGGCGTCCGCCGAACCCGCGGGGTCCGGACCGAACGCCGTCGCGGCGCCCAACTGCGCCGCGCCGTAGAACGCCAGCACCGGTTCGGGTTGGGGGTCGGAAGCCACCGCGACCGTCTCGCCGCCGCGGACGCCGAGGTAGCGCAGGACGTTGCCCGCCTTGTACGTGGTCGTCACGAAATCGTGATAGCTGTACGACCGGCCGGCGTCCTCCGCGCGGAGGGCGGGCGCGGAGGTCCGTCGGTCCCGCGCGACGAGGTCGCCGAGGACGGTCGGGTCGGCCGGCCGCGGCGGCGGGGCGTCGGAGGTCATGTTCGACTACACGCGGAGTCGGGGGAAAATCCCGTCGTCCGAACCGTGGCGCGCGGAGACGACGAACCGTACGAGCGAGACGGCCATCCGAGTGTTACTGTTTTGTTGCCGAATCTTGTTTGAAGATATTAATTGATGCTATATAGATGACAACAAAATATCTGATTGTCCATGGAGTTCGTGAAATGTCATAATAGCGCTGCGGCCAACCGTTCTTCCGGTGCAAACGCAATGTCAATGAGAGCCGTGGTCTACCAGGGGCCACACGAGGTGGCGGTCGAGGACGTGGACGAACCGGAACTGCAGCACCCGAACGATATCATCGTCGATATCACGACGTCGGCCATCTGCGGGTCGGACCTCCACATGTACGAGGGTCGGACCGACGCCGACCCCGGCATCGTCTTCGGGCACGAGAACATGGGCGTCATCGAGGAAGTCGGCGAGGGCGTCAGTTCCCTCGAGGAGGGCGACCGCGTCGTCCTGCCGTTCAACGTCGCCTGCGGGTTCTGTGAGAACTGCGAGAACGGGAAGACGGGCTTCTGTACGAACGTCAACCCCGGCTTCGCCGGCGGGGCCTACGGCTACGTCGCCATGGGACCGTACAAGGGCGGACAGGCGGAGAAGCTCAGAGTCCCGTACGCCGACTTCAACGCGCTGAAGCTTCCGGAAGGGACCGAACACGAGGACTCGTTCGCGCTCCTCGCGGACATCTTCCCGACGGGGTGGCACGGCACCCGACTCGCCGACCTCCAACCCGGCGAGTCCATCGCCATCTACGGCGCCGGTCCGGTCGGCACGATGGCCGCCTACAGCGCGAAGATTCAGGGCGCCTCCGAGATTTACATCGTCGACCGCGTCGAGAGCCGACTCGACCTCGCGGAGGAGCACTGCGACGCGATTCCGGTCAACTTCGAGGAGAAAGACCCCGTCGAGCAGATCAAGGAGATGCACGGCGGCGGCGTCGACAAGGGCGTCGACGCGGTCGGGTATCAGGCAATCGACTCCGAGAAGGAGGGTGACTCGGCGTACGACCCCGCCCGCGAGAACCCGGCGGTCGTGCTCAACAACCTGATTCACACCGTCCGTCCGACGGGCCAACTCGGCATCGTCGGCCTCTACGTCCCCTCGGACCCCGGCGCGCCCGACGCGATGGCCGGGCAGGGTCGACTCGGTATCGACTTCGGGAAACTCTTCGAGAAGGGGCAGAAACTCGGCACCGGCCAGTGCGACGTGAAGTCGTACAACCGTCAGCTCCGCGACCTCATCATCGAGGGGAAGGCGGACCCGAGCTTCTACGTCTCCCACCGCGTGGGACTCGACGAGGCGCCCGAGATGTACGAGCGCTTCGACAACCGCGAAGAGGGCGTCACGAAGGTCCTCCTCGAACCGTAGTCCCGGCGGGAGTCTCCCGTTCACACCGTTATTTTTCGGCCTCGCTTCAGGCGCGCAGCCACGCCTTCGGGTGCTCCTCGCGCAGGTGGCTGTTGTACATCTCGACCATCTCTGAGTAGGAGGCGGCGAGGGCCTCCCACTCGCAGTGCTCACAGCGGCCCGTCACGGCGGTTCGGCGGCCCGAGTTCGTCGGTTCGCTCATGCGTTCGAGCGGTCACGAACGAGTATATATCTTCGGACGGGCCGTCACGCGCCCGATAGCGGGAACCGAGGTCGGTGCGAGCAACTATTTTATGTGCATCCCGCGCGTCCGAAACAATAGCATGTGCATCTACTGCACCCTGATGTACGACGACGGCTGGGGCGGACTGCTCGAGTACGACGACGTGTATCAGGAGGCGCAGGCGGCCGCGAGAGAGCGGGAGTCGAACTACGGGTTCGACGAGTCGTGGGACGAACTCAGAGAGCAGGTCACGCCCGCGGGAACGGGTCGCTGACGGCGCTCTCGCCCGCGTCGGCGTTCGCCATCTCCTCGTCGGTGCAGAGACACGCGTCCAACTCCTCTCGAATCGCCCCCTCTTCTAAGTCGGTGCCGATGAACACCAGCCTCGTCGCCGGGTCGTCGTCGTCGCGCCACTGCCCGATAGGTCCGGCCGTCACCGACGGCCCGGCGCGGTTCAGCCCCATCACCGTCTCCGGCCGCGTCGAGAGCAGGAAGAACCCCTTCGCGCGGTAGACGCCCGAGGGCCACTCGTCCATCCACGCCTCGAAGCGTTCGGGGTGGAACGGCCGCTCGGACTCGTAGCAGAACGAGGAGACGCCGTGGGCGTTGCCGTGGTCGTGGTCCCCGTGGTCGTGCGACTCGGCGAGGTGTCGCTTCCACCCGGCGGAGCGTCTGACGGCGTCGAAGTCGAACAGGCCGGTGTCGAGCACCGTCTCCGGAGCGACGTCCGAACGGGTCGTCCGGTGGAGGCCCGCCCGGGGTTGGAGTTCCCGGACGACGGCCTCGATGTCCTCCAGAGCGTCGTCGGGGACGAGGTCGCACTTGTTCAGGAGGAGCACGTCGCAGAACTCCACTTGGTCCACGAGCACGTCGGCGAGTTCCCGGCCGCCCTCCTCGGTCTCGCTCGGGTTCTCCGTCTCGGGGTCGAACTCCTTCCAGAAGCCGTAGGCGTCGAGCACGGACACCATCGTGTCCAGGCGGTAGTGCTCGGACACCGCCTCGTCCTCCAAGAACGTCCGCGCGATGGGGAGCGGTTCGCTGATGCCCGAGGCCTCGACGACCAGACAGTCGAACGAGCGCTCTTCCGCCAGGCGGACCACCTCGGTCGCCAGGTCGTCCTTGAGCCGACAGCAGACGCACCCGTTCGTCAACTCGATAACGTCCTCGTCGGCCCCGGCGACCAGTCGGGCGTCGACGTTGACCTCGCCCATGTCGTTGACGAGGACCGCGACGTCGCGGTCCGTCTGCTTCTCCAGAACGTGGTTCACGAGCGTCGTCTTGCCCGCGCCGAGCGTCCCGCTGACGATCGTTACGGGTATCTCGTCGCCGTCGCCGAGAGTCATCGTTACCAGTGGAGGAGGCGGAGGAAAATAACGTTCCGGAATCGTCGACTTCGAAGAACCGCGCGGCCGTCTACGGCGCGCCGGCGACGACCAGTCGGCTCTCTTCGGACCCGTTCTCCAACTGCCTGCTCGCGTCGGGCGAGACGCGCACGGCGTCGCCGGGTTCGAGGTCGACCGACTCGCCGTCGACGTGGAGGGTCGCGCCGCCCTCGACGAGGTAGTACACCTCCTCTTCGCCCTCGTCGGCGTGGTCGTGTTCCATGCCGGTCCAGTCGGGGTCGGCCTCGACGACGGTGAACCCGAGGTTCTCGGCGTCGAGTTCCTCGCGCAGGAAGAACATTCCGTCGGCCTTCTCGTCTCCGTCGCGGTAGTTGGCTTCGGTGTGCGACATCCGCGTTTCGATAGGACTGACAGACGTATGCAACTACTGGCACCGGAAGGACGCCCTGAGTTCCGTCGAGAGCGGATAGTCTCGGTCAGCGGACGGAAATACGACGGACGCGTAACGACGGGGAGCGAGGAGAAACCGACTACAGCGAGTTCTTGATCTTCTCGAAGAAGCCCTCTTTCACGTCGACCTCCTCGCCGCCGGCCTCGGCGAACGCCTCCAGCGCCTCTCGCTGCTCTTTGTTCAGGTCCTCGGGGGTCACCACCTGCACCTGCACGTGGATGTCGCCGTTACCCCGGCCGCGGAGGTGCGGCATCCCCTCGCCGCGGACGCGGAACGACTCGCCGCTCTGCGTCCCCTTCGGGACGTCGAACTCCGTCGTCCCCGTGACGGTCGGAATCTCCACCGTCGCGCCGAAGACGGCCTGCGGGAAGGAGACGGCGAGGTTGTGATACAGGTCGTCGCCGTCGCGTTCGAAGTCGTCGTGCTCCGCGATGGACACCTCGATGAGCAGGTCGCCGTTCGGCCCGCCGTTCTCGCCGGGCGCGCCCTCGCGTTCCATGCGGAGCGACTGGCCGTCGCGGATGCCGGCCGGGATGGTGACCGTCAGCGTCGCCTCCTCGCGGACGACGCCGTCGCCGTTACAGCGAGAACAGGACTCGCTGTACGTCTCGCCCTCGCCGCCGCAGCGACGGCAGGTCTGCGTCTGCTGGACGCGCCCGAGGGGCGTGTCGCGGACGGTGGTGGTCTGGCCCTGCCCGTTGCACTCCGGACAGGTGTTCACGTCGGCGTCCGGCGGGTGGCCCGCGCCGTCGCACTCCGGGCAGCGCTCGGGCCGCGTGACGGTGAACTGTTTTTCGACGCCCTCGTAGGCCTCTTCGAGCGTCAGGTCGACGCGCGTGCGCAGGTTCTGTCCCTGCCGCGGACGGTTCCGGCTCTGGCCGCCCTGTCCGCCCATGCCGCCGCCGCCGAAGAACTGGTTGAAGATGTCCTCGAAGGGGTTGCCCTGACCGCCCTGGCCCCCCATTCCGCCCATGCCACCCATGCCGCCCATGCCGCCGGCGCCCGCGCCTCCGCCGGTTCCGCCGCGCTTCTCGGCCTGCTCGAAGCGGTCGTGGCCCATCTGGTCGTACTGACGGCGGGCCTGGTCGTCGGTCAGCACCTCTTTGGCTTTCTTCACCTTCTTGAACTTCTCCTCGGCGTCGGGTTCGTCGGAGACGTCGGGGTGATACTGTGCGGCCTTCTCGCGATAGGCCTTCTTGATGTCGTCCTCGGACGCGTCTCGCGATACGCCGAGCACGTCGTAGAAGTCCTCGCTCATTCGTTGTCTGGGTTACTCGGTTGAACTACTTCAAAAGAACGGGTCGGTGACGACAGAATTCGAAGGCGACGAATCCGGCGGAAGCGTCAGTTGTCGTCGTCGGAGTCGTCCGAATCGTCGTCCACGTCACCAGAACGCGAAGCGTTCTGGTTGGCTCAGGAGGAGGACTCGTCTTCGTCTTCGTCCTCGTCCTGAACGTCCTCGAAGTCGGCGTCAACGTACTCGTCGTCGTCGCCGGACTGGCCGTCTTGGCCGCCCATTCCGCCCATCCCGCCCATACCGCCGGCGCCCGCGCCACCGGGTCCGGCACCGCCGCCGGCCTGGGCTTGCTGGGCCTGTCCTTCGTACATCTGCTTGCCGATCTCCTGCAGCTCCTTCGAGAGCGCCTCGGTCGCGGTTTCGAGGTCCTCCTTCGTCGCGTCCTCGTCTTCGAGGGTCTCCTCGACGTCCTCGACGGCCGCCTCGATGTCGGCGCGCAGGTCGTCGTCGACCTGCTCTTCGTTCTCTTCGAGGAGCGTCTCGGCGCGCTGGACGGCGCTCTCGGCCTCGTTGCGGGCTTCGATGCGCTCGCGGCGCTCCTGGTCCTCCTCGGCGTGCTGTTCGGCCTCGTCCTGCATCTGCTCTATCTGCTCGTCGGAGAGGCCGGCGCCGCCCTCGATGGTGACGGACTCGGCGTTCCCGGAGCCTTTGTCCTCCGCTTCGACGGTGACGATGCCGTTCTCGTCGATGCTGAACGTCACCTCGATCTGCGGCGTGCCGGCGGGGGCAGGCGGGATGCCGTTCAGTTGGAACTCGCCGAGCATGTCGTTCTCCTCGGCGATCTCGCGTTCGCCCTGGAAGACGCGCACCTGCACCGAGGTCTGGTTCGCCGCGGCCGTCGTGAATATCTTCGACTCCTCGGTCGGAATCGTGGTGTTCTTCTCGATGAGTCGCTCGAACAGACCGCCCTTCACCTCGATACCGAGCGAGAGCGGCGTCACGTCGAGCAGGACGATGTCGTCGACTTCGCCGCCGAGCACGCCGCCCTGAATCGCGGCGCCGAGGGCGACGGCCTCGTCGGGGTTGACGTTCTTCTTCGGTTCGGAGCCGAGTATCTCCTCGACTTTGTCGTGGACCTGCGGCATCCGCGTGGAGCCGCCGACGAGGATGACCTCGTCGATGTCGTCCTTCGAGTAGCCGGCGTCGGAGAGCGCCTGCTCCGTCGGGCCGACCGTGCGGTCGACGAGGTCGGAGGTGAGCGACTCGAACTTCGCGCGCGTCAGCTTCTCTTCGAGGTGGACCGGACCGGAGTCCGTCGCCGTGATGAACGGGAGGTTGACGGTGGTCTCCTTGCGCGAGGAGAGCTCTATCTTCGCCTCCTCGGCGGCGTCCTTCAGGCGCTGGAGCGCCTGTCGGTCCTCGCGGAGGTCGATGTTGTGGTTGTTCTGGAACTCGTCGGCCAGGTGGTCGATGATGGCCTGGTCCCAATCGTCGCCCCCGAGGTCGTTGTCCCCGTTCGTGGCGACGACTTCGTAGACGCCGCCGCCGAGGTCTAAGACGGAGACGTCGAACGTCCCGCCGCCGAGGTCGTACACCATGACCGTCTGGTCGGAGTCGTCGTCGAGGCCGTACGCCATCGACGCGGCGGTCGGTTCGTTGATGATGCGCTCGACCTCGAAGCCGGCGATTTCCCCGGCGTCCTTCGTCGCCTGTCGCTGGCGGTCGTTGAAGTACGCCGGAACGGTGATGACGGCCTTCTCGACCTCGTCGCCGAGGTAGTCCTCGGCGTCGCGCTTGATCTTCTGGAGGATCATCGCCGAGAGCTGCTCCGGCGTGTACTCCTCGCCGTCGATGTCGACGGTGTACCCGTCCTCGCCCATGTGGCGCTTGATGGAGCGGATGGTGTGGTCGGGGTTCTGTATCGCCTGGTTCTTCGCGGGCTTTCCGACGAGTCGCTCATCGTCCTCGGTGAACGCGACCACGGAGGGGGTGGTGCGGTCTCCCTCGGCGTTCACGATGATCTCGGGGTCGCCCCCCTCCATCACCGCGAATGCGCTGTTCGTGGTACCGAGGTCGATACCGAGAATCTTGTTGCTCGCCATCTTGACGCCAACTACTGGTCTAAATCGGTTAAAGGTTACTAGACGGGACCGCGACGGCTCTCCGGCCGTGTCGCCGCCGTCCCCCGGTTTCGCCCGCTCGGTACGCGTCGCGTGACCGGGTTTTTTATCGAACCGCAGTCAGTCACTCGCGGTCCGTCGCCGTCGAAGGGGGCGTCGGGTCGACTCCGACCCGGGTTCGTGACTCGACGTCGCCCGACTCGCTCCGACTGCGCTCAGCGAATCGCCTCGGCGCCGCCGTCGAGTGCGGCCAGTACGTCCTCGACCACCGCCTCCCGACCGGGGGAGGCGAAGAACTCGTGACCGCCGTCGTACGGTCGCAGGTTCGCCGCCGGCGTCCGGTCGCCGACGGCGCGGACGCTGACGACGCGGTCCGAGAGCGTGCAGAACACCGCGTCGGCGGGGTCGAACGGCGGCAGGCGCGCCTGCGCGTCGACGATAGTCCGGAGGAACGCCGGAGAGATTCCGCTCGGCCCCGCCTCGAACTCCCCTTCGGGTTTCAGCGCGCCGATATCGGTTCGGTCGCGGTCCGGTTCGAACAGTCGCCGCGCCGTCGGGAGGCGCAGGAAGTAGGGAAAGATGACCGACTCCACGCCCGCCGCAGGGTCGGTCCCCCACCACGGACTCAGGAAGACCTGCGGGGGGACGTCGACGACGGCGGCGAGGTGGGCGGCGACCAGTCCGCCGGTGCTGTGGCTCAACACCGCGTCGAACGCGCGGTCCTCGTAGTACGCCCGCACGGGGGCGAGGTACTGGTCCTCGAAGTCCCATCCGTTCGTCGGGAGAGTGACGGCGTGGACGCGGTACTCCTCGGTCAGGCGGTCGATGAGCCACGAGACGGGGTCGTGCTCCGGTTCGTTACCCCACCCGAGGACGAACAGGAGTTCCGGCCGGTCGTCGGGCCCCTCGGCGTCGGGTCCGTCGCCCTCGTGGACGGAAAAACGCATCCGGGGCGTCTCGCGGAGGCGGTCTCGAAAGGGGAGTCGCACGGGCGAACGTGGCGCGGGTTCGACAAAAGCGTACGCGAACCGGTCCGTTACCGGTCGCTCGGTCGGGGCCGACTCCTACTCCGCGCCGCCGGTGCTGACGGTCACCTGCGCGGCGCGGACGACCTTCTCGCCCATCTCGTAGCCGGCCTGGTAGACGTCGACGACGGTGCCCTCGGGTTGGTCGCTGTCGACGCGCATCATCACCTCGTGGCGCGTCGGGTCGACCGCCTCGCCGGGTTCGGGGTCGATGGTGTCCACGTCCTCGGAGGCGAGGATGCGGTCGAACTCCTCCAGCGTCGACTCGACGCCCGGCCGGATGTCGGTGCCCTCCTCTTGGTCGAGGGCGCGCACGAGGTTGTCGCGGACGGTGACGATCCGTTCGACGAAGTCCTCGGTGGCCGTCTCCCGGATCTGGTCCTGCCGCTTCTTCGCGCGCTTCTTGTAGTTCTGGAAGTCCGCCTGCGTCCGCTTGAGGCGGTTCGTCAACTCCTCGTTCTCCTCTTCTGCGGCCGCCAGTTCCGCTTCGAGTTCGTCGGCCCGCCCGCGGAGGGCGGCCACGTCCTCGGCGAGTTCCTCGTCGTACTCGGCGGCGCGCGCGACGAGTCTGTCTCCCGTCTGCCCGTTACTCGCGTTCGACGCCGCTTCCGCCTCGGGGTCCGTCGCTCCGGCCTCCGCCGCGGAGGCGTCGGCCGCCGACTCCTCCGTCTCCGCGTCGGCGCTCTCGCCGTCCGTCGGGTCGGACGCGTCTTCGGTCATGGTTCCGAGGAGTACCTCGCCGGGCATAAGGGTTGCAGAATCGTCCGACCCGAGGGCCCGTCCGCCACAACGCGTAACTTCGTCGGAGTTCGATACGGTGGCTGTGACAGATAAACTAAGACACCTAAGCGCTGGAAGAGTCTCCCGGCGGACGTTCCTCGCCGGCGTCGGGGCGACGACCGGTCTCGCCGCAGGCGTCGGAACTGCCGCCGGGCAGTCGACGGCGACGGAGACGGGAACCGAAAGCGGGAGCGAAACCGGAACGGCGTCGGCGGGCGAACGGCGCGGGTTGGTCCCCGCGTACGAGGAGTTCAGCGGCGAGGGGGAGGCGTATCAGAGCCAGTACCTCCTCATCAGCGACCCGACCGACGAGCAACCGCCGGAGGGGCCCATCTCGAACTGCGGGGCCGCCGGGTGGAGCGCCGACGGGGCGGCCACCTACGAGGTGTCCATCCTCGAGAAACTCGACCAGACGACGGAGGTCATCAAGGGGACGAGTTTCTACACCCCCGAGTCCGGCGGGTCGTTCGAGGTCGGTTCGACGTGGCAGATAGCCGAGGCGACGCGGTGCGGAGAACACATCGCGCTGACGCTGAGGGAAGTGGACCCCGAGGAGGAGGGTCTTCGCATAGACACCTCCGCGCAGACGAACGTCGAGGGTTCGCTCTCGGAGGACGAGGCCGTCGGCGAGACCGAGACGAGCGCGAACTCCCCCGGATTCGGCGTCGTCGCCGGAGTCGTCGGTGTCCTCGGCGGCGCGGCGGCGCGCCTGCGCGGGGAGTAGTTCGACCGCGCTACTGGTACATCCGGAGCGGTTGGGCCTGCGTGCTCTCCTCGTCGCCCTGCCGCATCCGCTGGGCGAGTTGCTCCTTCGCGTTCCGTATCTCCTCGGCGCGTTCGACGAGGTTGTCGACCGGCACCTCGATTCCGGTGAGCGGTTCGACCCCGTCCTTGATGACGACGCGGGCCGCCTCCGGGTCGGGGAACTGCGGGTCCGACTCCACGACGAGACAGACCGCCCGCCGGTCGTGTTCGACGGCGTCGTTCAGGAGCGCCCCCGTCGGGCCCGAGATGAGCCCCATCTCGTCCGGGAGGGCGATGTCGACGTCGGCGGCCGCTTCCTCGCCGCCGCCCGTTCCGACCGCGTACAGACCCGGCACGTCGTCGGCCTTCTCGCGGGGCAGCCCCGAGATGAAGATGGGCGTGACGGGCGTCTCGTCGAACCAGCCCGCGAGACAGGACGCCAACTGCGAGGCGGCCTGCGGCGCGATGGGGACGTCGCTCTGGAGGACGAGCAGGTCTCGTTCCTCGTCGGCGTAGAGGCGGACCGGCGTCGCCAGCGACGCGTCGTCCTCGTGGTAGACGGCGACTTTCGGGATGGCGTCGCAGTGGACGTTCGCGTAGTGGACCATGTCGAACGTCTCCACCAGGTGGTCGGCCGCTATCTTCCCGACGAGCCCGATTCCCGGCAGTCCTTCGACCAGCGTCGGTTCCGAGAGCGACACGCTGTCGTCGAGGACGGCTATCTCGGCCATGGCGGGGGTTTGGGGCGCGGGGGACGTAAAACCGCGGCGGAGAGGGAGGAGCGGCGGTCCGAAACCCACAAGCGGTCCCCCCCGGTAGGGAAGGGCAATGAACCCCTTAGAGCGGTACGCGCCGCTCGTGGACGACGAGGAGGCGTTTCTCGCGGCCTGCGACCGGCCGCTCCCGTCGGTCGTCCGCGTCAACGGAATCAAGGCGACGGCGGAGCGAGCGCGGTCGGCGCTCGACGCCGAGGGCGTCGGCTACGAGGTTACCGACTGGCACCCCGGCATCCTGAAGATGGACGAACGCGGCCCCGGCACGACGTGGCCCTACTTCCACGGATGGCTCCACGGGCAGGAGGAGGTGTCGGCGCTCCCCGCTCTGGCCCTCGACCCCGACCCCGGCGACGTCGTCTGGGACGCCTGCGCCGCCCCCGGCAGCAAGACGACGCAACTGGCGGACCTGATGGACGACCGAGGAATCCTGATCGGCAACGACAACAACCTCGGTCGGCTCTCGGCCCTCCGACACAACGCCGAGCGACTCGGCGTGAGCAACCTCGTCGTGACGAACCAAGATGCACGAAACTACTCGCTGAAGCCGTTCGGCGAGGGAATCGACGATTCGGCGGCCATCGACGCCTTCGACCGAGCGCTCGTCGACGCCCCCTGTTCCTGCGAGGGGACGATTCGGAAGAACCCCGACGCCCTCGACCGGTGGACGATGGACCACGTTCACAGCGTCGCGGGCATCCAGAAGGGCATCCTGCGCCGCGCGGTGCAGGCGACGCGACCCGGCGGCACCGTCGTCTACTCGACGTGCACGTTCGCCCCCGAGGAGAACGAGGCCGTGTTGGACCACGCCGTCGAGGAGGAGGACTGCGAGTTGGTCGGGTGGGACGCCCCCGAGAACTTCGAGACGGTGCCCGGCGTCACCGAGTGGGACGGCGAGGAGTACGATTCCTCGGTCGAACTCGCCCACCGCGTCTACCCGCACCACAACGACACGGGCGGGTTCTTCTGCGCGAAACTGGAGGTGACCGCATGAGCGACGAGGAGAGCGGAGCGAACGGAGGAGCGGCCGGGGGACCGGAGAACGACGGTCAGCGGTTCGACCGCCTGCCGGCGACGGCGGAGGACCGCGTCGTCGCCGGGCGCCCCACGCGCGAAGAAGTCGTCGAGTGGTGGGAAGAGCGGTACGGCCTCTCCCCGGAGACGTGGGACGGCCACACGTTCTGGGAGAAGGGCAAGGGGAAGATATGGGCGTTCGCGGGCGACCTCGTGAGTCCGAACCCCGTCGAGGCCGTCGGGATGCGCGTCATCCGCGCCCGACAGGAACACTGGAAGCCCTCGACGGACGCCGTCCAGCGCTTCTGCGGGGAGGCGACGAGGAACGTCGTCGTCCTCGAACCCGAGGAGGCCGAGCGGTTCGTCCGCGGAGAGGACCAAGAACTCGAACGGTGGGACGGCGACTGGGGCTACCTCGTCGCGGCCCACGAGTTCGAGGGCGCGAGAGAGCCCATCGGCGTCGGCCTCTACCTGCACGGCGAACTCCGCTCGACGGTGCCGAAGGGCAGACAGGAAGACCTCTCCTGAACCGCCGGCGGACCGCCTCCGACCGCTTCGGCCGCGCTCAGACCCGGTCGGAGAGCAGGAACGCGCGGATATCCCCGTTCTGACGGATAACGACGTGCGTATCCGCGAATTCGAGCGTGAGCGAACAGCGTCCGTACTCCGCCGGCGGGGACAGTTCTTCCGAGGCGTCGTGGTCGGGTGAGGCACGCGAGCGCACGCGTTCCAGGCGATTCGGAGGCGATTCGTTCACCCCTTCCGGCGGAGCGTCCCGCCCCCGAGGCCCTCCCACTCGACGCGGTATCCGAGGCGCGAGAGCACGGCGGAGGCGTCCGAGAGCCCCCGTTCGTCCAGAATCCCCTCCGCGTCCGACAGCGACATCCCGGCTTCGAGTTCCTCGGCGAGGGCGTCGAGCAGGGCGGGGCGCACGAGCGTCCGCCCCACGAGTTCGTGCTCGGGGAACGACACCCCGTCGAGGGCGTCCTCGGCGACGCCGCGGGCGTCGGCGAGGTCCGCGAGCGACACCGCGTCCGCGTCGGGGACAAGTTCCGCGGGCAGGTCCGCGACCGCATCGGCGACCAGTTCCGCCTCGTACGAGCGGAGCACGTCCACCACGTCCTTCACCCGGACGGTTCCCGAGTAGGTGACGACGCGGTGGTCCGCGGCGGCCACCTCCTCCGCGACTGAGAGGGAGTCGTCGACGGCGACGACGAGTTCCACGTCGTCGGCCACCGCGGAGAACTGCGACAGTTTCTTCTCGACGTACTCGGGCGTCCAAAACCCCATCACCTCGAAGAACACGCGGAACGGCGGGTCGTCGCCGGACGCGTCGGAACCGCTAGCGCCGCCGGGCCGGTAGTCGAAGGCGAAGTCGGGTATCATCGCCCGCGCGCCGGCCGCCAGCGGTTCGGGTTCGCGCAGGAGGTCCCAGTCGAGGTCCAACCCCTCGAACCGCGCGGCGAAGTCGGCCTCGACGCCGCTGTCGTACGTCGGTTCGGCCACGGGTTCCACGTCGGGGACGGACACGTCCGCGTCGGTGAGCGTCATCTCGCGCTCGGTCCCCCGGTCGTCTATCGTCGCGGTCAGTTCCCACTCGGCCGTCCCGGCGACGGTCCTGAGCAGGCGGGCGAACGCCGTCCCGTAGCGCCGCGTCCGGCGGAACAGGGCGTCCGGCCCGGTGACGACGAGTTCGCGCGCCTCGCCGTCGCGGCGAATCTCGTACATCAGACCGAGGCGCTTGACCGCCGAGACGAGGCGTTTCGGGTCGGAACTGCGCACGCGAACCTCGACGGCGTCGAAGAGCGCCGTCTGAGCCAACGAGAGGTCGTACTGTTCGAGGAGTTCGTCCGGCGACCACCGCGCGTCGAACGCGGTCAGCACCTCGTTGACCTCGCGGTCGGCGTACAGCGACGACTCGACGGCCGCGGCGTCGCTCCCGAGTCGGTCCGCCGCGGCGTCGAGGACGGCGGTTCGCTCCTCGGGCGTCGTCGGGACGCCCGCTCGCTCGGCCTCCTCGAACGCCGCGCGCCTGACGCGACGGGGCGGGAGGGGGGCCGACACCTCGAACGTCGCCTCCCGGTCGAGGAGGGCGGCGAACCCGCGGACGAGTTTGAAGTCGTCGGCCTCCGCCTCCAGCGACGCGAGGGCGTCGTCGAGGCGGTGGCGGGGTTCGCCGACGTGGCCCTGAAAGACGCCGACGACGCGGGCGGCCAGCGGGCGCGACTCCCGGCCGGCGAACCGCGGGCGGTAGCCGCCGCCCGCCCGGGAGACGCGCAGGAGGTCCTTCGTCAGCACGGGGTGCCGTTCGCGGCGAACCGTCTAAAGTCGCGCGCAACGCGACGGCGGGAGAGTAGAGCCCACTACTGTTCGAGATAATATTATTCATAAACATCCGTAAAATATTATGGTGTCAAGACACAATCACTATTCGCATGTCCGACGCACCCACCGACGACCGAACGAGAGAGGAGGAGCGGGTCGCGAACGAATCGGACGACGCGGCGCGGGCCGACGACGTCGGCGAGGCGCGGACGGCCGGCGGGACGACGGTTCGGGACGGGACCACCGACCCCGAACCGGACGGTGACGCCGACGGCGACGGCGCGGCCCGGACGGGCGGCCGCGACGGCGACCACACCGGGCTACTGTGGTTCTCCGCGGCCGGAGCGGTCGCGCTGGGACTGCTCTGGATTATCGACGTGACTGGCTGGTTCGGCCTGACGTGGGCCGTTCTCGGGTCGACGACGACGCTGGCGCTGGCCGTCGTCGCCGCCGTCGGCGCGGTGCTGTTCTGGTACGGCGGCGAGTCGAACAGCGCGGCGACGGCCTGACGGCCGACGCGACGGTTCTTCGCGCGTCGGTCGGAAAGACTATTGAGAGCGTCCGCCGACGGGGGAGTATGAAGTCGCCGCGGCCGACGACGCGGAGGGCTCTCCTCGGCCTCCTCGTCGGTCTCTCGTCCGGATGTCTCGGCTCGCCGCCGAGCGCGACGGGTCCGCGCCGGCCGCCGGCGCCCCCGGAGGGTCAGCCGCGCGACACGCCCGCCCAACCGAACCTGTACGTGTCGACGTTCGACTACGAGGCGACCGACGGCGGGAGCCTCCGGGTGTTCGGCGAGGTGGGCAACCGCGGCGGCGCCGAACGCCTCGCCACCGTCCGCGTGCGCGTGCGAATGGGCGAGGAGACGTACACCGAGGACCGGTCGGTGACCGTTCCGGCCGACGGCGCGGCGGAGTTCTCCGTGACGTTCGAGGTGAGCGCCGAGGAGTTCGAACGCGCCGGCGGCCTCGACGTGACGCTCGTCTGAGAGCCGGAGAGCCGCGCTGCGCCCGGTTCGCCCGTTCCGCCCGTTTCGCCCGTCAGCGGCGGCGCTCGGCCACCCGTTCCTCCGCCGTCTCGGCGCTGACGAGTTCGTACAGTATCGCGGCCCCGGCGTCCGAGCGAGGCTCCGGCGAGGGCCCGTTCGCGTCGTTCTCGGTCCTCCCGTCGGCCTTCGGCCGGAGGACGCGGCCGAGTCGCTGGGTGAACTCGCGTTCGGACCCGCTGCCGGCGAGGAGGACGGCGACGTTCGCGTCGGGCACGTCGACGCCCTCGTCGAGGACGTTCGCGGCGACGATGCGCGAATACGTGCCGTCGCGGAAGCGGTCGAGCAGTTCGCGCCGCTCCTTCGCGCCGGTCTCGCTCGTTATCGCCGGGAGGAGGTAGCGCTCGGAGAGCCGGTAGACGAGGTCGGTGTGCGCCGTGAAGACGATGACCCGGTCGTCGCGGTGTCTGTCGAGGAGTCGACCCAACCGCTCGACCTTCGCGTCGGCGTTCATCATGATGCGCCGGGCGCGCTGCTTGGCGAGAAGCGCCTCCCTGGCCTTCGGGTCCGACCCCGACCGCATCACGAGTTTCTGGTAGTCCGACCCCGAACTGAGCGAGAGGTTCGAGCGCTTGAGGTAGTCGACGAACGTCCCCTGCGCCTCCTCGTAGCGCTCCCGTTCCTCGGGGGAGAGATCGACTTCGACCCGCCGCACCTCGTAGTCGGCGAGGTGTTCGCCCGCCAAGTCGTCGACCGAGCGGTCGTACACCTTCGGCCCGACGAGGTCGGCGACGACTTCGTGGGCGCCGTCCGGCCGCTCGAACGTCGCGGTGAGACCGAGTCGGGCGGGCGCCGCGAGCAGTCGGGCCACGTCGCGGTAGCCCTCGCCGCCGAGGTGGTGCACCTCGTCGAAGACGACGAGGCCGAAGTCGCCGCCGACGTCCTCGGCGCGGAGGTACGCCGAGTCGTACGTGGAGACGGTGATATCCTCCGCCACCTGCTCGCCGCCGCCGAACTGCCCCACCGGGATGTCGAACTCCGTCTCCAGTTCGCGCCGCCACTGGGTGAGCAGGTCCACCGTGGGAACGACGACGAGTGTCGGAACGCCGAGTTCGGCCATCGCGGCGACGGCGACGACCGTTTTGCCGGCGCCCGTCGGCAGTTCGAGCACTCCTCGATTTCCGTTCTCGCGCCACGCGTCGAGTGCGTCGCGCTGGTAGTCGCGCAGGTCGTAGGCGTGCGAGAGG
Source organism: Halogeometricum sp. S3BR5-2 (assembly GCF_031624635.1). Classification (NCBI taxonomy): domain Archaea; kingdom Methanobacteriati; phylum Methanobacteriota; class Halobacteria; order Halobacteriales; family Haloferacaceae; genus Halogeometricum; species Halogeometricum luteum. Next base: position 158,516 of record NZ_JAMQOQ010000001.1, on the reverse strand, counting down.
TCCAGACGCGTCTCCGGGCGGACGCGGTCCTCGTAGTCGACCCCCCGGTCGTCCAGCGCCGCGCGCACCTCGGCGTACCGGTGGGCGGGCGCGCGGGCGACGAGTCCGCGGTCGTCCCACCGGACGCCGGGCAGGTCGGCCGCCTCGACGGCCGACGCCGAGAGGCCGCCGACGCGGACCGTCCCGTCCTCGAACGTCAGCGTGAGCACGCGCGGAGATGGGTCGGCATCGGGTATAAATCGACGGACCCGACGGCGCGGTCCGGACTCGGGGTCGGTCCCGTTCCCCGGATTATAACTGGGGTCGAGAGATATCGGGTGACGTACGACATGGTTTCGCCGCTCACGGTCGCCGGCATCCTCGTCGCGGTGTTCGTCGGATTCAACATCGGCGGGTCCTCGACCGGCGTCGCGTTCGGTCCGGCGGTCGGGTCGCGCCTCGTTCGGAAGGTGACCGCGGCGACCCTGTTCGTGGGATTCGCGCTGCTCGGGGCGTGGACGGTCGGACGGAACGTCATCGCGACCATGAGCAGCAGCATCGTTCCGGCGACGCAGTTCACGCCGGTCGCGAGCGTGGTCGTCCTGTTCTTCACGGGCGCCTCGCTGCTCGTCTCGAACCTCTACGGCGTTCCGGCCTCGACGTCGATGACGGCCGTCGGCGCCATCGTCGGGTTGGGCCTGGCGTCGGACACGCTCAATCAGGCGCTGATGTTCGTCATCGTCTCGGCGTGGATCGTGGCGCCGCTGTCGAGTTTCGCCGTCGGACTCGTCGTCGGGCGGTACGTCTACCCTTACGTCGACCGCTACGTCGCGTTCACGAAGTTCGACCTCCACCTCGTCCAGTTCGACCGTTCGGGGACGGTTCCGCGCCCGCATCTGAACCCGCGAGCGTCGGCGAGGGACGTCGTCGGGTCCCTCTCGGTGGTCGCCATCGCCTGCTACATGGCGTTCTCGGCGGGCGCGTCGAACGCGGCGAACGCCGTGGCACCGCTCGTGGGCGCGGGCGGGTCACTCACCGTCGACCAAGGGGTCCTGCTCGCCGTGTTCGCCTTCGGGCTGGGGAGTTTCACCATCGCGCACCGGACGCTCGAAACCGTCGGAGACGACATCATTGAGCTCCCGATTCTGGCGTCGCTCATCGTCTCCGTCGTCGGCGGTACGGTCATCACCGTACTGTCGTACCTCGGCATCCCCGCGAGTCTCGCCGTGAGCACGACCTCTACGATAATCGGTCTCGGGTGGGGGCGGGCGAGTCGGGCGGCGACGCTGGCGGAGTTGGCGACGCCGAAACCCGAACGACCCGAGGTGGACGTCTCGACGGGTGCCCTCCTCACCTCGCGCGCCGAGGAGGTTCCGACGGGACCGACCATCGGCGACGTCGCGCGCCACGAGGAACCGCCGGAGAGACCCGACGAGATGCCCTCGGTCCCCCACGTCGGGGAGGAGGGGCCGGCGGACCTCGACGAGCGGAGCCTGTTCGACTCGGGGGCGGCCAAACGCATCGCGACGATGTGGGTGCTGACGCCCGCGCTGGCGGTCGTGTCCTCGTACCCCGTCTTCGAGATGCTGCTGTGAGCGCGCCGCCGTCGGCCCGACGCTCGGACGGGGCGTTTTTTACCTCGCGGACGGACCGTCGGGTATGAGCGACGAACTCGAAGCCGCGGTGGAGACGTTCCTCGGCGACGTGGACACGGCGTACGGCGAGTACGAACAGGGCTACGCGGACGCGGACGCGACGCTCTCGCTGGTGATGAGTCACATCGAGGACCTGCGCGAGGAGTACGAGGGCTGAGGAAGGTTAGAAGAACAGCGCCGGCACCGTCTTCCGGAAGATGTTGAGCGAGATGACGAACAGCAGGCCGACGACGAACCGGTTGAACCACGTCTCGTTCACCTCGACGCGCCGGAGGTACGTCCCCGCGAGGAGGCCGACGAGCGTCACGACGGCGATGGCGCACCCCAACCAGAGTCGGTAGGTCGTCATCAGATCAGTAAAGAGCGCCATCTGGACGATGCGGACGGTGAAGATGAGTCCGAGCACCATCGACAGGCCGCCGATGTAGCGCTCGGCGTCTCGCTCGAACGTGTGGAAGTAGGCGGGCAGGAGCGGTCCGAGGTTCGAGACGGCCAGGAGGAAGCCTTCGAGAAAGCCCGCGGTCGAGAGCGCGACGGGGTGGTGGGCCTCCTCGACGGTGACGAACCCCTGAAGCACCTGAAAGAGCACGTATCCGAGGATGACGAGGCCGATGAGGAAGGGGACGATGGGACCGGTGCTGAACTCCGCGAGGAAGACGACGCCGAGGACGGCGCCGACGCCGGCCAGGAGCATCAGGAGCCACTCCTCGCGGACGAAGTCGAGTCCGGTGTCCGTCTCGCCGATCTGGAACATGTTGATCATCCACGGCGGGATGGCGAGGACGACGACGGCCAGCGTCGGGTCGATGACGGTGGCGAAGACGGGCGTGGCGACGAGGGCGTAGCCGAAGCCCAGCATCCCCTTTATCGCCCCCGCCAGCACCGCCACGGCGACGAAGACGGCGAGCGTCGTCGCCCCCACGTCGGCCCGAATCCCGGCGGTGACGTTCTCCGCGCCGGGGAAGAAGGCGACGGCGCCGACGAGGACCGCGAGCGCCGCCGCGGTCATCGTCACCTCGCGGTACCGGAACGCACGGAGGTGTTCGAGGAACTGTGCGGGGTCGACGCGCGCGTCGTCTGTGGCCACGTGTTGACTCTCCGAGCGCGGGTACGGGACGGACGGCCTTTCGGTGCGCGGCGGCGGCGACGGTTGTGCCGAAGCCGCGTCGCCGGCGGCGGCTCGTTTCCGACCGCTCGCGGCCGTTTCGGAACCGAGCGCGGCGGAGCCGACTCGCTTTCGGCGTCACACGTACCAGAAAATGTTGCTCGTACACCGCGAGCGCGACCGTGTGAGGGAAGAACTATCCCGGCGGCGGACGCCGGATAGCGTATGTCGGACTTCTCAGCACGAGTCGAAGCGGTGTCGATAAGCGGAATCAGAGAGGTGTTCGAGGCCGCCGGGGAGGGGGCGATAAACCTCGGTCTCGGACAACCCGACTTCTCCGCTCCCGACCACGCCCGCCGGGCCGCCGTCGAGGCCATCCGGGACGGCCGCGCGGACGCCTACACCGAGAACAAGGGGCTCTCGTCGCTCCGGGAGGCCATCGCGGCGAAGCACGAACGCGACCAAGGTATCGACCTGCACCCCGACGATATCATCGCCACGGCGGGCGGGTCCGAGGCCCTGCACATCGCGATGGAGGCCCACGTCGACGCCGGCGACGAGGTCATCATCCCGGACCCGGGGTTCGTCTCCTACGACGCCCTCACGAAACTCGCCGACGGGACGCCCGTTCCCGTCCCCCTCCGCGACGACCTGACGCTCGACCCGGCGGCCGTCGAGGAGGCCATCACCGACGACACCGCGGCGTTCGTCGTCAACAGTCCGGGCAACCCGACGGGCGCGGTGTCGCCGCCGGAAGATATCGAGGAGTTCGCCCGCATCGCCGACGAACACGACGTGCTCTGCATCTCCGACGAGGTGTACGAGTACACCGTCTTCGACGGCGAGTTCCGCTCGCCGGCCGAGTTCGCGGAGACGGACAACGTCGTCGTCGTCAACTCCGCCTCGAAACTGTACTCGATGACGGGGTGGCGCCTCGGGTGGGTGCACGCCTCCTCGCGGCGAATCGAACGGATGCTCCGCGTCCACCAGTACGCGCAGGCGTGCGCGTCCGCGCCCGCGCAGTTCGCCGCCGAGGCGGCGCTGACCGGCCCGCAGGAGCAGGTCGGTGAGATGACCGAGTCGTTCCGCCGCCGGCGCGACATCGTCGTCGAGGGCCTCGAAGACATCGGTCTCACGGTTCCGACGCCGACGGGCGCGTTCTACGCGATGCCCGAGGTGCCCGAGGGGTTCGTCGACGAGTGCCTCGAACGCGGCGTCATCGTCGTCCCCGGCGAGGCGTTCGGCGCGCACGGCGAGGGGTACGCCCGCCTCTCCTATGCGACCGACGAGGAGTCGCTCCGCGAGGCCCTCGACATCATGGGTGACGCCTACGACGCCGTCGTCTGAGGACGGCCGACCGGACGGCGACGGCGGGTTTCCGAGCGGACTATCACGGAATCGCACTCGAATCCTAATCATGTAGGGCCGGGAGTGATACCCCGGTCTCGTCTCTACGAGAGTACAGTCGAAGGGATCGAAAGTCCCTCCGAGTTACACTACGAACGATGAACGACACAATCGCCACCTTCGCCGACCGCGACCGCCGAACCGTGCTGTCCTGTCTCGACGACCGCCGCGGCGCGGTCGACATCGAATCGCTCGCCGCCGACGTCGTCGCCGAGCGCGAGAGTACGGCCCCCGACGAGGTGACCGACGCGGACCGCGACGCCGCCCTAGTCAGACTCCACCACGTCGACCTGCCGAAACTCGACGAGGCCGGATTCGTCGACTTCGACCACGAGGCCGGCACGGTCGACCGCCGCGCGCGGCCCGCCCCGACGTCGACGGCGCTCTCGGACTGAGCGCGTCGAGGTAGACTTATACCCCGTCGGTGCGGAGTGGTAGTTGGCCGGGACGTACGCAGGACTCTGCCATGGACACGTAGGTCCTCACATCCCCGGTTTTCGAGAAGATTACCCCCGCGAGCGACGCGTTCGCACCGACTCCCGTTTCTCCGACGCCGCGCATCCGCGAGCGACCGCCGCGCGAGTCGGTCGCCCCCCGCGGCCCCTCAGTTCGCGGTGCTGACTATCTTTATCACGTCGCCCTCGTCCAGTTCGTAGTCCTCGGAGATGCGGCGGGCCGACCGCGCGTCCACCGCGTGGAGGTAGCCGTCGCCGATGTCCGAGTGGACGGCGTACGCGAGGTCCTTCGGCGTCGACCCGCGTTCGAGGAGGAACGCGTCGGGGAGCATCTCGCCGGTGCCGTCGGTCCACTTCGTCTCGTTCTGCACCGGATACGCCGTCACCGTGTCGAGCACGTCGTAGACGGCGGTGTTGATGGCTTCTTGGATCCCCGTCCCGCCGTTGGCCTCCACCACCTCGCGTATCTTCTCCAACCCCGTGGCCTGCGCGTCGCTCACGTCGCCGACGATGTCGAAGTCGTCGTCGCCGGGGAGGTAGTCGACGACGCCCCCTTCGGCGGCCTTCCGCAGGGCGAGTTCGCCGTCGGCGGTGGCCGCGACGACCGGTTTGTCCGTCTCGCGCAGGCGTTCGAGGTTCTCCGGCGGCGCGACGTCGGCCTTGTTGGCGACGAGGACGATTGGTTTCGTCCGCGCGCGCACGTCACGCGCGAGAGCCTCGCGGTGCTCGTCGGTCCACTGCTTGGGGTCCGCGGGGTACTCCAGGGCGCGCAGCGAGGCCGCCACGTCGTACTCCGTCGCGCCGAACCCCGTCAGCATCTCCGAGAGCGCCTCGTCGATGTCGAAGTCGGGCGACCGGGACTTGCGGACGACCGACTCCCAGTTCTTCTCGATGATGCCGGCGAGCCACTGCTCTAACTCCTCCTCGACGAAGTCCGCCTCCTCGACGGGGTCGTACGTCCCGACTTCGACGGGTTCGCCCTCCTCGTTCGTGCCGCCGGAGGCGTCGACGACGGCGAGGATGACGTCGGCGTTCGTGAGGGCGTCGAGGAACTGGTTGCCCAACCCCCGACCCTCGTGCGCGCCGGGGACGAGGCCGGCCACGTCGAGGAGTTCGACGCCGACGTAGCGCACGCCGTCCTCGCAGTTGCCGCAGCGTTCCTCCCGGTCGAGGCAGGGACACCGCGTCCGGGCGTAACTGACCCCTCGATTGGGGTCGATGGTCGTGAACGGGTAGTTCCCCACGTCGACGTCCGCCATCGTCGCAGCCTTGTAGAAGGTGGACTTACCCGCGTTGGGCTTGCCCGCGAGAGCGACAGAGAGCATGGTTGGTGATGGAGGGACGGTCGGAACATCCTTTCGGTCCCCGCGGTCGACCGCTCAGACGCGCGGGAGGCGGTGGCGGAAGCGCCAGACCAGTCCGCCGAGGAGGGCGACGGGCAGGACGAACGCGAGGACGTACGGCAGGGCGTAGGCGGCGCCGACGACGAGGGCGCGAGCGACGACGGCGACGCCGTCGACGGACTGGAGGAACGCCGAGACGACGGGCGTGTCGTACCAGCGGTCCGGCGCGATGCGGTTCGGCGTCGGCCGCGGTTCGTTCAGTCGAACGGTCAGGGTGGAGTAGGCGACGCGGTCCTCCAGACTCTGTTTTTGCGCCTCCAACCGCTCTATCTCCCCCTGCACGTCGGAGAGTTCGCGCTGGACGGCCAGTACGTCCTCGGTCGTGTTCGCCTGCGCGTACAGGTCGCGGAGTTGGTCGCGTTGCGCGCGGAGGTTCTCCAGTCTCGCTTCGAGGTCGACCAGTCGGTCGGTCACGTCCTCGGTGTTCGTCTGCACGACCTGCACGTCGCCCTCGGCCTTCGCGTCCTCGACCAACGCGTCGAACTCCTCGGCGGGGACGCGCAGGACGAGTCGGCCCGTCGTGTACGTCTCGTTGCCGACGCTATGTCGCTCCTGCGAGGTGTCGGAGACGTACCCGCCGTACCCCTGCACGGCGCCGGTGAGGTTCGCTTTCGAGGCGTCGAAGGAGTCGACTTCGACCGCGACGGTGCCGGTTCTGATGAGTTGACGGCTCTGGACGTTCGCCTGCGCCTGCGCGGCCCCGTCGGCGTTCGACCCGCCGGAACCGCTCCCCGACCCGCCCGACGCGGCTTCGGCCGCCGTCGCGGCCCCGCCGTCGGCCATCTGAGTGCTCATATCTCCCCCTTCGCCGGAGTTGGCCGCCCCGTTGCACCCGGCGAGGGCGACGAGAGCGACGAGAGCGACGGCGACGAGCGTTCGTCTCTGTGACATTACGGAGGGACGTACGGCGACCTATCAAAAAGAGGTGCCGTAGACTCAAGCGGGCGTTTCAGTCTGGGTCGAATCCTACTCCGCGTCGCGGGAGACGTCGGCCCGGACGATTCGCATGTCGCCCTTCGCGCGCATCGTCCCGTCGACGGCGGCGTCCTCGTGGAGTTCCAGTTCCGCGCAGGAGACGTCGCCGAGGACGCGCGCCCCCGACGCGATGGTGACGGTGCCGTCCCGCGTCGTCACGTCGCCGTGGACGCGGGTGCCCGACCCGACGGAGACGTCGCCGCGGGCGCGGAGACTGCCGAAGATGTTGTCGTCCTCGCCGACGACGATGGACTCCGCGCGGATGTTGCCGTGCAGACGGCAGTCGTCGCCGACGACGGCCGGCGTCGACGCCCGCCACGCGTCGTCGGAGACGGTGGAACCGCGCGGGATGACCAAGGGGTCGACGTCGCTGTCCCCCGAGAGCGAGTCGGCGAGTTCGTCGGCCGTCTCGTTCTCCCCGAGTCGGAGGAGTTGCGAGAGGACGATGAAGTAGAAGACGAGCGTCGGCACCGGGTTCCGGATGACAATCCAGCCGCTGGCCTCGAACCCCTCCTCGATGTCCACGTCGTCGCCGATGTCCAAGTCGCCGGAGACCATGAGGCGGCCGCCGACGTGGACGCGTTCGCCGAGGTAGGCGTCCTGCCCGACGAGGACGTTGCCGGCCACGTCGCACCAGACGTCGAGGCGGCAGTCGCCCTCCGCCTCGATGTCGCCGCCGAACCGCACCCGTTCGCCGGCGAACACGTTCCGGCCGCGGACCCCGAACTCGACGGTGCTCTGCCCGCCGACGATGACGTCGCCGTCGGTCACGACGGCGCGCTCTTCGACGGTGGTGCCGTCGGGTATCTCGAGGGCGTCGAGCGGGTCCGAGCCGAGTGACACACTCCCTTGTGGCGCGGCCTCCGTTATAAGCGCCCCGCAAGACGGAGAGCCGACGCCGGGGGGACGGGCTTTTGTAGGTCCCCGGACTATCCTGCGCTATGACGGTTTTGTCGTTCGACGACAAAGGCGTGGACGTCGAGTACGAGGGGACGGAGTTCCGCCTCGAAAAGGCGCTCATCGAGGACGCCACCGAGAAGTCCTACCCCGACGTCACCGACCACGAAGTACTGCAGATAGTCGAGAAGAACCCCGCGCTCAGCGGCGAACCGCGCCGCATCCGAGACATCCTGAACACCTGACTCCGCCGAAGCGGGCCGACCGCTCCGGAGACGGCGCCGTCTAACTCAGACCCCGGTCGTCGGGTCGCTCTTCGAGTTCCCCGGCGCGGTCGATGAGGTAGTCCATGAGACGCTTCGCCGAGTCCTCGACGGTCTGGAGGTCGTCGTCGGAGCGGCCGCTGACGCGGACCGAGAGCTGATAGAGGCCGAGTTCGACGTTCGGAACGGTGTCGTCTCGTCCGTCCGATAGCTCCGTCTCTCGTCCGTCCTCGCCGTCGGTCGCGTCGCCGCCGTCGGCCTCCGCGGAGGCCGACCGCTCCGCGGGTTCGCCCTCGCTCCCGTCGGCGTCGCTCGTCTCCCCCTCCGGGTCGACGGTCTCCTCGGAATCCGCGTCGTCGGTCATGTGCGCCGCCTATCGCCCGGGGTACAAAAGTACTCTCGTCTCCTCTCGTCTTCGCTCGGCGCCGCCCGTCCGCTCACCGCTCGACGGGGGAGCGTGCCGCGTCGTCGCCCTCGCCGCCGTCGGCGTCGCCGCCGCGGCCGTCTCCCGCGCCGCCGACGAACGGGCCGAGCGAGTTCTCGTGCAGCGAGTCGGCGACGACGTCCATCAGGTTCGCCAGGTTGGCGGTGTCGTCGCGGTTGTACGAGACGAGGGTGTCGAGGGCGCCCTCGTCGCCGTCGCGTTCGTACCGGTGCCACAGTCGCACCGCGTCGCGGCCCGAGAGGTCCGGTCTGTCGCGGTCGATGCCCACCTCCTTCTCGATGGCCTTCAGCCCGCCCGTCAGGTCGAGGCGACGGCAGGGGTACATCAGGTCGATATGTGGCGCGTCGACGGAGATATCGAAGTTCTCCTCTAGAAAGGGAACGTCGAAGCGCTTGCCGTTGAACGAGGCGACGAGGGCGGCCTCGTCGAACTGCTCGCGGAGGGTTTCAGAAGAGAGGTCCTCGCCGCGGACGAGCGTCGTCGTCTCGCCGTCGCGGTGGAAGGAGACGGTGGTCACGTCGTTGCTGGCGGCGTCGAGTCCGGTCGTCTCGATGTCGAAAAAGCAGGTGTCCTCCCGGAAGTTCTCGTAGAGGCGCCAGCGCTCCCCGGAGGGGAACACCTCGCCGAAGTAGCGCGCGTCGCCGTCGTCCAGGCGTTCGAGCGAGTCGGCGACGAACGTCTCGATTCGCTCGCCCGTCTTCTCGCCGACGGGCGCCGACCGCGGGTCGAACGCCTCCCACGTGAGGACGCCCTCCTCCCACAGCCCCCGTTCGGTCCGTTCGCCCACCCCGCGGACCGGGATGAAGCTGTTCTCGATGCGCATACCTGCAGTCGGGGCGCCGCGACGCCTAAAGCCTTCGAGTGGACGCGGTCGAAACCGCCCGCCGCCGCGACCGTCCCGCCGGCCGACCGCCCGACCGCACCGTTTTCACCGCCGCGCGCGTAGCGACGGGTATGTGTGGCCGGTACAGCCTGTTCACCCCGGCGGAAGAGCTAGAAGAGCGGTTCGGCGCCGCGTTCGAGACGCCCCCGGACCCGCGGTACAACTGCGCGCCGGGGCAGCGACTCCCCGTCGTGACGAACGAGGACCCCGACGCGTTCCGGTCGCTGAAGTGGGGGTTGGTCCCCCCGTGGGCCGACGACCGGTCGAACGGACTCATCAACGCGCGCGCGGAGACAGTTCGCGAGAAGCCGAGTTTCCGGGAGGCGTTCGAGCGCCGGCGCTGTCTCGTCCCCGCCGACGGCTTCTACGAGTGGGTGAACACGGAGAGCGGGAAACAGCCCTACCGCGTCGCCTTCGAGGACGACCGGCCGTTCGCCATGGCGGGTCTGTGGGAGCGCTGGAAACCGAAGCAGACCCAGACGGGTCTCGGGGATTTCGCCGACGGCGGCGGCGCCGAAGGCGCCGAGGCGGAGGTGCTGGAGACGTTCACCGTCGTCACCGCCGAGCCGAACGGCCTGGTCTCGGAGTTGCACGACCGGATGTCCGTCATCCTCGCGCCCGAGGAGGAGGAGACGTGGCTCCGCGGGGACGGCGAGGAGGCGGCGTCGCTGCTCGATACGTTCCCCGACGCGGAGATGCGGGCGTACCCCGTCTCGACGCGGGTGAACAGCCCCGCGAACGACGACGCCGACATCGTCGAACCGGTCGACGGTTAGGTTAGCGCGGTCGGGGGAGTCGGGTCGGCCGTGTCGTGTCGAATCCGAACCGCCCCGCCTCAGGCCGTCGCCGGGTTCGGCGGCCGCGTCCGGTTCGACGACCGCGATTCGATGAATTCGACGGTGACGGCGACGTTCCGCCCGGTCGCGCGTTCTATCTGCTGCTCCAACCGCCCGGCGAGGTCCGGATAGGCGCGATTCGAGGTCCGACCGACCATGACGGTGATGCTCGTGGGTTCGCGCTCCAGCGAGGTGCCGACGTAGCCGACCTGTACGCCGGACAGCGAGAGGTTGGCGTACTCCGGTTGCTCGAACGTCGCCTCCACCTCTTGATTGACCGAGCGGGCGAAGGCGACGCTCGCGCCGGTGAGGTAGCCGGTGGCGACGAGGGAGACGAGGAGGACGAGGAGCGTCCCGTAGACGGCCATCCGATTGTCGGGGGAGATGGACTTCCGGAACGACTCGCTCTCCTCGCGCCAGTCCGGGACGTAGCCCATCGCCCGGAGGGTGACGAACACGCCGAGGTTGATGGCGAGGATGTTGACCAACAGCAGGAGGAACGCCCCCGTCGCGAGGAGCGGGGACGCCCACGCGATGCCGAGGCCGGCGGCCGCGGCGGAGGGAATCAGGGCGGCCGCTATCATCACGCCGATGATGGCCGTCGACTGCTCGGTCGTGTAGCCGAACGCCCCGACGATGCCCGCGATGACCGCGCCCGTCGTCGAGAGGAACGTCGGCGCCAGTCTGACGCCGACGAGTTCTATCTGCGACGGTTCGAGCGTCGCGGGGACGAATCCCCCCCACTGGAGAAACAAGCCGAACGCCGTCGCGCCCGCGATGGCGAGACCGAGACTGAGAAACTGCTCTCGGACGCTGGCGACGAACATCTCCCAGTCGTTCAGGAGAGCGCCGGCCGGGGCGGCGAGCGCGGAACTCGCCTGCGGGGCGATAATCATCGCGCCGATGATGAGCGCGGGTTGGTCGAGGAGCAGTCCCGCGGCGGCCGCGAGGACGCTCAGCACCGTCCCCACGTAGTAAATCTGGTAGGGCCACTGCATCTCGCGGACCTTCGCGTGCAGTTCCTCCTTCGAGAGCTTTCTGACCGTCGCGGAGTAGCGCTCGCGGAGCCCCTCGTACTGGGACATCTCCACCGTCTCGGCCTTCGTCACCACCGTGTAGGACTCCTCGTCGACGTTCGCGTCTTCGAGGCCCTCGAGCACCGTCGAGACGGCCGCCGTCGGGAGGGGGACCATGAAGAACGTCTCGTCGCCGTCGCGCGGTATCGTCACGTAGTCGATGTCGTTGTCGTCGAGGACGGGGACGACGTCCTCGCGCTTGTCCGCAGAGACAGAGAGATGGAGTTCTCGCATTCAACTAGACGCGTCGAGCAGACCGGGGCTATGGCTTCTGCCTCCATAAACCAGCCTTTTAGGCGGGGCGGCTCTCGGCGGCCCCAATGGGCTTATCGCGCGGCGACGAACCCCCCCTGTGTCATCGAACGAGACGCAGACGTGGGAGTATCGGACGCTCCGCCCGCCGCGCGAGGAGACGAAGAAGGAGACGAGCGACCCGACGGAGAAGCTGAACGAACTCGGGGCCGACGGGTGGGAACTCGCGGACACGCTGGACTACGTCGGGGGTGGAACGAAGTACATCGTCCTGAAGCGCCCCGCCGACAGCGAGTCGGAGGACGGCGATGAGTGAGGGCGACGGCGGCGGTGGCGACGACGAAGGGAGCGACATCGGCACCGCGAACACGATGCGGGGGCGGGCGGACGAGAGTCGGTTGAAGGTCAGACTTCTCCTCCAGACGAACCGGCTGGTCGTGACCGGCGCGTTCGCCCTGTTCATCTTCGCCGGGTTCATCGCCTTCAGCGTCTTCCTCGCGCCGTCGCTGGACGCCGAGATAACGTCCTCGGACACGATAGAGACCATCTTCTCGACGATGATCAGCGTGCTCGTCACGGGGACGACGCTCGTCATCACCATCAACCAACTCGTGCTGTCGCAGGAGAACGGCCCGCTGGGCGACCAGCGCGAGCGGATGAGCGACGCGATGGACTTCCGCACGTACGCGAAGGACCTGCTCGGACAGTCGGTTCCGGCCGACCCCTCGGCGTTCCTCCAAGCGCTCGTCCGCGAGACGGAGCGACGGAGCGAGGTGCTCGACCGACTCGTCGCCGACAGCGACGACGAGGAACTGCGCGAACAGGTGACGGAGTTCGTCGACAGCATCCACGGCAACGCCCAGGAGGTCGAAGACGAGTTCGACGGCGCCTCCTTCGGGACGTTCGACGTGCTGTTCGCCGCGCTCAACTTCAACTACTCGTGGAAGATATACCAGGTCGAGCGCATCACGGGCGAGTTCGACGACTCGCTCACAGACGACCAGAAGCGGGCGTTCGAGGACCTCCGAACCTCCCTCTCGATGTTCGGGCCCGCCCGCGAGCACATCAAGACGCTGTACTTCCAGTGGGCGCTGGTCAACCTCTCGCAGTACATCCTCTACGTCGCGGTGCCGGCCCTCCTCGTCGCCGGCGTGATGCTCACGTTCGTCGGCGCCGAGACGTTCGGGTCGACGCAGTTCCTCGACGTGCCGGTCATCACGTGGGTCGTGAGCGGGGCGTTCACCCTGACGCTGATTCCGTTCCTGCTCTTCACCTCCTACATCCTCCGCATCGCCACGGTCGCAAAGCGGACGCTCGCCATCGGTCCGCTCATCCTCCGCGACTCGCAGCGATAACCCCTCGTCGCCTCCGCGAACGAACTTTTTCGGCACACCTAAAACGCTCGCCGCCGAGTCGCGGGTATGAGCGAACGAGCGTACGGCCTCGACGACGTGAGCGTCGTCATGGGAGCGTACAACGAGGTCGAGGCCATCGGGTCGGTGCTCGCGGACGTCGACGCCGCGACCGACGGAGAGGCCGAAGTGGTCGTCGTCGACAGTTCCGACGACGGCACCGCCGCCGTCGCCCGCGACCGCGGCGCGACGGTGGTGAAACAGCCCCCGAAGGGGTACGGTGCGGCCGTCGAACGGGCGCTGGCCGAGGCGTCGAACCCGGTCCGAATCACCACCGACTGCGACGGGACGTACCCGATGGACCGGGTTCCCGACTTCCTCGAACTGGTGAACCGGGGGTACGACGTGGTGAGCGGCGACCGACTGTATCACGGCGCCGAGGCGATGCCGGCGCTGAACCGCCTCGGCAACCGCGCCTTCGCGGCGGCGGCGAGTCTCCTCTCGGGGGAGCGACTGTACGACGTGACGACCGGGATGCGCGCCTACCACGAGGACGTCGTCGAGTCGATTCGCTGGACGGAGAACACGGGGCTGTCCGCCGAACTGCTCGTCCGGCCGGCGATGCGGGGCTACCGGATTCGACAGGAACCCATCGAGTACGCCGAGCGACTCGGGGAGACGAAACTCGACCCGTTCGTCGGCGGCGGCGAGATAGCCGCTTCTATCCTCCGCGTCTGCGTCGAGGAGCGACGCCGGCGACGGCGATAGGGTCGGTGAGCGCCGGGCGCTACCCGTCCGCTGATTCGTTCGGCGCGTCCCGCCCGTCCGAGACTTCCGAGAGCGTCGCGTTCACCCCGACGCCCGCGGGGGGGTCGTCGACGGCGCGCGGGACGCACCGCGTCGGCACCGGACACCGCTCGATAGTGGGGGAGAGCGCGCGGACCGACGACGGCGAGGTCCGCTCGACGGGGAACACCACCTCGTAGCTGAACCCGCTGGCCGGACCCGTCTCGACGAACACCTCGACGAACACCTCGTCGTCGTCGGTCAGCGGAAGCGAGACGCTCGCGTTTTCGTCCCTCCCGCCCCCGGACGCGGGTTCGAGCCCCGTCCCGGAGACGGTCAGCCGACCCGGAGCGGCCGCCGCCGAAAGCGAAATCGGCCCCTCGGCGTCGGTCGCGACGAGGTACGTCGACCCGTCGTCGGCGTGCACCCTGACCGTCGCGCTCTCGGCGCTCTCCGGCAGGGCGAACGTCGCGTCGAGGACGGCTCGCTCCCCCGAGACGCGGGAGACGGGGACGACGGCCGCGCGGACCGTCGAGTCGTCCGTGGGGACCCACGACCCGGCGTACACGTACCGGCGGAGGTCGCGGTCCGGAAACGCCGCGGCGACGGCGAGTTCGCGGGTGTCGCCCAACGCGTACACCCTCCCGTCGTCGTAGTCGGCGTCGTTTCTGAGCGTCTGGAACGGATGGTTCAGCCACGGCCCGTACGTCGTCGGGAGGAACACTACGGCGTCTCCCCCTTCCCCCGACGCGTCGGCGGACGACGGCGGGAGCGGGGACGGAACGGTCGTCGGCGACCCCTCGTCCGCGAGGGGGGCGTAGGCGGCGCGGTACTCCGCGGTCACGGCGGCGTCGCGGGCCGCCACCTCGTCGACGGCCGAGACGGCGACGGCGCCGCCGACGGCGGCGCAGACGAGGAGGACGAGAGCCACGAGCGAACGCGCCCGGGTCGCGTCGAGAACGCCCCCGTCCCGTCTCGCGGCGCGCACGGCGACGAAGCGCCGGACCCGGTCGGCGCCGGCGACGAGGGCGAGGGCGGCGAACACCGCCGTCGGGACGACGAGGTCGTAGTGGTAGTACGGACCGAGGTAGTGGACGAGGCCGTCCGAACCGTCTTCGAGGGCGCCGAGGACGTTGTAGTTCCCCCAGAAGGCGACGTTGCCGGCGGCGACGGTGAGGTACGTCGCCGCGAGGAGGCCGGGGCGGACGCGGCCGCCGTGGACCACCGACCGGCGGAGGAGGGCGAGGGCGACGCCGACGGCGGCGAGAGCGGTGCCGACCCGTCCGGCGACGACCCACTCGGAGAACAGGTCCGCGAGGACGAGCGCGTTGGCGCGGAGGCCGAGTTCGGGGGTGTATGCAACCTCGTGTCCGAGGATGGCTCGGCTGCCGAAGCCGAGGCCGTCGGACGGGGCGAACGCCAGATACGGGAACACGAACGGGTCGCCCGTGACGACGGCGTTGTAGCCGAGGGCGGCGAGCACGCCCGCCGTGCCGCCGGCCGCGGTGACGAGGCGGCGGGCGACCAGCGA
Source organism: Halogeometricum sp. S3BR5-2 (assembly GCF_031624635.1). Classification (NCBI taxonomy): domain Archaea; kingdom Methanobacteriati; phylum Methanobacteriota; class Halobacteria; order Halobacteriales; family Haloferacaceae; genus Halogeometricum; species Halogeometricum luteum. Next base: position 143,216 of record NZ_JAMQOQ010000001.1, on the reverse strand, counting down.
GCGGCCGAGACGACCCCCCCGAAGCGACCCGAGGAGCGTGACGCCGGCGTGGGCGACGAAGGGAAGCGCGAACAGCACGGCGGTGTACGGCCGGGAGAAGAAGGCGGCGCCGACGGCGAGGCCGGCGGCCGCCGCGTCGCGGAGGCTCCCCCGTCGCTCGGCTCTGAGGTAGCCGACGGCGAACGCGACGTTCAGCGTCGTCGTCAGCGCGTACGGCAGGTAGACCCCGGAGTGGACGACGAACAGCGGCGTGAGCAGGAGGAGGACCCCCGCGAGGGCGCCGACGCGGGCGTCGAACAGTTCGCGGCCGAGGGCGACGACGCCAGCGACGAGGCCGGCGGCGACGCCCGCCAACGCCAGCGGGTAGCCGCCGAGCGCCTTCCCGAGGGCGAAGACGGCCGCGGGCACCGGGGCGTACTTCGAGTACAGCCCTCGGTCGCTCTCGACGAAGAACCACGGGCGGAACGCCTCCTCGACGGGCGGGCGGAGGAACAGTCGGCCGTGCAGGAGCAGGTCGGCCTGCTGGAGGTACACCCCTTCGTCGTGGTTCAGCGAGCGGTACGGGAACAGTTCGGTCGCGACGAGGAGGGCGACGGCGGCGGCGAGGAGGGCGAGACAGAGCGCGGCGACTCGCCCCCGGTCGAGTCGGGCGAAACGGCCGAGTCGGGCGAAGGCGGAGCGGAGACGGGAGGAGGCGGCGTGGTCCGTCGTCGGGTCGTCGGCGTCGGTCGATTCGCCGGACATCTCACTCGGGAGGGTACCACGCGAGGGCGTGGTCGGCCACGAGCGTCACCGCGACCGGTTCGCCGACCTCGAACTCCTCGGTGTGGTTGTGGAGACAGCGGACGACGGTGCCGTCGTGGAGGCGGACGTGGTAGACGAACGAGGGGCCGGTGTACTGCCGGCGGACGACGACGCCGTCGGCGTCGGCCTCGGGCGCGGGCGTCGCCCGCAGGTCGTCCGGGCGGACCAACACGTCGACGCTGCTGCCGGCGTAGCCGTCGCCGAGGCCCGCCAGCAGGTCGCGGTCGTACGACCCGACGGCCGTCTCGACGGCCTCGCCCGTCACCGACGCCGGGAGGAAACTCGCCTGCCCGAGGAAGGAGGCGACGAACCGCGAGGTGGGGTGCTCGAACACCTCGCCGGGCGACCCCACCTGTTCGACCCGGCCGTCGTTGACGACGGCGACGCGGTCGGAGATGGACAGCGCCTCCTCCTGGTCGTGCGTGACGGAGACGGCGGTGACGCCCGCCTCGTCGAGGATGCGCTTGACCTCCTCGCGCATCCGCACGCGGAGGCTCACGTCGAGGTTCGAGAACGGTTCGTCGAGGAGGAGCACGTCGGGTTCGGGCGCCAGAGAGCGCGCGAGAGCGACCCGCTGACGCTGCCCGCCCGAGAGGTCCGCGGGCGAGCGGTCGCCGTACTCGCCTAATCCTACTAATTCGAGCAGGTCGGCGACGCGGCGCTCAGCCTCCGCGGAATCGGGGTCGTCGAGTCCGAAGGCGACGTTCTCCGCGACGCTGAGGTGGGGGAACAGCGCGAACTCCTGAAACACGAGTCCGACGTCGCGGTCCTCGGGGGGCGTCGGAGCGCCCTCGCCGTCGACCACGTCGCCGCCGACGGCGATGGTTCCCTCCGAGGCCGTCTCCAGACCGGCGATCATGCGCAGCGTCGTCGTCTTCCCGCATCCGGAGGGACCGAGCAGCGTGACGAGTTCGCCCTCCCCGACGGTCAGGTCGAGCCCCGAGACGGCCGTCTCGGAGCCGTAGCGCTTCACGACGTCGGTCAGTTCGAGGACGGCGTCCGTCTCGGGGTCGTCGTCGGCCGCGACCGTCTCGGAAGCGACGGCCGGGTCCTCCCGAGCGCCGACGGCCGCGCCGCCGTCAGGGGCCGGGTTCGGGTCCGCCGCGGGCGCGTTTCGGGAACGCTCGCTCCTCGCGTCGGCGCCCTCGGCTCGGTTCCGCCGCGTCTCCTCGCGGTCCGTGGTGGTGGTTGTATCCTCACGCATCGTCGCGTCCTCCGCTGAGCAGCGGGATCATCGAGAGACCGGAGACGGCGACCAAGACCAGCGCCGGCAGCGCCGCCCGGCCGTAGTAGCCGGCCTCTTGAACTCGCCAGATGTAGGTCACAATGGTTGTAAACCCTGTCGGATGCAGGATGAGCGTCGTGTCGAGTTCCTTCATCGTCGTGAGGAACACGAGCGCCGCGCCCGCGAGTAACCCCGGCGAGATGAGCGGGAGCGTCACCCGGCGGAACGCGCGGCGCGGCGACGCCCCGAGTAACCGAGCCGCGCCGATGAGGTCGCGGTCCACGCCGAGCACCGACGAGCGCGTCGACCCCACGGCCTGCGGGAGGAAGCGGACGACGTAGGCGAATACGAGCAGGGGAAGCGACTGATAGACGAGTTGCGCGGCCGCCGGCGCGACGGCGTCGCGGAGCCACTGGCTGGAGAAGAACACGAGCGCGAGGCCCAACACGACGCCCGGCATGGCGTAGCCGAGGTACGTCGCCCGTTCGACCAGCGCGGCGAACGGGGAGTCCGACCGCCCCGCGTAGTAGGCGACGGGCAGGGCGAACAGCACCGTCACCCCGGCGGTCAGCGCGGCGGCGTACACCGAGTTGGCGGCGAACGCGGCGTCGAACGCGAGGCCGCCGCCGCTGTACCCCGGACCGGAGCGGACGAGCCACATCGCGAGGATGCCGACCGGAAGCGCGAGCGTGAACAGGCTCACGGCCGCGGCGGCCGCGGCGGCGACCCAACGCAGGCGGCCGAGCGAGACCACCGTCTCGACGGAGGAGGGCGTCCCGTAGCCGGCGGCGGCGTCGCCGCCGACGCGCGATTCGAGCGCGAGGATGACGGCGGTGACGGCGAGCAGTTGCATCGACAGCAGCGTCGCGTTCGCCCGCCCGACGCCGAAGCTGTTCAGTTCGACGTAGATGACGCGCGTGAACACGTCGTATCGCATGATGGCGGGCGTCCCGAAGTCCGAGATGGTGTACAGCGCGACCAGCAGCGCCCCCGCCGTCACCCCGGGCGCTATCTGCGGCAGGATGACGCGGCGGAACGCCTCGGGGTAGGTGTGGTTCAGCGTCCGCGCGGCCTCCAACTGCGTCGCGTCGAACGACAGCAGCGAGGCGCGCGTGGTGAGGAAGACGTAGGGGTACGTAAAGAGCGTCAGCACGAGCGCCGTCCCGCCGAGGCCGTAGACGGTGGGAATCGTGATACCGAGCGGCGCGAGCAGGTCCGCGAGCGCGCCGCTGGGGCCGAACGCCGAGACGTACGCGAACGCGCCGATGTAGCTCGGGACGACGAGCGGGAGGGCGGCGAGGACCGTCCACAGCCGCCGGAACGGGAGGTCCGTCTGCACCGTCAGCACCGCGAGCGGGACGCCGACGGCGACGGAGGCGGCGGTGACGACGGCGGTGAGGGCGAGGCTGTTGACGAGCACCGTCGTCGCCGTCCCGGAGGTGAGAAGCGAGACGGCGGCGTCGACGTCGAGCGACGAGGCGCCGACGAGCAGCCACACCAGCGGCGACAGCACCGCGGCGGCGACGGCGGCGGCGAGGACGACGACGGCCGTTCCGGGTTCGTCGTCGCCGTCGTCGAACAGTCGGCGGACGCGGCCGAACCCCCCGCCCGAGGGCATCTCAGGGCGCCCCCATTCAGAGGACTCCCACGTCCCGCATCAGCGTCAGCGTCGGCTGAATCTCCGAGAGCCGACTGAGGTCGATGCTCGGGGGGTTCAGTTCGTCGATGGTCGGGAGCCCCCCGACGGGCGGGACGTCCGGGACCATCGGGTAGGCGTACGTCCGCGTGGCGAAGAACTCCTGCGCCTCGGCCGACAGCAGGTGGCGGACGAACGTGAACGCGAGTTCCTGATTTCCGCTGGCCGAGAGCACCTCCACGCCGGCGGCGTTGATGAGTGCGCCGGCGTCGCCCCTGGTGAACGCCAGGTCGAGGGGGGCGTTCGGACGCGCGGCCTGCACCCGCAGGGCGTAGTAGTGGTTGGCGAACCCGGCGTTGAGTTCGCCGTCGGCGACGGCGTTGGAGACGAGGAACTCGTTGTTGTACTCGGTGACGCCGGCGTCGAGCATTCCCTGCAGCCACTGGCGCGTGGCGTCGCGACCCTCGATGAGGCGCATCGCCGTGACGAACGCCTGGAACGCGCCGTACGTCGGCGCCCAGCCCATCGCCCCCGCGAGCGCCTCGGACTCGGGGAACTGCATCACGCTGTCGGGGACGTCCTCGTTGGACAGCGCCGAGGTGTTGTACGGGACGGCGCGGGCGCGGCCGGCGACGCCGACCCACAGGTTCTCGGGGTGGAACTCCTCGGGAACCGGTTCGACGACGTCGGAGGGGAGTTCCGCGGTGAGTCCGCGGTTGGCGACGGCCGCCAGCGCCCCGGCGTCGACCGACCAGAACACGTCGGCGGGCGACGCCGACCCCTCGTTGATGAGCGTGTTCGCCGCGTCGGACGTCCCGGACTCGCGCGCGTTGTAACTGAAGTCGTCGTACATCGACTCGAACCGGGCCAAGAGGTCGCGGTAGAGGCCCCCCTCGCCGCCGCCGAGGTAGATGGTCAACTCGCCGCTGAGGTCCGGCAGGTCCGCGATGGTCGTCCCGCCGACGTCGCCGCGGCCCTCAGCGAGGGGACCGGAGCCGCGGAACTCGCCGAAGGAGTCCTCCGTCCCTCCGGCGGTCCCGTTCGCGGCGCCGTCGGTTCGGGTGCCGGTCCCCTCGCTCTCGTTACCGGTGAACCCGCCGCACCCGGCGAGGCCCGAGAGGCCCGCGGCGCCGAGTCCCGCGAGCACGCGCCGACGGTTGTAGCGTCGCTCAGTCATCGGCGACCACCGCCCCTTCCTCGGCGTCGACCGGACGCGGTTCCAGCGCCGCCAGGCAGTCGAGCCAATCGCGCATGTACTCCCCGCAGTGATTCAGGAACGCGCCGTTGTTCCATTCGGAGAAGTCCCCCTCCGCGAGGGCGTCGGCCATCGCGGCGAACGCCTCCTCGAAGGAGTCGGCGTCGTCGCCGACGTCGTCGACGACGCGCCAGACGTGTTCGTTCAGTTCGAGGCCGGCGACTTCGTTCGCCAGGTCGTCGAACGTCGAGCGGGGGGCCTTGTTGTGCTCGCAGAGCGGACCGCCGTTGTACACCCGCTTGCCGAGCACGTCCGCGGCGCGCTTGAGGAACAGCCCCGACCAGATGTCGTCGAAGCGGCCGACCGACCACTCGTTGTCGTCCATCGGCAGTTGGTAGAACGCCGGGACGACCTCCCGGCGGAACGCGAGGTTCATCGAGCAGACGGTGAGGTACTGGCCCTCGCTCGCGACGAAGTCGCGGTCGAAGTCGGCCGCCTCCGTCCGCGTTTCGGCCTGTCCCCGCAGGTCGCCGTCCATCAGGATGCGGACGGCGTCGAGGTCGGGGACGTTCGTCCAGAGTCCCTGGGAGGCGACGACGGAGTCGACGTCCTCGACGCCGGTCTCGACGTCCTCGTCCATCGCGGCGTAGGGGTAGCCGCGCGGGTAGAGGTCGGTGTCGCTCTGGTAGAGGACGTTGACCCACGACTCGTCCGAGCGGACCGACTCCATCTCGCCCTCGTGGGCGAGGTTCGACATGTGGGTGCCGAAGAAGTCCTCCTCGTCGTGCGGCAGGGTGTCGTCGTCGATGAAGACGCCGTACTCGAAGCGGTCGTGCGCCCAGAGGTACAGCAGTCCGAACGACGTCTGCGCGTGACTCGCCGCGGGGACGAGGTGGTCGTACTCCGCGACGCCGCGCGACTCGAACCACGCCTCGCGGTCGCTTCCGTCGAAGACGGCGCCGTCGACGCCCTCCTCCGCCAGCATCGAGCGCATGGCGTCGGCCTCGCAGAAGTCCTCGGTGACGAGGACGAAGAACAGTCGGTCGGTGTCGAAATCGTGCTCGCGAGCGTTGGCGACGTACTCGCGGACGCACTCGTACTCCCGAATCGTCGGAACGACGACGCAGATATCCTGTGGCGCGCTCATTGTGCGCAAGACAGGATTAGGCCAACCTAAAAGTACCGATGGCCGGTTCGGCGGGCGCGAGATGCTGAGAGAATCAGAGGCGGTCGGAAACGTGGTCGGCCGCTTTCAGCGCCAGCGCCGCGATGGTGAGCGTCGGGTTCATCGCGCCCCCGGTGACGAAGACGGAACTCCCCGCGAGCGTGAGGTTCGAGAGGTCGTGCGTCCGCAGTCGGGGGTTCACGACGCTCGTCTCGGGGTCCGTCCCCATCCGGGTCGTCCCCATGTGGTGGTACGCGGGGCCGGTGTTCTCCGGGCCGACGGTCCACTCGACGTCCGCGCCCATCTCCGTCAGCACGGCGCGCTGAATCTCGTTGGCCCGTTCGATTGTCCGGCGCGTCGGGTCGTCGAGGCTCCAGACGACGTCGGGGACGGGGTTGCCGTGGTCGTCGGTGCGCGAGGGGTCCAGTCGGACGCGGTTCTCCGCGCGGGGGAGTTGCTCGACGAGGGCGCCCATCGCTATCCGGTTGCCGTAGCGGCCCCGAATCCGGTCGAGCAACTCGTCGCCGAAGACGTCCGCGCCGAGGGCCACGTCCGCGGGCGCCGGGCCGGCGTAGTTGAGGAACTCCAGCTTTATCGCCGTCCGCGAGTCGTCCGGCCGGTCGTAGAACTGGTGGCTCTCGGTGGTGTTGAAGCCGACGTGCTTCTGGCGGGTGGGTTCCGGGAGCGTCCCGCCGACGCCCGCGAACAGGTGGTCCATGAAGTACCGCCCCACGGCCCCCGAGGAGTTCGCGAGGCCGTCGGGGTAGCGGTCGCTCGCCGAGAGGAGGAGGAGGCGCGGCGTCTCCACCCCGCCCGCGGCGACGACGAACTCGCGGGCCTCCTGTCTGTACTCCTCGCCGTCGGGCGTCGCGTACACCGCCGCCGTCACCCGGTCGCCCGCGCCGTCGTGTTCGAGTCGCTGAACGGGGACCCTGTCGAGCACCCGCGCGCCCTCGGCCTCCGCGCGTTCGACGTGCCGGGTGGCGTCGTACTTCGCCCCGGATGGGCACACCGGTTTGCAGGTGCCGTATCCGACGCAGGCGCTCTCGCCGTCGACCGGTTCGGAGTTGCGGGCGTTCGGCACCGAGTGGGTGGCGATTTCGAGCGTCTCGCACGCCTCGGCGAACAGCGAGTCGCTGTACGAGGGGGGAAACGCCGGGAGCGGGTGGGGGCGCTCCCGCGGCGGCGCGAAGGGGTTGTCGGAGGCGCCCGAAACCCGCAACTCGCGTTCGGCGGCGGCGTAGTAGGGGCGCAGGTCCGCGTAGTCGAGGGGCCAGTCGGAACCCAGACCGACCGAGGAATCGAGCTCGAAATCCTGTTCGTGCAGGCGCATCACCATCCCCTGCCAGTGGAGGGTGCTCCCGCCGACGCCCTTCACCCGCGCGGCGTTCAGCGGGTAGAACCGCTCGCCCGAGGAGGAGTAGGCGTCTCGCTCGCCGCCCATGCCCCATATCGGTCGCTCGTCTCCGGGCCGGAGGTGTCGCTCCATCCGGTCGGGTCGGTCGTCCGGGTCGAATCGGGGTCCGGCGTCGAGCACCACCACGTCGTACCCCGCGGCGGAGAGTTCGGCGGCGACCAGCGACCCGGCCGGTCCCGCGCCGACGACGCAGACGTCCGCGCGAGGGGAGGGCGTGCGGTCCGGCGCGGTAACGGACCCGTCGGGGGCGGAACGACCGCTCATCCGTTCGGACCCTCGCGGTACGACTCGGTGCCGCCGGGATGGCCGGGCGGGTTCTCCAGACCGGCCAGTCCCGCGCCCGTCGGCGAGGTGTAGAAGGCGTACAGCAGTTCGTTCACGACGTAGTGGCGCACTCGCTGGGCCGCGGTGCCGTCGGGCGCGGGGTCCACCACGTCCACGCTCATGTAGTCCAACACGTCCCGGCGCGTCGACGCCGAGAGCGCTGCGTACCGGTCGCCGTGGAACTCGTCGGCGTACTCGTCGAGCGATTCGACCGCGGCGGCGACGCCGCGGGCGTAGCCGTCGTCGCCGTCGACGCGCCCGCCCGTGTAGGTGCCGACGAACTCCGCGACACCGTCGACCGCCGACGGATAGACCACTTCGGCGACGGCGACGAGCGTCTCCATCTCACTGTCGCCGACCGGGGCGCCGTTCGAGGCAATCGGCCCGGCACCGCCGTCGGACGCCCGCGGCGCCGCACACCCCGCGAGCGACCCGGCCCCTGTCGCGGCGAGGGCGGCGAGCGCATCCCGACGCGTCAGCTCCATTCGAGGCTGATTTTGGCAGGCCTAAACAAGAGACTTGCGTTCGGGCTCGGGCGCCGATTTGGTCTATGGAGTTCGAGACGAAGGTGGGCATTGTATATAGCCCCATAGAGTTTACAGGACTCGGAGGAGACGAACGACTAGTGGTAGCACTAGACATACGAATCGGGAAATCGACGCTCGGGACCTCAGAGACCGTGGTTCGCTGGGAGAGCGTCGGCGGGCGGCGTCGGCGCCGAGTCGGACCCTCAGAGTCGCCGAGGGGGTTTCGAGTCTCCTCGGCGCTCGACGGAGGCAAGAAACCGGAGCAGTCGGGAAGAGGAGGCGATATCCGAGCAGCGACAGTCGAAGCCGCGGAACCGCTGAAACGGACGAAGTAGAAGGCCCACGGCACCGAGAGATATCGATACCCGACGAAGCTCCACCGAGCGGTGCAGCCCCCGATTCGGTCGACGATGGTTCGAGTTCGAACGAGGAAACCGACGGCTCTTCCGCGAAACACGGGCCGGCCGCGTCTGCTCGCACACGCGCGAGTTCCCACAGGTGGCGAACGGACGGACTCGTCGGTACGGCGGGACGCCGGCGGAAGTGCACTCGCCGCTTCGGAGAACCTGTTGGGCTTCGAGAGTCCATCCGCGGGGTACTGAGTATCGGTACGTCTGGTCGGAACGGCGGAGCGTCCGAGCGGCGAGTGCGGTTGGGACGGTTTCGGACGACTCCCGGAAGTTGGGTTGGGTCGGGTCACGCTGGTATGTCCCGGTACGAAGTCAGGTGCCATCCCGTGAATCGGGGGACCCGGTCCGGTGGACGACCAGCGTTCGGACGCTCCGCTTGCCCAACGTGCGCGGCGGTCGGTCGGGCCGTCTCTCAATTCCCGGCGCGACGACTAACCGTGAATCCTGCCACACGGTCACCGGCCGAGTACCGGCAACATTGGCGTTCTTCTGGACAGGTGTTCTCGGGCCGCGACCCCCAGGGTGAACGGGTGGAAGAAGGGGTTCCGAGCAGCCTTATATTCATCCTCGTTGTTAGAGAATATATCGCTCGATGTAGGGGAAGGTCGTGTGCGCGGTGGAGGGGAAACGGCGGACCGTCCGGGACGGGTACGTACCGGACGGGTCGGGTCTACGACGACAGAATTCGCTCTACCCTTATCTGTGTGCATACTGTTCGTGGCGCCTCTGTACATGCGTTTGCACAGATAATCTCATTTTCCACACCCCTCTCTAACAATATAAGTAGAGTTATATTGTTGAGGACTGCATCGAGAGACGAGCCCTCGTGTCCGAAACCGAACTACGATTCGAGACAGTAGTGTCCGCCCGAACGGGGCGAACGCCAGCGGAGAGAAGGGAGGGATTCGGCCGTCGACTCGGTTCCGACCCCGACCGGAGAATTCGATTACCGGGTCCGGTGCGGACCGTCGGCCGTCACGGCGTTCGGTCCTCCAACCGACGGCACGGGAAGGTGGCGTAACTCCGTGTCGAGCGACGACTCGGAAGCCGAACGGAAGTCGGTGATGACCTACGTCCCCGCCCACCAGAAAGACGAGTGGAAGCGCCACGCCGAGCGACTCGGAATGAGTCAAAGCGAGTTCGTTCGGACGATGGTGCAGGCGGGCCGCAGCGACTTCGCCGTCCCGGACCGATACGGCGAATCCGAAGAAGCGGAGTCCGACGACGGAGATGAAGGGGGAAGCGAGTTCGAAGAGCGCGTCCTCGGAGCCCTCTCGGCGGCCGACCACCGCTCGTGGGACGAACTCCTGAGCGCCCTGACCGACGACATCGAAGACCGACTGGACGAGACGCTGCAGGACCTCCAGGCGGCGAATCGGGTGCAGTACAGCGGTCGGCACGGCGGTTACTCGCTCGCGCCGGGCGCGTCCGGGGGGGACGATGGCCGTTGAGACGGCCGACGGGGAAACCGTCGAGGACCCCGTCGCGTACTTCCTCCAAGACATGACGTACCACGGTCGTACCGAACGGACCAGAGAGGCCTACGAGCGCGTCCTGCGGCGGTTCGAGGCGTTCCTCGCGGACGCCGACGCGAACCCGATGGGCGCAGAGCGACGCGTCGAACGGGCGTCGCACCGCGACTGCATGGCGTGGATCCATTCGCTGCGAGGGTCGGACGCCGCGGACAGCACCGTCGCCACGTACGCGACCTATCTCCACCGGTTCTACGCGTACATGACGCAGGTGGGCGCGTTCGAGGGGAATCCGATGACGCTCGTGATGGAGGAGATGGACGAACAGATAGACGCGAACCCCTCCCGCCGGGAGATATCCGTCCCGGCGATGCGCGAGTTCCTGCGGGGGGTCCACCATCCGCTCGACCACGCGGTGCTGTGTACGCTCCTCAAGACGGGGATGCGCGTCGGCGAACTCTGCAATCTCGACTGTCGGGACGTGTCCCTCGCGGACGGGACGCCGCTAGGCGACGTCTCGAAGCGGGCGCAACTCGACGGCCGCGGCCCCTCGCTGTACGTCTCCGCCGAACCGTCGGCCGGCGAGACGACCAACGGCGAGCGACGGACGGCGTCGAACAAGCGCAAGCGCTCTACGGTCGTTCCCGTCGACGGGGAGTTGGAAATCGCCCTCGCGCGCTGGTTGGCGGTCAGGCCCGACGTGCGCTCGCCCGCCGAACCGCTGTTCGTCAGCACCTCGGGGAGTTGGGGCGAACGGTTGACGACCGACATGGTCCACCACCTCGTCGAACGCCACGCCGCCGAGCGGGGATGGCACCGCGCCGGCGGAGACGCCGAGGAGAACGTCACGCCCCACTACTTCCGGCACTTCTTCACCACGCACCTCCGAGACCGGACCGGCGACCGCGGCATCGTCAAGTACCTCCGCGGCGACGTCGGCGGCGACATCATCGACACCTACACCCACAACTGGGGCGACAGCGTGCGAGAGACGTACGAACGCCACATTTATTCGCTTCTCTGATACGTTCGGACGTCGCCGCGCGGACGAGTAAATGGTATGTTGCTATACTAAATCCGGGGTTTCGGACGCCGGCGCACCACGAGTTATTACCCCGGTGACCGCAGTCGGGGACATGCCGTCGCACGGAATCATCGCGTCGGGAGACGAACGCAACCGGACGACCGCCGTTCGGATGAGCCCGGGTTCGTTCCCGAGATGAGTGCGCTCCCGCCCGAACGACCGCTGGCGCACGTCTACGACGCCGCCTACGCGGGCGTCCCGAACTGGGACATCGGCCGGCCGCAGCGACCGTTCGTCCACCTCGTCGAGACGGGGTACGTCCGCGAACCGGTGTTGGATCTCGGATGCGGGACGGGCGAACTGTCGCTGTTCTTGGCGCGGCAGGGCTTCGACGTGCTCGGCATCGACATCTCGCCCGCAGCGATCCGGCAGAGCAGAGAGAAGGCTCGGTGGCGCCGTATCGACGCCGCGTTCTTGGTGTGGGACGCCCTCTACCTCGACCGACTGGCCGACGCCGGGTTCGCCTTTCGGACGGTGCTCGACTCCGCCATGTACCACGTCCTCACGGCGGAGGAGCGAGACCGACTGGTCGACGGCCTCGGAGAAGTCGTCCGCTCCGGGGGTCGGTACTGCGTCCTCGGCGACGCGCGCACCGACGACCGCTCGGGGTACGGCATCACGCCCGGAGAGGTCGGTGCCCGATTCGAGTCGACGGGCGAGTGGGAGACGGAGTTCGGCTACCGGACGGTGTTCGAGCGGCGACACAGCAGCAACCCGGCGTACTTCGTCGGACTGCGACGGCGGTGAGCCGGGAGCGACGGTCGCCGGCCGTCGCTTCGGGCAGTAGCTATATCCGCAGGAGACTGGACTCGATAATATGAACGTCGGAGGAGCGCCGGCTATCGACCGGCGGCGCGTCGGATGGTGGCTCGTCGCGGCGGGGGTGGCCGGCATCGTCGGACTGTTTCTGTACTCGTTCGTCGGGACGTTCGTCCTCGGACTCTTCGTCTACTACGGAGCCCGGCCCGTCAACCGGCGCATCCAGCGGGTGGTCGGCTCTCGCGGACTGTCGGCAACGGTCACGCTCCTGTTCATCGTCGTGCCGACGCTGGCGCTTCTGGGATACGCCGGATTCGTCGCCCTCCGGGAACTCACCGCGACGCTCGACTCGGGGACGGTCACGCTCCTGTTGAACCGACTCCCCGGCGACCAGCAGACGTTGGCGGGCGTCGCCCGAAACTTCCCTCAGTTCGTCCAGCAACTCGGCGATATGTCGCAGTTCCGGCAGGCCCTCCAGACGGCCGCGGGCGCGCTCGGCACGCTGACGACGGGACTGCTGCACCTCACGCTGGCGCTGGCGTTCGCGTTCTTCCTCTACCGGGACGGCCACCGGCTACAGGCGTGGTACCGAAAGACCGTCGGCGGCCGCGACACCGCCGCGTACTCGTATCTCGCCGGCGTCGACGCCGACTTGGAGGTGGTGTACTTCGGGAACGTCCTCACCGTCCTCGCGGTGACGCTCGGGTCAATGGCCGTCTACAACGGCTACAACGTCCTCGCCCCGTCGGCCGTCGAACTCCCGTTCCCGACGCTGCTCGCAGTCCTCACCGGTCTCGCGACGTTCGTCCCCCTCGTCGTCGGAAAACTGGTGTACGTCCCGGCGACGGCGCTCCTCGCCTGGCGGGCGGTGCAGGCCGATGGGAGCCTGCTCGTCTACCCCGCCGGGTTCCTCGTCGTCGTCTTCCTCCTCCTCGACATCCTCCCGCAGTCGGTCGTACGGCCGTACATCTCGGGACAGACGATGCACGAGGGCGCAGTGCTGTTCGCGTACATCCTCGGCACGGCGCTGTTCGGCTGGTACGGCCTGTTCCTCGGGCCCCTGCTGTTGGTCATCGTCGTCCAGTTCGCCAACTTCGTGCTGGAGGACCTCCTGTGGGGGCGTCCGTTCTCTCCGCTTCCGACCGATACGACCGGTCTCGGTACCGACCCGAGGGGAGCGAAGGCGGACACCGACGCCGGCGCCGACGCGACGGACGGCGGGTCAAACCCGGATAGCAGCGACGCCGCGGACGAAGCGGAAGGCGAGGACGAGGGGAAGGGTTAGAGGAGAGCGAACCGGGTCGCTGTGTGTAGACGCCGAGAATGTGGAGCGGAAAGAAAAGGGAGATCAGACGACCAGTTCCGTCTCGACGTCGGGACCCGTTATCGCCCGTTCGACCCGTTCGGCCGTCTCGGTCGTCTCGGCGACGTTCTCCATCAGCACCGTCTCGGAAGGAAAGAGGTGTTCGCCGAGGACGAGGCCGTTCTCGCGCGCGGTCGACCCGGTCATCGTGAGGTAGACGCCGAGACCCACGTCCGCGACGGCCGCCTCCTCCTCGACGGATTCGTCTGGGTAGGCGAAGGAGACGCCGTCGAGGGGACCGGTGCCGAGGACGGCCTCGACGAGTCGCTCGTAGCGCGGCGAGATGCAGAGCGGCCCCTCGTAGCCGGCGACGAACTCGCGGTTCAACTCCGACCCCGGCGGCAGAATCTCGGGTTTCGCCATCAGCGTGTGGTAAACGGTGTCACCGAGCCCGCTCACGACGCGCACGTCGGTGTCCATCGGGTCGATGCGGGCGTTGATGTCCGCGAGGGAGCCGACGCCCTCCTCGCGCAGTTGCACGACCTCTTCGAGGACGAGGTCGGCGCTGTCGAAGCCGAGACCGAACTCGTGGGTCCGGAGCGCCCGAAACGGCTCCTCGCGGCCGACGAGTTGGACGTCGACGCCGTCGACGTCGAGGGTGACGCTGTCGAAGACGATGCGGCGGGGCATCCCCTCCCGGTCGTCGCGGAGGAGCGTGTACTCCGGCGCCGCGGGGTCCGAGAGGTCCGAGTAGGCCGCGAGTCGCTCGTACACGTCGCGGTCGGGATGGGCCTTCCCCTTGGTGACCGCCTTCTCGTGTCGGAGCGTCGAAGTGACGTCGTCTGCGACCTGCGCCGCGTCGGCGCTCGCGGCGAACCGGTCGAGCACGGCTTCGAGCGGTCGCCCTTTGCGCGGCACGGCGACGCGCACCGTCTCTGTCATTATCGGGTGCACGGGGACAGCGATTAAACAGGTTGCGCTTCGATTCGGCGTCTCTCCCTCGGTCGATGCGGGTCGAAAACGGGCGCTCGGACGCTTACTCGCCGGGGCCGAACGCGTCGTTCAGCCGTTCGCGGAACGCCATCAGCACCTCGATGTCGTCCTCGATGTCGTCGACGCGGGACCGCACTTCGTCGAGTTCTTCGAGTTCCGAACGCAGGTCGTCGATGTCGCCCGCCAGCGACTCGCGCGCGGAGACGAGGTCGCCGTCGAGGTCGGCGATGTCCTCGCGCACGTCGCCGAGTTCCTCGTCCAGTCCGGCCGTCGCGGAGGCGGTCTGGCTCAGGTCCTCGGACAGTTCCGCGACGTCGGCGCGGACCGTCTCCATCTCCTCGTCCAGCGTCGCGCTCAGTTCCTCGACGCCCGCGACGGCCTCGGTCGCCCGGTCGTCGACGTCCGAGAGGCGCGCGGCGGCGTCCTCGACGCGTTGGTCGAGCGCCGAGACGTCGCCTTCGAGCGTCGAGACGCCCTCGCGGATGTCGTCGCGGTCGGCGTCGGCGGCGGTCATCTCGGCGTCGAGGGCGGCGAGGTCCTCGCTGAACGTGTCTATCTCCTCGTTCAGCGCCTCGACCTCGCGCCGCAGGCCGGCGACGAGGTCCTGTCCGGTACCCTCCTCGTCGATGAACTCCGCGAGGGCGTCGCTGTACGCCTGCAGGTCGTCCATCTGCGCCTGCAGCCGGCGGATGCGGACGTCGGCGCTGCGCGGCAGGCCGAAGTCGAGTTCCGAGCGGAGGAGGTCGAGGTCCTCCTCGTTCACCTCGCCGGCCCGCAGTTCGGCCGCCAGACCGGCCGCGAACGACCCCGGTGCCGCGCCGTCGGCGGTCGCGCCGACGTCGACGTCGACTTCCGCCTCGTCGTCCGACTCCCTTTCCGCGTCCGCGGGCGTCTCGACCGCGAGGTCGGTTCCGGAGTCCGAGTCCGACGCGCGCGTTATCGCGGGCGTCGCCCCGGTAGCCAGTTCTCGCGGGGCGACCTCCGCGGCCGCGGGGCCGGCCGTCGACCCCTCCGATTCGCCGAGCGCCGTCTCCACGTCCGCGGCGGAGGCGGAGGTGGAGTCGAGTTCGGCGGACGCGGACGTCGTCGGTTCGGCGTCGGGAACCTCGCTCTCGGCGTCGCCGATAGCGGCCTCGACGGTCTCTCGGTCGTCCTCGTCGGCGAGACTCCCGTGTCCTTGGAGGGCGTCGCGGACCAATTGACTCCGGTCCTCGCCGAGGATGTCCTCGACGCCGCCGTCGCCGGGGTCTTCGCCCTCCTCCGGGACGGGCGGCCGTTCGAGGACGGGGTCGACGAGGAACGCCTCGGCCTCGTTCAGTTCGTCGAGTCGGACGCCGTAGACGGTGATCACCTCCTCGTTCGGTTCGAGCGTTCGCTCGTACTCCACACGGTGGTCCTTGTACGCCGCCCAGTTGTCGCTCTCGTACTCCGGGTGGAACCCGACGCCCTCCATCGGGAACTCCTCGGGAATCTGGTCGACGATACGGATATGTTCGGGCTCCTCGCTGTCTGAGACGATTCGGAACTTGATGGCGGGCACCGGAAACTCGTCGGCGACGAACGACTTCTCCACCCGTACGTCTCCGTTGGAGACGGACACCGGCTCCCCCACATCGGACTCGCGACTCATGCGCCTTCCTACCAGAAGAGATGACATAAATCAACCGGGGAAAATATGAGATCTGAGAAAGGGAGCGCGACGGGTCCGCTACAGGTCCACGCGGTCGCCTATCTCGACGATATCGAGCCGTTCGGGGTGGTCGTAGCTCTTCGCGTGGTGGTGGAGCACTGTCGGGTCAGCGGTCAGGCCCTTCCACATGTCCCAGTGGGTCGGCACGAAACGGTCGAACTGGAGGTCCGAGGCGGCCTTCACCACTTCGTTCTCCGTGGAGTACCACTTCGTCCGGACCGGTTCGCCCGTCTCCTTGTCGTCGATGTTGCCGACGGCGCCGAACGCGAGGACGCCCACGTCGATGTCGTACTCTTCGGCGAGTTCGTCGAAGTCGTCGTGCGGTTTGGTGTCGCCGCCGTGGAAGAACGTCCCCGAATCGTGTTCGATGACGTAGGAGACGGGATGCGTGGCGTCGGGGTCGTGGGAGAACTCGACGTGAATCGTGAACTCCCCGACCTCGAAGGTGTCGCCCTCTGCCACCTCGGTGAACTGCTCCTCCGAGAGGTCGTACTCGTCCAACCACGCCTCGTCCTCGTACGCCACGTCCAACGAGTCGTCGGGCGCGTAGTACTGCGCGCCGGTCGATTCGAGGATAGGGGCCTGACTCGGCCCGTGAACGTGGTCGGTGTGCTCGTGGGTCGCGAGCACCGCGTCCATCTCCTCGATATCGTCGGGGTCGAACGGCACCGGAATCATGCGGACGGTCCGCGGCGGGTCGCCCAGACCGACGTACGGGTCGATGGCGACGGTCGTCCCCTCGCTGCCCTTCAGGAAGAAGCCGTTGCAGCCGAGATACCACGCGGAGACGGTGTCCGGCGACGCCGCTTCGACGGCGCGCGGGAGCCAATCGCCCCAGTCACTGACGCTCATGCCCGTGCGTGCGTCCGGGCGGGGGCTAAGTGTTGCTGTTGCGGACCCCGAACGGTCCCGACGACCCGAACTATGTAGGGCCCAAGGTTCATACAACTGAGGCTCGAAACAAAGGTCAACCTCGCAGACCGCCGCCAGGATACGGAGCGTTCGACCCGCCTCGTTTCACGCAGCCGGAACGCGAAAACATCACGAAAGAACACAACGATCGTAGCGAGTAGGAACTCTATAACCTACATACGGATAGGGAAGCTACTCACTACTACCCGTTAGCAAACTAATACCCGGCATAAGATATATATTGGACACCGACGTGACATAGTACGTCATGTCAGTTCATCGCAGACAGACGGCCGACTTCTCGCAGATGGACGAGACGATGCGCCTGCTCGGACAGTGGGAGCCGGAACCGCCGGCTTCCGACCTGGACTGAACCCGCGCGGCGCGCCGTCCGTCCCCCCGCAACCGAATCGCCCGCCCTCAACGACGACCGTTCTCTCGGTCCGTTTTCGGACGAAACACGTACCAGCCGCGGCGCTGACGAACCGATATGCGAATCAGCATCATCGGCGGCGGCACGGTCGGCGAAGAGGCCCGCGAGACGGCCGTCGCCGCCGGCCGTATCGTCGCCCAGCGCGGTCACACCGTCGTCTGCGGCGGCCTCGGCGGCGTGATGGAGGCGGCCTGCCGCGGCGCGAAGGAGGCCGGCGGCGACACCGTCGGAATCCTCCCCACGGAGCGACGCGCGGACGCGAACGACTACGTAGATATCGCCGTCGCCACCGGTCTCGGCCACGCGCGCAACGGCCTCGTCGTGATGAACGGCGACGGCGTGATAGCTATCGACGGCGCGGGCGGGACGCTCTCGGAGGTGGGTTTCTCGCTCGTGTTCGACCGGCCCATCGCGGGGTTAGGCACCCACGATGTTCCGGGCGTGGAGGCCTGTGAGACGCCCGAGGAGGCGGTTCGGTACGTCGAAGACGAGTTAGGTGTCTAGTACCACCGTACGGTGGTGCCCGTCATTCCTTCCGATTCTCCCAGAACCGCGACGCGACGGCGCCCGTCCCGACGGTTCCGAGGACGAAGTTGGTCAGGTCGCCGACGACGGGAATCACCGAGAGCGCGGAGACGACGACGGCGCCGACGAGGAGGGCGAACGCGGACGCTACGAACGGCGTTTCGTTGACACGTGTGGAGGGAACGGCCGGAGAGAGCGCGAATCGGATAAAATCCTTGTGGAGAAGAGAGTCCCGGGCGGGAGGGCTACCTCACCACGTCCCGTGGAACGTGTCGAACTCCAAGGAGTCGAGTGGTTTGTCGCCGACGGCGATTCGGTACTCGCCGGGCGTCAGCATCGGCTTGTGGAAGCGCGGGCCGTCGTCGGTGGTGATGCGCGGGCACCCGGTGTTGACGAACGCGTCCATGTCGAAGTTTCGCAGTCTATCGGGCGTCACCTCGTCCATCGTGATGAGGTAGGCGTTCGGGTTGTCCTCGAGTATCTTCTCGGCTATCTCCATGCGACCCTGTCCGATCTTCGTACAGAAGATGACGCCCCACTTCTCGGCGTCCATCGCCTTGTGGACGGAGGCGTAGCGCTGCTTCATGAACTGCTCCGTGTCGGCTATCTTCACGACGTTGTTGACGGGGTCGGCGATGACCACCTTCTTCTCGGGGTGTTCCATCGCCAGACCGAGCGGGTGGAACTTCCCGCCGCCGACGTACAGCACCTGGTCGGCGTCGATGTCGGCGGAGGCGTAGTTGCAGCCGAGCACCTGCCCCTCGTGGGAGAGTCGGTCGTCGCCGCGGCGGGTGTGGACGTCGTAGCCGCGCTCTTCGAGCCAATCGCACATGTCCTCGAAGCGGTTCATGTGCTGGGCCGTCGTCACGAGGCCGACCTCCTCGCCGTCGAGTTCCTCGAGGGAGTCCTCCAGGATGGGCATCGGGTCGACGTTCGAGAACAGCGGGACGTAGATGATCTTGTCCGACTGCTTCATCGGCGAGTGGCCGAAGTGGACGAACACGTCCGTCCGGCGCATCAGGTAGGTGTCGAGGTCGCAGGCGCCGTAACAGGGCTGCCCCGACAGCATGAACGTCACGTCGTCGCCGCACAGTTCGCGCAGGTCGTCGGCGACGGCCGGACCGCGGCGCTTCAGGCCCTCGGGGAACTGGAGGCCGACGCGGCTCGCGCCGCGCTCTTCGACCTCCTCGACGATGCGTTCGAGTTCGTAGTCCCACTCCCGGTCGTGCCGCAGGGACATCCCGGTGTTTCTGAGGTCCCCCTCCGAGGTCGCGTCTTGGCTCATTGCACCTCTCTTGCCAGTCGGGAGGGATAACGTCGGCGGTTCCTCCCCCTAACACGTCGGTTCGGCCGTTACGAGGCTGTGCGACGGGCTCTCGGTCGCCACGGCCGGCGACGGCGCGGACCCGTCGGCGGAGTCGTCGCCGGTCGGGTTCGCGCGGCAGGCCGCCGTCGCGTCGGCGGACGACTCGCTTCCCGTCGCGCGCCCGCCCGGCGGCATCCGGTCCGGCGTCGACATCGGCGGGGGTGAGTCGGGCCGCGTCTCCGTCCGGGCGCGCTCGTACCACGCCGGCGGGGAGACGTCGACGGCGCCGACGTCGTCGTACGTCAGTCGGTACGTCACCCGCCGTGCCTCTCCGCCGTCGGTCCGGTTGTAGGAGACGACCAGCGTCTCCACGAAGCCGTCGGGGGCGACCCGGGCCTCAGCGCGGTAGTCGTCGACGCTCGCCGGGTCGTCGACCGCTTCCGGAACGCCGGTGGCGACGACGCGGAGCCGAGACGACTCCGCCTCGCGCGCGACCGACGTCCGCGTCGCGTTCAGGTAGCGCGCGACGGCCACGGCGGCCCCCCGCTCGATGACGCCGTGGCCGCCCTCGTCGAGGCGGGCCGGATAGCGCCGGAACCGCTCTTCTTCCCCTTCGGGGTTGTTTCGGACGTACGTGTACCGCCCGTCCGCGTACGCGGCGTACCGGACGAGGCTTCCGTCCGCCGTCGCTCCGTCGTCGCCGTCGCGGAGGGACCCGACGACGGCGTACCGGTACGTCAGCGGCCCCGCGACGGCGGCCCGCCGTCGAACGTCGGTCCAGACGTCTCCGTCCCACGTCTCGGTGCCCGAGGCGCGAACGACGAGGCGGTAGGACCGGTCGACGGCGGCGTCGGCGTGGGCGGCCGCGAGCCCTTCGGGATCCGTCACGCCCGTCGGGCCGATACCCGGCGGGAACGACTCGCTCTCGGTCCGGGCGGTGGGTTCGGCGCCCCCGCCCGAACCCGACGTCGACCCCGCGGCGCCGTCCGTCGGGGGGAGCGCGAGACCGAACGGGCCGAATAGCGCCGCGACGACGAGCGCGGCGAGGACGACGGCGGCGACGCCCATCCCGAGGGAGTCCCCGACCCGCCCGAGCGCGGCCCGGCGGCCGGACGACTCGTCCGGGTTCGGCGCGTCGACGACGGGCGAGGCGTCGAAGTGCTTCCGGAAGAGGCGCTCGGCGTCCCGGCGGTCGAGGCCGTACAGCGCCAGGTCGCGAAGTTCCGCGGGGCCGACGACGGAGGCGTCCGCCCGCGCGGCGCGGCGCAGAAGCGCGGACGTGGGTCTCGCCGCGACCACGGCGTCGGCGTCGGCCGCGACGCTCGGTCGGCGGAGCCGTCGCCGTCCGGGGACGGGCGAGAACACTCTGCCGCCGTCGCGGAGGACGACCGCCCCGTCGTCGCGGACGGCGACCGACTCCCCCCGGGCGGCGTACAGGTCGGCGACGAACGCCGTCAGCGCGTCCCCGTCGAGTCGGCGGAGCCACCGGGCGAACTCGTCGGACGTGACGACCGGCATACGATACCGTACCACTCGAGCGGTGACGGTTCTTTCCCCTTCGGGAGTCCGGCGGGAAGCGCGGCGGGACGGGGGACGGCGGCCGACCACCGCCGCCTCCGGCAGGTTCAAACGAATCGACTTCCAACTCGAAGTATGAGCATCCAGACCGAGCGACTCGAAGACATGGGGCGCGAACTCGGCGACGCCATCGCGGGGACGCCGGAGTACGAGGCGTTCGAGGAGGCGAAGGAAGCCGTCGAGAACGACGAGGAACTGCAGGCGGAGATACGCGAGTTCCAGCAGCGCCGCGAGGAGTTCATGCTCGCCCGACAGCGAGGCGAGGCGACGCAGGAGGGCCTGGAGGAGGTCCAGACGGCGCAGCGCGAACTGCACTCGAAGGACAAGATGGCGACGTACCTGGAGGCCCAAGAGACGCTTCAGGAGCGGCTCGAAGCGGTCAACAAGGCCATCTCCGACCCCCTCGCCGTCGACTTCGGCGGCGAGGCCGGCGGCTGCTGTCAGGACTGAGCGGGGGAGACCGGACCCGCGACTTTTTCTCCGATGAGGCGGCCAGTCGCCCCATGCTCGCGATAGCCGGCGGCAAGGGCGGATGCGGCAAGACCACGACGGCGCTCGGGTTGGCCGTCGCCCTCGACGGTCCGACCCTCGTCGTCGACGCCGACGCCGACATGCCGAACCTCCACGCGATGGCGGGCGTCCCGCGCGACCCGCCCGCGCCGGATGCCGACTCGGACCCGAATCGGAATCCCGACCCGAACTGGAACCCGAACTCCCTCGGTCACCGCCACCCCGACCACGACGGGGTGAGAGTCTGTCCGGCACCGGCGGCGTCGGGCGAAGCGAGACGAACGGCCGGAGGAGGGCGGACGGACGACGGAACGACCGCGCGCCTCGACCGAGTCCGCGAGGCCGCGCCGGACGCGGGAACGGTGCTGGTCGACTGTCCCGCCGGCGCGGGGCCGGACGCCGCCGCGCCCGTACGCGCGGCGGACGGCGTCCTCCTCGTCGCGTCCGCGTGCGCCCCCTCCCTGCGCGACGCGGCGAAGACGGGGGCGACGGCCCGAGCGCTGGGAACGCCCGTCGTCGGCGCCGTCCTCACCCGCTCGCGGCTGTCGCCGGCGAGCGTCGAGTCGCTGCTCGGGTGTCCCCTTCTCGGCGTCGTCCCCCCCGTCGACCCGCCCGTGCTGGACGACGCGCGCGTCGGGAGCGCGTACCGAGACGTGGCAGTCAGTCTACAGCATCACAAAGACATAATATAGCTGACTGTCTGTATACGTGTCGTGTCCGACCGACTGACGACCGGTATCACGGTCCTCGACCGCGAACTCGGCGGCGGCATCCCGGCGGGGAGCATCGTCGCCCTGTTGGCCGACCCGGCCAGTCAGTCCGAACTGTTCCTCTACGAACTCACCGCCGTCCGCGGGACGCTGTATCTGACGACCGTCCGCTCGGATCAGGCGGTCGAAGACGCCATCTCGCGCACGCGAACGCGCGTCGGGTCGCCCACCGTCCGCGACGTGGGCGCGGAGGCGCCCCTCGACGCGGCGAACAAACTCGTCCGCGACCTGCCGGAGGGCGCGAACCTCATCGTGGACGTGGTGGACGTGTTGGAGGCGGCCGACCCCGTTCGGTACCGGGCGTTCCTGAACGGTCTCCAGACGCACATGGTGAATACCGGCGGCCTCGCCGTCCTCCACGGGATGAAGGGGGACGCGCCGACGAACCGACGGTACACCGAACACATGGCCGACGTGGTGTTCGACCTGCGGACGGCCGTCGACGGCGCGGAGATAGAGAATCGCTTGGCCGTCCCGAAGTTCCGCGGCGGCCGCGCCCCGGAGGAGACCATCAAACTCCGCCTCAGCGAGCAGGTGGCCGTCGACACCAGCCGCGACATCGCCTGATTCGAGCTATTTCGACCCGCTCAGACCGCGTAATAGAGGAGCGTCGCGACGGTCAGCGCGACGGTCAGCGCCGACCAGTTGCGGACGCTGGCGAGTGCGTCCACCCCCGTCCGCTTGGCGACGAGGTACGCGAAGTAGGGAACCAGCGGCGCGAGACGGACGAGAAAGGAGACGTCGCGGTTCAGGACGAACTGGAGGACGAGCGTCAATCCGACCGTACACCCGGCGGCGACGGCGGCCAGTTTCAGGTCGTCGGTGGGGACGGACGTCGGCGGCGACTCCTCGGACATGGCTCTCGGTGTTGCTGGGCGGGTGTCGCAAAAGAAAGCGCTGGTTCGAGTTCGACTGCGAGCGTCCGCGCTACTCCTCGTCGGCGTCCGCTTCGACGTCGAGGTCGCCCTCTTCGAGTTCCTCGACGAGTTCGTCGGCGTCGACGTCGACGTCCTCCATGGCGTCCTCGATGTCCTCGGCGTCGGCGCCGCCGCCCATGCCGCCCATCATACCGCCCATGCCGCCCATCATGCCGCCCATGCCGTCGATGGTCTCCTGGACGATGACGCGGTCGAGGTCGAGACGGTCCATGAGGTCCTGTGCGATCTGCTGCTTCGAGAACATCCACTGCTGGTTCATCGTCATCTGCTGGGTGGCCTCGATGTACAGCGTCTCCTTTTCGGTCGTGACCGTCTCCGTCTCGGGTTCGGCGTCGTCGTCCTCGTCGTCGGACTCGACGACCTGCTCTTCTTCCTCCTCGTCGGTCTGGATCCAGACCTCGGGGACCTGCTGGAGGTACATGCCGAGGAGGCCCTCGGCCTGCTCCTCGCGGTCGTCGACGAGTTCGAGAATCTCGTACTCGTACTCGAGGTCCTCGCCGGCGAGGGGGTGGTTGAAGTTGACGCGGGCGCGGCCGCCGATGATGGTCTCGATGCGGCCCTGGTCGCCGTCGACCTGCACCTGCGCGCCGGGGTAGCGGTCGTCCTCGTCTATCTTGTTGGCGCTGACCGTGCGCACCTCGTCGTCGTCGAACTCGCCGAACGCCTCGGCGGCCGGAATCTCGACGGTGCCGGTGTCGCCCACCTCGGCGCCGACGAGAGCGTCGTCGACCGACTCGAAGATGTGGCCCGCGCCGACGATGATGACGCGGGGTTCGAAGTCGTACTCGTCGGTGTCTATCTCGGCCTCCTCGGCCACCTCCTCGTCGGTCGTGTCGACGACGGTGTCGTCTTCGACCGTTCGGACCGTGTAGGCGAGGCGGACGAAGTCGCCGTCCTGAATCCCGCCCTCGGTCTCCTCCTCGGCGACCTCTTCTTCGACGTCCTCCGCTGCATCGGCCTCCGCCTCGGCGGCCTCCGCCTGCTGTTCGTCACTCATACGCGCAACAATACCCGTGCGACCCTTAAGAATCACGTTTCGTCGATGGCCCGAACGGACCGCTCACGACCGCACGATCGACGCGTTCGGCCGCGGCGGTCGACGCCGTCTCGCGGTCCCGGCCGCCCGGAGGACCGCCGCGTCGCCCGTCTACCGTCGTCTCGGCTCTTCCGAACGACCGGACGGGCGCGGAAGCGAACGTTTATGGCCGATACTGTAATAATAGTTAATGATAGGTGAGTGTTGACATGGCACAGGAAGCGCTGTTCGCCGGTCTCGTCTTCGGAGTCGCCCTCGCGGCCGCCGTCGTCCTCACCGGTCGGGGGCGGCGAGAGTACTCCGTCGCCGGCGGGTGGTCGACGCGGACGGGGACGGGCACGCGGCCGTCGGCGCTGTCCCGGGCCGCCGACAGTCCCGCGGCGTGGACCGCCGCGTTCGTCGTCGTCGCATTGGCGTTCGGCGGGGCCGGCGTCCTGTTCGTCGCCGGTGGGGACGTGCCGGCCGAACTGGCCGCCGCGGGCGGGGCGTTCCTCCTCGCCGCCGCGGTGCTCGTCTTCGCCCTCTACGTCTTCTACGGGACGTTCGTCTCCGCGCGCGGTCGGGGGCTGAAGAACGCGCAGGCCGCCCTGCTGGGGGTGTGGGCGCTCGGGTCGCTGTTCGTCCTCGCCGTCACCCTCAAACTGCTCGGCGCGTTCTGACCCGCGACCGTGTCCTCCGACCGCGCTCGTTCCGCCCGACTCCCCGCCCGTCTCGGGTCGCTCGCCCTCGTCGCTGCGCTGGGAGCGACGCTGTACTCCCGTCCGGCGCTCGCGCACGCGGGGTCGCTTGCCGGGTCGCTCCGCTCGGCGCCCGCCCCGTTCTGGCTGGTCCTCCTCTCCGGCGGCGGCGTCGTCGGCGTCTCCTTTCTGTTCTCCAGTTTCGTCACCGACGCCGCGGCGCTGGACGCGTTCGCCCGCCCGCGCCGTCCCCTCCGCGTTGGACGCCGCGCGGCCGCGGAACGGGTCCGTCGGCTCCTCGGGTGGGCGGCCGTCGCCGTCCTCGCGCTCGTGGTGTGGGCGGGACTCGCCGGGCCGCGGGCGCCGCTGGCGAACCTCGCCGTCCTGGTCGTCTGGGTCGGCTGGTGGGCCGGCTTCACGATGTTCACCTACCTCGTCGTCGACGCGTGGCCGGTCGTGAACCCGTGGCGGACGCTCGCGCGCGCCGTCCGCCGGGCCGCCCCCGGGGCACCGGGCCGCGCGTCCGCCCGACTGCCCGAACGTCTCGGCGCGTGGCCGAGCGTCCTCGGCCTCCTCGCCCTCGTCTGGGTCGAGGTGGAGAGCCCCGTCGCCTCGGACCCGCGCGTCCTCTCCGCCGCCGTCCTCGCCTACACCGTCGTCACCGTCGCCGGGGCGGCGCGCTACGGGTCGGCGTGGTTCGAGCGCGTCGACCCCGTCTCGCGCGTCTTCCGGCTGTACGGGCTGCTCGCGCCGGTCCAGCGGACCGAGGATGGCCTCGCCGTCTTGGTGCCGGGAGCCGCGCTCGTCCGCCACCCGGCGGCGATGGCCGAGGACGACGCGGCGTTCGTCGTCGCCCTCCTCTGGGTGACGACGTACGACGGCCTCGCCGCCACTACCGCGTGGGACGGCGTGCGCGAGTCGGCCGCGGGCGTCGGCGTGCCCGGGTGGCTCCTCGGCCTCGCCCTCGCGTTCGCGGGGTTCGCCTGTTTCCTCGCCGTCTACCGCCTCGCGGCCCGTCTCGCCCGCCGAACGGCGGACACCTACGTCGCCGCGCGGTTCGTCGCCGGGTGGTTCGCGCCCGCCCTCGTCCCCATCGCCGCGGGCTACCACCTCGCGCACTTCCTCGGCTACTTCCTCGGTCTGCTCCCGGCGTTCGTCGCCGTCGCCTCGACGCCCCTCTCGCCGCCCGCGGCCGTGCCCGTCCTCGCCCTCCCGCCGTGGTTCGGCGCGGTCCAGTTGGCCGCCGTCGTCGGCGGACACCTCGTCGCCGTCTGGGTGGCGCACGCGCGGTCGTTCGACCTGTTCCCCGGCCGACTCCAACCGCTCCGGAGCCAGTACCCGTTCGTCGCCGTCACCGTTCTGTACACCGTGGTCAGCCTCTGGGTCGTCGCCCAACCCGTCGCGGAGGCGGTGCGATGAGAGAGCGCGTCCGACCCGAGACGGCGGTTCCCGACGGGGAGACGCCGCCGGCGACGTGCCCCTACTGCGGCCGCCCGTTCCGCACGGCGCGGCTTCGAGCCCTCCACGTCGGCGAGGCGCACGCGGCGCGCCGGACCGAGTCCGAGCAGGAAGCATACGAGTCCGCGGTGACGGCCGAGGAGGACGACCTCTTTCTCTACCACCTGAAAGTGGTCGCGGCGCTCGGGAGCGTCTACGCCGCGTTCGTCATCCTCGGCATCATCGGGTTCAGTATCGCCGGGTGAACCGTCCAAACCGTTCGCGTCGCGGGAGCGAGCGGGGAGGCGGAAGAACTCTCAGTGCCCCGTCTCGTCGGACTCCTCGGGGTCGGGGAGGCGGGCGACGTGCGCGGTGAGGACGCCGACGCCGGTGAGGGCGACGACGCCCCCGACGGGAACGAGCGTGGTGGTCATGCCGGCGTACTCGCCGTACAGGAGCGCTGACAGGCCGACGACGAGCGCCGCCGTCGCGGCCCCGAGCGCGAACAGCTCTGCGTCCATGTGTGTGATGTTATCATAGAACATGTTAAATGCTCGTTCCGGAACTGCGGAGGAACGAAGTGCGCCCCGTCGGAATCGGGGTTCGCATGCACCTCCGTCGTCTCCCCGCCGAGGAACCCGCCGTTCGCCGCTACGTCGAGAAGTTGTGGCTGCCCTACCACCGCGAACTGTCGCGGACCGTCGCCGACCACGGCCTCGCCGGGGACGTCGACGTCGTAGAGGAGGAGACACCCTTCCGGCTCGACCGCCTCGCCTCGGAGGACTATCGGACGTGGGTCGCCGTCGACGAGTCGGAGACGATGGGGACGGAGAGGGAGGAGGGCGAGGGGGCGTCCGTCCTGACCGACCCCGAGAGCGCGCTCACCGGGTTCGTCTCGGCGGACGTCGAGCGGTCCCCGAGCGTCTTCGACCGACCCGACAGGCTGGTCGTGGGCGATATCTACGTGCGCTCGGCGTTCCGGGGAACGGGGCTCGCGCACCGACTCGTCCGCCGGGCCGCGCGCTACGCGGAGGAGGCCGAGTGCGGCGAACTCGCCCTCGACGTGGACGCGGACAACGAGCGGGCGCGCTCGTTCTACGACTCGCTTGGATTCGAGACGCGGCGCCACCGGATGGTCGTCTCCGCCGACGAACTGTAGGGCGGGGGCGGGACCCTACTCGGCCTCGCCCCCCGTCGCCGCGACGGCGACGAGGAGGAACACGCAGGCGGCGACGACGGCGCCCGGCGCGAACACGAGGGGCCGCGAGAGCGGTCCGCCGACAACCTTCAGCATCATCACCGTGATGCCGAGCGCCATCGGGAGCGAGAACAGCAGGGCGTAGCCGAGGGCGCGCCGGTCGAACCGCCTCGCGGGCGCGCGTGTGAGACTCATCTCTCCACCTCCACCTCAGAGGATGGAGTACGACGCGGCGAACGTCAGCGCCAGCGCCGCCGCGAGGCCGATTCCGACGAGGTACGTGAGCGAACGGGGCTCCCACCGCAGGTGCTGGAAGTAGGCGGCGACGAGCACCGCCTTCGCCGCCGACAGCACCATGATGAGCGCGAACGCCGTCCAGTAGGCCAGTCCGGCGAACTCGACCAGCACTTGCACCGTCGCCGAGACGAACAACACCACGTAGATTACCGTGTACAGTTTCGTGTTCATTTTTTGTCACCTCACAGGATGTAGAACAGCGGGAAGAGGAACAGCCAGACGATGTCGACGAAGTGCCAGTAGAGGCCGAAGTACTCCACCGAACTGCTGTCCTCCAAGTAGGCCCCGCGCCACGCGCGGGCGACGAGATACAGCGTCACGATGAGACCCACGATGACGTGCGCGGCGTGCAGTCCCGTTGTGAGGAAGAACGTCGAGGCGCGCACGTTCGAGGAGAGCCACAGGCCCTCGTGGAACAGGTGGTCCCACTCGATACCCTTGTTGACGAGGAAGCCGACGCCGAGGAGGAACGTCGCGGCGAGGCTGGTGACCAGCCCCGCCCGGTTCCTCTTCTCCGCGGCGACGAGAGCGAGGACGACGGTGAAACTGCTCGTCAGGAGGAGGTAGGTGTTCACCAGCCCCGGAACCGGATTCGACGGAATCGGCTCCCACGCCGTCCACCCGAACGCCACGCGCGTGAACACGTAGGCGCCGATGAACCCGCCGAACAGCACCACGTCGCTGGCGAGGAATATCCACATTCCGACTTTCCCGTACTCCAGGCCGCTGAACGGCCACGCCTCGCCGTCGGCGAGTTCGGGGCCGTGGAACGGTTCCAGCCCCATGAACACGAGCGACCCGAGCGTGACGACGCCGCCGAGGGCGGCGGTGCCGAGGTAGAAACTCCCGGCGACACCCTCCGGGAACGACGCGTCTCGGAGGCCCGAGAGGCCGAGGAACAGGAGGAACGTCCCGGCGCCGACGACGAACGGCCAGATACTCGCGTGGCTGGCGTGCTCTTCCTGTTCGTCGTGCCGCGCCGGGGGCGTCGCCGCGTCGGCGGTGGCGACGCCGCCGTCCGTGGCGGCGTCCCCGTCTCGTTCCCCGCCGTCCGTCGCCGCCTCGCCGCCGTCGGCGGCCGCCTCCCCGCCGTCCGCCGCCGTCGACTCCTCGCGGAACCCGAGCGACCCGTCCCGGTACGTCGGCAGGCCGGGGAAGTTCTCCAACGGCGGCGGCGAGGGGACGGCCCACTCGGCGGTGGTGGCGTACTCCCAGGGGTTGTCGCCCGCCGGGTCGCCGGAGAACGCGCTCTTCGTCAGGTTGTAGAACATGATGAGAAACGAGAGGCCGAGGACGAACGCGCCGACGGTGGCGAGTTGGTGCCAGATTTGGAGGCCGGCCGAGTAGTCGAACACGCGGCGCGGCGTCTCCCACGCGACGAACAGAGGGAAGTAGAGGAGGTTGAAGCCGACGAAGTAGACGCCGAAGTGGAGTTTCCCGAGGAACTCGTCGTACATCCGCCCGGTCATCTTCGGGAACCAGTAGTACAGCCCTCCGACGAGGGCGGTGACGCCGCCGACCATCACGTAGTGGAAGTGCGCGACGACCCAGTACGTCCCTCTGAATTCGTAGTCGAGGACGATGGCGCCGAGGAAGACGCCCGTAATTCCGCCGATGATGAACAGCAGGAGGGCGCCGAACACGAACAGGAACGGCGTGGTGAAGCGTATCTTCCCCTTCAGCATCGTGTAGATGAGCGCGAACACCATCAGGTCGAACGGCAGCGAGATGCCGATGGTGGTTATCATAAAGAGCGTCTTTATCTGGAGGTTGATGGTCGTCAGGAACATGTGGTGCATCCAGACGACGAAGCTCTGGAGCGCAACCAGAACCATCGCCGCGATGAACCACTTGCGGCCGACGATGCGGCGGCCGGTGAACGTCTGGAACACCTCGGCCATCACCCCCAACGCCGGGAAGAAGACGATGTACACCTCGGGGTGGCCGAAGAACCAGAACAGGTGCGCCCACAGCATCGACCCGGCGGGCGATTCGAGCGCGAAGTAGGTCGTCCCCAGGAGCCTGTCGGAGGAGAGGATGATGAGCGCCGCCAGCAACGCGGCGAACGCGAACAGCATCATCCAGACCGTGAGGAGGATAGACCACGTGAACAGGGGGAGTTTCCTGAGCGTTAGCCCCTCCGCGCGCATCGTGTGCATCGAGGTGAGGAAGTTGACCGAGGAGACGGTGACCGACGCGACGAACAGCGTCAGCGCCAGCACCGCCGTACTCGCGCCCACGTCCGGCGTGAACGTCGGGACGTTCAGCGGCGCGTACATCGTCCACCCGCCGGCGAACGTCCCGCCCTGGAAGAAGGAGACGCCGAACAGGATGCCCGAGAAGAGGTAGAGCCAGTAGGAGAGGGCGTTCAGCCGAGGGAACGCGAGGTCCTTCGCGCCGATTTGCAGGGGGACGACGTAGTTGGCGAAGCCGAACGCGAACGGCGAGAGGAACCAGAACACCATGATGAGTCCGTGCGCGGAGACGGCCTGGTTGTACGCCAGCGGTTCCAGCACCGTCGTCGTCGGCGTCCGCGGCGCCCACAGTTGGATTCTGAGGAGCCACGCGAGCACGCCGCCGAGGACGAGGAAGAACAGCGAGGTGACGACGTAGAGGATGCCCACGTCCTTGTGATTGGTCGTGACGAACCACCGGCGGATGCTCCCCGTCGACGGGAACTCCGAGGCCGTCTCCTCGTAGTCGCTCTCCGCGGCCGGGACGGTCAGTTCGCCGACGGCCGTCGAGGCGTCCGCCCGTTCCGCGCTGCCGCCGTCGGGTCGTCGGTCCGCGGTGTTCGGTTGGTCGTCTGCAGGGTGTCCGCCGTCGGTGCGGCGTTCGTCGCTCATTTCGCCGCCTCCGCGACCGCCTCGTTCGCCGCCGTCTCGGTGCCCGACGCGCCTCCCGTGACGGACGCGTTACCCTCGGTTCCGTCGTACCACGCCTCGTACTCCCCGGGTTCCATCACGACCACCGTCGCCGTCATGAACGAGTGGCCGGACCCGCAGAGTTCGTAGCACCGAGCGGTGTAGTTGCCCGTCTCCTCGGCCCGGAACCACGTCTCCGTCTCCTGTCCGGGGATGGCGTCTGTCTTCACCCGCAACGCGGGGATACCGAAGTTGTGGAACACGTCGTCGGAGGTGACGACGAGTCTGACCGACTCGTTCTGCGGGACGTAGAGGGTGTCGGACTCGTACCCGTTCGGGTAGACGAACCGCCACCCGAACTGGTAGCCCTCCACGCGGACCTCCATCGTGTCCTCCGCCTGCGGCCCCTCCTCGACGAACAGGAGGGTCCCGTACGTCCACGAGACGAGCGAGATGACGACGACGGTGCTGAGGAAGAAGGAGGTGAACAGTTTCCGCCCGCCGCCGCTCCCGGACGGCAGTTCGCCGAGGACGGGGCGGTCGGCGTCGCTGCCTCGCCCGCCGCCCGCGCGGTACTTGTACGCGTTGTACAGCATGTAGCCGACGACGACGACGCCGACGGCGGTGCCCAACACGAGGAACACGACGAAGATGCGCTCGAAGACGAACGCGCGGGTCCCGCGCGGAATCAGGCCCGTCTGGGCGAGGACGCCGAGCCCCACGCCCGTGGTAGTAGTTGGCATGAGAGCACGAGTGGTTAATTATTATTTATACTATTTATCTGTTTTCCCGGCGGCGCGCCGGGAGTGCGGGAGGGGCGGACAGGGGGAGGTTCAGACGTCGTGCTGCGGGATGCCGGTCGTGCGGTGGAGCACCACGCCGAGCGTCAGCCCGTACACCCAGTGGGCGAGAAGCGAGAAGACGAGGAAGGAGAGGACGGTGAGGAGGCCGGCGTCCGGCCAGAACGCCGGGAGGAACCCCGTCCAGAAGAACGTCGCGAACGTCGCGCCGCGGAGGTAGCGCGGCGACTCCGGCGGGAGGAACGCCCCGAGGACGAGGAACGTCAGGGGGAGGACGACGGTGCCGCCGAACCCGAACAGGACGACGCCGAGCAACAGGGTGGGTTCGAGGCCGAAGAACGCGGCGAACCCGGCGAACCCGGTGATGGGCGCCGTCTGAAACAGTCCCAGCAGTTCGGGGATGCCGACGAGGACGGGCATCATCAGCACCGTGCCGACGAACCCGCCGGACATCGCCATCAGGACGACGCGCCCGCTGATGGGTATCTCGAACGATTCGGCCAGCGATTCCTCGGCGCCGACGGACTCCCGCTCCGCGAGCTCTCCACTCATGGTACATACTAGCACGCTCTTGTGAGTGATAAACCATTACATAGAATTTCTGAGTGTTCTGGCGGCGAGAGAGAACGTGCGTTTTTAGCCGCGGGGGGCGCCAGTCCGGGTATGTACGAGGTGGAGGTCAAACTCCGCGCGGACCACGGGACGGTTCGGGAGCGACTCGCCGAGGCGGGCGCCGTCCGCGAGGCCGGTGTCAAGCAGACAGACACCTACTACGGTGCCCCGCACCGCGACTTCGCGGAGACGGACGAGGCGCTCCGAATCCGCCGGGAGGCGCGCGTCGACGACGGCGACGGCGGAGACGAGGGGGAGACGACGAAGGTGACGTACAAAGGCCCCCTCGTCGACGAGGCGTCGAAGACGCGGAGCGAACACGAGACGACCGTCGGAGACGGCGAGAGCGTCGAGGGCATCCTCTCGGGCCTCGGCTTCGAACCGGTCGAGACGGTGGAGAAAGACCGGGAGTTCTTCGCCCTCGACGGCTACACGGTCACCCTCGACGCCGTGGCGGGCCTCGGCGAGTTCGTGGAAGTCGAGGCGGCGGCCGAGACGGAAGCGGAGATAGACGCCGTCAGAGAGGGCGCCTTCGAGGTTCTCCGCCGCCTCGGCCTCGACCCGGACGACCAGATTCGGACCTCCTACCTCGCACTCCTCCTCGCGGAGTGACCGCCCGTCCGGGGCGTATTCTCACCAGTAATACGAGAGCGGAAGAAGTTTTCCGCAAGTTATAGCACCGAGTGGGTCGGAAGGAGACGTAATGACCGAGCGGAACATCAAGATCGAGGCGGTCGAGCGACTCGCCGTCGAGGATCAGAGCGTCGAAATCGTCGAGCGGAAGGGTATCGGTCACCCCGACTCCATCGCCGACGGCATCGCGGAGAACGTCTCGCGGGCGCTCTCGAACCTCTATCTCGACCGGGTCGGCAAAGTCCTCCACTACAACACCGACGAGACCCAGATCGTCGCCGGCGAGTCCGCGCCCGGGTTCGGCGGGGGCGAGGTCATCGAACCCATCTACATCCTCCTCGTGGGCCGCGCGACCAAGCAGTACGACGGCGAGAAACTCCCCGTCGACGCCGTCGCCCTCGAGGCCGCGCGCGACTACCTCGCGGAGAACATCCCCGAACTGGAGTTCGGCACCGACGTCATCGTCGACGTGAAACTCGGCGAGGGCTCCGGCGACCTCCAGGACGTCTTCGGCGAGGACGCCGTCGAGGTGCCGATGTCGAACGACACCTCCTTCGGCGTCGGTCACGCCCCCCTCACCGAGACCGAGAGCATCGTGCTGAACGTCGAGCGACAGCTCAACGGCCCGTACGCGGAACGCCACCCCTACCTCGGCCCCGACGTGAAGGTGATGGGCAAGCGCGAGGACGACCAGATAGACATCACCGTCGCCGCCGCGATGGTCGACGCGTACATCGCCGACCTCGGAGAGTACAAAGAGGCCGTCGAACACGTCCGCGAGTACGTCGGCGACGTGGCCGGAGACTACACCGACCGCGAGGTGAACGTGCAGGTGAACACGGCCGACGACTACGACGAGGGCTCCATCTACCTCACCGTCACCGGCACCAGCGCCGAGATGGGCGACGACGGCTCCGTCGGCCGCGGCAACCGTGCGAACGGCCTCATCACGCCCAACCGGCCGATGAGCATGGAGGCCACCTCCGGGAAGAACCCCGTCAACCACATCGGGAAGATATACAACCTGCTGTCGACCGACGTGGCCGAATCTGTCGTCGCCGACGTCGACGGCATCCGCGACCTGCAGGTGCGCCTGCTCTCGCAGATCGGTCGTCCCATCGACGAACCCCACGTCGCCGACGCGAAAGTCGTCACCGAGGAGGGCGTCCCCCTCTCGGACATCGAGGCCGACGTGGAGGCCATCATCGACGACAAACTGGCGAACGTGACGAACGTGACGCGCCGCGTCATCGACGGCGAACTGACGACGTTCTGAGGCGAGCGACGAGCGAACGCTCCGAGTCGGCTCACCCGTAGTAGCGCGCCAACAACTCCTCCGTCGCCTCGCGCGTCTTCCGGTAGCGCCGGTCCCCGTCCGGCGTCCGGACCGCGTACGCGTAGTGGTCGCTGTCGGGGACGTACCAGCGGTCCCCGTGTTCGCGCATCGCCGGCGGGAGGTCGGCCCCCGAGTTCGGGTCCGAGTCCGAACCCGACCCCGCGTCGGTCTCGTCCGCACGCGATGCGTCGCTGCGTTTCTCGCTCTCGTCCGGTCCGTCGACGCCGTCTCCCAAGTCGGCCCTCCCTGTCCCCGTCGCGTCCGCCTCGGCCGACGGCGCCGCCGCGTCGGGGGTCACGTTGTCCGCGGTACCGGGGGCGTCGGCGGTGCCGGTGCCGGTGTCGGCGTCGTCGGGTGAGCCGTCGGCGTCGGCGTCCGCGTCGCTTTCCCCGTCCGCCGCTCCGCTCTCCTCGTCTCTCTCATCCCCGTCCCGACGCGGTTCGACGAGGAGTTCGCCGGGCGCGGCGGGGTGGTCCGTTCGCACCCCCCGGCCGTCCCCGTTCTCGGCGGCGGCCGCCGTCCGGTCCATCAGGATTCGCTGCATCTCGACGACGGGTTCGCCGTCCGTAGGGTGACACTGGTCGTACGTCCCGTCGGCGTTCATCGTCCAGCGCTTGCGGTTGTCGTTCGTCGCCAGTTCGAGGACGAATCGAAGCTGTTCGCGGAGTTCGCGGTCCTCGACGGGCGCGACGGCCTCCACGCGCTTGTCGAGGTTTCGGGTCATCCAGTCGGCCGAACCGACGTACCACTCCGGTTCTCCCCACTCGCCGTCGTCGGGCACCTGCGAGGGCGCCGCGCTCGCTCCGTTCTCGAAGTAGAATATCCTGGAGTGTTCGAGGAAGCGCCCCACGACGCTGTGGACGGTGACGTTCTCGGTCACGCCGTCGAGGCCGGGTCGGAGCCGGCAGATGTCGCGCACCACGAGGTCGATGTCGACGCCCGCCATCGACGCGCGGTACAGTTCCTCGACCATCTGCGGGTCCTCCAGTCCGTTCACTTTGACGACGATGCGCGCGTCCCGGCCGTTCCGCGCGTGCCACGCCTCGCGCCGGATACACTCGGTCAACTCCTCGCGCATCGTCACCGGCGCGATGAGCAGTTTGCGGAACTCCTCGTCCAGCGAGGGGCCGGTGAAGAAGTTGAACACCTTCACGAGGTCCTGTCCCACGTCGCGGTCGGCGGTGAGCAATCCGAGGTCGACGTACCCCTTCGCCGTCTCCGAGTGGTAGTTTCCGGTAGCGACGTGCGAGTACAACTGCACGCCGTCGTCTTCCTCGCGGACGACCAGCGCCGTCTTCGTGTGCGTCTTCAGCCCGATGGTGCCGTAGGCGACGTGGATGCCCTCCTCTTCGAGGCGGCGCACCCACTCGACGTTGTTCCGCTCGTCGAACCGCGCCTTCAGTTCGACCATCACCGCCACCTGCTTGCCGTTCTCGGCGGCGTCGATGAGGCTCTGGATGACCTGCGAATCCGACGCCGTCCGGTAGATGGCCGCCTTGATGGCGAGCACGTCGGGGTCGTTCGCCGCCTCGTCGAGGAACCGCTGGACGGTGTCGTCGAAGGAGTGGTAGGGGTGGTGGAGCAGCACGTCGTCGCGGCGAATCTCGGAGAACACGTCGGCGGCGCGGTCCGCGCCGACCGCCGGCGTCGCGTCGCGTTCGAGGCGGGGGTGCGGCCGCGGCGTCCACGAGTCGAGTTTCAGGTCCGGCCGGTCGAGGTCGGTCAGCGACAGCAGTTCCCGGTAGTCGAGCAGACCGGGCAGGCGGAACACCTCCTCGTCCGACAGAGCTAGCTGTTCGGCGAGGAGGTCCACCACCGCCTCCGGCGCGTCCTCTTCGACCTCCAGGCGGACGACGGTGGCGAAGCGTCGCTGTTCGATGACCTCCTCGATCATGTCGATGAGATCCTCGGCCACCTCCTCGTTGCGCCGCACCTCGGCGTTGCGCGTGAGGCGGAACAGCGTCGTGTCCACTATCTCGACGTTCGGGAACAGCAGGTCGAGGTTCGAGCGGACGACGTCCTCGAGGAGGACGTACTCGACCCCCTCGCTCCCGTCTCTCCCCTCGCCGTTCCCCCGCACCTCGACCAGTCGCGGGCGGTTCTGCGGAATCTTCACCCGGGTGAACGTCGGGTCGGCCCTCGCCTCGCGGCGGGTCATCACGGCCAGGGAGAGGCTGAGGTTCGAGATGAACGGGAACGGATGCGCGGGGTCGAACGCCAGCGGCGTCAGCGTCGGCAGCACCGACTCCCGGAAGTACTCGCGCATCCGCCCTCGCTGGTCGGCGGTCAGGTCGCCGTAGTCGCGGACGCGGATGCCCTCCGCGGCGAGGGCGCCGCGGACCGCTTCGAGGTAACACGACGCCTGCGCCCGGAACATCGGGCGGGCCTTCTCCAGCACCGCGGTCAACTGCTCTCTCGGCGTCCGGCCGTCGACGGTGCGTTCGGTCACGTCGGCGTCTATCTGCTGTTTGAGACCGCCGACCCGCTTCATGAAGAACTCGTCCATGTTCTTCGTGAAGAGGGAGAGAAACCGGACGCGTTCGAGGAGCGGTTGCCGGTCGTCGACGGCCTCGTGGAGGACGCGCCGCTGGAACTCCAGTTCGCTCAACTCGCGGTTGAGGTAGTACGTCGGGTCCGTCAGGTCGACGTCTCGGTCGGCCGGTTCGTACGGGGCGTAACCGTCAGTTTCGTCCATTGTGGTATGGTCGGGGTGAAGGGGAGCGATGGGCGGGAGTCGGGGTACGTAGCGGAGAGTATCCCGAATCCGCACTAATCGGTTTATATTGGGTCCCCGTCCGTCTCGTGTGGGAAGTAGTAGCATACATATGGTATATAACTCCCGCGGACGCACCGGGACGCTGATACCGGTCGGGGGTCAACTCCGCGTCGTGATGCGAGCGGACGCCGTCCTCGTCGGGTTCGGCGAGTTCGGGGCCAAGAGCAGCGAGGTCAGAGCGAAGATGGCCGACCGGTTGGCCGCGAGCGTGCGCGCCCTCCTCCGCGAACGCGGGTTCGAGGCGGAGGTGCAGCGTCGGTGGTCCCGTATCGTCGTCCGCCCGTCGGACGCCGAGGAGGCGCGGGCCGTCGCGGCGGCGGTGGCGACGCTTCCCGGCGTCTCCTTCGCCCGCCCGGTGCTCGCCGTCGACGCGACGCGCGAAGCGGTGTACGGCGCCCTCGAAGCCCTCGCCGCCGGCCACCCCGAGGGGGCGACGTTCGCCGTCGACGCGAAACGGGTCGGCCCCGCCGAGGAGCACGGGTTCTCCGGCCGGGACCTGAACGTCGGGGGCGGGCGACTCGTGGAGGACCTGACGGATGCGACGGTTGAATTGGACGACCCCGACCGGACGTACCGCATCGAGGTCCGGGGCGGGGAGGCGTACGTCTCCGTCGTCCGGTTCGACGGCCCCGGCGGCCTCCCCCTCGGGACGCAGGGCCGCGTCGCCGTCCTCGTCAGCGGCGGCATCGACTCCCCCGTCGCCGCGTGGCGACTGATGCGCCGCGGATGCGTTCCGATTCCGGTGTACGTCGACATCGGCGACTACGGTGGCGCCGACCACCGCGCCCGGGCGTTCGAGGTGGTTCGGACGCTCGCGGCGCGCGCCCCCGACGAGGACCTGCGCCCGCGCGTCGTCGACGGCGCGGCCGTGGTCGACCGTCTCGTCGCGGCCGTCGACGACACGCGCATGCTGTCGCTCCGCCGCGCGATGCTCGTCATGGCAGAGGCGGTGGCCCGGCGCGACGGCGCCCACTCGATAGCGACCGGGGAGTCCATCGGGCAGAAGTCGAGTCAGACCGGTCCGAACCTCGCCGTCACGGACGCGGCGGCGGCGCTCCCCGTCCACCGACCGGTGTCGACGGCCGACAAGTCCGACATCGTCGAGGAGGCGCGCCGCCTCGGCACCTACGACGACTCGACGCTGCCCGTCGGGTGCGAACGGGTCGCCCCCTCACATCCCGAGACGAACGCCTCCCTGGCGGACGTCGTCGCCGCCGAACCCGACGGACTGCTCGACGCGGCGCGACGCGCGGGGCGGGAGGCGTCGGTGGAACCGCTGGACCGGGACGTGTGATTGGCTACCACTGGACAGATTACATATCCGGAGTAACCTCACTATTTTCCACACGAACGGACGCGTACCGAATGAAAAACCGGGTGTAAATGCCTTTACATAGTACGAACTCGTACGTTCGACCATGTCTGAGACTCGCAGCCCCTCCACTCCGGCGGCCGGCGCGGGATGGACCGTCCTGCAAGTCGTCCCGCGCAGTCGCTGGCGGACCGGCACCGACACCTGTCCCACCTGCGGCGCGACGGTCGAACTGGACGGACCGCACTACCAAGCCGAACTCGACCGCGAGCGCTCGCCGAACCGAACGGAGAAGTTGACCCGGGAGCGTCGTCTCCTCGCCTTCTGCGACGAGGCGTGCGCCGCCGACTGGGTCGAAGCGTACGAACACGACGCGTAGTTCTCTTCTCCGCGCGAACGCTCAGAACGGCGAGTCCCCGCCGGACCGGCGGCCCGCATCGGAACGGATAAACCCCGCCCGCGTCAGGTCTCAGACCGTGACGCGGGTCTGTTTCGTAGGGTCGCCCGACGCGAACGTGCAGTACGAACTCCTGTCGAGAGACACCGCCCGGGCCGCCCTCTCGACGTACGAAATCCGCACCCCGTTCGAGAACTCCCTGGCCGTCGACACGGTGAGCGTCGGCGCCGCCGTCTCGCTGTGTAACGACCTGAACTGGTATCTCGTCCGCTTCGTCGACCACGTCCTGGTGCGGGAGCCGAGTATCTCCTCGGAGGAGTGGCTCTCGCGCCGCCTCGCGGAGGCGGTGCGCGACGGCGAGATGCGTCCCGAGGAGACGGGCGAGCGACTCGCCGTCTACGGCCTCGCGGACGGCCGCCTCGTCGAACCGATGTTCGTCTCGCGCCGTCCGGACGGGTCGATTCCGTCCTACGACTTGCGCGAGGTGGAGGAGACGGTGGTCGTCCGCGTCCACGAGTCGGAGTTCGGCGCGTGAGTCGCCGCCTCAGTCGAACATTCCAGTCGACATGTAGCGCTCGCCGCTGTCCCAAAACACCGTGACGACGAGGGGGCAGTCGTCGGCTTCGGCGCCCCCGCCGGCGCCCGCCGGGCCGCCGTCGGCGCGCACGTCGCCGGAGCGAGACTCCTCCGAGCGCACGTCGTCCGCCGCGTCCTCGATGACGTACCGTTCCGGCGGTTCGGGGCAGTTCGCCTCGGGCGTGGCGAGTTCCTCGGCGACGCGACGAGCGGCGAGGTTCGAGGCGCCCGACGACTGGCCGACCAGAATCCCCTCCTCGCGGGCGAGGCGGCGGCACTCCGCCTCGGCGTCTCCGAGGGCGACGACTTCGATGTCGTCCAAGAGGTCCCTGTCGAGGTTGGGGCTGACGAACCCCGGTCCCATCCCCTGATAGTCGTCGCGGCCGGGTTCGCCCGTCGAGAGCACGGCGTTCCCGGCGGGTTCGACGGCGACGACGGTCATCTCGGGGAACTCCTCGCGGAGGCGGCGGCCGATGCCCGAGAGCGTGCCGCCGGTACCGACGCCCGCGACGAGGGCGTCTATCTCCCTGTCGCCGACCTGTTCGAGAATCTCCTCGGCCGTCGTCCGGTAGTGCGCGCGGGGGTTCGCCTCGTTCTCGAACTGGCGCAGTTGCGTCATCCCCTCGGCCTCCAACTCGTCGGCGCGCTCCTTCGCCGCGGAGATGTCGCCCTCGACGAGTTCGATGTCCGCGCCGTAGGCGCGCATGACGTCGCGGCGCTCCTTCGAGGCGGAATCGGACATCACGATGGTCATGTCGTAGCCCTTCGCCGCCGACACCATCGCGAGGCCGATGCCCGTGTTGCCGCTGGTCGGTTCGACCAGGCTGTCGCCCGGCGAGATGTCGCCCTCACGCTCGGCCGCCTCTATCATCGCCAGCGCCGGGCGGTCCTTCGCCGACCCGCCCGGGTTCTTCGACTCCACCTTCGCCGCCACCGTCGCCCCCTCGGGCGACGACACCTCGACCAGCGGGGAGCCGATGGTCTCGAGGATGTTCGCGTCCATTGGGACTCAGTAGTAGACTCCGACCGAAAACGATGGCGGACGGGGGCAAGAGACGCCGATATCGCCGAGGTGTCGCCGGTCACCCGGCGTCGGTTCCGGCGGCCCGGAGCCGCTTGCGATGCTCCGACCGAACCGTCTCGTAGCCCGCGAGTCCGACGAACAGCGCCGTGACGGCCGCGAGCGCGGCGACGGACGGGACGCGGACGGCGAGCGGAATCAGCGCCAGCACCGCGGCGGCGACGACCAGTCGCGGGACGCTGACCGTCCGGTGGTCGCGGTACCGGAACGCGTTGTGTCCGAAGAGGTAGAGCGCGCACCCGCCGCAGAGCGCGACGGCGGGGAGCAGGCCGAGCGGTTCGTCGAAGTGAGCGAGCGTCCGTTCGATGCCGAGGGCGACGTAGATGACCCCGCCGACCATGAGAAGGTGGATGTAACTGTACGAGTCGCGCGCCAGCGCCGCCCGGGCGTCCCCGCGTTCGCGCGCCAGTCGGCGTTCCGCGGCGAGCACGACGTAGTCGAAGTAGAGCCACCAGAGCGCGACGACGAGGACGATGCCGAGCAGCGCCGCGACGACGACGCCCGCCCTCAACGGCAGGCCGTCGGCGCCGATTCCGATGGCGACGAGCGACTCGCCGAGGGCGATGATGACGACGAGCCGGTGTCGTTCGACGAAGTGCGAGACGGTGACGCGGAAACCCTCGACACCGCGCACGAAGACGACGCCGTAGTCCAACGCGAGCGCCGACAGCCACAGGCCCGCCTGCACCGCTCCGTCGGAGAACGCCGCGGCGACCAAGATGAGTGGACCGCCGAGAAACCCCGGCGCGACCCGTCGGACCGCCGAGCGACTCTCGGAAGCGGCGACGACGGCGTACAGCACGAGGTGCAACGTCCGGACGACGAGGTAGCCGGCGGCGAAGAGGAGTGCGTCGTCGCCGAACGCGTCGGGGACCGCCAGCGCGACGAGGAGCATCGCCGCCATCGCGGTCAGAACCACCAGCCGAACCGGAAGCACTGCCTCGGCGTCCACGGCACCCGTCAGCCACGAGTAGCCGACCCACGCCCACCACAGGGCGGCCAACAGCGCCGCGCCGCTGGCGAATCCGGTCCACGTGAGGTCGTGCGCGAGCAGACTCGAAACCTGCGTGAACGCGAAGACGAACACCAAGTCGAAGAACAGTTCCAGCGGCGTCACCGACCGCTCTGGGTCGTCCTCCGTCCCGCCGTCGGTCCGCGGCGTCGTTCTCGACACGAATGGGATATGGTAGCAAGGAATCGACAAAAGCACTTCGGGGAGCCCACGCGACCGATGAGACGGGCGCGCGGCGAGCCTCACCGCCACCGCGCGGTTTACGTCCCCGCGTTCGCTATCCTCCCCCATGGCCGACGCCGAATCCGGAACGCTGGAGACGATGCGACCGAACCCCGCGTGGGACGCCGACTCCTACGCCGACGCCGTCGAGACCCTCTCGGAGGACGGACTCGTCTTCCGAATCTGGGGCGGCGACTGGTGCAGCGACTGCCGAAACCAACTACCCGACTTCGGGGCCGCCCTCGACGCCGCCGAGGTCCCGGACGAGAACATCCACCACTACCCGGTGGAGAAAGAGGACGACGGCAGCAAGACCGGACCGCTCGTCGAGGAGTACGACATCGAACTGATTCCGACGGTCGTCGTCGAACGCGACACCGGGTCGTCGGAGACGCCCCGAGCAGACGGCGAAGCCGTCAACGGCGAGGAAGTGGCGCGGTTCGTCGAGGAGGAACCCGTCTCCATCGCCGTCTACCTCGCGGACGAACTGCGGCGGTAAGCTGACGGTCGCCGCGTCCGACTCCCCGGCGACATGCCCTCCACCGACTTTCACGGGACGCACACCCTCCTGAGCGGCGACTACGTCGACGCCCTGTTCGGTCTGTTCGACGCCCTGTCCCCGTACGCGGGCCGCGGACTCGTCAGACTGGACGAAGAATGGCTGGACGAAACGCCGGACATCGAAGACTGCGCGCGGGCGTGGGACGCGATTCGCGGGGAGTTCGATAGACTCCCGAACCGAGACGAACACGGCTGGACGGCGTGGGGCGTCGAACTCGACGGACCGGGCCGCGACGCGATGCGCCGCCTCGTCGAACTGACGAACGACGTCGTCGGTTCGCACTTCGTCGCCGAGATTCGTCTCGTCCGCGACGGTCGGACGGTGCTGTCGGCGATGCCGCACCACACGGACCTCGCCGTCGACGCGGGCGTACTTCCGGAAGACGCGTTCGCGGCGGCGGAAGCCTCGCTCGCGGGTCTCGACGCCTGCCTCGTCGCGGGCGAACCCCACACCGAGTGGGAGGCCGAAAACCGGCGGTGGAGCGTCGGCCCCGCCGTCTGCGAGGAGACGCTGGACGAACGCCGGAGCAGTTGCTACGGTATCTCGAACCTCAGGGGACTCCGCGTCACCGCCGACGGAACGGCGCTCGAACTGTCGTGGAGCCTCGGCGAACCCGTCTCCGAAGACCCGATAGGAAAGGCGCTGTCGTGGACGCTGGAGAAACTGCACCGACCGCCGAGAGCGCTCCCCTGCGCGGACGTCGAACGGGCGGAGTCGGTCGCCGACTTCCTCGCCGAAACGCTCCGAGGCTACGACGGCCGCGGGATTCGGAGCTGACTCACTCGCCGTCGAGGTCGAGTCCCGACTCGTCGAGGTCCACGTCCGAGGGCTCCACGTCGAGGCCGCCGTCGCCGCCGAACCACGACAGCGCCTCGTCGACCGAGTGCGCGGGCGGCGAGCAGGCCCGCCCCTCGCAGGCGTAGACTGTCGGGTCGCCGTCGCGCATCTCCCTGCCCTTCCAGACGGGCGGCGCCTCCGAGAGACCGAGCGTATCGAGCCACGGCGCCAGTTCCTCCTCCGTCGGCGGTCGGACGGAGAGGACCGACCCGGGGACGTACCGCGCCGCCAGCGTCTCGCGGAACGACTCGGGCAGGGCGTCGGCGGCGACGACTATCTCGGACCCGCCGCGGGCGCGCTTCTCGCTGGCGAGAGCGAGGGAGACGTGTTCGAGCGGCCGACCCCGAATCCGGTCGGCGTGCGTGTCGAGCACCGACCCCGCGACGGCGGCGAAGTCGGCGTCGGGGGCGAACGAGTCGAGGTCGAGGAGCAGGGAGGCGGCGACGCCGACGCTGGAGGGCGTCGACTGGTCCTGTAGCTCCTGCGGGCGGGTGACCAGCGCCTCGCCGTCGGCCGGCGTGAAGTACAGCGTTCCCGCCGACTCCTCGTAGAACAGGTCGACCAGCGTCCGCGAGAGGTCGACGGCGAACGCGAGGTGGTCGACGTCGCCGGTGGCCTGGTACAGGTCGAACGCGCCACGCGCGAGGAACGCGTAGTCCTCGAGGTAACCGTCCCCCTTCACGTCGCCGTCCTTGAACCGGCGGGAGAGCCGCTCTCTATCCGAGTCCCACAGGTGCTCGCGGACGAACCCGAGCGCGTCGGCCGCGCGTTCGGCGTACTCCTCGCCGAG
Organism: Halogeometricum sp. S3BR5-2; assembly: GCF_031624635.1. NCBI lineage: Archaea > Methanobacteriati > Methanobacteriota > Halobacteria > Halobacteriales > Haloferacaceae > Halogeometricum > Halogeometricum luteum. The sequence continues at coordinate 99,785 of NZ_JAMQOQ010000001.1, read as the reverse complement.
GACCAAGGACCCCTGCGCGAGGCTCGAAATCATCAGGCCGTTCCAGCCGGCGAGCACCTTCTCGTCGCGCGGCGGGCGGGTCCGCGACTCCCGCGCCTCGAACAGCGTCTCGCGCGCCGAATCGAGGTGGTCGACCGCTTCGTCGGTCGTCAGGCCGTGTTCCTCGGCCACCTCGTCTATCGGCGTCGAGACGGTGAGGACGGTGGTGCCGTTCTCGAAATTACCCCCAGAACTGACGCCGTAGTAGTCGCAGAACACGTCGGCGCGCGTCTCGTCGTCCAGCGCTTCGCGCACCTGTTCGGGCGTCCAGACGTAGAACGTCCCCTCCTCGCCGCCGCTCTGGGCGTCGAGCGTGCTGTAGAAGCCGCCGTCCGGGTGGCGGAGTTCGCGCGCGACGAAGTCGAACGTCTCGCGGGCGACGTCGGCGTAGTCCTCCCGGCCCGTGAGACGGTGGGCCGCGAGGTAGACGCGCGGAATCTCGGCGTTGTCGTACAGCATCTTCTCGAAGTGCGGGACGGTCCACTGTCGGTCGGTTGCGTAGCGGTGGAAGCCGCCGCCGACGTGGTCGTACATCCCGCCGCCGGCCATGGCGTCCAGCGCCTCCATCGCCACGTCGAGCGGTTCCTCCTCGTCGGAGTGGACGTACGAACGGAGCAGCGCCTCGATTCGACCGGGTTGGGGGAACTTCGGCCCGCCGGAACCGAACCCGCCGTACTCGCGGTCCGCGCCGCGCAGGGCGGCCTTCGCCACCTCGCCGAGCACCTCCGTCCCGGGCGCCTCGCCCGCCTCGTCGGGCGTCTCCTCCAACTGGTCCTTCAGGGCGTCCGTCCACTGCTGCGCGCGGTTCTCTATCTCTTCTCTATCCGTCTCCCACGCGTCCGCGAACGACCGACAGAGGTCGAGAAATCCGGGGACGTTCCCCCTGTCGCGCCGTTCCTCCTTCGGGAAGTACGTCCCGACGTAGAACGGCTTTCCTTCAGGAGTGAGCCACACCGACAGCGGCCACCCGCCGCCGCCGGAGACGAGTTGGCAGATGGTCTGGTAGATTCTGTCCAGGTCGGGCCGCTCCTCCCTGTCGACCTTGACGGGGACGAACGACTCGTTCAGCACCCGCGCCACCTCCTCGTCCTCGAAGCTCTCGTCGGCCATGACGTGACACCAGTGACACGCCGAGTAGCCCACCGAGAGGAAGATGGGTTTGTCCTCCTCGCGGGCGGTTTCGAGGGCCGCCTCGTCCCACGGCTGCCAGTTGACCGGGTTGTCGGCGTGCTGTCGGAGGTACGGGCTCTGTTCGTCGCCGAGCCGATTTCGCCCCGTCGCGTCGCTCATATCGAATAGACGACGCCGCGGAGACTAAAGGGCCGTGGAGACGGCGAGTCCCGACGGCGACGACGCAGGACGAGATAGTGGCGACACGGCCGCGCGCGAGCCTCAGGGCGTCAGCGCCAGCAGGTTCGACTCGCCGTCGCCGAGGTACACCCGCTCCTCGCGTCCGAGGGCGTCGAAGACCGTGTCGACGCCGAGTGACTTCGTCGCCTCGCCGTCCCCGGTCACCGAGTAGACGGTGTAGAACGGGTCGTCCGCGTCGTCGCCGGTGATGGCTGTGGCGGCCAGCGAATCCTCCGTCGCCGCCTCGGGCCACGCGTTTCTCGACGGCGGGTCGAACGTCCAGCGCTTCCCTCCGTTCGAACCGCCCGCACCGTACGCCGTCGCGGCGTCCGCGGCCACGCCCGACCGCGCGTACAGCGTGTCGCCGTCGGGGTCGAGGAGGAGCCACTTCCCGTAGTCGTCGTCGCGCCAGCGGACGGTCCCGTCCGGGTCGACGGCGAGGACTGCGTCGCCGCCGGCGTACAGGCGGCGTTCCCCCGCGAGGAGTTCGCCGACGGGGGCGTCGACCCGCCAGTCCACGTCGCCGTTCGGGGCGACGCCCGAGAGCGTCGCGCCCCCGTCCTCCCCGGCGAGCAGGTACGGTCGGTCGTCGATGGTTTCGACGCGCGCGGCCGGAGCGCCGCCGCCGAGCGTGAACCGCGTCTCGCCGTCGCGGCCGAGGGCGACGAGGCGGCCGGAAGCGACGACGAAGGTGCTCCGGTCTCCGACGGCGACGTCCGAGACGGCCTCGAACTCGCGCGTCCACCGAACGCTCCCGTCGTCCGCGCCGAGGCCGTAGACGACGGTCGTCAGCGGGTCCTCCGGCGTCTGGTGGCTGGTCGGCGTCACGCCCGGCGGCGGGAAGAACTCCGTCCCGGCGGCGACGACGAGGCCCTCCGAGCGGCCGGCGACGCCGAGTTCCCGCCCGCGTTCGAGCGACCAGCGGCGCTCGCCGGTCGACCGGTCGAGGGCGTGGAGCGCCGTCCACTCCCGTTCGTCCGTCCGGCCGGCGACGGCGTACAGCGCATCGTCGGAGAGCGTCGCGCCCCATCTGCCACGAGCGACGCCCCGCGCGGCGGCGTGCGACCCGGCGACCGCTTCGCCCCGTATCTCGGTCCGCCAGCGAACCGAGCGCTCGGCGGGGTCGACGGCGACGACGGCGGAGGACGGAGCGTCGCCGCCGTCGTCGCTCAGCGTGACGAACAGCGGACCGGCGCCGTCGGCATCGACTCCGAGCACGTTCGGCCCGTCGAACGACAGCGTCCAGTCGGGGTCCCACTCGGGGAGTTCGAGGGGAGACGCGGACTCGTCTCCGTTCCCTCCCGTCGTCGTCCCGTCGGTCGAGTCGGACGCGTCGGTGACCGGGACGGTGTCGTCGCCGCCGTGGGAACTGCCGATGCATCCGGCGGCCGCCGTCGCCGTCACCGCGCCGGTGCCGAGTCGGAGGAAGCGTCTACGAGAGACCATACGCCCACTGGTGAAGAGGACGGAAAGGGTCTTCTGGTGGGTCAAACGTCGGTTTGACAGACGTGCGGGCGTCGCGCCGAGAGGGTTCGGGTGTGCACGACCGCGCACAGATTCGCCCCCGAGAAGAGCAACCTTTACACCCTCGTGCCGAGGTCAGGCGAGTATGACGGAGACTGCGCTCCTCGTCGGCGGCGGCGGCCGCGAACACGCCATCGCGCGCGCGCTGACGTCGGATTCGGACTGCGAACTGTACGCCTGCGCGAGCAACCGCAACCCCGGCATCGCGTCGCTCTCGGCCGGGTTCCGGCAGGTGTCGGAGACGGACGCCGAGGCCATCGTCGACTACGCCGGGGACGTCGGCGCCGACGTCGCCGTCGTCGGCCCCGAGTCGGCCCTCGAAGCGGGCGTCGCCAACGCGTTGGACGACGCGGGCGTCTACACGTTCGGTCCGACGTCCGACGACGCGCGCATCGAGACGGACAAGGCCTTTCAGCGGGAGTTCATGGCCGACCACGACGTTCCGGGCTGTCCGGACTTCGCCGTCTTCGAGGATACCGACGAGGCGTGCGCTTACATCGACGACTACGACGGCGACCTGGCGGTCAAGCCGGCCGGTTTGACGGGGGGCAAGGGCGTGAAGGTCACCGGCGACCAGGTGACCAAGGAGGAGGCCAAGGAGTACCTCCGCGACTCCGACTACGACGAGGTCGTCCTCGAAGAGCGTCTGGTGGGCGAGGAGTTCACCGTGCAGGCGTTCGTGGCGAACGGCGAGGTGCGCCCGACGCCCGCCGTGCAGGACCACAAGCGCGCCTACGAGGGCGACGAGGGGCCGAACACTGGCGGCATGGGGAGTTACAGTGACGCCGCCGCCGAACTGCCGTTCATGTCGTTCGAGGAGTACGCCGATGCCGTCGACGTGCTGGAGGCCGTCGTGGAGTCGCTCGAAGACTACAAAGGGGTCCTGTACGGCCAGTTCATGCTGACGACTGACGGAATCAAAGTCGTCGAGTTCAACGCCCGCTTCGGCGACCCGGAGGCGATGAACACCCTGCCCGTCCTCGAAACCCCGTTCCTCGACGTGGTGACCGCCGCGCGCGACGGCGACGAACTGCCGGAACTTGCGTTCTCGGGGAAGGCGACGGTGTGTAAGTACGCCGTCCCCGACGGCTACCCGACGGACCCGAACTCGGGCGCGAGAATCGAGGTGGACGAGGAGAGCGCCGGTGACGCCCTCCTCTTCTACGCCAGCGTCGACGCCCGCGAGGACGGCCTCTACACCACCACCTCGCGGTCGTTCGCCGTCGTCGGCGTCGAGGACACCATCGAAGCCGCCGAGGAGTCCGCCGAGGCGGCCCTGTCGGCCGCGGGCGACGGACTCCGCGTCCGGCACGATATCGGTACGCCGGAGTTGGTGCAGCAGCGAATCGACCACATGGCCGAGTTGCGCGGGGAGTAAGCGGGTCGGCGCCGCGTCGACTGCGGAGCCTTTTGTACGAACGCGACCAATCGACGGACGTGAGCGACGACACCGACGACGCGGCGGGACCCCGACACCGCCGGGTGACCTCGCACCCGACGCCCGGTCCCCTGAACTCCCTCCAGTACTGGACCGACGCCAAGCCCGTCTGGCGGGTGGCGCTGAACTACGTTCTGGTGTGGGTCGCCCGCGTCGCGCCGTTCCTCCGGTGGAAGAACTGGGCGCTCCGGCGCCTCGGCGTCACCGTCGGCAGCGGCGTCTCGTGGGGCCTCGAAGCCACGCCCGACGTCTTCTGGCCCGAACTCATCACACTGGGAGACGACGTTATCGTCGGCTACGACTCGGTGCTCCTCTGTCACGAGTTCCTGCAGGAGGAGTACCGCACGGGCGAAGTCGTCCTCGAAGACCGGGCGATGATAGGCGCGAAGGCCGTGATTCTCCCGGGCGTCACCGTCGGCGAGGACGCGCAGGTGGCCGCGAACTCGCTGGTGACGCGAGACGTGCCGCCGGGGACGACGGTGGCCGGCGTGCCCGCCCGCCCGATGTCGAGCGCGGAGTTCGAGGACGGGGACGGCGGAGACGAGGACGACGACGACTGACTACCCCCGAGAGGAGGCAGGACAGTGAGTTGAGAGGGGAGCGTGTTACCGATCAGACGCGCGTCAGTCGAATCTTGAACGTCGCGCCGCGCGGGTCGTTGTCCTCCACCCAGATGTCGCCGCCGTAACTGTCGAAGACGCTGTCGGCGAAGAACAGGCTGATTCCGGTGCCGTGGTGGAGTTGGTCGTACTCCTCGCGCCCGAATATCAGGTCGCGTTGGGGTTCCGGGACGCCGGGGCCGTTGTCGGAGATGGCGAGGACGACGTGGTCCTCGCGGACCTCCACGTCGACGGTGACCACCGGGTCGGCGCTGTCGTTGTGCGTGACGGCGTTCTCCAGCACCGCCTCCACCGCCGTCGACAGCAGGTCGTCCGCGCTGACGACGACTTCGGGGAACACCTCGAAGCGGAAGGCCGCGTCGGGGAACTCCCGCATCACCTCGACCATCGCGTTGTTGAGGACGATATCGAGACGGACGGGGCGGTTGGTCGCGCCGTACGAGCGCTCCAACAGGTCGCGCAGGTCGCGCGCGCGTTCGGATTTACGGACGATTTCGAGTATCAGTTTCTGGGCCTTCTGCAGGCTCTCGGCCGCCTCGTCCTTCGAGGCGGCCGACTGCGCGCGCTGGACGTGGCCGTACATCACGTTGAGTTCGTTGCGCAGGTCGTGTCTGAGCAGCCTGTTCAGCACCTCCGAGGCGTTCTCGTACTGCTGTTGTTTCGTCGTGTCGACGAAGATGGCGACGACGCCCTCGACGCTGCCGTCCACCAGGATGGGAGCCGCGGACCCGCGGCCATACACCTTGTCACCGCTGCTCGTCCGGGCGACGAACCGACCGCTCCAGGTCTCGCCGCGCGAGAGGTGGTCGACGATGTCGGCGTAGATGTCGTCGTCGCCGGATATCTCGGCCGCCGAGCGTCCGACGAGTTCGCCCGGCTGGTAGCCCAGAAACTCCAGACCGCTGTCGTTGACGTCGCGGATGACGAAGTTGGGGTCGGCGATGAGCGCGGGAGCGCCGGTACTGCGGAAGGCCTGGCGGTACACCTCGCCGCCGGGGCGGTCGTCGTCTCCGTCGGGGCTCCACTCCACACGTCCACCAGACGCTCAGAGTATTTTATCCTCGGGGTTCGACAGGTCGGTCACGCCGAGGGAGGGGTTCCCCGGAGTTCGAAGACCCGTTGGTAGTACGCGGTGACGATTTCGCGTATCGCGGCGAAATCCCGGTCGCGGTCGACCCGACTCCACCGGTCGTGTAACTTCACCCCGGAGAGGAACCGCTCCGAGAGCGCCGTCGCCTCCTCCGCCTCGCAGCCCGCGACCATCGCCTCGACTTTCAGCCGGTGGGCTTCCAGCGCCGTCCGCACCCAGTTCTCGTCGCGTTGACCGTGTTGGCGCCAGAACTCGGTCTGTCGGTCGCCGTAGGCGGCGTCGATACCGGTCTCCGCACAGACGCGGCGGAGCAGTCCCCGCACTCTCGCCCAGCGAGGGTCGTCCCCGACGTCCCCGTCGTACTCCTCGGAGAGGTCGGTGAAGAGGAACTCCGTCGCGGGCCGGTCGAACGCCGCGGCGTTCGACCGGAGCGCGAACCAGTTCTCGATTTCGTCCTGGACGAACAGGGCGCGTGCGAACGTCCTCCCGGCGCGTTCGGCGCGTTCGGGCGGGCGTCCGGGAAACTCCGCCCGGAACACCGCGGCCATCGCCTCGGCGCTCGCGTCGGCCGCCTCGACCGCACCCGCCGCGTCACCGCTCAGAAGACACTCCTCGCGGATATCCTGTTGATAGAACGCTTCGAGGAGGGTCTCGGCGACGTCGCGTGCCGCCGCGCAGGGAGCGTCGGAGCGGAGCGTCGGAGGGGAGTCCGGATTCATGTATGCTGTGCGGGATGTTCGCGTTCGGGAGATAGTCCCCCTGACAGCGCAAAACAGTTTCGGTAACTGATGTGTCAGTTAGGGCCGTTATCACCGAACTCGGACGATACCCTCGTCGAACACTTTCCGGTTCGGGACGATGTACTCCTCGTCGTCGCTCTCGACGCGCGTGACGAACAGATCGACCTCTTGGACGATGCCGCCGGTGTCGCCGACGCGCACCTCGTCCCCGATGGCGTAGGGTTGGGTGAGGAGGAGGTACGTCCCCGCCGCGCCCGACTGGAGCATATCCCGGAAGGCGATGCCGCCGAGGAACACCACGGCGAACAGGTAGGCGGCCAGGAGGACCACCAGCGCCGTCGTGGCGACGCCGAGTTGCGAGAGGGCGATGAGCGCCGCGAGGAAGAACACGGTGAACTTCGCGGCCGCGGGGATGACGCCGACCTGCGGGAGTTTGACGCCGCGCAGTCGCTCCGCGATGAGCAGTCCCACCTTGTCGCCGACGACGATGCCGACGATGACGATAACCACCGCGAAGAACAGCATCGGGAGGAACTCGACGACCTGACTCCAGAAGCGGTCGGCGTAGTTCACGTTCGCGATGGAGAGCGCCGCGAGGACGGCGACGCCGACGACGAAGTAGCGGACTAGCCACCCGAGCAGTTCGACCGTGGAGGTGTCGAAGTTGCGCGCGGTTCGCTCGAACGACGTGCCCTCGATGGAGTCGGGAACGCCGAGGCCTTCGAGGACGCGCCGCGTGAGCGTCCCGAGGAGGAGGGCGACGGCGACGCCGACGACGAGGACGACGAGGGCGAACCAGATATCGCGGGGGAGGAGACCGAAAATCCCCTCCAAGAACGGTTCGGCGGCGTCGGGCGCCTCGGTCGGCACGCCGGTCTGCGCCGCGAGGAGCGTCGCCGCGGGCGTCATCAGTAGTCCTCCGGATCTATCTCCAAGATCATCTTTCCGCCTTTGAACGCGCGGACGAGGCCGTCCGATTCGGAGAGCACGATGCTCGTCGTGTTCGTATCGCGGGTGATGGCCGCGCCGGACATGTGGCGCGCGCCGAGACCCTTCGGGATGTCGACGCCCTCGGCGGCGGGTTCGAGGTAGCGGTAGGCGCTGACTATCTTCCCCGAGTCGGAGATGATGAACGCGCCGTCGAGGCGGGAGAACTCCTTGAGCATCACGTTCACGATGGGGTCGCCGACGTGGACGTGGGACTTCTCGAAGGGGTTGTACGACAGCGGTCGGGACTTGTTCATCACCTTGCCCGCGTCGCCGACGACGAACAGGGCGCCGACGGGCTTGCCCTTCTGGCCCTTCTTGCCGAGTTCGATGGCCACCTCGAACACGTCGCGGATGACGCTGGGGTCCGCCCGCGAGTTGGCGAACAACTCGTAGATGCCCGAGCGCATCTTCTCCTCGACGCGGACGCGGATGACCGCGTCCTGGTCGCCGTCGAACACGGCGACGCTGCAGGCGACGACGTCACCCTCCTCGACGACGTCGGCTTCCATCGCCCCCTCGATACCGAAGCGGATGCGGTCGCGGACGTTGTCGAACTCCAAGGGGAGTTCGATGTACGTGTCCGCGTCGACGGCGTTCTCGGGGGCGACGACCACGACGGGCGTGTCGAGGGTCGAATCGGGGTCGGTGAACCGTTCGTAGTACGAACCGCTGGGTGAGAAAACAAACAACGCGTCCACGTCGGCTACGACGTCGTCGAGGAGGTCCGATAGCGCCACCATCAACTACACGTCTCTTGCAGCGAGAAAAAGGCTTGTGGGACGTTCTCGGAGGTGATATCGGCTGACGTGCGTCAGACAACGGGGTCGAGGGAAGCGCGAGAACGGGAGACCGGGGGCTGCCGGCGGGAGACCGACGGAGGCGTCGGTGTCGACAGCGCGGGTTCGATTCTCGGTCGACGGTGGGACCTGCAAAATGCGCGGGACCGGATTCGAACCCCGGTCGCTCTGCTCGCTTCGCTCGCGACGCTCCCTGCTTCGAATCCGGCAGTACCGACGGCTCTCCTCACTGACGTTCGGAGAAGCCATGCGCGGGACCGGATTCGAACCGGCGGAGTGCTTCCACACAGCGTCCTAAGCGCCTCGGGCCGTTACCCGGCACTTTGGGTGGCTATCCCCAATTTCCACTTCGACAGTACGTAACTAAACGGCAAGTGCTAAAAGTGCTTCTACGAGACAGCCCCAGTCGCTGTTCCCTTTCGCACCAATCCGATGAGGGCCGGGGCGTTGGGGCGGGTCCGGGTTGGCACACGAGCGGGCCTTTCGAGCGCGCATTTTGGTAAGTCGGCTCGCGTCATTGGGTCGATTTTGACTGCGTTTTTCAGAATCACGTTTAGACTCCGAGGTATACCGGCCTTCATGCTGCTTTCGTTCCTCCTGTTTTCAGAGACAGCCGACACGCGGAGAAATCAAACCTAAAGAGACCAGATGTTTAGGGCGACTTCGGCGAGTTCGGAAGTTCGTTCTTCGATGGTGTTGAGGTTCCAGTTGTCGTAGGTCTCTGCGACAGACCGAGTCATAGCGATGTCCGATGTGCTGTATTCGCTCTTTTTTGTCTCGAAGGGGTCGTTGCTTGCGCGGATGTTCTTGTCTGTTTCGAGGAGCGTAAGATTCCCGAGTCGGTCCCGGTGCTGTTCAAACGTTGCCTGAGTAGTGTTCAACGTGGTAACCCACGCACTATGGCGAGTCGCGGTGTACGCGGAGCGAGGTGCGATGTGTTCTATGTCGTAGTCTTCCAATCGGCCCACATTTCCGTTGTAGTGGACTTCCTCAATTCGTTTGAGCATGTACTTTGTCCGGTTATTGAGTTTGACCCTCTTGTTCTCAATACCAGCCTTAAATTCGGCATCGCTCGGGTACTTGCCGCGGAGGTATCCCCGCATCTCCTCTACGGGGTCGCTCTCATCGAAAACGGTCGAACAGAGTTCAGAATAGATGCGGTCTAACTGTCCACCCGTCGCGTAGTTGGCCACCTTCCAACGAACCAAGAACCGTTCAAGGACACCGAGTGCTTCCATAACCTTGTTTGGGTTGTCGAACTCCCGGAAGATACGCAGGAGTAGCGTTCGGGCCTGAACGGACTTGATGTGGTGGAGATGAGTCAGTTTCTCGTTGATGGCGTCGTTTCCTCCGTGGTCATACCGGTCAATGTCCGCGTGGACTATCTGTAGGTACAACTCCGACTGGTTAGCCGCGTCAGCCAGATAGGATTCGAGCGTGAGGTCTTCCGAGTCCCGAACATCGCTGATGATGCCTTGGAAGGTGTCATAAAGTTTGTAATCGGAAACGTCGTCGGGATGGTCCGGAGCCGGTGCCGACATAATGTAGTGGCGGAAGAATCGGCTTGGCTTGTTGAGATACGGGACCGTGTTGTCAACGGTCGTTTGCCACGATTGCTTGACCGCTTCGTAATCGACATCATCGTCTTGTGCGGCGATACTGAAGATGTGGTTCTTCATGAGGTCAACCGAGGAAAGTTCCAGCCCCCGCTCGTTCAGAGTCTCGAATAGCCGGAACGCCGACTGCTCCTCAGTACACTCGATTGAAACAAGTGTGACAGAACTCAGCAGTCGCTTTCTAAGTGTATCCGTCTCATCTACGGTCAAGCCATGAATCCGTGAGCCGAAAAATTCGAGTGCTTCATTTAGATTCTCGTTATCTACCTGCCCGAAGTTACAGTTGAGTATCGCCGAGAAGGAGTCATTGTCATAACGGCTGAGAGTGAGGTTCTGGTATTCCTGCTGGTCAAGGTCCTGTTCAAACAGGTATTCACTTCGAATTGCGTTGGCCTGCCCGCTCTCCCCTTCATCAAGGTACTTCTGGCGCATCACGGCGAGCATCGTAAGGATGGTCGCCATTCGCTGCTGTCCGTCAACGACTTCGAGTCGGTCCAGTTCGTTCAGTCCGGATGAACGTTCGATGACGACGATGGAACCGAGAAAGTGCGTTTCTCCATTGTCAAGCGCTTGGAGGTCTTCCCACAGGGCGCGCCATTGTTCCTCCCCCCACGAATACTGGCGTTGGTAGTCCGGGACGGTGTACCGATAGTTCCGGGAGAGAACGCTCTCGATGGTATCTTCGTTAGCAGAGATACCGAGACTTCCGCTCATGACCCTTTGAAAACAGGTTTCAGTAATAGGTATTTCTGTTGAATAGTCTGTTTGGTGGGTGTACCGCCTTCATGAAATACAATTATGACGCCTCGCTCACGTCCTCTCAGGGTAGCGAGAACTATCCGGGTCACGTAAATTCAGAACGGAGGAACTACGTTACCGCTCCGGAACGACGTACTCCGTCCTGATTTCTCCGTCTCGCTCGAAGTTTGCGAACTTCGCCTTTGGGTCCATCCGAAGGAGGCGGAGATAATGGTACACGTCCTGTGCTGACGCCGCCGAGTTAACCCACAGCACGACTCCGGCGACGCCCGCGACGAGACCGTTAGCGACAAGCAGGACTCCTGCCGAGACAAGCCCAATCGCAACGAACGGTGTGATGAGCATCAGCATGTTCTTCCAGACCGGAATACCCGTCGAGAGTGCGACTACGCGAGGGTTTTTTACGCGCCACATCTCGTCAAAGCCGAAGTCCGGGTTCAGATTCAGGTAACTGGCAACTCCGTAGTGTATCCCCTCGTGAACCGGCGTCACGATACCATAGAGCAGGACTGCGAGTCCCACAAAGACTATTGCGACACCTGCGACGAGAGCAGGAAGGATTGAAAGCCCTATGCCCGCGGCGAAGTCGAACCACAAATTGACGTACGCTTCAGACCCGGCCGCGATTGGCTGAAAGGTAGTGAACCCAAACAGCCCCGTCAGTATTAGCCCGAGGACGAGAACGGCGCGTTCACTTCGGTTGTACTCTTTCGGTTCTGTGTGACCGTTTGGAGGCCAATGTTCCGGCATACACAAATTAGTCGCCGATTCAACAAGTGTCTTCTGGGTAACATAACGAATTCTAACTAATCTCAGAACACTTGCAAGTAGTCCTCGATGACCTCGCGCTCGCCCTCATCGAGGTCGAACAGGTCGTACACAGCCTCATCAATCTCGGCCTCCAATGCCTCGATGTCTGTCTCCGCAACTCGGCTGCGGTCCGATTCGAGCCTGTCGAGAAGCGTCCCCACGCCTGCGTCACTCCGGGGTATCGGGATGGTCGTCTCCTCACCGCTCTTGACGTTCCGACCGTCCACAGCCGCGCGGACGTACTCGGCTCGCATCTTCCGGGCCTCGCGGTCCTCGGAGTACATCGCAGGGTCGTTGATGGTGTCGGAGCGACCGGCCTGCACCGTGAAATCCCCCCCAACGTCCCCCTGCACGTTGGCGCTCACCGGGTAGCGGCGAGTCTGCCACTCGTAGGTGATGTAGTCGAGTTCACCGTCGTAGTCTCCGAGGTACGCCTCCGGGAAGCGGTCGGTCTTGCTGTCGAGGTCGATGGAGTCCACAATCTCCCCGGCTTTCTCGCGCATCAATCCGAAGACGCCCGCGGTGTCGTCGGTCACGCAGGGGAGTTTCTCGACGTACTGTGAGCGGTACTCGTAGTATCCGCCCATCTTGACCGTCGTGATGTGCTTGAAGTAGAAGTCGAGGGCTTTCGAGTTGAGTTGACAGGCCATCTCCTCGGTAAAGTCACGGTAGTCGTCCGAAAGAAGCACGGAGTACGCCGTAGTAAAATACCACGTCCCTACTTCGTCAATCATGAACGTGGCATTTTGACAGATGTGGGCTTGGATGATTTTGGGTTGCTCAAATTTCTCCAGATTTTGCGTTCGTCCGAACTCCCACCACGTGTTACTGTCTTCCCAATTCCCTCGCTCTCTCCCCCGAAGTGCCTCCTCGTGATGGCTAAAGTAGTCCCAAGATAGAGGGAGGTTTTCTCTTAGTTCATCCTCTGAATAGAGGGTTGCTTCTGTTTCCCCTGACTCTCCTTCCTCAACGTGATAGGGGTAAATGACGTGTAATCCGGACCAATCACCCCGCCATCGCTCAACGTCGTTGCCTTTCAGGAACGGTCGGAGAAGGTCTGTTTCGACTTCGTACTCTCTTGATTCGCCAGTAGGGACTATAGTCACAGTACTGCCTTCATCGTCCGAGTCTACCCGGTCTGCATCCACCACGTCTACAACGTAGATTTTGTTCGCGCTGGTTCGGATACCTTGGAAAACGGCATCGGTCACGTCCCCGATGAACGCGTCTTTCTGCTCCTCCAGTTTGTTGAATACCTGCAACTCCTCGGGAGGCATCAACGACCAGTACCCCTCGTTCAACTCCGCCTGCGGGAAGTCGAACACGTCGATGAACTCGTCAGAGTGGCCCGGCTCGCCGCGGTGGTCGCGTACCGACTCGATGATGGCCTCGTCCAGTTCGCGGTCATCGCCATCGTCCGTGTTCGCCTTCACCCGAACACACCGAATCTGGTTCTCCTCACGGGCGGCCTCATCGGATTCGTCCTCAAGAATCACGATGGCGGGGTAGTTGGTCGCGTCCTCGAAGACCCCGGAGTCGCGGAAGTCGTACACTTCCTTGATGCGGCTATCTTCGAGCATCACCTTCCGTAGACCCTCGCCGTAGTCCGTGACCATGAACTGATTCGGGGTGATAAATCCGAGTCTCCCCGTATCGTCCCGCAGCCAGTCGAGACCTCGCTCGTAGAAGGGGCAGTAGATGTCGTAGTTCCCGGTCGTGGCGTCGTACAGACGGCTCATCATGGCCTTCTGCTTGTCCGGGAGGTTCTGGATTCGGACGTACGGGGGATTGCCCACCACGTAGTCGTATTCCATGTAGTTCTTCACGACGAGGGCCAACACCGTGTCCTCGAACATCTTGAACAGCCGCCCGTCGTTGTGTTCCTCCTTGAGGTACCGGACGTTCTCCAACATGTCGTTGACGTACTCCTCGAAGAACTCCTCCAAGCCGTCGTACTCTTGGGAGGTGTACCGGTTGATTCGAGGTTCGAGGCCGCCGCCGTAGGTCCAATCCCAGTCGGTGGTGTCGCCGAACTGGGCCATGTGGTCTTTTACGGTGTCCAGCACGCCTTGCAGGGCGGCGAAATACTCCCCGAAGTTCTTCACGCTCGTCTCCGCTCGAATCGTCGTATAGAGCGGCATACGGACGCGGCGAACGAGGAAGCCGTCCTCGGTTTCGACCCCGTCTTCCTCGTCCACTTCGACCGGAAGCGGGACCGGGACTTTGACCTCCTTCTCGTCCTCGTCCCATGCATCGAGGGGCGACTGCCACGTCTCCGCGTCTCCGGTACCCAAATCCACCCCGGAGAGTTTGCGCTCGTTCCGGAGCGAGTCCGTCCGGTAAATCGGAAGCCGCCGGATAGTGAAGTTTGAGTTCTCCTGCTTCGCTTTTCTGTAGGCGGGGAGGATGGCGACCACGAACCGAATCTGAGCCATCAGCACGGCGAACGGGTGGATGTCGAGACCGACGATGCGCGGGCGGGTACAGAGGTCGCGGAGTTTGTCCTGCCAGTCGGGGTTGTCCTCGTAGCGTTCAACGTCGGCGATGTACCGCTCCACGGCTTCCACGAGGAACGTCCCGGACCCACAGGAGGGGTCGATGAGTCGTCTGTTCGAGACGCCGCGGTCGTAGCCGACGCCGTCCATGATGTAGTCAACGACCGGTTGCGGCGTGTAGAACTCCCCGAGTGCCTTCCGCGTCTCCGGGTCGAAGTACCGCTGGTAGAGGTCGCCGAGCAGGTCTCCTTCGACGTGGGAGAAATCGAATCGAAGGATGTTGAGGAACACTTCGGCGACTGCCCGACTGAAGCGGTCCCGAGTGGCCGCGCTAATTCGTTCGACCGACCCCGTCCCCTCGGCCACGGCCTTGAACTGGTTCGCCCCTGACTCGTGCAACCGGGAGAGTTGTTCCGCGTAGCCGTCGGTCCACCACACGAAGATGTCGTCTTGGAACAGCCCTTCGACCAACTGTTCCTGCATGTCGTCGATGAGGTTGTCCGCGGCGACCGGGAAGGCGTCGAGGTTGATTGAGTCGCTGAAGCCCTGAAGTCCGCGGAAGTAGTCCTCCATCCCGTCGTAACCCGTACCCGCGAAAAACTGGTGGTCTTCGGTCGCCTTCGCCAGTAGCAACCGCGCGAGGACGGCGTGACCGCTCTCCAAGCAAAACATGAAATCACGGAGGGACTGCTTCCCGTCGATGAACGGGTCCCAAGAGGCCGGGACCTCATCCGGCTCGCTCGCGTAGGTCGCTTCCCAGAAGTCGTACGCCCCTTTGACGAACTTGGCCTCCTCCTCGTCGCGCAGTTCGTGGAGCAGGTCCATCATCCCTGTGACGAGGTCGGCGAAGGGGCTTCCATCTTCAAGTCGGAAGGTGTCGAAGAAGTGAGCCTGCCCGAGTTCGGCCTCCTCGTTGAGCGGAATCGGGTCAAGTTCGGACAGAAATCGGTTCACGTCGTCCGGGTTCGTGAGGTCGAACTCCCGTTTCTGGAGCGAACTGACGAGGTCTCGGGCGTCACTTTCTGTCGCGGAGTCAAGCGAGACAATCAGAATCGGAGAATCCTGTCCTCGGCGGTAGAGACGCAGTTGTTCCCCGTTGGTTAGGACGCCGAACTCCGAACGGAGGTAGTCCATGTAGTGGAACAGTTGCGACTCGTGGGGCGGGAGGTCACGACCGGTCGTCTTGAACTCGTAGACCGCCGTGACCGCTTCGTTCGAATCGAGAGTGATGTAGTCGGGTCGCCGGTCATCTGGAAGCGTGAACTCGCTACGGATGTCCGTGCCTGTTCCTTCGTAGTCGAGCGCGTCGTAGAACCCGTGTTCCAGAAAGAGGTTTTCAACATCACGCTCGCTCATGTCGCCATCGACCTGTCCGGCGATGGCTTGGAGAGAGTCGTGTAGAGCCGAAGGGTCTGCCATTAGCGGCCTCAACTCAATAGGCCTTCATAAAAGTAGCCGAGTTGCTGAGAGTCAACTCGGGAAGTCTGTCAAATTTCTCTGATTTCAGGATACCCCGGCGTCTACGTTGCTCCTCACTCGTTTGGTATTCGGCAGTCAGCCGATGAGGGCGGCGCGGGTGTCTCGTAGTGGACTGTTGTGTTCGGGTAAAGTAACCCAGTACAGGGTAGCCAGTCAACCCAAATTTGTCTTTTTCTCAGAGGCGGAATTCCCACCTTTATGGACGGTGGCAATTTGAATTCATCTCGTTGAATCGCATGAAGGGAGACATTTGTGCAAAAGATTGAATTTGACAAAAGCATACTCAATCACAAAAATCCAATACGAACGTTGTTTTCCAAACAATTCTGTCCGTGTCGGGAGATAACATACCGTGGTGACGCGGTATTGGACGCAACGACTTCGTCAAGCAGTTCACCCGCGCTTCGGTCGGCGGCTCGATTGCAGAATGCCGCGGTACAGGTGTGTCAAACATGGGGCACACATCCATGGGGCACACATCCCCGTAGTAGTACCCCGTAGGGTTTCCCCTCGTGGACTACCCCGTGTTTCATTACCGTTCTTACAGCACGTAGTTCGATACTGTAGAGAAAGACGTGTTTACACTAACGTACTCTAAAGGCGGCCCTCATCGGATAGGAACAACGAGTTGATACCCTGTAGTAGTATCCCCCCTGTAGTCCCCCCTTGAGTAACCATCCGATGACCCCGCCATTCTGTAACGCCTTCAAAACTCGTTCCCACAACGAGTAGGTTCTTCAAGGAGAGACGGTTAATAGAGTACGAGTCACGCGATAAGCAGGCAGGAAAATGCCTCCATCTTAGCGGCCAGAGCGAGTAGGGGCTGAGACAAACGGCCAGGTTCCATTTTAAGGCCCCTGATGGCCTTCAGAATCGGTTTTTGCAAGTTGTGAGTGGCATCCATCATCTGTCGCAAAAGAACCGCTCTCGTGGCCGCACAGGGCTTCGGCGATTTTCGTTTGGAGAGGGTCGGCGGAATGGAGGATTCTCTGCTCTAAAGCAATTTTGACATTTGTCCAGTCTATCAGACATTATGGTTTAGATTCGTCAAAACACATCTGCGTCAACTCGCCCTCCTCTCGACCTCTTTCGCCGGACTCGTTACTGCCATAGGTTGTTACACCAGCAAACGGGCGAACGCATGCTTGTTAGTAAGTTCCGTCACGAACTGAGGGCGAAAATCACTCCATTTTCGGGGTTGGTTTAGTGTGGTCCAACAGTAACGGAGTGAGGGAGGAAGGCAAAGAGTTGTTGCTCGGACTTAATGCGGACGACGAGACACCCAATCCGGGGGTCTCCGACTCCCGGTTGTGTCCCGCCGTTCCGGTAGGACAAACGGAGGATAGGTGCGTGGATTCCCACGCACCCGTCCGTCGTTTCAGAACGAGTTCTCAGTCACTCGTCGGTGAGCAGTAGGCTTCGCGCTCGTGACGCCGTTTCGGGTTTTCCTTCGGCCAGCAACTCCGCGATGAGGCGGTAGACCCGTTCGACCGGGACGCTCTCCTCGTAGGGCCAGTTCCCCGCCAAAGACGGTATCCGTCCCTCAACGACGGCGACGACGTTCTCGGCCTCATCGAGTTCGACCACGGGGAAGTCACCCGGCTCGTGGACCTCGGAGGCGTTGGCAGGTGGTTCTTCCGGCCTTCTACCTGTCCGAGATGAATCAGCACCCCGTTCTTGCCCTTGAACGGCTTCCCGCAGTACGGGCAGAGCCGAGCGACCGACTCGGTCTTCCGTTCCTCGGGGTAGTTGACTTCGACCTCTCGCGTCCCGACATCCTCCAGATTCTCGAAGTCGAGATGTTCGGGGACCTCTCCCTGTGGGCCGTGTCCGTTACCGGCACTCCGAAGGACGTGAAGGTGCATTCCGCGGCTCAACTTCTCGGCCTCACAGCCGTCCACAGGGCACTTGACGACTTTCTCGGCGTTCCGGTGGGGGTTTGTCTGCGGCGTCATCGGTTTTTACCCCATCCTGTCGAGGGCGCTACGGCGGTCCTCAACCGGCACTTGGTCGTACTTCATCGTCGTCATGGGGTTCTTATGGCGGAGTTGGGCTTTCGCCGCGGCGAGGTCCCGCTCCTTGGTCATGTAGGTCCCCACCGAGTGCCGTATCGTGTACCACGACATCTTTCGATTCGCGGTCTCGATACCGGCTTGGTCGCAGAGTCGGTGAAGGAGTCTCCGAAGGCTGCTGGAGCCGTGAGGATTGCCGTGACTCGTTAGCCAGAGCGTGTCGGTGTCCTCGTACCGTTCGTACTGCTCGCGCTCCTCAAGCCAGCGAGACAACGCCGTCGCGGTCCGCTCGGTGAGGCTGACGGTCCAGTTGCCCTCGTTCTTCGAGGACTCGTCTTTCGGGATGCGGAGAACGCCGTTCCTCGTGTCCACCCACTCCGTCCGAGCGTTGCGGACCTCGTTGGGACGGAGACCGGCGTCGAGACTCGTCCAAACGAGAGAGGTGATTTCCCACCCGTTCACCTCGTCCCAGTCCTCGCGCGTTACCTCGTCGTACGCCTTCCCGAGTGCGTTCGAGATGTAGAGTTTCCACCCGTTCCGCTCCTCTGCGGTGAGGGAGTCGTAGGCGGGGATGTTCCCCTCGTTGAGGGCCGCCTGTCGGATGGCACGGCGCTCCTCACGCGTGAGGAAGTCCTGCGGCTGGTGGTTGCCGCCGGAGCCGTCAAAGGTGTACTCGAACTCCCACTCGTCGTAGCCGTACTCGTGGTGGAGCCACTTCGAGAGGTGCTGGAGGCCTTCCTGCGCCTTCCCCTTCATCACTTGACTCTGGTCGGAGAACGCCAACCAGTCCATGTAGGCGGCGGCGTCATCGGATTGAGGCGGGTACGTGTACTCGTTCTTCTGCTCCCAGAGCCACAGGTCGAACCGCGCGGTTCGGTACGCCGTCGAGTAAACGGTGTACGGCGAGTACCCTTCGGCCTTGTCGGGGTACTTCCCAACCTTCAACAGCCATGACAGGAATCGAACACGCCTGTCTTTGTAGTCTACGAATTGCTTCTCGTTCAGTACGCCGTCGTGCGATTTTGGCACCACCGGGATGGGGCGTTCGGTGTCCAACTCCCCGTTGGTGAAAACGTTACAGCGCGAGAGCGTGATTGGCAGGTCTTCCATGTAGGGTCTCCTGCCGAAGTGAAAATCGCAAGACGCGGCGAAGCCGCGGATGCGCGGGACCGGATTCGAACCGGCGGACCCCTACGGGACAGCGTCCTAAGCGCTGCGCCGTTGGCCTGGCTTGGCTACCCGCGCGCACCCGGTAGTATCAGGAATCGAGGTAAGAAGCTGTCGTTCGTCTCCGGCACGGGTCCCACCGCCTCCGCGGAATCGACCCCGTCGGCCGATTCGCGGCGTCGGTCGGAGCAAGCGTCAAGTGCGTCGACGCGGAGCAGTCAGTATGTACAGCGCCCGGGACAGGGTCGACAACGAGGAGTGGTTACAGCGGATCGAGGCGGGCGGGGACCGCTTGGAACTCGGGTCCGAGGCGCGGTCGTACGCGAGCGACATGTTCCTCTCGCACGTGCCCGACACCGACCGCTCGAAGCGGGCCGTCGCCGCCGCGAGCCTGTACGCCGCCGCACTCATCGCGGGCGAGGAGCGCTCGCAGTCGCGCGTCGCCGACGCGATGGACGTGACGCGGCTCAGCATCCAACAGCGCTGGAAGGACATCCTCGAAGACGCGGGGTTTCGGCCGCCGACGTGGTGAGGCGGGTCGAGGGGGGGTGAGAGTGGAAATCGTAACCGAACGCGACCTCAAGCGTCCTCCGGACGGGTCGCCTCGCGGCCGTCTCGCTCGGGCGTGAGGTTGCCGTGGCGGTCTATCTCCCCGCGGACGATGCGCGTCGAGGAGATGCGCTCGCCGTCCTCGGCGGCGACGTGGCCGACCACTTCGATGTCGAGGGGGTCGAGGCCGCGTTCCTCGCGAATCTCGTTCACCCGCGCGCCGCCGTCTTTCGTCTCCGGGGAGACGATGAGCACGTCGAAGCCGGGTTCGGTGGCGATGCCGGTCGGTTCGGCGAGTTCCCGGATGTCGAACTCTCGACCGTACTCCTCGGCCAGCGGTCGCAGGTGGTTCAAGAGGTCGCGCTTCCGCTCCTCGAACGGTCGGACGTACCGGTCGACGTGGCGGGTCTGCGGCGCGAGTTCGTCGCTCGTGAGACCGACGGTCACGTCGCCGAGTTCGAAGGCCCTCGCGAACAGCGCGAGGTGGCCGTCGTGAACCGGGTCGAAGGTCCCGCCGAGCGCGACGTTCATATCCGGGGGTCGGGGGCTCGTGACTTAAAAAGGTCGGCTCACGGAGCGAGGGCGGCGGGGCCGGGGTTCAGTCGTCGCCGCCGTCCGGGCGAACGGTGATGGTGACGGGTTCGATATCGCCCGCCTCGTCGTCCCCGAGCAGACGCCGGTCGAGGTTGAAGACCGTGTTCAGTTGCGATTGGACCTGCCCGACGACGCTCTGGACGAGGTCGCTCGGCGCGATAGCGGTGTACTCGTAGGGGTTGTTGCCCGCTCCCGAGTTCTTTCGCTTGCGCCGCGTCACCGTCTCCTCGGAGTGGAGTTCCGCGAGCGCTTCGCGGACGGTGCTGGGGTAGAGGCCGGTGCCGTCGGCCACCTCGTCGCTCGTGGTGTGGGGGTGCTGTCGGAGGTAGACGTAGATGCGAGCGCGCGTCTCCGTATCGAGCAACCAGGCCAGGAGGTCGACGATGTTCTCGTCGAACTCCGAGACGGCCCGGTCGGCCTCCGCTTCGAGTCGCTCGCGGGTCGACTGCTCCGAGGGCGTTTCGGTCGGGTCGGCCACCGCGTCGCTCTCCGAACCCTCCTCTCTCGTGTCGTCGGGAGTATCGTCCGCAGACATACTGTTCTGCCCCATAGGTCAAAACCAGCCAGTTAAAAACCTTTCCGAACGGTCAGTCGAGACACAGGCGTTCACAGAGGGCATCGAGGCCCGATTCGGCGCGAATCCGTCGCTGTCGTTCGGTTCCGCTCTCGGCGTCGTACACCGCTCGGAGGCCGTCGACGCCGAGTCGGTCGCACTCCCGGTCGACGAACTCGCCGAGCGACACCGTCCCCTCGGCGTCCCGGGCGACGAACCCGGCGTCGTGGCCGTGTCGCGTCGCGCGCCACTTGTTCTCGTCGAGGAGTTCCCGACGGAGGTCCGTCCCCGACTCGCCGTCCTCGTAGCGTTCGGCCAAATCGAGGACGAGAGCGTGGACGTACTCGACGAACGCCATCGTCTTCTCGGGGTCCGACTGCGCGTCGGGCGTCCGGACCTCGACGGTGCCGTGGCCGGTGTGCGGGCGCACGTCGAACCAGAGTTCGCCGCGGTCCTCGATAGAGCCGAACTCGACCATCCGGCGCTCGAACTCCTGGAACGCCTCGAAGTCCGCGAAGCGCGAGGGCATCCCGGTGTTCGGGAGGTTCTCGAATATCTTCGCTCGCGCCGAGGAGAGGCCCGTGTCGAACCCGTTCCAGAAGGGGGAGTTCGCCGACAGGGCGAGCAGCGGCGGGAGATACCACCGCGCCTCGTTGGCGACCCAGATCGCCTTGTCCGCGTCGTCGACGCCGACGTGGACGTGCAGGCCGGCGGTCGTGTTTCGGTGCTGCGGGTACTGGATGCGGTCGAGTTGCGATTTGTACCGCGGCTTCGTCGCGTGGTCGAGTTCGCGCCACTTCGCCGCCGGGTGGAGACCCGCTGCCGCGATGCGGTAGCCGTGGTCGGCCGCGTGGTCGACGAGTGCCTCCCGGACGGCGCGGACGAGGTCGCCCGCCTCCGAGGGGTCCTCAATGAGCGGCGTCTGCGTCTCGACGGTGAACCGGAACAGTTCGTGGTCGATGCGGTCGCCGAGAAGTCCCCCCGGAGGGTTGTCGTAGACGAGGTCCGAGATGCCCGAGGCGGGGCGGCCGTCGCCGTCGACGATGTAGAACTCCTCTTCGACGCCGAGCGTGCCCATCCGGTCGAAGGCGTCCGCGGACCCTAGTTCCATCGCACGGTCGTTGGGGGGGGCTCATTAAATAGGTCGTGGACCCCGGCGACCCGTGCGGGCGACCGACGAACCGGTGAGCAGTATCTCAATCTAACCCGACCCGCTTTTCGATCTGGCCAGAGGCGAGCGGCTCGTCAGTTGGGAATTCGCGTAGGACTCGACGAAGGTCGTGGTTTCGCGTACTCCAGATATTCCGCCGGGTCGATTGGTAGTCACCGTACCCCTCGTATGTGAGTGACGTGTCTTCGAGAAACTGCGTGTTCCGGAATTTGAAGTTTTCAGGTTCGATGACCGACAGATCGGTTATTCGAGGTCGGCCAGTCATACTATGTACTGTAGATAGCGGAGGCTAAGTGTTACTACCGAGGACTACGTATGAGCGGGTGTTCGTCGAACACCCGCTCAGGAGTAGTGCAATCGCTCCGGTTCATTCTATTATCCGAACATATCATGCAGAGTTCTATCGTTTCGGGAGCAAGACGGCGATTTCTGTAGACTACTTCGGCCGGGCGACGACGCCGAGGTGGTCCTCGTGGAAGCGGTCCAATCGCTCCGTCTCCAGCACTTCGTAGGACTCCCGCAGGTCCTCGAGGAACGCCTCGAACACGTCCTCGGGGTCGGCCACCACGTCCTCGCTCCGCGCCTTCACGGCCGCGAGGAGGCGGCCGTCGTCGCCGAGGAACCGCCGGTTGCGCACCGCCACGTCGGCCTGCCCGCGCGTCGCCACGTCCTGCACGATGCAGTCGAGGTCCGATTCGACGACGTGGGCGTACGTCTCGGGTTTCCGCGCGTCCTTCAGGAGGGGAAAGAGGTTCTCCCTGTCCTCGGCGACGCCGAGGAGGTCGCGGACCGGTCGCGCCGCGAACTCGACGGCGTACGTCGGACCCGCGAAGTCGGCGACGTGCGAGACGGTGGTGCCCGACGCCGCACCGAGATACAGCACCGACTCGCCGCCGACGAGACCGGTGTCCATTCCGAGTTCGAGCATCGCGCCGAGTTTCGACCGGCCGGCGTCCCACGCGCGCCACCCCTCCTCGTCGCGGGGTTCGCCGTACACCGTCTCCCCCCGCGTGGCGAGTCGCTCGCGGCCGTCGAACGCGCGGCGCTCGACGCCCTCGGGTATGTCGGTCACTCGTCCACCTCCCGCGCCCGAATCGTCTCCATCCGTTCGCGCAACTCCTCGTGTACCTCCGGTTTCAGCTCCCCGGAGTAGTGGTCGATTCGGGCGGCGATGGTCAGTTTGCCGGCGAACGCGCGCGCGGCGGACCCGCGGTGGTCGGGATGGGTACCGCGCACGTAGTCGTGGACGTAGATGATACCATGCTTCGGGGAGGACGCACGCCCCTTCAGGTGCGCGAACAGGGCGTCCTCCGCGCCGAGCACCTGCACGGTCCCGGAGGGCTTCTTGGCCAGCGATTCGAGGCCGCCCGCGAGGGCGACGAGGCGGGCCGCGAGGACGGGGCCGGCCATCTCCGCGAGGTTCGGCGCGACGGCCGGCGCCCGCGACTCGACGAACGCCCGCAAGTCGTCGCGTTCGTCCGCGAGGTCCGCGATGCGCCCGGCGAAGGAGACGACGCGCTCTTCCAGGGGGGTCTCCGGCTCCCTGTCGGCCACCGCGCGGGCGCCGTCGACGCCGACGTCGGCGTCCTCGAACAGCGTTCCGGCCCACTCGGAGAGTCGTTCCGCGAGTTCGTTCGCGGTCCGTTCGGCGTCGTCCATCGCGCGGACGGCGTGGACCAACTGCTTGTCGTCGGCTCGTTCCCGTTCGCGGACTTCCTCCCTCGTGGCGTTCAGCGTCGCCTCGCGAAGCCGTTCGTAGTACTCCGCCTCCGAGTCGGCGAATCCCGACTCGACCGCGACCGCGGGCCAGTCCCGCGGCGCCTCGGCCTCGCCGTCGGTTATCGCCTCGCTCGCACTGTCCACGTCGCCGGGGTCGATGCCCTCGAACCAACCCGCGCGCGCCGAGGGCGCTCCGTCGTTCATGGTTTCACGCTGTCCCCGGACCAGTATATCCGTCCCGGTACGGAGAGCGCATACCTCGGCGCCGTCGACCCCGTTCGCTCTCCGTCGAGTCGGTCGAACCCCGCCGAACCGCAACCCCGGTTGGGCGAACTGAGGGTGGTTCGGGGCAGAACAGAGCAGTAGGAGAGAGCGAGCGCAGAGTGTCGATAGTTGGCAACCATCATGGTTTGGAGCGGACGACGAGCGACCCGGGTCTCGGCTCTTTCTACGGGCGAAACCCGAATGGTGGGTTGAGCACGGCGCCGTTCGACGCGCGGGCCGGAGGGCGGGGAGAACCGCATTTATCCCACGCGGGTCGACTGCGCGGTACTACTATGTGACATCTCGTTGAATAGAGACCGACGATGCCGGACGAAGATTCGGTCGCGCGTTACCGCCGAAATCGACAGGACGAGGTCGACAGCGCGGCGGTCTATCGCGCGATGGCGGAGGCGGAGTCACACCCGCAGGTCGCCGAAGTGTACCGCCGGTTGGCCGAGACGGAGACGCGACACGCCGAGTTCTGGACGGAGCGGCTCGACGAGGCCGGAGTGAACGAACCGGCCCCCGGACCGACCGCGCGGGCGAGAGCGCTGGCGTGGCTCGCGCGACGCGTCGGTCCCGGCGTCGTGCTCTCGACGATGCGAGCGGGCGAAGTCGCCGGCGGTCGAGGGTACGCGACGCAGCCCGAGACGCGGGGGACCGAACTGTCAGCGGAGGAGCACTCTCACGACCGGCTGTTGGCGGCGATAGCGGAGGTTCCGGGGCGAGGGGTCGAAGGCGGCGTCTTGGCCCGACTGGAGGGGCGTCACCGCGCGACGAGCGGCAACGCGCTCCGCGCCGCGGTGCTCGGTGCGAACGACGGTCTCGTCTCGAATCTCAGCCTGGTGATGGGCGTCGCGGGAGCGGCGCTCGAATCGGGGACGATACTGGTCACGGGGCTCGCCGGACTCATCGCGGGCGCGGGTTCGATGGCGATGGGCGAGTGGCTCTCGGTTCAGAGCTCTCGCGAACTCTACCAGCGTCAGATCGATATCGAGGCGGCGGAGCTCGCCGAGATCCCCGAGGAGGAAGAACGGGAGTTGGCGCTCATCTACGAGGCGAAAGGACTTCCGAGGGAACAGGCCGAATCGCTGGCGGCGCGACTCGTCGGGGACGAGGAGATGGCGCTCGACACGCTCGCTCGCGAGGAACTCGGTATCGACCCCGAGGAACTCGGCGGCTCGGCGTGGGAAGCGGCCGCCGCGTCGTTCGTCCTGTTCGCACTCGGTGCGATCGTCCCCGTGCTTCCGTTCTTCCTCTTCGGCGGCGTCGCCGCGATCGGAGCGAGCCTGACGCTGAGCGCGCTCGCGCTCTTCGCGATCGGCGCCGGAATCACGCTTCTGACGGGACGAAGCGTCCTGTACTCGGGGTTCAGGCAGGTCGGCATCGGACTCGCCGCGGCGGTGCTCACGTACGGCGTCGGCACGCTCATCGGGGTGGCCGTGGTCGGATAAGCAGTATCGGAGCGCTTCGTGCGCGCGAGCGAACCTCACTCGATGTCGTCCCACGCGCCGACGTCGCTCCGTCGAAGCTCTCCGGTCGCCTGCCAGGCGCGGGGGCGGAACGTGATGCCCAGGAGCACCGCGTAGAACACGCCGACGAGGGCGGCGACGGCGACACCGGGCAGGACGCCGACCGACGCGCTCGCGGGCCACGCGCTTCCGACGTCGGGCGTCACGGAGATGCGGAACGCCCACGCGGCGAGGAGCACGGTGAAGAGCGGGAGGTACACCCGGCGCAGTCGGTGGGCGATGGCCTCCTCGTAGGAGATTTTCGTGCGGGGTTCGCGGTAGTCCCGCGAGAGGCGCGGGCGCCAGTTCTGGTCCTCGATTCCCTGCGAGGGGTCCAGCGAGTACGCGAACACGTTCCGCTGGAGCAGTCGAACCCGCGACCGCCACATGTCGTACCCCCGGTATCGTCGGGCTTCGATGACGAGGAACACCGTCACCATCACGATACCGACGAGGATGACGTAGTGCGGGCGGGTCGCGCTGGAGAACGCGTACGTGAGGATGGCGGCGATGAGCGTCACCGCCCAGTTCGAGGTGCGGTCGAGGCGCTCGCGCCACAGTTTCATCCGGTGGATCTCTCCCCGGTAGAGGTGCGCCATCGCCGACCCGGGGGCGCTCGACTCCTCGAAGAACCCCCGACCCATCGTCCGGGCCTCCTCGCTCGCCGCGTCGAACGACTCGTCGCAGTCGTACCCGTCGCTCGCGGGGTCGGAGCGCGTTCCTTCGTCCGTATTCGAGGTAGAGTCGGTCATGTGGTGGGTCAGATAGCCGGGGAGGTTCCCGTGGAGGGCGGCGCGGCGGCCTCCTGCTCGTGGTCCGTCGTGACCGGGCCGTTCGGCGCCTCACTCATAGGGCGTCGAACACGCGCTCGAACCGCTCGGAGACGTCTTCGGCGATCGAATCGAGGTCGGAGTTGTCGGCCATCCCGACGAGTCGACCGGGGTCGACCGCGCTCACCGTGACCGACCCGTCGTCTCCCTCGTAGACGACGACGTTGCACGGGAGGAGCGCCCCGAGTTCGATTTCCTCTTGGAGACCCTCGAAGGCCAGTTGCGGATTGCACGCGCCGAGGATCCGGTACCGACGGAACTCCTCGTCGAGTTTCTCCGCGAACGTCGCCTGCACGTCGACGTCGCAGAGGACGCCGAACCCTTCGTCTTCGAGCGCTCCGACCGTCCGGTCGACGACGTCGTCGAACTGTCCGTCTACCTGTTTCCGCGTCGTGTAACTCATGATGTGGTGGAGTAGTGGTGGTATCGCGTGTTCGGCGGGCGGTGCTCAGACGAGGAGTTGCACGTCGGCGTCGGCCATGCGCTGGAGCGCCGTCGCGGCGCCGACGCCCGTCGTGACGCCGTCGTAGAACTCCTCCTCGTCGTAGTCCATCAGTTCGACGGTCATCTGACAGGCCTGCAGGTCGACGCCCTGGTCGAGCGACACGTCGATGAGTTCCTCGATGGTCGCCGTCCCGTTGTCGGCTATCTTCTTGTTCATCATCTTCGTCGCCATCGAGTCCATGCCGGGGAGCGACGCGATGGCGTTCGGCATCGGCATGCTCGGGTTCCCGACCGCCGAGAGCTTGAGGTTCTTCGACTTCTCCTCGTGGAGGATGTCCAGCCCCCAGAACGTGTGGAACACCGTGACGTCCCAGCCGAAGGCCGCGGCCGTCGAGGCGAGGATGAGCGGCGGGTACGCCATGTCGAGCGTCCCCTTCGTCGACACGATGACCATGGACGTCCCGTCGTCGGCGACGTCGGCCTTCAGGTCCGCGAGTTCCTCGCGTAGCTCTTCGACCTCGGCGGCGAGTTCCGCCGCGGAGCGGTCTCCGGTCGCGTCGACCGATTCGGCGATTTCCTGCGTGTCCGAGGTGTCGGAGGTGTCCGTACTCATGTTCACTCGGTCTTGCGCACGTAGTGTTTGAACACGTCTCCGTCCTCTTCTTGGTCAAGGAGTTCGACGCCGTCGGTCGTCTCCGCCCAGCCGGCGATGTCGCTCACGCTGCCGGAATCGGTGGCGAGCACCTCCAGCACGTCGCCCTCGCTCAGACCGTCGGTGGCTCCCTTCGTCTTCACGACCGGCATCGGACAGGATTCGCCCTGTACGTCGAGCGTCTCGGTGACAGTGTATTCCGTACTCATTGTTGGGTTGCCCGTTTCCGTATTGGGCTTACCCCACAATATCACTGGGCCACTGAAAAGTGTGTCGATTCTTGGGTTTGTCGCACACTACTGCGTCTAGTAACCTCTACACCGACCCCTGACTACGCCGTTCCGGCGCGTCTTCGCCTCTATCCGCCCCATCTAGTATTGCATCTCTTGTGAAATACTATGCAAACTCTTATGTGAGAGGGCATGGTAGCGAGAGGTACAGATGGACGCTCCGGAACCGAACGCGGAAGTGGAATCGGTCGCACCCGAGACGGTCAAGCGGCGCATCGACGACGGTGAGCGGGTCGCCATCCTCGACGTGCGCGCCGAGAGCGAGTTCGAGGAGTGGCGCATCGACGGCGACGGCGTCGAAGTCGTCAACGTCCCCTACTTCGAACTCCTCGACGGCATCGACGACGACCAACTCGAACGCATCCCGGCGGGCGACCCGACAATCGTCGTCTGCGCGAAGGGCGGCTCCAGCGAGTACGTCGCGGGCCACCTCGTAGAGGCGGGCGTGAACGCCGCGAACCTCGAAGGCGGCATGAAGGGGTGGGCGCGGATATACGACTACCGCGAACTCGACGCCGACACCGAAGCGACGATAGCCCAGTACCAGCGCCCCTCCAGCGGCTGTCTGGCCTACATGGTCGTCAGCGACGGCGAGGCCGTCGTCGTCGACCCCCTGCGGGCGTTCGTCGGCGAGTACGTCGCCGACGCGCGGGTGATGGGCGCGGACATCGAGTACGCGGTCGACACGCACGTCCACGCCGACCACGTCAGCGGCGTCCGCGAACTCGCCGCCGAGACGGGCGCGCGGGTCGTCCTCCCCGAGTCGGCGGTCGAACGCGGCGTCGAGTACGACACCGACTACGAGACGGTCGCCGACGGCGACGCGCTCTCGGTCGGCGCCGTCGACATCGACGTGCTCCACACCCCCGGCCACACCTCCGGGATGACCTCCTATCTCGTCGACGACGCGGTGCTCCTGACCGGCGACGGCCTGTTCACCGAGAGCGTCGCCCGGCCGGACCTCGAAGGCGCCGACGACGAGGCGGCCCGCGCGGCCGCGGGCGAACTGTACGACACCCTCCGGTCGACGATTCTCCCGCTGGACGACGACGTGCTCGTCGCGCCGGCGCACTTCAGCGACGTCGACACGTCGCAAGGCGACGTGTCGGGCAATCGGACGCAGTCCGATGACGCCGCGACCCCCCGCGAGGACGGCACCTACGCCGCGCGCCTCGGCGACCTGACGGCGCGGATGGACGCGCTGTCGATGGACCGCGACGAGTTCGTCGAGTTCATCCTCTCGGACATGCCGCCGCGCCCCTCGAACTACGAAGAGATCATCGCGACGAACCTCGGTCGGCGGGACGCCGGCGACGAGGAGGCGTTCGAACTCGAACTGGGACCGAACAACTGCGCCGCCAGCGGCGACGCGATGACGAGCGACTGATGACGGAGCTCTGAAGCTAAGCTAATGGATATGATGACACTCCCGCTTATCGCGTTCGCGGACCTGTTCCCGCGGGGCGTCGCCCAGTACGCCGCCGGTGGGCTACTCATCGGCCTCGGCGTCGCCGTGATATACCTCGGAACGGGCATCATCGCGGGCGCGAGCACGTTCCTCGAGTCGACGCTGTCGTACGTCTCGGACGTTCCCCGGTTCAACCGGGCGAAGTACCTCGCCTCGCGCGACTGGCGCGTGGTGTTCACGCTGGGCATCGTCGGCGGAGGGGCCGTGTACGCCCTCGCGTTCGGCGAGTTCGGCTGGACGACCGACGTGCAACCGTGGCGTCTGCTCGGCGGGGGTTTCCTCGTCGGCGTCGGCACCCGCGTCGGCAAGGGCTGTACCTCCGGGCACGGCGTCTGCGGGGTCGGGTCGCTCTCGGAGACGTCGCTGGTGAACGTCGCGACGTTCATGGCCGTCGCCATCGGGACGGCGCAGGTCGTCGCCGCGCTGGGGGTGTCCCCGTGAGCGACGACGACGACGGGCGCGGACCCGCGTTCACCCTCGTCATCCTGCTGGGCGGACTCGTGTTCGGGTTCGGCCTCGGACTCAGCGGGATGGCGAAGCCCGAAATCGTGCTGGGCTTCCTCCAGTTCGAGGACCTCGGCCTGCTGTTCGTGATGGGCGGGGCCGCCGTCGTCTCCGGGGTGACGTTCTTCGGGGCGACGCGGTTCCTCGGCCGCGCGCCGCTGACCGGTCGCCGGTACACGCGTCGGCTGAAGACCATGGACAGGAACGTCCCCGTCGGCGGGGCCATCTTCGGCGTCGGATGGGGGCTCTCGGGCATCTGTCCGGGCGCCGCCTACGCGAGCGTCGGCGTCGGGAACCTCCCCATCCTGTGGGCCGTCCTCGGAATGTTCCTCGGGGCGTACGCGCAGGGGTTCGTCCGCGCCTCCCGCGCCGACGAGGCCGACGCCGGAACCGCCGCCTCCGGCGACTGAGTCCTCATGTTTCGAAGAAATCAACTCGGTAAACGACGACAAGTAGTATTGTGTAGAAATGGAACTATTAGGCACACAAAAGAGAACGGAGTGACATGTCCGGAGTAGAAGCCGTGAGCGGGATGGAAGCGATAACGACGGTAGGGCTCGTCCTCGCGGAGGCCGTCGTCCTGTACGTGGGGTACGGCGCCCTCGGCGGCCTCGTCGAGTCGGCGGTCCTCGACGCACTCGGAGGTGATTGAGGGTGGAGTTCCTCGGATTGAGCCCGTTGCTGGCGGTGATATTCGTCGGCTTCGGCCTGCTCGTCGGAATCCTGTTCGGCTTCTTCGGGATGGGAGGGTCGTTCCTCGTGACGCCCGCCCTGTTGGTGATGGGCTACCCCTCGACGGTCGCCGTCGGAAGCGGTCTGGCGTTCGTCTTCGGGACGAGCGTCATCGGCGCGCTTCGTCACCGGAACCACGGGCAGGTCGACTACAAACTCGCGCTCATCATGACCGCCGCCATGACGGTCGGTATCGAGGGCGGAAAGCGGGTCGTGTTCTTCCTGGATGCGACCGGGACGGCCGACCTCGTTCTCAGCGTCGCGTACGTCGGACTGCTCGCGGTCGTCGGCCTGTTCACGCTGCGCGACGCGCGGGGTTCGGCTGACACCGACTCCGAGGGACGCACCCTCGCCGACCGCGTGCAGTCGCTTCGCGTCCCGCCGATGGTGACGCTGCGCGGCGACGTCCGCGTGTCCGGGTGGGTAATCGCCGCGGTCGGACTCGTCGTCGGCGTGCTGTCCGGATTCCTCGGCGTCGGCGGCGGGTTCCTCCTGATGCCCGCGATGATGTACGGCCTCGGCGTCCCGGCCGCCGTCGCCGTCGGAACAGACATCCTCCAGATCACCGTCTCGGGGGCGTTCGGCGCGTTCCGTTACGCGCAGTCCGGGTCGGTCGCGCTCCCGGTCGTCGCGGCGCTGCTCGCCGGGAGCGCACTCGGCGCGCGCATCGGGGCAGGCGCGACGCGACTCGTCGAAGAGGGCGCCATCAAGGGCTACTTCGCGGCGATGCTGCTCGCCGGGAGCGTCGCCGTGGCGGCGAAGGAACTCGGGGCCGCGTACGGAATCGAACTCCTGAGCGCGGTGAGCATCGCGCTCATCTTCGGTGCGGCGGTCCTCGTCAGCGGTGCGGTCGTGCTCGCCGCCGTCTGCCGTCTCCGGAACGACGGGACGGGGACGTGGTGTCGGTTCACCGCGGCCTAAGCCCCCCTCGTCCCGCCGGCGAGGAGAACGCAAAATTGTATCAACTATACACAAGTCTTTTACTCGCGTATCGACTACTCGGCGGTGATAACCATGCCAGATTCGATGTCCGCCCAGCTCCAACAGGATATGGAGTGCGAGGGGCTACTCGAGTGTTTCCACGGGCTCAAGCAGTTGGACAGGGACTGCTTCGAGGTACTCGTGAACGAGACGAAGCCGCTCACGGTGGACGAAATCGCGGACGCCGTGGACCGCGAGCGCTCGACCGCGTACCGGTCCGTTCAGCGACTGCTCCAGACGGGGCTCCTCCAGAAAGAGCAGGTCAACTACGAACAGGGCGGGTACTACCACGTCTACTCGCCGACGGACCCCACGAAAATCACGAACGACATGCAGCGGATGCTCAACGACTGGTACGCGATGATGGGTCAACTCATCCAGGAGTTCGAGACCAAGTACGAGCGGTCCGAGACGACGTCCGCCGCCGAAGGATAGCGGAGCGTTCCCCCGGTGTCGCGTGACCCGGCCTCGGAAGACCTTCTGTGTATCTCGTTCTGAAACCGCGATACGTTCCCGCTCGGAGCGCTCGCGGCGTCGCGGTCGCGCTCAGTCCTCGGACCGGAGTTTCGTCCGTCGCGTCTCGTACTCCTCGTCCGTGAGTTCGCCGCGAGCGTAGGCCCGACGGAGTTCCTCCAGCGCCGGGTCGCCGGCCTCGCGTTCGTCGAGTAGCCGTCGGGCGAGGAGGTAACCCCCGCCGAGGACGAGGAGCGGGAAGGCGACCAGAACGCCGAGGCCGACACAGCCGTAGCCGGACGCGCCGTACGGGCCCATCATCCCGCCGTAGCCGCCGTACCGCATCATCCCCATGCCGCCGAATCCCAGCATCATCAGCGCGGGCCACAGGAGGAGGGCGGCGAGGACGACCAGAACGACGACCGTCAGACTGCGTCGGTCCGACGTCGCCATCGTCAGACGCCTCCCGTCGCTCCACCGATGACTCCGAGCGCACTGTCGGTCTCCGGACGTATTGTATAGTGAATTATGCACAATATCGTGTTCGAGAGTCGATATGGATTGTGTCGACCGGTCGCAGCGGAAACGGCCACGGAGAGACACCGATCCAGGCGACCCTGCATCGTGAGTGACTCCCGAAAGCTTTGGTTTCGAAGGTGTGAGCCCCGTCGCATCGGATGGTTCGATAGAATAATCCGCATAAGAGGGGAGCGCGTATCGAGAGACGGATGGCGACGACGATCGCCGTGGAAGGACTGTCGTGTGAACACCGCGAACGGGCCGTCGAAGCGGCCCTCCGCGGCGTCGACGGCGTCACCGCCGCGGCCGCCGACCGCGCCGGCGAGAGGGCGAACACGAGGGGGATGCAGACCCCGCGGCACTCGTCCGACCGGTCGAAGACGCCGGGTACGCCGCGCACGCGTAGCCCGGTCGACCGGAGGCGCCGAGTCGCGAACGAACGAATCGGGTCGCGAAATCGGTCCCGAGACGCGGTCGAAGAGCGTCGCGAGGGAACGAATCGGAGAGAACGGGGCGAGACGAACCCATGAACGACCATCCGAGTCAGAACGAGGCGAGACGGGAGACGAGCGATAGCGTCCGGTGCTGTCGAATCTGTCGGCTGGAGGCCGGCGCCGACGCGCGAGGGGACGGAGCGGCCGCGAGTCCCGACCCTCACGCCGGGCACGGAGGGCGCGAAGGGCGGCCGACCGCGGAAGACGTCCGCTCGGCCCGCGAACGCGGGAGCGAGCACGCGGGTGGTCACGCGGAGACGGGCGACCGGACGCACCGCACGGCGCCCGAGACGAACGGCGAACCGCCCGAAGAGGCGGTGGAGCACGGCGGAGGCGAACACGGAGAAGGCGAGCACGAGGGTCACGGGAGCGGCCACGATGGCCGCGGAGGCGGTCACGAGGGTCACGCGGCCCACACCGACCACACCGGCCACGAGCGGATGTTCCGGCGGCGGTTCTGGGTGTCGCTCGTCCTCTCGATTCCGGTCGTCTTCTTCAGCGAGTTCGTCCAGGACGTGTTCGGGTACGCCGCGCCGACGTTCCCCGGAAGCGCCTGGATTACGCCCGTGCTCTCCGTCGTCGTCTTCGCCTACGGCGGCGTCCCCTTCCTCTCGATGGCGCGAACGGAACTGACGAACCGCGAACCGGGGATGATGATGCTCATCTCTTTGGCCATCACGGTGGCGTTCGTCTACTCCGTCGCGAGCCTGTTTATCGAAGGCACGACGCCGTTCTTCTGGGAACTCGTCACGCTCATCGACATCATGCTCTTGGGCCACTGGATGGAGATGCGCTCGGTCAGGCAGGCGTCCGGCGCGCTGGACGAACTAGCAAAACTCATGCCCGACACCGCCGAGCGAGTGACGGAGAGCGGAGGGACGGAGGAGGTCCCCGTCTCGGACCTCGTTGTGGGTGACGTCGTCCTCGTCCGTCCGGGCGCCAGCGTCCCCGCCGACGGCGAAGTCGTCGAGGGGGAGTCGTCGGTCGACGAGTCGATGATAACGGGCGAATCGAAGCCCGTCGACAAGGAATCCGGGTCCGACGTCGTCGCCGGGACCGTGAATCAGGACGGCAGTCTCCGCGTCCGCGTAACGAAGACCGGTGAGGAGACGACGCTCGCGGGAATCATGCGCCTCGTCGACGAGGCGCAGAAGTCGAAGTCCCGCACTCAACTGCTGGCAGACCGGGCGGCGGGATGGCTGTTCTACGTCGCCCTCGGCGTCGCCGCTCTCACGGCCGTAGCGTGGGTTGCCGTCGAGGGGTTCGAAGTCGCCGTCCTCGAACGGGTCGTCACCGTCCTCGTCATCGCCTGCCCGCACGCGCTCGGCCTCGCCGTCCCTCTGGTCGTCGCCATCAACACCTCTACCGCCGCGCGGAACGGGATGCTGATTCGGGACCGCATCGCCATGGAGGAGGCCCGGAACCTCGATACGGTGATGTTCGACAAGACCGGGACGCTCACGAAGGGCGAACAGGGCGTCGTCGGGGTCCGCGTCGCGTCGGAGACGCGGCAGGAAGACGGTGAAGCCGTCGAGGCGGGCGACTGGGACGAGGAACGGGCGTTCGCGGTGGCCGCCGGCGTCGAGGGCGACTCCGAACACATGATCGCTCGCGCCGTCCGAGACGCCGCCGAGGAACGCGGCGTCCGACCGGCGCGGGTCTCGAACTTCGAGAACCTCCGCGGCCTCGGGGTGAAGGCGACCGTCGACGGGGAGCGGAGTGACCCGGGGGACGGCGAGACGGTTCACCTCGGCGGTCCTAACCTCGTCGAGAAACTCGGCGTCGAGCGGTCCGACGCGATGGTCTCGTTCGCAGCGGAGGCGGGCGCGAACGCGCAGACGGTCGTCTACCTGATTCGCGGCGAGAGCGAGGTCGCGGCCGCGTTCGCCCTCGCCGACGTCGTTCGCGAGGAGAGCAGACGGACCGTCGAGGCCCTGCACGAGATGGGCATCGAGGTGGCGATGCTGACCGGCGACTCCGAGGACGTCGCGAGGGCCGTCGCCGAGGAACTCGGCATCGACCAGTACTTCGCCGAAGTCCTCCCCGAGGAGAAGGACACGACGGTCGAACGGCTCCAATCGGAGGGGAGACTGGTCGCGATGGTCGGCGACGGCGTCAACGACGCGCCGGCGCTGACCCGCGCGGACGTCGGCATCGCCATCGGGTCGGGGACGGACGTCGCCATCGAGTCGGGCGACATCGTCCTCGTCGAGAACAACCCGCTCGACGTCGTTCGACTGATCAAACTCTCGAAAGCCAGCTACCGGAAGATGCAGGAGAACCTCGTCTGGGCGACGGGGTACAACGTGTTCGCGCTTCCCCTCGCCGCGGGGGTGCTGGCTCCCGTCGGCGTCCTCCTGTCGCCCGCCGTCGGTGCGGTGTTCATGTCGCTGTCGACGGTCATCGTCGCGATCAACGCCCGAGGGCTCAAACGGGTCGACCTCTCGACCTGACATCCTCCCGCGCCGACGCGCGAGGTACACACTTACATTTCGCGCCGGGAAGGTGCTCGCCGTCTCCGTGCCGTCGGTCGACGCCTCCGAACGCGACGGGGGAAACCTACCGTCGGGGTTGACTGTTTTATCCTCCGACCACGAATAATATTTAGCCTGTTTTCAAACGGTCAAAAACTTTTACTCGGTTGCGTATTGTATTATGAGCGATGGAAGACGACAGCGAAGCGAGAGACGCGACTCGCCGTTCGTTCCTGAAAGGCGTCGGTTCGCTCGGCGTCGCCGCTACCACCGGCCTCGCCGCCGGGTCGGGGTCGGCCGCCGCCTCGCTCGGCTACCCGGACGCCGCGGACTGGACGCGCGAGCAGGCCGAACAGATAGAGCGGACGGACGACACGACCGCACCGCTCATCGACGACTCCGTCGAGCAACTCTCCGAGGAGCAGTACGTCTGGGACACGTGGCCGCTCCGAAACCGCGACGGGTCGCTCGCGAAGGTGAACGGTTACCAGGTCATCTTCTCGCTGACCGCGACGGACGACGTGGTACCGGGCGCCCGGCACAACCTCGCCAGCATCCGCTACTTCTACTCGCACAACGGCCACGACTGGCAACAGGGCGGCGAGGTGTTCGACGCGGACGCCGCCCTCGGCCACCACCAGTGGGCGGGGTCCGCGATGTACGACGAGGAGACGGGCGACGTCAACGTGTTCTACACCGCCGTCAGCGCGGCGCCGGAGTACCGCCAGCGACTCGCCGTCGGCACGGGGGCGTCCATCGAGACGTCGGGCGACGGCGTCGAGATAACCGACGGGTTCGACCACGACATCATCGCCGAAGCGGACGGCGAACTCTACCAGACGCTGGAGCAGTCGCGCGACCAAGGCATCATCTACGCCTTCCGCGACCCGTGGTTCTTCGAGGACCCGGAGACGGGAGCGGTGTACGCCCTGTTCGAGGGCAACACGCCCATCGAGAACCCCTCGGAGTACACCGACTGGAACGGCAACGTCGGCGTCGCGAAGGCGACCGGCGACGGATTGGACGAGTGGGAACTGCAGGAACCGCTCGTGGAGGCCATCACGGTCAACCAGCAA
Source organism: Halogeometricum sp. S3BR5-2 (assembly GCF_031624635.1). NCBI lineage: Archaea > Methanobacteriati > Methanobacteriota > Halobacteria > Halobacteriales > Haloferacaceae > Halogeometricum > Halogeometricum luteum. The sequence continues at coordinate 63,581 of NZ_JAMQOQ010000001.1, read as the reverse complement.
CTCGAACGGCCGCACGTCGTCGTGAACGACGGGAACTACTACCTGTTCACCATCAGCCACAAGTTCACGTTCGCCCCCGGACTCACCGGTCCCGACGGTCTCTACGGCTTCGTCGCCGACTCGCTCGACGGCGACTACGAACCGCTGAACGAGGGCGGACTCGTCGTCTCGAACCCCGAGTCTGCGCCGTTCCAGACGTACTCGTGGCTCGCGCTCCCGATGGGCGACGACCTCGCGGTCACCAGCTTCTACAACTTCCGCGAGACGGATTCGTTGCAGGACGTCGGGAGCCTCCCCCCGGAGGAGCAAAAACGGCTGTTCGGGGGGACGCTCGCACCGAGCCTCCAGGTCCGGATAGACGGCGCGGAGACCGAAATCGTGCGCGAGATGAAGGACGGCTACTTCTCGCCCGCCATCGGCGCCCAGCAACGGGGCAACGGTCGGGCCAAGCAGCACTGACTCGAATCCTCGCGCGAGGCGAGGACACACACGAGTAAAACAGGCGGTCGCGGAGGCGGGAGGGAATCACCGCTCCCGCCGGCGATGCTCGGGCGCCGGCACCGCGACCGTCAGGACGCGGGTCCTTCGTCGAGGTACGCGCGAAGGCCCACTCGCGCCGCGCGGCGCGATTCGAATCCGAACCCGACGGCAGTACAGTCCGCCGCGGGGCAGATCCACCCGTAGGTTTCCGACCGCTCGTCGACGAACACGTCGGTGTCGCCCCCGCACCGCGGGCAGGCGAACCCCCACAGGAACGCGCCGTCGATTCCGCGTGGTCTCTTGCTCATGAGATCCACCCTCATGGAAGGTCCCTAACCCCGAAAGAACAGTATCTAGACTCATAGCACCCCCGAAATCGCGACGCTATACAGTGAAAAATCGAACTGCGGGGCACCCCCTACGCTGCGGTAACGTTTAACACGCGGAGTCTCTAATTATCTGCCGTCAACGATGAGCGAACGGTCACCTTTCGTCTGTCGCGACTGCGGGAACCGTGTCTCGGCGGGGTCGTTCCGGTCGACCTGCCCCGACTGCGGCGGAGAGCTCGGTCCGTTCGACGGACCGACGAGAGTCACCGGTGACTGACGAGTCGGACCCGAGCGCCGGCGAGTCGCGAGGGAGTCCCGAGCGGATCAGGTCGCTGGCGGTGACGACCGAAGACGTGGTCACGGCGCTCGAAGCCAACGAGCGGCGCGGCCGGAACGCCGTCCTGCGCGTGACGCCGCCGTTCGCGGGGCGGATGCGCGCGCGTCTCCACCTCGCGGGCGCCGAGGGCGGGTACGACGACGACGCGCGGCCCGTCCACCTCCCGCCGGAGCGACTGGTCCGCGACGCCCCGTCCTTCCCGGCCGTCGACGAGACGGGCGACGAACTCCGCGCCTCCGAGGAACCCTACAGCCGCGAGCGACACCGCGAGCGTCACGCCGAGGCCGTCGAGGCGTGGCGACGGACCGTCCGCGACAGCCTGGAGGGGCGGGCGACGCTGGAGACGCCGTCGGGCGCCCACGACGTGGACGTGAACTACCTCGGGTGAGTCGCGCCGAGACGGGGCGCGACGGCGACGCGGGCGGACACGCGGCGCCGACGGACGGAGATAACGGGGACGAGCGACGGGACGACGGAAGCGCGACGGGCTTTTACATCGGGGGCGGGACGAAACGGGTATGAGTCGGACGAGCGACGACGGCTACCGGCGCGGCCGTCGGGCCGAAACGGAGGGGAGGCGACGGGTGGGGAGCGTCTACCGGAGGCTCCTGCTCGTCATCTGGACCATCGGAACCGTCATCGCCCTCGCCGTCTTCGGCGCGAACGTCAGCGGCGCCCTCGCCGTCGTCGTGGTGATGCACATCTTCTTCTCGGGCATCATCTGGGCGGACATCCGCGCGTTGCGGAAGCAGGGCGTCGAGTGGGGCCTCTCCCGACACCTCTGGTTCGCGTCGGCGCTGGTGTTCCCGTTCGTCACGCTCGTCTACTGCTGGTACGTCGGCCGCATCGTCCGACGGGAGAACGAGCGGCGCGGCCTCTCCGAGGACGAATCGCCGGACGACGGCGAGGAGGCGGCGGGCGACGGAGCGGAGACGGCGGGCGATAGAGCCGAGACGGCGAACGACGGGCCGCCGGGGCCGTCGGCGGAACGCGACCGGACAGGTTCGGAGTAGGGCGACGAACCGGCGGCCGCAGGGGTGGCACAGCGAGAGTGACGCGCCGATTCTCCCGAATGCCAGAAATGACGAATCGGAGATATTTCTCCGAACAACTTATTCTACTTGGGAAGAAAAGTCAGTTAACGATGACCTCCAGACGAGTCGTCGCCGCGGTGCTCGCGGTGGCGATGCTCACGACGACGTCCGGCTGTATCGGATTTCTGACCGGAGATGAAGCGCTGTCGTTCTCCGCCGACCCCGCGGTGGTGGACGAGTCGGCCGCCGAGAGCGCCGGGTATTCGACCGACGGTCCCCGCACCCTCTCGGTCAACCGGACGGTGTCCGCGGCCGGACAGGAGCGGGAAGTGGTCGCGGAGAACCAGGTGACCACGTACCGGAAGACGCTCGACTTGGGCATCTTCGAGGCCGACTTGGGCGTGTTCACCGTCGTCTCGACGCCCGCCGTCGAGATAGCCGGGCAGACGCTGAACCCCATCGGGGAGTTCTCGAACCGGCGACTCGTCTCCCTCGTGCAGGACCAGTACGAAGGGCTGAACGACGTGCAGGAGGTCAGTTCGCAGACGATAACGGTTCAGGGTCAACAGACGGAGGTGACGAAGTACTCCGGAACCGCGACCGTGCAGGGCCAAGAAGTCGACGTGTACGTCCACGTCACGAAGTACCGCGACGGCGATGACTTCGTCGTCGCCATCGGCGTCTACCCGCAGCGACTGGACGGCGAGGAGGCGAACGTGCTGTCGATGATGCGGGCCATCGAACACCCGGCCTGACGCGGGCGACCGAACAACGCTTTTCTCGTCGCCGCGGGACGTACCGCGCATGAACCGCGAACGGACCGCCGGAACCGTCCTGACCGGCCTCTCGCTTCTCGGCTACGGCGTCGGCGTCGTCGCCGCCTACCCGGGTCGCTCGGTCACCATCGTCGGCGTCATGGTCGGAGTGACGCTGGTCGCCGTCGGGACGGGCGGGGGCGGAGGCGGCGCGTGATAGACGCGCGAGTGTACGACGTGGGCGGCGTCGATACCCGCGAAGTCGACTCCGAGGCGGACCTCGAACGGGCGCGCGACGCGCCGGGGACGACGTGGATCCGCGTCAGCGCCGCGACGGACGCGGAGATAGAGGCCGTCTCGCGGGTGTTCGCCATCCACCCGCTGGAACTCGAAGACGTGCGGAACGGCGTGCGGCCGAAGACCGAGGAGTTCCCCGACCACACGTTCGTCCTCGTGAAGGCGGCGTCGCTCAGGCGGGGGGAGACGACGTTCGACGAGGAGGTGCGGACGAAGTCCGTCGGCCTGTTCGTCGGGGCGGATTGGGTGCTCACCCTCACCGTCGAGGACGCCGCCGTGCCGGCCGTCGAACGCGTCTGGCAGTCCGTCGAGAACCGGGAGGGCCGCATCCTCGTCAACGGCCCGGATTTCGCGGCCTACCGCGTCATCGACCGCGTCGTCGACGACTACTTCGCCCTCTTGGACGACGTCGAGGACACCATCGAGGAGATAGAGGAGGGAGTGCTCGACGGACCGAACGAGGAGGTGCTCGACGGCCTCAACGCCGTCCGGCGCGACCTGCTGTCGTTCCGGAAGGTGGTGTGGCCGACCCGCGAGGCCGTCTCGATACTCGCCCGCGGCGACGCCGCGCACGTCCGCGAACCGACCGAGAAGTACTACCGCGACGTGTACGACCACCTCGTCGAGGTGGTCGACCTGACCGAGACGTACCGCGATTTGGCTCGGGGCGCCCGCGACATCTACCTGAGCGTCGTCTCCCAGTCGACCAACGAGGTGATGCGGCGCCTCACCGTCGTGGCGACCATCTTCATCCCGTTGACGTTCGTCGTCGGCGTCTACGGGATGAACTTCTCCGGGGCGGGGAACATGCCCGAACTGACGTGGCCGTACGCCTACCCGGCGGTGATGGTCGGAATGACCCTCGTCACGGCCGTCCTCCTCCTCTACTTCGACCGCGAGGGGTGGCTCTGAGCCGCCGAAAGCCATATATTATTCGATACCATCCGAACAGTCGTTCACGATTCGTCCCGAAGCGCCCGAAATCTGTCCGTTCGTCGCCTCAGTACTGCGGTTTTCTGGGGTCTAAATTGGGGAAACATTTAAATACTTGTCGCGGTTACTAAGAGTAAGGACTCGGGCCGCCGGTCTCTCTCGATTCTCAGTTCTTCACCCGGTCGGCGACGGGTCCGCATCCCACCATGAGCGATACGACAATCAGAGAGTACGTCAGCACAGACCGACGGCGCGAGAGCGCCGACGAGACGGCGACGGAACGCGAGACGGAAGCGGAGACCGAGCGGCAGGTGTGTCCCGAGTGCGGCGGGTCGCTCGTCACCGACGAGGCCCGCGGCGAGACGGTCTGCGGCGACTGCGGCCTCGTCGTCGAGACGGACGCCGTCGACCGCGGCCCCGAGTGGCGCGCGTTCGACTCCTCGGAGCGCGACTCGAAGTCCCGCGTCGGCGCGCCGACGACCCGGATGATGCACGACAAGGGGCTGTCGACCAACATCGGCTGGCAGAACAAGGACGCCTACGGCAACTCGCTGTCGGCGCGCCAGCGAGAGCAGATGCAGCGGCTCCGCACGTGGAACGAGCGGTTCAGAACGAGGAACTCGAAGGAGCGCAACCTCAAGCAGGCGCTCGGCGAGATAGACCGCATGGCTTCCGCGCTCGGCCTGCCCGAGAACGTCCGCGAGACGGCCTCGGTCATCTACCGCCGCGCGCTTGACGACGACCTGCTTCCGGGACGGTCCATCGAGGGCGTCGCCACGGCGTCGCTGTACGCCGCCGCGCGACAGGCCGGAACGCCCCGGTCGCTCGACGAGTTGAAGACGGTCTCCCGCGTCGACAAGATGGAACTCACCCGGACGTACCGATACATCGTCCGCGAACTGAAGCTCGAAATCGAGCCCGCCGACCCCGAGCAGTACGTCCCGCGGTTCGCCTCCGAACTCGACCTCTCCGACGAGGCCGAGCGGCAGGCCCACACGCTGCTCCGAGGGGCGAAGGAGGCCGGCATCCACTCGGGCAAATCGCCCGTCGGCCTCGCCGCCGCGGCCGTCTACGCGGCCGCGCTGCTCACCAACGAGAAGGTGACGCAGAGCCAGGTGAGCGAGGTGGCGAGCATCTCCGAAGTCACCATCCGGAACCGGTACAAAGAGCTGCTCGAAGTGGATGATGCGGGCCTGTTCGCCTGATCACGCGGCCGCATTTTTTCGCACGACTCGGCGGCGGACGGCGCCGACGAACCCGACGCGGAACGCGAGTTTTCGACGCGGAAACCTTTATTCCTGCACCGCGAGTCAATGGCAACCATGGTCGAAGCGTTTGTTCGATTGCTGTGCCCCGAGTGCGGGAAGGACTGGGAAGCGAACCCGTCCGAACTCCCCGGCACCAAGAAGAACTACACGTGCTCGTCGTGCGGCGCGACCCGCCGCCTCGCCGAGTTCATGCGAACCGAACGCGACCTCCAGACGGTGAGACAGTTCGAGTAGCGCGGGGTCGGACGCCCCGGCGACGGACGACGGAACCCCTTTCTACAGGTCCGGAACCGCCGAGAGCGCCCCGCAGGCGTCGCACTTCAGCACCGTCGTCCCCTGCTCGGTGACGAGGCGCGTGTCCGGCGAGTCGCACTCGGAACAGCGGACGTAGTCGTCGACGTACTCGTCGAGTGCGACCTGCAGGCGCCGGTCGTTGAAGTTCCCGGTGAGACGGAGGCGGCCCTTGGAGTCTATCTCCGCGCTCGTCCCGAGTTCGGTCTGTATCGCCTTCATCAGGTGCGAGGGGTCGCGCGCGAGTCGGTCGCACGTCTCGTCGAAGTTCTCGTACACCGTCGCGTTCCCCTCCGAACGAATCCGCGGGTCGGGGACCCGAAAGCGGTCGCTCCTGTCGGCGACGTCGGGCGACTGTTCGAGCGCTCTGTCGAGTTGGTCCTCGTAGCCCATGGGGGAAAGAAGGGAACGCGGCGTCTAAAACGTTCAGGAGAGCGGCGCGTCCCGCACGGCGCGTCCGCGAACCGTCAGCCCTTAGGCCGCGAGCGGCGAACGGTCTCTGCGAACGACTGTATTCGAACGCGATGAGACCGCGCACGCGGCCGAACTGTCATCATCTAACGTATTGAAATCGGCCTTCAGACGGTATTTTCCGGCCGTTTAGGGAGGGTGTGCTAACGAGGGTCAAGATAGTAATATAATCCTCCAGTCTCAAGTGGGGTTTGCTCATGAAGAAGCAGGAACTCATCCACCTGCACGGCCTGCTCGCAGAGGTACACACAGAAATCGAGGAGCGAGAAGACAGCGATATCCCGCTCACAGCGTACAACGAACTCGGCGTCCGACCGACGTCGATTCACAAGTCCAAGACCGACCACAAGGCCGCTGTTTTCAAACTCGTGAAAGGAATCACCTCGTCGATGGACGAACCCGAGCAAGAAGCCGTCGCACCGCACGCGGACTGAAACGCCCACAGAACAGCGACTCCTCCGACCACCCCGACCGCCGAGTCACATCTCTCCTCGGCGCCGAGCGGAGACGGAGCGACGCGAAGAACGGGCTTCGGTCGCGAGACTGACGGCGGGAGAGCGGTCGAAGTCCGAAACGGACTCCCTCAGCCGTCGTCCATCAGGTCGTCGAACTCCGGGATGAGGTCGTCGTCCGCGTCCGCGTCTGCGTTCCCGCCTCCGTTCCCGTTCGCCTCCTCGGCCTCCTCTTCCTCCTCGTCGGGGAGGACGTCGACGCGGAGCACCTTCAGCGGGACGCTCTCCAGTCGCTGACCGATCTCTTTGCGCGCGATGCGCGCGGCGTGTTCCTCCCGTTCGACGTTGAACACGGTCATCTCCAGTTCGAGGGCGACGAGGGCCTCGTCGGCGGCGACGAACGCCGGGACGAGTTCCTCGCCGGCGGGCGACGTGCGCGACCCCATGCTGATCTCGACGTAGTTGAGGTCCGGGTTCAGCAGTTCGCCGGTCTTCGCGATGGCGATGCGGATGGCCTCGTCCTCCGTCTCGACGTCGTACACGGGAACCGCGGCCTCGACGACGACCCTGCAGTCCATAGTCGACCTTACGTCGGGCGCCGCATGAAGGTTGGCCCGGACGCTCGCATCTCGTCGGAGCCGAACCCCCGTCTCCGGCGCGAGCGACCCCGTATTCCGGTGAATCGGGTACCGGCGGTATCCCGCGGTCGTCAGAACCGAGGTCGGTCCGGCGACCGCCGGTCGGATTCCGGGACGGTCACTCCCCGCCGGCGCGGAGATAGTAGAACAGGTACGTCTGAGCGTATCCGGCGTACGTTCCGCCGAGTCGGTCGCGGATGGCCCGGGAGGTGGCGGCGTACGACCCCTTCTCGCAGTCGGGGTAGTGCTCTTCGATGGCGGAGCGAATCCACGTGTCGAGGGGGACCGCTTCGAGGTAGCCCAAGGAGAACAAGAGCACGCAGTCGGACACCTTGTCGCCGACGCCGACGAACCGCGTCAGCGACTCGCGGGCCTCCTCGTAGGGGAGTCCCGCGGCCTCGTCGGGGTGAGCCTCACCGTCGGCGACCATCTCGGCCGTCCGCCGGACGTACGGCGCGCGGTAGCCCAGCGACAGGTCGCGGAGTTCCTCCTCCGTCCGCGCGGCCAACCGTTCGGGCGTCGGGAACGCGTGGAACGTCTCGCCGTCGACGGCGACCGTCTCGCCGTACTCGCGGGCGAGTCGCATCTGCATCCCGTGGATGCGGGAGACGCGCATCTGCGCCGAGCAGATGAACGACACGAGGCAGGGAAACGCCGGGTCGCGCACGAGGCGCATCCCCTCGTAGGCGTCGTAGGCGCGGTCGAGCAGTGAATCGTCGGGCGTCCCCCCGAGTATCGCGTCCAAGTCGTCGTCGAGGCGGAGGAGGTGGGTGAGAACCGGCACCGCGTCCCCCGTCGCCTCCCACTCCAGACGCCCCTCGCGTTCGTCGCCGGTCTGCCGGACCCGGACGACGAGGGACTCCTCGGAGACGCCCGGAATCGGGGGCACGACCGTTTCGTACCACGCGTCGCCGCCGTGCACGCTCATCGTCTCGTACATCCGGCCGTCCGCGCGGTCCCAGAGGTAGGACTGCCCGCTCTCCAGCGTCGCCTGCAGGTCGAACGCGCCGTCGAGGTCCGACAGGGGAATCGCCCCGGTTTCGAACTCCATCGTCTCGGGTCAGGGAGGCGGCGGGTATCGGGGTTTCGATGCGCCGGCGCTCTCCGATTCGAGGCGCCTCAGCGGTTGCGGCCGACGGGGAACTGCACCCGTTCGGGTTCCTCGTTGAACCGCGCGAGCACCCGTTCGTAGATGGCGTTGCGGTTCCGGGTGACGCGCCGCGGAAGCGAGAGGAAGCGCAGGCGGAGTTCGACCCACGACTCCCGCTGAACGACGTTCACGGTCGGCCGGTCGTGCACGTCGAGGACGACGGCCGTCTCGTCGAGTCGTTCGCGGTACGAGCGCACGGCCGCGGCCATCTCGTCGCCGAGGTGGTCGTCGGCCGCCTCGACCATGACGGCGCGGGCGAACGCGAGGTCCGTCTCGTAGGCCACCTGCACGGTCACCTCCGCCCAGACGTGACTGAACAGCGCCGAGTCGTTCGTCACCTGCGAGGAGAGCACCTGCGCGTTCGGGACGGTGACGACGCGTCCGGAGGGTTGCCCCGTCGAGACGAGCGGTCCCTGCACCTCCCACAGCGTCGTGGCGAGGAAGCCCACGTCGACCACGTCGCCCCGCGTCCCGCCGATTTCGACGCGGTCGCCCACGGAGAACGGCCGCTTGAGCATCACGTAGAACCACGCGATGAGCGACAGCAGGGGCTGCTGGAGGGCGAACGTGATTGCGAACCCCACGACGCCCAAGGAGAGCAGGACGCCCACCCACTGGTCGGTGACGACGCCGAGGACGGCGACGAGACCCACCGCGCCGAAGAGGAGTCGGAGGACGTTCCGCGCGTCGTGCGACCGGCGCTTGTTGTCGAACCGGGCGGCGACGGCGTGGAGGACCACGAGGTACGCCCCGAACGCGGCCGACACGATGGCGACGGCGGTCAGCGCCCGCGAGACGACGAACGTGAGGGGGACGTCGCCGACGGCGGCGTCGCCGAACAGCGAGAACGCGGAGACGACGCTGGCGGCGACGAGGAGGGCGGGCGCGAGCAGCAGTGAGAGGTAACCGAGGCGGCGGCGCGGCACGCGTCGTCGTCTCCGCGGGACGGCGAAAAACTACCGGAGGGCGGCTTTACCTCCTCCGGCGTCGAAGCGCCCGTATGCGAACCGCCTTCGTCGCCTTCGACGAGATGACCGCCCTCGACTTCGTCGGGGCGTTCGACCCGCTGACCCGCCTCGACACGATGGACCTCGCGCCGTTCCCGTTCGAATGGGACGTCTGCGCCCCCACGGAGACGGTGACGGCGACGGCGGGTCTCCGTTTCGAGGCCGACAGGGTCGGCGAACCCTTGGACGGGTACGACCTGGTGGTCGTCCCGGGGGGCGCGGGCACCCGAACCCTGCAGGCGGACAAGCACTTCCTCGCGTGGCTCGAAACCGCCGATGCGGACCTGTTGGCGTCGGTCTGCACCGGGTCGCTGCTGCTCGGCGCGGCGGGGTTCCTGGAGGAGAAGACGGCGACGACGCACCCCGGGGCGACGGAGGAACTCGCGGCGTACTGCGAGGTGTCGTCGGACCGCGTCGTCGACGAGGGCGACGTGGTGACCGCCCGCGGCGTCACCTCGGCGCTGGACCTCGGTCTGTACCTCGTCGAGCGACTGACCGACGCCGAGACGCGGGCGGCGGTCGCAGAACAGATGGATTATCCGAACGGAGAGGAGGGCGGTCGCTCGGCGCTCTAACTCGGCGTCGCGTCGCCGCGGTCGGACGGGTCCCGGTCGTCCCCCGCGTCCAGCGGGTCCTCCAGGTCGCCCATCACGGCCTCCAGCGCGTCCGTCGCGGTGATGAGTCCGATGGCGTCGCCGTCGGCGAACACGACCGCGAGTTCCTGTCGTTCGGCTTGGAAGCGGTCTATCGCGTCGCTGACGGTCGTCTCCGCCGATATCGTCATCGGCGGCGCGGCGATTTCGGCGAACGTCACGTCGCCGGACCGCAGGTCGTCGATGCGGTCGACGACGCTCGGGACGTAGACGACGCCCTCGACCGAGCCGAGGTTGCCGTCGACGAGTGGATACCGGGTGTGCGGCGTGTCGGAGACGCGACGGAGGTTCTCCTCGGGCGAGGCGTCCATCGAGAGGTAGACGGCGTCCGCGGCGTCGACCATCACGTCTCGAATCTGAATCTCCCCCGCCTCCAAGGCGTTCAGCACCTCCTCGTGTCGCTCGCCGGATATCTCGCCGCGGTCCAGGAGCGAACTCATCCGATTGTGGAGTTGCGCGCGCGTCTCGATGACGTCCTCCTCGGTTTCGAGCCACGCGCCCGTCATCTCGATGCCGAACAGTTTGAGCGTCCACTTCGCCACCGCGTCGCCCAGCGTGATGAGCGGCGAGATGACGACGTAGAACCAGTACAGCGGTGCCGCGCCGTACCGGCACACCGTCCGGGAGCGCTCGACGCCGAGGTACGTCGGCGCCTGTTCGCCGTGGGTGAGGTGGACGAGGTTGATGATACCGTACGCGAGTATCGCGCCCGCGCCGACCGTGGCGAGCGCCGTGCCGCCGAACAGCGGTTCGAACAGGGCCGCGAGCGCGGGTTCCGCGACGATACCGACCGCGATACTCGACGCGGTGATGCCGACCTGACAGGTGGTCAAGTAGAGTTCGAGGTCCTGCGTCATCGACCACGCGCGTTCGAGTCGCGAGTCGTCGCCGACGAACTCGTCCTCGGTGAACTGCCGGGCGCGCGTCAGCGCGAACTCGATAGCGACGAAGAAGCCGTTCGCGAGAATGAGCGCGACGCCCGCGAGAAGACGGAGACTGATGACTGTTGCGTTCATCTGGTAGTGGCTCTCGGTTCCCGGGCCAGCGGTTAGAATCCATCGGCCGTTTTGAATTTGGCGTGCTTCGAGGACATGTACACAAGGATATTGTTTCCGATTGGCAAGCCGTCGAACGGCGTTCGAGTTCCGACCCGAACAGCCAACTGCTCAACCGGCGCCGTGCGGAACCGCGGTGGCGGACGGGGAGAACGAAAGGGAGTCGTTTAGTTGCGGATGTGTTCGTCGGTGAGGGCCGCGAGGCGGTTCGCCGCGTCGGGGTCGAACCCCTCGTCGGTGCAGCGCCACCGCCAGTTGCCCTGTGCGGTGCCGGGGAGGTTGAAGCGCGCCTCCGACCCGAGTCCGAGCACGTCCTGCATCGTCGTGAACGCGAGGACGGCGTTCGACCGCCAGACGGCGTCGATGACCGACCAGTGTATCTCGGAGCCGTCGGCTCCGACGTTGTAGTGCAGGCAGTCCTTCTGTTGGTCCGGCAGGTCGCGGTAGTAGCCGACGAACGTGTTGGTGTCGTGCGTCGACGTGTAGCCGACGCTGTTCTCGGGGAAGTGCATCGGCTGGTACATATCGCCCTGCTGGCACCAGTCGGCGTACTGGGGGACGCGCATGCCCGGGAACCCGAACCGGTCGCGCAGGTCGACCATGCTCTGGTCGATGAAGCCGAGGTCCTCCACGACGAACGGCAGGTCGCCGAACCGCTCTTCGACGGCCTCGAAGAACGCCGCCCCGGGGCCCTGTCGCCACTCGCCCGCCTCGGGGGACCGCGCGTTCGCCGGGATGGCCCAGTACTCGTCGAATCCCTTGAAGTGGTCGATGCGGGTGACGTCGACGAGTTCGAACAGCCGTTCGAGCCGGTCCATCCACCAGTCGTAGCCGTTCTCGCGGAGGTACTCCCAGTCGTAGAGGGGGTTCCCCCACCGCTGGCCGTCGTCGCCGGGGTTCGGCGGGACGCCCGCGACGGCGGCGGGTTCGTTCTCCTCTGTCAGGTCGAACGCCTCCGGCGACGCCCACACGTCGGCGCTGTCGAGGGCGACGTAGATGGGCAGGTCGCCCACCAGTTCGACCCCCCGCTCGTTGGCGTAGGACTTCAGGTCGCGCCACTGCCGGTCGAAGACGAACTGAACGAACTCGCGGTAGCGAACCTCCTCGGCGAGTTCCTCGCGGTGTCGCTCGGCGGCCTCCTCCTCGTGCGTGCGTATCTCCTGCGGCCACTCGATCCACGCGCCGTCGTAGCGCGTCCGCAGCGCCATGAACAGCGCGTAGCCGTCGAGCCACGCCGACTCGCGCTCTCGGAACGATTCGAGGGCTTCGCGGTCCTCGTCGGTCGCCTCCGCGCGGAATCGGTCGTGCGCGGTGCGGAGCATCTCGGTCTTGTACTCGCGGACGCGGTCGTACTCCACGTCGTGCGGCGAGAACTCGGGGACGGGTTCGAGGTCGTCGTCGGTGAGGTAGCCCTCCTCCCGGAGTCGGCGGAGGTCGACGAGCAGCGGATTGCCGGCGAACGCCGAGTACGACTGGTACGGCGAGTCGCCGTGAATCGACGCCGTCGGTCCGAGCGGACAGAACTGCCAGAGCGACTGCTCCGCCGACGCGAGCCAATCCACGAACGCGCGGGCGCCGTCGCCGAGGTCGCCGATGCCGTGCGGCCCCGGCAGGGACGTGACGTGCATAAAGACGCCCGACTGTCGGTCGAATCTCATAGTTTCCCTGTCCGAGTCCGGGGAGATAAGCGTGTGGCTGTCGGGACGACGGCCGGCCGCCGACGGGTCCGGAGGGGGCCGTCGTCGTCCCCGGTTACAGGCGGAAGCGCGCGACGACCGGCAGGTGATCCGAGCGGTAGCCCTCCTCCCGGATTCCGAGCGTTCGATAACCGAGCACGTCCGCTTCCCGGGGGACGAACGCGTAGTCGACCCGGTCCTCCAGGTCGTCCGAGAAGTCGTGGTACGTCCGCGAGGGGCCGGACACCGAATCGGCGTCCGCCGTCCGGCGGCCGTCGGCGAGCGGGCTCGAACGGGTCTCCGACGCACCCGTCAGGCGGCGGTGGGCCGGGGACTCCGGTTCGGCGTTGAGGTCGCCCGTCAGGACGACCGACTCGCCGCCCTCCGCGCGTTCGACCGCCCGCCGTCGAACGAGTTCCGCCGACCGGAGGCGCGTCTCCTCGTCGGCCCAGGAGAAGTGCGTGTTGCAGAACCAGATGTCGGTTCCCGTGTTCCCGTCGGTGAGGCTCACCCACGTCGCGACGCGTCGGTTGGGAGCGCCCCACCCGGCGCTCGGCTCTCCGGGCGTCGACGAGAGCCAGAAATCTCCCCGGTCGCGCGCCTCGAAGCGGTCCGCCGACCAGACGACGGGAACAGCCTCGCTCTCGTCGCCGCCCTCGCGGCCGCGGCCGTACCACTCGTAGCCGTCGAGCGCCGCCCGCAGGTCGCTCCGCTGTTCCGGCATGATCTCTTGGAGACCGAGCAGTTCGGCGTCGATGCGCTCGATGGCGTCGACGACGCGGGGGAGTCGGGGCTCCCACGGGAACTCGCTGTCGGAGGTCTCGTGCAGGACGTTGAACGAACAGGCCGCGAGGGTCGGGTCGCCGGAGGGCCCGCCCATTCCGAGCGGGTCGAAGCCGAGACGCTCGCCGACCAGCGCTCCGCCCCCGACCGCACCCGCGGCGACGGCGGCACCGGAGAGCGCTTCGCGTCGCGACAGCGAGGAGATATCCATTCAGGTTCGTGCGTGCGGCGGTGCAAAGGTATTTTCGCCGTCTCCGAAGTTCGCGCTCTTCGGGCGCCGGTCGCCCCCGAGGGGCGCGCCGGAGACGGCGTCGCGGACCGGTCGCACGGCGGCCGTCCTCGACGGCCAGCGCGCCCGTGCGACCCCGTAGCGCCCTTCAAAAACACTTATTCGTGCGCTCCGATTCCGAACGCACATGAGTGAAATCGTGGTGACGCTCCCCGACGGCTCGGAGCTGTCCGTCGAGGAGGGTGCGACGGTCGCGGACGTCGCCTACGAAATCGGGCCGGGGCTCGGAAAGGACACGGTCGCGGGCGTCGTCGACGGCGAACTGGTCGACAAAGCCGCCCCCGTCCACGACGGCGCGCAGGTCGTCATCGTCACCGACCAGAGCGACGAGTACCTCCGCGTCCTCCGGCACACGGCCGCGCACGTCTTCGCGCAGGCGCTCCAGCGCCTGCACCCCGAGGCGAAACTCGCCATCGGGCCGCCGACGGACGAGGGCTTCTACTACGACGTGACGGACGTCGACCTCGACGCCGACGACCTCGAAGCGATAGAGGCCGAGATGGAGTCGATACTCGAGGAGGACCTCCCCGTCGAGCGCGAACTCCGCTCGCGCGAGGAGGCGCTGGAACTGTACGAGGACAACCCGTACAAACGCGACATCTTGGAGAACGAGGCCGCCGGCGACGAGGAACTCTCCTTCTACGTGCAGGGCGACTTCGAGGACCTCTGTAAGGGTCCGCACGTCGAGTCGACGGGCGAAATCGGCGCGGTGCAACTGCTGAACATCTCCTCGGCGTACTGGCGCGGCGACGAGGACAACGAGACGCTGACGCGCGTGTACGGCACGGCGTTCGAGTCCGAGAAGGACTTAGAGGAGTACATGGAACTGCGGGCGGAGGCCGAGGAGCGCGACCACCGCAAACTGGGTCAGGAGATGGACCTCTTCTCCATCCCCGAGGTGACGGGGCCGGGCCTCCCCCTCTACCACCCGAACGGCAAGAAGATACTCGACGAACTGTCGGGCTTCGCGGAGTCGCTGAACGTCGACGCCGGTTACGACCCCGTCGAGACGCCGCACCTCTTTCGAACCGAGTTGTGGAAGAAGTCGGGGCACTACGACAACTACGTCGACGACATGTTCCTCCTCGACGTGAACGACGAGGAGTACGGATTGAAACCGATGAACTGCCCCGGTCACGCGACCATCTTCGACCAGCACTCGTGGTCCTATCGGGATCTCCCGGTCCGCTACTTCGAGGACGGGAAAGTCTACAGAAAAGAACAGCGCGGCGAACTGTCCGGCCTCTCGCGCGTCTGGTCGTTCACCATCGACGACGGCCACCTGTTCTGTCGCCCCGAGCAGATAGAGGCGGAGATTCGACAGGTGATGGACTCCATCTACGAGGTGCTGGAGACGTTTGGATTAGAAGCACACGTCGCCCTCGCCACGCGCCCCGAGAAGTCCGTCGGGAGCGACGAGATATGGGAGCAGTCGGAGACGCAACTCCGCTCCGTCCTCGACAACCAGAACATCGACTACGACCTCGAACCCGGCGACGGCGCGTTCTACGGGCCGAAGATAGACTTCGCGTTCGAGGACGCCCTCGGCCGGAAGTGGGACGGCCCGACGGTGCAGGTGGACTTCAACATGCCCGAGCGGTTCGACCTGACGTACACGGGCGAGGACAACGAGGAGCACCGCCCGGTGATGATTCACCGCGCGCTGTACGGCAGTTACGAGCGGTTCTTCATGGTCCTCATCGAGCACTTCGACGGGAAGTTCCCGCTGTGGCTGGCGCCCGAACAGGTCCGAATCCTCCCCATCTCCGACGACCAACTCGGCTACGCCCACCGCGTGAAGAACGAACTCTCCGAGTTCCGCGTCGACGTGGAGGACCGCTCGTGGACGCTCGGGCGGAAGATACGCGAGGCGCAGGAGGACAACGTGCCGTACATGCTCGTCGTCGGCGAGAACGAGGCCGAGTCCGGCACCATCTCCGTGCGCGACCGGAAGGAGCGCGAGGAGCAGGACGTTGCCGTCGAGGCGTTCCGCGAGCACCTCGACGCCGAGTACGGCGAGAAGCGCCTCGAACCCGACTTCCTCGCGGACTGATTCTCCGGTTCGGGAGCGACGCGCCGACTTACAGCGTCGGTCTACTCGGTCGACGCCGCGGCGTCCTCGTCGGCCCCCTCGTTCCCGTCGCCGTTCCCGCCCGCGTCCGCCGCCAGACGGTCGAGTTCGTCGGTCAGGACGTTTCTGAAGCCGTCGTCGCGGGCGAGACGCGTCGCGGTGCCGACGTGGCCGCGGTCCCACACCATCACGTTCCGCCGGGGGACGTCCCAGCGGCGGAGGAGGCTCGCCATCCCCTCGGCGGGCGCCACGTCGTCGCGGGAGCCGTAACAGGCGAGGATTCGCTCGGGCGGCAGCGCCGGTTTCGCGGGGGGATTCAAGAGGGGGGCGAACTCGTTCAGGTCGTCGCCGGTCCACCCCGCGGCGGTGAGGGCGTCGTCGACGCCGAGGATGGAGACGAGGCGCGACCCGGTGAGCGCCTGCGCGACCGAGCCGACGCCGGAGACGGGAGCGACGAGGTCCGGACGCATCGACGAGGGCCAGTCGCCGCACCGACCCGCGACGTGCAGCGAGACGATGGCGCCGAGGCTCAGACCGCCGACGGCGACGGCCGGCGCCCCCTCGGTGCGCGCCCAGTCGACCAGGACGCCCGTCTCCTGGGCGGCGGCGCCGTACAACTCGAAGTGGCCGACGGGTGCCCGGGCGAGGTAGGGTTCGCCCGCGTGGGCGCCGAGGGGTTCGCGCCGGCCGTGCCACGGCGCGTCCGGCAGGACGACCCGGTACCCCTCGCGGGCCAGCGGTCGGGCGACGGCCTCCTCTTCGAGCCAGTACGCCGTCCGGTCGCCGAGGGAGCCGAGACCGGAGAAGAAGACGAGCGTCGGCAGGTCGTCGGTCGCCGACTCGGGTTCGTACACCCGGGCGGTGGCGGTGTCGCCGACGTGCAGCGACGGCGTGTCGAACCGGACGCGGTACTCCACCGTCTCGGGACCGTGCACCGTCTTCGACCGCGAGACGCGCGGGAGCGACTCGTTCACCGTGGAGTCGGCGAAGCCGTACAGCCGTTCGGGTTCGGCGAGTTCGTGCGCCCAGCGCTCGCGGGCGTCGTCGGGAGTCGGGACGTCGAACGCGACGGGCGGGACGAGGTGGTCGCGGTCCAGGAACCCGAACACGTCGTCCGGGACGGCGTGGGCGTCGTCGGCCGCCCGACGCTCGCGTTCGCGGGCGACGCGTTCGTCCGGCGTCGTCTCCTCGTCGCCCCAGAACGCCGCCTCCCAGCGGTCGGCAGCGTCCTCGTGTCGCTCTCGGATATCGGCGAAGCGGGCCAAGGCGGCCTCGATTCGCTCGTGCAGGTGCGGCGCCGGCGGCGCGTCGGCCGCCCGGAGGAACGCCGCGGGGCCGGAACCGAGCGACACGTCGGCGGCGGCGCGGGCGCGGCGGACCGCGTACCGACGCCGGAGTCGACGCAGCGCCACCGTCTCGTACGTCTGCGTCTCGAACAGGCCCCCGAGGCGGGAGCCGAGGAGTCGGTGTCGGCGCGGGGTGTCGAGGCTGTCCATACCGTCCCTACGAGGGGGCGTTTCTTCACTCTAGGCCGAAGTCGCTCGCGTCCTCGTAGAACTCGCCGTGGGCGGCCTCGCGTTCGTACACCGGTTCGCGCCGGACGACGGCGGTCTCGCCGGAGTCGAGCCCCGCGGCCCACACCTCGTCGAGGAACCAGACGGGTTCGAGCGCGTCGACGTCGACGCCGCCGGCGCGCCGGAGGTGGTCGAACGCGGCGCTCCGGGTGGTGAACAGGCGGTCGGCGCGGCGGCGGCGGAAGTCGGGGGCGACGTAGGACCGCCACGCCGTCCCGGCGACGGCGAGGTGGTCGTCCGCCCTGTCGTCCGGATCGACGTCCCCCCAGCGGTGGCGGAGCCAAACGCGCGCGCCGGATTCGGTCTCGGCGCACAGTTCGACCTCGCCGAGGACGATGAGGTCCTGCATCGCCCGCGGGACGTTGAGGTCGGGGAACAATCCCCCGTAGGCGTGTTGGAATTCTTCGGTCACTCGGGCCAGCGGCACCACTTCCTCGGGGAGCGAACGGAGCGTCTTCCGCAGTCGCTCGTAGGCCTCCTCCGGTGGTGCGTCCGCGCGGAACATGAGGTGAAACGAAGCCGCCAACGGCATAAATACCGACCGGTCGGTTATCTTGAATGATAGCCGGGCGCTCACCACTCGGTGAGCGCACCCGGTCCGAAGTCGTAGACGAGGACGGCGAGAAAGGTCAGCACGCCCGTAAGCGCCGTTCCGCCGCCGACGAAGAACACCCACTCCATTCCGACTTCGTACATCAGCCACCCGCCGAGAAGGGGGCCGACGACGCTCCCCGGCCGCCACAGCAGTTCGCGGATGCCGAACGAGGAGGCGACGCCGCCGCTGTCGGTGCCCTCGTCGGCGAACAGCGCCATGCTCGCCGGTTCGCGGAAACTGTCGGCGACGCCGAGTAGCCCCGACAGCCCCACGAGGGGGAGGAACGCGGGCGAGAGCGGTCCCAGAATCGGGAACGCGCCCGGCAGATCGAGGGCGGCGCCGATGGCGGGCGAGAACGGCACCGCGAGGGCGACGAGGCCGTACGCGCCGCCGCCGACGAAGACGAACAGGGCGCGGCCGTAGCGGTCCGAGAGCGTCCCCGTCCGGGGCTGAAACAGCATGTTCGTGAACTTCTCGGCGACGACGGTGAAGGAGACGGCGAGGCTGGCGTAGGCGAGGCCGCCCGTGGCCGCCGAGACACCGGCATAGATGGGCACCCACGTCCGGACGAGGGTGACGGCGACGGCGTACTGCGCGCGGAAGGTGGCGATGGTGAGGATGCGTCGGTTCAGCGCGAGGTCGGTGAACGGGAAGCCGGGGACGCGGGTGTCGTCGTCGTCGAGGAACAGCCAGCAGGTGACGGTGGCTATCGCCATGATGACGACGATGATTGCGAAGATGGGCGTGAAGCCGAAGGCGTCGTACAGCGCCCCCGCGAGGAGGCTGCCGAGGATGGAGGCGGCAAACGCCGACGCGTTCGCCTTGCCGATGTTGTTCGCGCGGGACCCGACGGCGGAGAGTTCGCCCACCAGCGCCAGCGACATCAGGCCGGCGCCGGTGACGGCGACGCCCTGCAGGGCGCGGACGGCGATGAACCCGAGACTGGAGTCGACGGGGACGAAGAGCGCGTACGCGACCGTTCCGAGGGCGAGGACGCCGACGAGCACGTCGCCCTTGTCGAAGCGGTCGCCCGCCCACGCGAGGGGGACGACGGCGACGGTCTGCGCGCCGGTGAACCCCGCGGTGTACATTCCGACGATGAACCCCGCCCCGACCGTGAAGAGGCCGAAGACGGAGACGCTCGTAGGGTCGAGCGCGTCGATGTACTCGGAGAGGAGCGTGATGAGGGTGATGAACCCGTAACCGCCGGCGAAGCGCGTGAGGTAGAGCGCGTAAAACTGTATTTTCTCCCGGTTCACGGCGGTACTGCGCGGGAGGGTCGAAAAGCGGTTTCGATTCGTAGTATATTCGACGGTATCGGCGCTCAGTCCGCGTCGTAGCCGTCGGCCCGTGTCGTCGTCGCCGAACCGTCCGGGACGGCGGCGGGGGCGGACCGGCCGAAGAGGCGCGCGCGGAGCGTCTCGCGGGTGACGAGACCGAAGCCGACGAAGATGACGAGGAAGCCGGCGAGCGTCGTCGCGTCGACGACCTGACCGAACAGCGCCCACCCGGTGACGGCGGCGGCGACGGGTTGGAGGTAGCCGACGAGGTTGATCTCGGTCGCGCCGACGCGGTCGAGGAGGGCGAAGTAGATGAGGTAGCTGACGACGCCGGAGACGAGCGTCAGGTAGCCGAGGGAGACGAGCGCCGGGAGCGTCAACTCGACGGCGGCGACGGACTCGCCGCGGGCGGCCGACACCGCGAGGAGGACGGCGGCGCCGATGAGCATCGCCCACGCCTGCATCGACTCGGTGGGGAGCGTCGTCCGCAGGGGCGCCGTGAGCACCGACCCGAGGGCGAAACTTGCGGCCCCGAGGAGGACGAGAACGATGCCGAGCAGGTTCGACGACAGGAAGTTCGCCGGGTCCGGGTTGGCGACGATGACGACGCCGAGGACGCCGAGGAGGAAGCCGACGCCCGCGACGGCGTCGAGCGACTCGTCGAGCATCGCCGCGGCGAACACGGCCGTCAGCACGGGCGAGAGGCTGACGACGACGGCGGCGACGGGCGCGGAGACGTGCATCTGTCCGAGGTAGGCCAGCGCGTGGTAGGCCGCGATGACGAACAGACCGGCGACGCCCGCGCTGAGCCACTCCGCGCGGGTACGGGGAATCCAGCGGTCGGTGGTGGCGACGGCGTAGGCGAGGATGACGAGGCCGGCGAGGACGTAGCGCACGCCCGCGAACAGCACGGGCGGGAAGTATTCGAGTCCGGTTTCGATAGCGACGAACGACGTACCCCAAAAGCACGCGAGTGCGAGAAAGAGGAGGGCGTTTCGGTCGGCGGAGGTGGAGGAGGTTCGGAGCGACATCTGCGTAGTACATTCATTCGTCCGCGGGTAATTAAACCTGTCTACAAGAGTTCGTTGTAAATCCGATTCTGGTACAATCTTGTGTCCACAAAACCCGTGGTAATTCGATACACGGGCCACCGAGTTGCGGCGCGGCGCTAATCCGAGCGGAAGACGGAACATACAACCGCGGAGCGACGTATGGAGAGACAACTGGGCCATGGACGAACGTGATATCCGCCTTCTAAAGGCCATCTCCGACCTCGAAACCGGGAGTCCGGAACGACTCCACGAGGAGACGGACATCCCCGTCTCGACGATACACTACCGGCTGAACAACCTGCGCGACGCGGGCATCATCAAGAACGACCTGTACGACATCGACTTGGAGAAGGTGGGACTCGGCGTGACCGTACTGGTCGAGTTGCTCACCGACTACAGCGGACCCCACCACACCTTTCAGGACAAGATTCTCGACGTGGAGGGGGTCACGCAGGCGTACTTCACGATGGGCGAGACGGACTTCATCGTCGTCGCCCACCTCTCGGGCCGGGAGATGGTCGAACGACTCATCACCGACTTCGAGCAGATAGACGAGGTGGAACGGACGAACTCCACGTTCGTCGTCTCGACGCTCCGCGACAGTTCGCGCGTCCTCCAGAACTACGAGTTGGAGACGCTTCTCGACGAATTACTCGAAGACGAGTAACCGCCGGACGCATCGTCTTCGAGACGAGATAATTCTTCACTAGTTCTTGTTGTTCTCAGATTATGATAATAAACACAGCGGCTGCAAACTAGAGTTTAAGATGGTGTGGTGACAGGTATTCAGTATGTGGTCCCACACCACCAACCCGTCCGGCGCGGGGACGACGACGGCGCGAATCGAGTGGCCGATGAACGACCACGGCGCGATGACGGTGCGGGTGGAGGCGTCGAGCGAGGTTCGACAGTTGGTCGAGTACGAGAGCGACGCCGTTCGGCGCACGCTGGCGCGGCTTCCGACGGGGGCGACGGTACCGCTGAAGATGGAGTCGCTCGGGTCGCGCGGCAACGCGTGGCGCGTCACCGAACTCGTCGGCGTCGACCACACCCGACGGACGGACGCCCCGAGGCGCGACGACGCCCGCCGCGCCGACGAGGAACGCGGCGAACGCGAACGGCGCGTCGAGGTCTGAGACGGAGCGCCGCGTCGACGATGCCTCGGAAGCGACTCGATTCGACCCCTTCTTCGCCGTATTCCTCGCCGAGCACCCCGGACGGACTCGTTCGGCACCGCCCGCGACGACCTGTTCGTGGGCCGACTCCGAGAGCGGCTTCGAACTGGCGGAGCGATAACGCCGAAAACAGATTTTTCGAGGGCTCTCTATAGAAATTTCACCGGAAACGTGGTGTGTCGGCCGAGCCCGCCGCTCGGCGGGCGTGGTTCCGAAGAGAAGTGAAGCGGGCCGGGAGGGAGTTGAACCCCCGACCGTCTGATTAAGAGTCAGACGCTCTCCCTAACTGAGCTACCGGCCCGTGCAGTCGTTCGTTTCCGGGGGATAAGTAAAGACCTTTCGTTTAAGTCCCTTGGTGGGAGAACGGCGCACGCCGACCGGCTGACCGGATGGGGCGCCGTCGGCGAACGCGTCGGTTCGCAGACGCTACCGCGGGAAACGAGTGCTGTTAAGTGTCGTCCGACCAGACGTGCTGACGATTATGAGTGCTGGGGTCACCATCTCCTCGATGTCCACCTACGCGATTCTGGGGTGCGGGAGCGTCGGGCACGCCGTCGCCGAGGAACTCACCGAGGAGGGAAAAGACGTCCTCATCCTCGACAAGGACGAGAGCCGCGTCGAAGCCCTCCGCGACCAGGACCTGAACGCGCAGACGACCGACATCTCGGAGTCCGAGGTGGGGGACGTCGTCAGCGACCGGGACGTGATCCTCATCCTCTCGTCGGACGTCGAGGCGAACAAGGCGGCGGTGTCGGCCATCCGGGAACGGGGCGACGACCAGTTCGTCGTCGTCCGCGCCTCCGACCCCGTCTCCGAGGACGAACTCGCCGAACTCGGGGCCGACGTCGTCATCAACCCCTCGGAGGTCATCGCCGACTCCGCGCTCCGCTCCCTGGAGTCGGGCGAACTGGAGTACAAAGCCCGCCAACTGGCCGACCTCCTGGAGTCGACGGAGGGGACGCTGGCCATCCTGACGCACGACAACCCGGACCCCGACTCCATCGCCAGCGCCGCCGCCCTCCAGGCAATCGCCACCGAGTACGACGTGGAGGCCGACATCCTCTACGACGGCGAGATGGGCCACCAGGAGAACCGAGCGTTCGTCAACCTCCTCGGCATCGACCTGCTGCGACTGTCGGAGGCGCCGGACCTCGCCTCCTACGGCGCGGTGGCCCTCGTCGACCACATGAAGTCGGGCGAACCCGACATCGGCACCGAGGTGGACGTGTTCATCGACCACTTCGAGCCGAGCGAAACCATCGACCCCGCCTTCATCGACGTGCGACCGAACGTCTCCTCGACGTCGACCATCCTCACGAAGTACATCCAGGAGTTCAACATCAGCCCCAGCGAGGCCGTCGCTACTGCCCTCCTCTACGGCATCCGCGCGGAGACGCTGGACTTCAAGCGCGAGACGACGCCCGCCGACCTGACGGCCGCGGCGTACCTCTACCCGTTCGCCGACCACGACACCCTCGAACAGGTGGAGTCGCCGTCGATGTCGCCGGAGACGCTGGACGTCCTCGCGGAAGCCATCCAGAACCGCGACGTACAGGGGAGTCACCTCGTCTCGAACGCGGGGTTCATCCGCGACAGGGACGCCCTCGGGCAGGCGGCTCAGCACCTCCTCAATCTGGAGGGCGTGACGACGACGGCCGTCTTCGGCATCGTCGACAACAACATCTACCTCTCGGCCCGGTCGAAGGACATCCGCATGAACATCGGCAACGTCCTGCAGGACGCCTTCCAGGGCATCGGCGAGGCGGGCGGCCACTC
The DNA here is from genome assembly GCF_031624635.1 of Halogeometricum sp. S3BR5-2. NCBI lineage: Archaea > Methanobacteriati > Methanobacteriota > Halobacteria > Halobacteriales > Haloferacaceae > Halogeometricum > Halogeometricum luteum. The sequence continues at coordinate 40,160 of NZ_JAMQOQ010000001.1, read as the reverse complement.
CACGCAGGGCGACGTCGAGATTCCGCTCGGCATCTTCACCGGCATCGAAACCTCGGAGGACAACCGCGATACGCTGCTCCAACTCACCGAGGAGGCGGTCCGCAAGAAACTGTTCGCGGCGATGGGCGTCGAGAGCGAGAGCGGAAACGGAAACTGAGATTGAGACTGAAGCAGAAACGAAACTGAGAGCGGTCGGGGTCGAATTCGAGTTCGAGTTCGGCTCCGCCCGCCTCAGGCGACGACCGTCTCCTCTTCCTCTTCGGGCTGTCTCAGACGCTCTATCACGTCGTTGACGAGGATGACGTCGCCGACGGCGCGAACCCAGCGATAGGGGAGCAGCACGCCCTTTCCGGCTTCGATCCGGGTGCCGAACAGTTCGTCGTTGAGTCTACCGAGCGCGAGTCCGGTCACGGTCTGTCGGTCGAGGTCGAGGCGGATGTCCTCGACCTCCCCGACGAAGACGCCGTTGTTCGAGTAGACCTCGCGCCCGACGAGCGTCGTCAGCTCTTCGGGAGTCCCGTCCATGTGGATTCTCTTGAGGCCATCCGCCTTAATTGTTCGTAGCTCCGCGGCCGCGAGAGCCGGTCGCGAGGGAGACGGCGGCAGACGGCCGTCTGACGGGGCGCCGACCGAGGACCGAGTGGACTCGGAATCCTTCCGGCCGGGGTGCCGCCGTCCCGGGGTTTATACGCGGAACGGCCGAACGACGTGACAACTGATGGCATCGAACTCACGGGAGCGGTTCGCCGACCCCGCGGCGGACGACGACGCGAACTACGACTACGTGAACGACGACGTCGAGCGTCCGGGGATGGTCTCGGACTTGGAGTCGCTGGTCGAGGGCGACGTGCGCTTCGACACCTACTCGCGGGAACTGTACGCGACGGACGCCTCGGCGTACGAGCAGACGCCCATCGGCGTCGTCATGCCGGCTTCGACCGAGGACGTGGTCGCGGTGATGGAGTACTGCGCGAGGCGGGAGATTCCGGTCCTCCCGCGCGGCGGCGGGACGAGTCTCGCCGGGCAGACGGTCAACCGGGCCGTCGTCCTCGACCTGATGGCGAACATGGACGCCGTCTACGACGTCGACCCCGACGCCGCGACGGCGACGGCGCAGGCCGGCGTCCGACTGGGCGACCTGAACGCCGAACTGGAGCCGCGCGGGCTGAAGTTCGCCCCCGACCCCGCGTGGGGGGACAAGTCGGCGCTCGGCGGCGCCGTCGGCAACAACTCCACGGGCGCGCACTCGCTGAAGTACGGCAAGACCGACTACTATCTCGAATCGGCGGAGGTGGTGCTCGCCGACGGCACCGTGACGACGTTCGGCGAAGTCGAAGTCGAGACGCTCCGCGAGGAGGGCGACCCCGACGGCTCCATCGAAGAGCGCATCTACGCCGAAGTCGCGCGGGTGCTGGACGAGGAGGCCGACGAGATTTCGGAGCGCTATCCGGACCTGAAACGCAACGTCTCGGGGTACAACCTCGACATGCTGGTCGACGAGATGCGCGGGGAGCGACGCCTCCCGGACGACTCGGGCGTCGACCCCGAGAGCGAACCGGGGACGGTGAACCTCGCGCGACTCGTCGCCGGGTCCGAGGGGACGCTCGGTATCGTCACGGAGGCGACCGTCTCGCTCGAACCCGTCCCGAACACCGCCGCCGTGGCGCTTCTGACGTACGACGACGTGGTCGACGCGATGGAGGACGTCGCCCCCATCCTCGAACACGACCCGGCCGCCGTCGAGGTGATGGACGACGTGCTTCTCGGGTTGGCGGGGGAGACGCCCGAGTTCGAGGACGTGGTCGGGATGCTGCCCGACGGGACCGACTCGGTTCTCTTAGTCGAGTTCTACGCCGAGGACGACGAACACGGTCGTCAGCAGGTCGCCGACCTCGTCGCGGACCGAGTTCCGGGCGGGGTGAGCGAGGCCGACCCCTCGGCGGGCGCGGCGGAGACGACCGGGAAGTCACACACCGCCGTGGCGGCGATGGAGGCGCACGACGCCGAGACGCGCGCGAAGTTCTGGAAGATGCGCAAATCCGGCCTCCCCATCCTCCTCTCGCGGACCACCGACGAGAAGCACATCGCCTACATCGAGGACACCGCCATCCCCGCGGAGAACCTCCCGGCGTACGTCGCGGAGTTCCAGGAGATTCTGGAAGAGCACGACACGTTCGCCTCCTACTACGCCCACGCGGGACCGGGCGTCCTCCACATCCGGCCGCTGGTGAGCACGAAGACCGTCGAGGGCGTCGAGACGTTCGAGGCCATCGCCGACGAGGCGACGGACCTCGTCATGAAGTACGGCGGGTCGGTATCGGGCGAACACGGCGACGGCCGCGCCCGCACGCAGTGGAACCGGAAGCTGTACGGCGACGACCTCTGGCGGACCTTCCGCGACCTCAAGACCGCGTTCGACCCCGACTGGCTCCTCAACCCCGGCAACGTCTGCGGCTACCAAGACGACGAGCAGCGACCGGAGGGAACGGTCGGGAGGAGCGCCCACGACATGACCGAGCACCTCCGCTTCGACCCCGACTACGAGTTCGACGCCGGGTTCGACCCAGCGATGGAGTGGCCCAACGAGAACGGCTTTCAGGGGATGGCCGAACTCTGTCACGGCTGTGCGGGCTGTCGCGGCCCGCAGGAGACGACGGGCGGCGTGATGTGTCCGACCTACCGCGCCACAGAGGAGGAGATACAGTCCACGCGCGGGCGGGCGAACATGCTCCGACAGGCGATGAGCGGCGACCTCTCGGACGAGGAGCAGTTCACGGACGAGTTCGTCGAGGAGGTGCTGGACGTCTGCGTCGGCTGTAAGGGCTGCATCAAGGACTGCCCCAGCGGCGTCGACATGGCGAAGATGAAGGCGGAACTGACCCACGAGTACCACCGGCGCAACGGGTCCAGCCTCCGCGACAAGATGTTCGCGAACATCGGGACGCTGTCGGCCGTCGGCAGCGCCCTCGCCCCCGTCTCGAACCTCGCCTCGAAGGTGCCCGGCGCGCGCTTCGTGATGGAGAAGACGGTAGGCATCGCGAGCGAACGCGACCTCCCCGAGTTCCACCGCGAGTCGTTCGTGGATTGGTTTGACTCCCGTGGCGGCGCCCGAATATCGGAGCGGGAGGCCGCCTCGAAGGTGCTCCTGTTCCCCGACACGTACACGAACTACAACCACCCCGACGCCGGCAGGGCGGCCGTCCGCGCCCTCGAAGCGGCGGGCGTCCACGTCCGGATTCCGGAGGGCGTCACCGGGTCCGGCCGGCCGCCGCACTCGAAGGGGTTCGTCGACAGCGCGCGCGACTGCGCGAAGCAGAACGTCGACGCCCTCGCGCCGCAGGTCCGCGACGACTGGAGCGTCGTCGTCGTCGAACCCTCCGACGCGGTGATGTTCCAACACGACTACCTCGACCTGCTCTCGGGCGAGGACGTCGAGACCGTCGCGGCGAACACCTACGGCGTGATGGAGTACTTCGACGCCTTCCGTCTCCTGGAGAACGCGGGTCTGGAGGCGAACGCCCCGCCCCGGTCGCTGACGTACCACGGTCACTGCCACCAGAAGTCGACGAAGAAGGACCACCACGCCGTCGGCGTCCTGCGCCGCGCGGGCTACGAGGTGGACCCGCTGGATTCGACCTGTTGCGGGATGGCCGGGTCGTTCGGCTACGAACGCGAACACTACTCGCTGTCGAAGGCCATGGGACGCATCCTCTACGACCAAGTCGAGGGTTCGGAGGGCGAGGTGGTCGTCGCCCCCGGCGCGTCCTGCCGGTCGCAACTCGGCGAACGCGAGGAGGGGGAAGAACCGCCGCACCCGGTGGAGATGCTGGCCGAAGCGCTGACCTGAGCGAAGCGGACGGGATGGAACCGGGGCGAACGGAGCGCGACGGGAAAATCAGTCGTCCGCCGACAACGACGCCAGCACCTCCGAGAGGGCGTCCAGCGCCGCCTCGACGTGGTCGGGTTCGCGCCCGAGGGCGACCCGGAAGCCGTCGGCGTCGTCGAAGAAGCGGCCCGGGACGACGAGGATGCCCTCCTCCCACGCCGCCTCCGCCACCTCGTCGCCGTCGGCGTCCTCGTGGGCGAGGAACGCGTAGGAACTGCCGTCGTGCACCTCCCCCGAGAGTTTCTCGTGCGCCGCGGCGAACCCCGCGAGGAGTTCGTGGTTCGCGCGGAGGTGTTCGCGGGCCGCCTCGGAGAGTCGCTCGCGGTTGTGGAGTGCGCGGCGGGCCAGCGCCCGACTCGGTTCGGCGACGGTGGGGAGGTGAAACGCCGCGTCGCGGGCGGCGTCGAGCAGTTCTTCGGGGCCGATGAGCCAGCCGATTCGGAGGCCGCCGAGACCGTAGAACTTCGTCAGCGACCCGGTGACGGCCGCCCCGTCGAGGCCGGCGGCGGTGACGCCGCCGAAGGCGCGGCCGGCCGGGTTCTCGGTGACGAACGAGCCGTACACCTCGTCGACGAGGAGGAACCCGCCGGCCTCGCGGGCGGCGTCGGCCGCCTTCGAGAGGCGTTCGCGGGTCGTCAGCCGACCCGTCGGGTTGTGGCGGTTCGAGGTGACCGCGAGGGCGAAACTGCTCCGCGCCGCGGCGGCGATTCGGTCCGCGGAGAGTTCGTCGTCCTCCTCCGGTCGGATGAACCGGTCGACGCGGGCGCCGAGGGCGCCGGGCGTGGAGACGAGGGGTTGGTAGCCCGGTTTCTCGACGAGCACCTGCGGCGGCGTCCCGTCGTCCTCGTCACCGTCCCCGCTCTCGGCGACCGAGAGGGCGGCCGACTCGGCGATGAGGTTCGCGTGCGTCGCGCCGGCGGTGACGAGCACGTTCTCCTCGGCGACGCCGTACTCGTCGGCGAGTTGCGAGCGGAGCGTCACCTCCTCGTCGGGGTCGGGGAGGTCGGCCAGACTCTCGGGGATTACCCCCGACCGGTGCGCCGACGTTCGCAGGTCGCTCGACCCGAGGTCGTACGTCGCCTCCTCCGGCCGGCCGGATATCCACTCGAGATAGGGTAACGGTGGGAACATAGAGCGTCGGCCCAGAGTAGACGGTCGACCACAAAATGGTGTGCGTTCGAGCGAGAGCGGACCGGAAGCGGGACACGTATCGGAGCGCGGACCGCCCTCCGGAGTTCGTCCCCGAGACCGGAGACGCGGCCGTCCGAGCGGCCGCCATCGCACGACTGCGGGGGCGTCCGTCCCCCGTCTCACCGCCGCGACGACGTCAGTTTCGCTTTCTTGCTTCGGCCGGGTATATAAATAATAGAAATTTATTTATACTATTACCACTCGGTGAGTGGATAGTCGACGAGTGAATATAAGTCGGTAAGAACACTACGTAATCTCGCCGGGGTGCCTCTGACAACCGGCAGTTACGTCGCGTCGGCCTTGCCCGGACCGACGCGTCGACTGGGGGTCTCCCCCAGTCATTTCCCTTCGAGATATCCTACGACCGCCGAGCGCAGTCTCTCGTACTCCGTCCGATGCGCGAGGTGCGCCTCGCAGTCGCAGTCCGACGCCCCGAACCCCGCGAGCGGCGACGTTCGAGCGTCGAACGCGGCCGCGAGGTCGCACTCGATATCCGCGCGGGGGGCGGCCGCGACGCCGGCGAGAGAAGCGTTCGGGTGGCCGCCGAGGTAGTCGACGTGCCAGTGGCGGACGCCGTGTTCGCCGGCGGCGACGCGGCGGTGCCTGTCGACCCGTCCGAGGCCGTTCGACCCGAAGGCGCTCCCGACGTAGGCGTACGCGCCCGCCGGGAACGTCGCCGCTCCGAGCGCACCGACGGCTATCTCGCTTGTCTCCGAGAGTTCGAAGAGCAGGACGTACGTCCCGGGCGGCGCGTCGCCCGCGCCGACGCCGAGGGGGTCCGTCCCCGCCGCTATCGCATCGGGGTCGAGCAGCGAAACCACTAGAGCGCCGCGGGTCGTTCCGCGGCGGCGTCGACGAGGGCGTCGAAGCGGGCGGCCGCGTCGTCGGTCAGGTCGTACGCCTCGTGGTAGTCGTCCGGGTCGCGGCCGCGTCCGCTGGCCGCACCGACGACCTTCGCGATGCGCTCGTAGTTGTCGCGGACGAGCGAACTCACGAGACCCGGCGTCCCCGCGCGCTCCGCGAGTTCTTCGGCCGCGGACCGCCCGGCGTAGACGCGCCCCTCCCGCCGGTCGACGAGGAACATGGCGAACGGCGCCTCGCCGAACTGCCGTTCGAGAAACGACTGCGCGGCGTCGTCGTACCAGGAGATGGCTCCCACGTCCTCCAGTTCCCGGAGGGCGCGCGCCGCGACGGAGCAGTACGGACACTCGCCGTCGTACACGAGGACCGACTCGTACTCGGACATCGTCCGATATCGGGGCCGCGACCGCAAAACGGTGCCGGGGTCGGGCGGGTCGAGAGTGAAACCGGACGCGAAGCGACCGGCGCCGCTCCCCGAACCGCCCCCACCCGAAACCGTCAGGTCGGTCGCGTCCCGAGGGGCGGCGTGAACGAACTCGTCGCGTGGCTTCGGGACCGACCGTACTACGACGGGCAGATACGCGACCACCGGCGCGTCCCGGCGCGCGACCCCGAGTTCGCGGAGACGACGCTGGAACCCCGCCTCGAATCGGCGCTCGCGGACCGCGGCATCGACCGCCTCTACCGACACCAAGTCGAGGCCGTCGAGGGCGTCCGCGACGGCGAGAACGTCGTCCTCGCGACGCAAACGGCCAGCGGAAAGAGCCTCGCGTACACCGTGCCGGCGTTCGAACGGGCGATGGACCACGGCGGCCGGACCCTCTATCTCGGTCCGCAGAACGCCCTCGTCGCCGACCAGGAGGAGACGCTGTCGGACCTCGCACACGGCCTCGGCTTCGGCAGTCGCGTCTCCGTCGAGCAGTACACCGGCCGCCTCTCGAAGACGGAAAAGCAGGACGTGCGCGACCGCCGCCCCACGGTCCTCCTGTCGAACCCCGACATGCTCCACTACGCCCTCCTGCCGCACGCCCACCGCCTCTGGGAGTGGTTCTTCTCCTCGCTGGAGACGGTCGTGATAGACGAGGTACACGGCTACCGCGGCGTGTTCGGCAGCCACGTCGCCCTGACGCTCCGACGGCTGAACCGCGTCTGCGAGCGGTTCGGCAGCGACCCGCAGTACGTCTGCTGCTCGGCGACCATCGGCAACCCGGTGGAGCACGCCGCGCGAATCACCGGGAAGGGCGAGGACACCTTCCGCCTCGTCGACGAGGACACCAGCGGAACGGGCGCGACCCACTGGGTGCTGTGGAACCCGCCGGAGTACGAGGGTGACCGCGGCGGGAGCGGCCGGCGGCGCTCCAGCCACGTCGAGACGAAGAACCTCTTTGCGGACCTCTTATCGAGGGGCCACCAGACGCTCGCGTTCACGCGGGCGAGACAGGCCGCCGAGCGCTACGCCTCCGAGAGCGCGAGCGAACTCAGAGAACGCGGGCAGACCGAGGCGGCCGCCGGCGTCGCCGCGTACCAGGCCGCGCTGAAACACGAGAAGCGCCGGGAGATAGAGGCCGGCCTGCACGACGGGAGCGTGACGGGCGTCTGGTCGACGAACGCGCTGGAACTCGGCGTCGACGTCGGCGGCCTCGACGCCGTCCTCATCGACGGCTACCCCGGCACGCGGATGTCGGCGTTCCAGCAGGCCGGGCGGGCGGGAAGAGGGAGCGACGACGCCCTGGTGATTCTGGTCGGCGGCGAGGACCAACTCGACCAGTACCTCGTGCGCCACCCCGAGGAGTTCTGGGACGGAGAGCCCGAACGCGCCGTCTGCAACCCCGAGAACGAGGAGTTGCTTCCCGCACACCTGAAGAGCGCCGCCGCGGAGAACTGGCTGAAACCCGACGACGACCGGCACTTCGGCCCGACGACGCCCGACGTGGTGGCGGAGTTGGAGTCGGCCGGGTCGCTGGAGCGCCGCGACACCGCCGACGGGGTCCGCTGGACCCACTCGGGGGGCGGCAGCCCCCAGCACGAGATGAGCCTGCGGACCATCGAGAGCCGCGAGGTGGACCTCCTCGACGGCCGCTCGAACGAGGTCATCGCGTCGCTGTCGTTCGGGGACGCCCTCCGCGACGCCCACCCCGGCGCGATATACCACCACCAGGGGCAGTCCTACGAGGTGTCGGAACTCGATTTGGACCGCGACGTGGCGACGCTCCAACCGACGTGGGCGGACTACTACACGCGCGTCCTGCACGACAAGGAGATAACCGTCGAAGCGGACGTGAAATCGAAACCGCTCGACGCCCGGCCCGACACCGAGGTGCGCTTCGCCGAGGTGACGATGCGCAAACGGATAACGGGATTCGAGCGCCGCGACCCCAAACGCGGCGAGGCCATCGGTCGGGAGTCGCTGGACCTGCCGGAGACGACGCTCCGTACGAAGGCGCTCTACTACACCGTCCCCGACGGCGTCGAACGCGAGATGCGCGCCATCGGCGAGCAGACGCGCGAGGACGGCGCCGGGCAGTACGACCTCTCGGGCGGCGAGTACGGCTTCGGCGGCGGCATCCACGCCGCCGAGCACGGGATGATATCGCTGTTTCCCCTGTCCTTTCTCTGCGACCGCGGCGACATCGGCGGCCTGTCGACGCCGCACCACCCGCACACCGACCGGGCGACGGTGTTCGTCTACGACGGCCACCCGGGCGGCGTCGGCCTGACGGAGAGCGGGTACGGAGAGGTCGAAACGCTACTTCGGAGGACACACGAGTTGATACGCGACTGCGACTGCGAGGACGGCTGTCCGGCCTGCGTGCAGTCGCCGCAGTGCGGCAACGCGAACGACCCGCTGTCGAAGGCCGAGGCCGTGTACCTACTGGCGGCGCTGAGCGGGCGGGAGGCGTGAGCCGTCAGAAGGGAAGGTGAATCCGGGACGTGAACCGGTCGACGACGAGCAGCGACGCCACCGCCGGGAGGACCAGCGCGGCCTCCGACAGCGTCGACATGAGGCCGAGGGCGACGATGAGCGTCGTGGCGCACGCCGGGGGATGGACGGCGTCGACGGCGAGCATCCCGCTGCTCGTGAGGCCGACGGCGACGACGCCGCTGACGACGAGCCACGGCGGGTGGAAATCCAGCGGCGTCGACGGCACCGAGAACACCGCCGCGGCGGCGGTGTAGGCGAGGAGGCCGCAGACGACGCCGACGGCGTGGCCGCCGAGAACCGTTCGGGGGGTCGGCCCTTGGTCTCGAGCGGCGAGGACGAACGCGGAGGGGCCGAGGCTCGGAAACAGCGCAGGAATCCCGGTAATCCACGCCGTCGCCCCCGCGATGGCCAAGAGGAGCGTCGCTCGGACGCCGACGGTGACGGGGTCCGGCAGACCGAACGTCGGTCCGTTGAGAGGCATCGAGTCGAGGAAGAGACTCAGGAGAACCTGAGGTCGACGAGGCCGCGCTTCACCGCGTCCAGTAGTCGCTCGTCGAGCGGCATCCGCGACCACTCGTCGGGTTTGTCCTCCTCCGGCACGTCGTCCAGCAGGTCCACGTAGGAGGCGTGGACGTGCCGACCGTTCTCGCCGCACTCCGGGCACGTCACGATGATGAGCCTGACCCGATACGAACGCTCCTGGGTCGTGCCGCAGTGCGGGCAGACGTACGTCTCTGTCACTGTCCCCCCGTTTGAACTGCGGGTATTCAGGGTTTGCGGGTCGCGTCCGTTCTCCGACGGCTGCTTCGGTGTGAGACGAACCGGAACGGTCGGAAAGACGACCGGAACGTCGAACATATCTCGCGGAAGTCTCGCCCGCGTGGGTTGTGCTGCCACATCGAAAAGCGGCGTCTCGACCCAGTCGCTCCGGTGCTACGGCTCCCGCCGCCAGACGATTGCGTCGGCGTTGGCGAGCGTGACATCGGTACCGGCGTCGACGTCCGGCGCGGTCAGCGCGGGTTCCCAGCCGTCGGTCGGAATCGGCGGGGCGTTCGCGTCTCCGGCGGCGTCCGCGGCGAGGGAGTCGGGCGACACCTCGACGGGCACCCCCTCCATGTTCGCCGCGAACAGGAGTTGCTCGTCGCGGTCCGGCGACTCGCGGAACCCGTAGTAGAGGACGGTTCCCTCCGTCGGGTGGCGGTAGGTGAAGTAATCGCCGTCGCGCAGGTCCTCTCGGAGCCACGGTCGGTCGTGGCGGAACTCCCGAACTGCGAGGCGATTCGCCGTCCGGTCGTCGTCCTGTCCGTCGCGCCAGTGGGCGAGGTTGGCGAACTCGTACACGTCGCGCATCCACGCGTCCGCGTAGGCGTCGAGGTCGGTCGCGGAGAGGTTCCCGTTCTCGCCGTCGCCGCCCCCGAGGGGGTTGTCCAACGCGGAGAGCATCGCGGCCATCGCGTCGAGGTCGTACTCCGTCGCCTCGACGGACGCGGCGAGAGCGTCCATGAACGAGTGCAGCGAGTCGAGGGAGTCGAAGCCGAGGTCCTTCACGCGCCGGAACTGCGTCGGGTCGTCGAACTTCTCGTCCCCGAGCTGCCAGTAGAGGAAGTTCGCCTCCTCGGCGACCACCTTCACGTTCCACTCGGGGTCGGTGTCGCGGACGAACCCCCACGGCGCCCGCATGTTGGCGTGGACGAAGTCCATCGGTACGCCCGGGAGGAAGCAGTGAAACAGCGTCGCCGCCGCGGGGTTGTCGTAGGCGGCGTCCAGCGTCTCGGGGTAGTCGTCGCCTAGATAGGGGTTCACCGGCGACTGGTTGAACGCCACCGTCGGGTCTATCTGCGTTCCCCGCCGGACGGTGTCGTGGTTGGCGACGCCGGTCAGCCAGTGGCCGCCGAACTCGGCCACCTCGCGGACGCGCCACCACTTCGTCGCCCAGAAGGTGAGAAGCGCGGGCGTGTTGTGCGCGAACGTCACCGGCGACCACTGGAACGAGTGGGGATGTTGCTCGATGAGCGCCCGGTAGGAGGAGGCGAGTTCCCAGTCCTCCCGCGGCCACGGCCGGCCGTCCTCGAATATCATCCACGGGCGGTACTCGGTGCCGGCCACCTCCTGGGTCACGGCGTCCATCTCCGCGAGGAACGCGTCGTCGTGGTACATCTCCCCCGTCTCGGGGTCGTGGGAGGTGAAGTCCTGCGCGCCGTCGACGCGGATGCCGTCGGCGCCGAAGTCCATCTTCCGGCGCTGCATCTCCAGGATGACCGCTCTCGCCGTGGGTTCCGTGTAGTCGAGGTGCTTGCCGTACATCCCCGGCCCGAGGACGTAGCGGTCGTCCAACAGTTCCGCCCCGCGGTCGTCGGCGTGGCCGAGGGCCACGTCGAAGACGACGCGAATCGGCCGCGGCAGGGCGTGGCAGGCGGCGATGAAGTCGACGAGTTCGTCGGGTCGGCCGGATTCGAGGATGGCGGGGTTCGGCGCGGAGAACGCGCTGACGACGATGTCGTACCCCCAGTTGAGCGCGTCCGGCCGACCGACGGCGACGAGGAGTTCGTCCTCGGTCTCGTCTGCGACCGACCAGAACTCGTGCGTCTCGGGGTTCTCGGTGAGCGGTTCGACGGGCATCAGTTGGATGCCGTCGTAACCGGCGAAGTTGCGCTCCCACGGGGCGAGCGGTTCGTCCGCCCGGAGTTTCTCGCCGATATCCTCGTACACGTCCGCGAGACCGGCGAGCGATCCGGATTCGGTCGCGGTACCGGGGTGAATCTCCAGCACGCTCGCCGCGGGGTCGATTCGGGGGAGGCCGTCGTGGTCGGTGGTGGAGACGCGTTCCTCGTCGGTGCCGAGCGAGGCGAAGTAGTCGCGGTCGGCGCGCGTCTCGTCCAGTCGCTCGACGTCGTACAACTCGGCCGGCGCGAACGCGCCGAACGGGACGGAGTACGCGAGGGAGTCGGCGACGGTTTCCCATCCGCCCCCGTCGTCGCGGCCGTCGTTTCTGCTTCCGTTCTCGCGGTAGACGAGGCGGTACAGCGACCCGAGTCGCTCCCGCGTCCCGGCGCGCATCCCGGCAACGACGCCCCAGTGGTACTCGCCCTCGCGGCGGAGGGGGACGCGGTCGCGGCGGAAGCGGACCTCCCGAACGTCGGTCTCGCCGGGGTCGACGTCGGCGTCGGGCGTGAGCACTTCGAGGAACACGTCCTCCGCCGGCACCCCGTCTTCGAGGAGTTCGGGCGTCCAGAAGCCGACTTCGGTGCGGGTCTCGTCCGTCCCGTCGTGGGTGCCCGTCCCGTCGTCGGCGACTGTCGCGTCGGAACCGTCGCGGACGACGTGCGCGCCGAGGCGTTCGGTGAGTCGCTTGGCCGCCTCGAAGGGGTCGTCGTGTGCGGCGGCCGTCTCGCGGTGCCACGCGAGGAGTTCGTCGGTCGGTTCGTCGAGCAGTCGGACGCCGGCGTCGGTCGTCATCCCCTCAGTTCACCGGGAAGACGGCGACGTGGTCGACTTCGAGACCTTCGGCGGTGGCGGCGTCCTCGCCGGTGACCAGGTCGACCGACTCCACCTCGCGGTCGTCCAGCGTCACCGTCGCGGGGTCGGACCCGAAGTTGAGGACGCAGACGTACGCCTCGCCGTCGAGTTCGCGGAGGAACGCGACGGCGCGGTCGGTGTCGGACTCGTAGTCGATGCGCCGGTAGGCGCCGTCGTACCCGAGCGCGGGCGTCTCGTTTCGCACCTCGATGAGACGCTTGTAGTGCTCCTGTATCTCCTCGCGGGCGTGGTCCCACGCGATGGCGTCGCGGCGGCCCCGTTGGCCGAGTTCCTGCCCGCCGTACAGCATCGGGACGCCGGGAAGCGTGAACAGGGCGCCCGCGGCGGCCATCGCGGCGTCGTCGCCGCACTCGACGATGTAGCGCGTCTCGTCGTGGTTCTCGATGTACAGCATGAACGACGCGTGCGGCGGGAAACCGACCTCCGCTCGCTGGTCGACGGCGTCGAGAATCCCCTCGGCGGGCATGTTGCCGTCGCCCACCTGCCGCATCGTGAAGTACAGCGTCGTGTCGAAGTGCATGTCGAACATCCCGTTGTGGAAGTCCGCGATGTACGGGATGGTCTCGTCCAGGAGGAGGAACTCGGGGTCTTTCTCCTTCACCCGGTCGTGCAGTTCCTGCCAGAACGTGTTCGGGACGGCCCACGCCATGTCGCAGCGGAAGCCGTCGGCTATCTCCGCCCAGATGTCGACGGCGTCGAGGAGGTACCGGCGGACTTCGAGGTTGGTGTAGTCGAAGTTCGCGATGTACTCCCAGTCGAAGTAGGTGCCCGGTTCGCCGCTGTCCTGCCACTCGTACCAGTCGTAGTACTCCGAGTCGGGGTTCTTGTACGCGTCCTCGAAGAACGGGTGGTCGCGGGCGGAGTGGTTCAACACGAGGTCGAACAGCACCTTCATCCCGTGGTCGTGGGCGGCGTCGACGAACGCCTCGTAGTCCTCGCGGGTGCCGAGGTCCTCCGCGATGTCGTAGAAGTCGACGATGTTGTAGCCGTGCGGCGCGTGGTCGTTCTGCAGGACGGGCGTGAGCCACAGGCAGTCGACGCCGAGTTCTTCGAGGTAGTCGAGTCGCTCCTCGAACGCCTCGAACACCGAGTCGTGCTCGTCGTCGTCGGTGAACCCGCGGACGTAAATCTCGTACAGCGTCACGTCCTTGGACCACTCCGGCGGGTCGTTCGGGCGGTCGACGACGCCGGCGACGGCGTCCCCGCGGGTCTGCACCGCCTCCGCCTCGCCGCCGTCGAAGCAGAGCTTCGACGAGGTTCGCGACTCTTCGACTCGCTCACCGCCGTCGGAACGAAGCGCCGACGTAGTTCGCGACTCTTCGACTCGCTCGTCGCCGTCAGAGCGGAGCTCTGACGAGGCTCGAAAATCCGCGGCTTCCTCGCCGCCGTCGGTCATCTGCTCGCGCGAGAACTCCACGGTGTCGGGCACGCTGTAGGCGTCCGCGAGGGCGACGCCGTGGACGCGGACGCGGTTCCCGACGGCCGAGAGGGGAATCCGAAGCTCCCAGCCGTCTATCGAGACGGCCGACGAGGAGACGCCGTCGCGGTCGTCGACGAGGAACTCGACGACGATGTCGTCGCGGTCGGTGTCGCTGTCGGGGTGGGGATGCGGGTCGGCGCGGACGACGAACGCGTCGTCCTCGACGCTGCCCTGCAGTTGGACGCGGGGTCGACCGCCGCCCTTGCCGCCGCCGGACCCCGCGCCCGACCCGGACCCGGAGGCGCCGCCGCTCTGCCCGGCCGGGCGCGCCGACCCGCTCATTCCGCTCATCCCGCTCATTCCGCTGGCGCCGCCGCCGACGCCGACGGGGGCGAGTTCGCCGGAGAAGACGCGGACCGTGAGCGTGTGCGTCCCGTCGGGGGCGTCGAGTTCGAGCACGTACGTCCCCGCCGTGTCGGGCGAGAAGGAGACGACGTCCTCGTCGTCGGGCAGTTCGAGTTGGCTCGCGACGGGCGCGCTCTTCAGGTGCCAGCGGTACGTCTCGTCGGGGTTGGGGTCTCTCGGTGCGAGCTGTACCGTCTCGCCGACGGCCATGAATCGCGGTGGGCCGGGATGGTGCATGGAGAGAGCAAACACCCCTCGGGACTTTGCCTTTACCCCTCCTTCGGGCGGCGTGACGTGTTGTGACGGGCGCGCGACGCCCGCGGACTCGCGAGTTCGTTTCGTTCGGCGACACTCCGACGTAGGCACGTCCGAACGCGGACGAAGACGGCCAATACTTATGCTCCGAGCGCACACCTCCTGCGTATATGAGACTACGGACCGCGCTGAACGAATACAAGCGCGACCACGGCGGGCGTTTTCCGGAGGAGCGTCCGACCGCCGACGGGGCGTTCTCCGGCCACGGCGACCGATTAGTGCACGTCGGGACCGACGGCGAACTGCGCGACTACTCCTCTGCGCTCTCGGGACTGTACGGAATCGACCGGTCGCGGTTCGCCATCGAGGCGAACGGCGAGATCCGCTGGTTCGACAGCCTCGACACGGTTCGACAGCACTACTACCGCGAGACGAGCCTCGTGGAGACGGAGTACGACGCCGGCGAGTACACAGTCCACCAGTACGACCTCACGCTCGGCCGAGCGCACGTCACGCACGTGGAACTTCGAGGCGCTATCCCGACCGACGCGCACCTGACGGCGTTCCTGACGCTGGCGCCCGAAGGGCGCGAGACGCGCGTCGGCCGCCTCGTCCACGAGGAGGGCGGCCCCGAAGGGACGCAGGCCGTCGAGGTGTTCCACCGCAACGAGCACGACTACGTGACGGCCTCCACCGGCCTCGACGACGTCCGCGGGCAGGTGCCCGAGCGGTTCGACGAGATACTCTCCGAGGACACCTTCGAGTTCCCCCGCGAGGCCGTCTTAGAGCGGTACGAGGACACCCACCTGAGCGGCGACATCGTCGTCTCCGCCCCCCTCGAACCGGAGGGCCGGGCGGTCCGAGCGACGCTCGTCACCCAACTGTCCGACCACCGCTCGCTCAGCCGCGAGGAGGCGCTCTCGGACCTGAACCACTGCGCGCTGGCGCACGCAACCGCGGACGACCTGCGGGCGGCGGCACGCGAACGCGCGGAGGTGTACGTCCCCGAACACGTGCCCCGACAGAACCTCGTCCGCGCCGACCTGCGGGCGCTGTCGCTCCTGACCGCGCCCACGGGCGCGCACATCGCCGGGCCGGAGTTCGACCCCTTCTACACCCACTCGGGCGGTTACGGCTACACGTGGTTCCGCGACGAGGCGGAGGTGTCGCGGTACCTCCTCGGCGCCGACGACTCCTTCGACCTGGAACTCACCGACCGACTGACGACGAACGCGGAGTTCTTCTGCGAGACGCAGTTGGACGACGGCTCCTGGCCCCACCGCGCGTGGGCCGTCGACGGGTCGCTGGCGCCGGGGTGGGCGAACGCCCGCGTCGAGGGGTCCAAGAAGCCCGAATACCAGGCCGACCAGACGGCCAGCGTCGTGACGTTCCTCTCGACGCTCCTCGACGGCCGCCGGGACGAACTCGACGAGGAACTCGCCGGGCGGGTCCGCGACGCCATCGAACTGGGCGTCGAGTCGCTCGACGACAGCCTCGAAGACGACGGGCTCCCGGAGACGTGTCAGAACGCGTGGGAGAACATGGTGGGCCGGTTCACGCACACCGCCGCGACGTTCCTGCAGGCGTACGTCGCCGTCTCGCGCGCCCCCGTCGACTCGTCGCTCGCCGGGCACGCCGCCGAGCAGGCGAGAGCCGTCTTCGAGGGGCTCGACGCGCTGTGGGACGACGAGCGCGAGGTGTACGGCGCGCGACTGCAGGGCGAGCAACTCGACTCGCGGCTCGACTCCGCGACGCTGTCGCTCGTCGACGCGTTCGCGGCGTACGACGGACTGGAGGGGCTCTCGGAGGACACCCTCGACCGACTTGAGTCGCACCTTGAGACGACGCTGTCGGAACTCTACCGCGACACCGGCGAGGTGGCCGGCCTCGTCCGCTTCGAGGACGACTGGTGGCGGACCGCGGAGCAGGACGAGCCGAAGCTGTGGTCGCTGTCGACGGCGTGGGGCGCCAACGCCGCCGCGACGTTCGCCGTCCTCCTCGACGAGTACGGCCGGAGCGAGGAGGCCGACGCCTTCCTCGAGGAGGCGACGGACCTGTACGACCTGCTCCGCCCCGACGGGGCGTTCACGACGGGCGGCGGCTACCTGACCGAACAGGTGTTCGACGACGGCACGCCCGACAGCGCCGCGCCGCTGGGGTGGTCGCACGCGGTTCGTCTGAACACCACCGCCCTGCTCTCGGAGTACGACGCGCTGCCGGCGCCGAAACCGGCGCCCTCCGGACCCGAGAGCCGCCCCCGGTGGACCACCGGCGAGAAGTACGGCGTCGGCACCGTCGCCGACCACACCGAGGAGGACCCCTCGCGGGTCTGGTTCACGCTCACCGAGGGGTCGCTCACCGAGGTGCGGTTCCCGCGGGTCGACCTGATGAACCTGCGGACGCTCGACATGCTGGTGGTGGACGCCGACCCCGAGTCGTCGTACACCGCGCGGACGCACAACGAGACGCGCCGGGACGACGCCACCGACACCATCGAGCGCCGGACGGAGATGGCCGAGGACGACGCCCTCGTGTTCAGACACGTCATCACCGAGTCCGGCGACGGGCGCGGCCACCAGTGGAAACTGACCATCGAGTACGCCGCCGACCCCGAACACGACGCGCTCCTCGTCGACGCCTCCTTCGAGGCCGAAGACGACAACGAGTACGAACTGTACGCGGTGGCCGACACGGCGCTCGTCAACACCGGCGGGAAGGACCGCGGCCTCCGCCTCGGGCAGATGGGCAGCTACCACCTCGTCGCCCGAGACGCCGGCGCGTACGACCAGGAGGGCGAGGCCCGACCGCTCCTCATCGACGAGAACGGCGACGAGTACAGCGTCGCCGTCGCCATGACCGCCGCCGGGCGGTTCGACTGGGCGACGGTGGGCGTCGCCGGCACCGAACACCTCGCGCGACTGTTCTCGAACGGCGAACTGCCGAACGCCCAGGAGCGCGTCGACAACGAGAACGTCGTGCTCGTGGGTCGAATCGGCACCGGAACGCGCGTGCGCGAGACGCTCGCGCTCGGATTCGCCGAGAACGCCGACACCGCGGCGGCCCTCGGCGAGGCCGCCGGCGCCCTCACGCGCGGCTACGAGTCGGCGCGCGCGAAGTACGTCGACTCCTGGCAGGCGTTCCTCGCGGACAAGGAACTGCCCGCCTCCGTCGCCGGCGACGAGACGCTGGCGAACCAGTACCGCGCCTGCCTGATGGCGCTGCGCGCCGTCGAGGACAAGACGTTCCTCGGCGCGGGCATCGCGTCGCCGTCGGTGCCGTGGGGTGAAGCCGTCACCTCCGAGGAGCCGAAGGGGTACGGGTACAACTTCGTCTGGTCGCGCGACCTGTACGAGGTGTTCACCGTCTTCGACGCCATCGGCGACGTGGAGACGGGCGTCCACGCCCTGCAGTACATCTACGAGTACCAGCAGGACGAACGCGGCTTCATCCCGCAGAACACCTACCTCAACGGTCGGACGCGCTGGGGCGGCGAGCAGATGGACAACATCTCGTTCCCGGCCGTCATGGCGTACATGCTGTCCGAACGCGGCGTCGAGTTCGACGACGTGAGCTACGACTACGTGAACGTCAAGCGCTCGGCCGACTACGTGGCGCGCAACGGGCCGCCGACGGCCCAGGAGCGCTGGGAGGAGGAAGCGGGCTACTCGCCCTCGTCCATCGCCGCCGAGATAGCCGGCCTCGCCTCGGCCGCCGCCCTCGCCATCGACGAGGGCCACGACGCCGACGCGCTCATCTGGTTGGCCCTCGCCGACGACTGGACGGAGAGCGTCGAGTCGTGGACGGCGACGGAGTCGGGCACCGACCGCCACGAGCACACGCCGTACTACGTCCGCGTCACCCGCGACGGCGACCCGGACGCCGGCCACCTGCGAACTCTCGCGAACAGCGGTCCGACGCTGGACGAACGCGAGATAATCGACGGCGGCTTCCTCGAACTCGTCAGGCTGGGAATCAAGTCCGCCGACGACGAGGTGGTCCAGAACACCGTCGCGGAGGTGGACAACACCATCCGCGTCGACACGCCGTACGGACCGGCGTTCTACCGCTACAACGGCGACGGCTACGGCGAACGCGAACGCGACGAGGAGGGTGCGCCGTGGTCCATCGAGTCGAAGGGGAAGGGTCGTCTCTGGCCCATCTTCACCGGCGAGCGCGGCGAGTTCGAACTCCTGAACGAGACGGAAGAAGAGGCGCTCGAACCCGCGAACATGCTGGAGACGATGGCCAGTTTCGCCAACTCCGGGCGGATGATATCCGAGCAGGTGTGGGACCGCGAGTACAGCACCGCCTACAACTGGGAGTTCGGCGAGGGAACGGGCGCGGCGACGCCGCTGGCGTGGTCGATGGCGCAGTTCGTGCGCCTCGCGCACAGCATCGACGTGGGCGAACCCGTCGAGATGCCCGCGTTCGTCCGCGAACGCTACCTCGACACCGACCGGCCCGAGGGGCCGAAGCTACAGGTGAGCACGCGCTTCATGGGCGACAACCTCGTCGTCTCCGGGAAGACGGACGCGGCCGTCGTCGCGGTCAAGACGCCGAGCGAGACGTCGATGGTCGAACCCGAGGACGGCGCCTTCGAGGTGGCCGTCGACATCGAACACGGCGAGAACCAGGTGACCGTCGCCGGCGCGACGGACGCCGACCTGACCGCCGCCGGCACGACCGTCACCCGCTTTACGCTCTGAGAGGGCGTCGCTCACGTCACCCCGCGGCCCGATACGCCCGCGGGCTTTTCCTTCGGACGCCCGTAGCCGGGGTATGGCCACGTACACCCGTCGGACGCGGGTCGCCGCCCCGCTCTCGGAGGTCTGGGAGTTTCACTCGAAGATATCTGGACTGGAGGCGCTGACGCCCGAGTGGATGAACCTCGACGTCGTCGCCGTCCGCGGCCCCGACGGCGAACCCGACCCCGAGGAACTGCTGACCGGGTCGAAGGTCCGCATGTCGATGCGACCGCTCGGCATCGGCCCGGCCCAGCGGTGGACCTCCCACATCGTCGAACGCGAGTACGGGGGCGGCACGGCGATGTTCCGCGACGAGATGGTCGGCGGCCCGTTCCGCAAGTGGGTCCACACCCACCAGTTCTATGCCGACGGCGACGAGACGCTCGTCGAGGACCGCCTGGAGTACGAACTGCCGGGCGGTCCCGTCGGCCGGGCGGCGTCGCCGGCGGCCGTCGTCGGCTTCGAACCGATGTTCCGCTACCGCCACCGAAAGACGAAGGAGCTACTGGAGTCGGGCATCCGGGCGCGGGGTCGACGGGACGAGTGACCGGCGGCGCGTCAGTCCGCGCGGGTCGGATCGAACGCCTGCGCGTGCGGCGCGGTGGTCACCTCGAAGCGCGCGCCGCCCGCCGTCCCCTCGGTGACCGCGACGGACCAGCCGTGGGCCTCGACGATGCTCTCGACGATGGAGAGGCCGAACCCCGACCCTCCCTCGGTCGTGGTGTGGCCCTGCTCGAAGACGGACGCGCGCTCCTCGGGCGGGATGCCGGGGCCGTCGTCTTCGACGTAGAAGCCGCCGCGGTTCGGGAGGGGGCCGACGGTGACGGTGAGAAAGAGGGAATCGTCGGACTCCGTTCGGGCGCCTGTAGACCCGTGCTCTACAGCGTCGTCAGGCTTCGCCCGACTGCTCGTGGAGCCATGCTCCACGCTGTTCCGAACGAGATTCTCGACGACCTGCGTGAGTCGGCCGGCGTCGGCGGAGACGGTGCCGAGGTCCCCGACGAGTTCGAGCGTCGCCCCGCCCGTCTCGACGGCGTCCCACGCGCGTTCGACGACGCCGGCGAGGTCGACGGTGGACGTCTCGCCGACGGTCCGGCCCTGCCGGGCGAGTTCGAGCACGTCGTTGACGAGAGCGTTCATCCGTTCGAGGCCGTCGACCGCGCGGTCGAGGTGGGAGACGTCGCCCGTCTCGCGGGCGAGGTCGACGAACCCTTCGACGACGTTCATGGGATTTCTGAGGTCGTGACTCACGACGCTGGCGAACTCCTCCAGTCGCTCGTTCTGCTGGCGGAGCTGTCGCTCGCGCCGCTTGCGTTCGAGCGTGTGCGACAGCACGTCCGCCGCGGTGCCGAACAGCGACACCTCCTTGTTGGGCCACCGCCGGGGGTCGTTGGAGACGAGCACGAGGGCCCCCGCGAGCGACCAGTTCGACACCATCGGAAACGCGAGGAGGCTCCCGCCGTCGGGAAGCGACAGCGAGTCGGCGGCGCAGGGGGGCACGGCGCCCGCGTCGGGTGCGCGGACGTTCTCGAAGCGGCACAGGCGGTCGAGGAACCATTCGCAGTCGCCCGACGTCACCGCGGTCGGTCGCGGCGACGCCCCGTCGGTCGTCCACTCGTGGGTCTTCTGTAGGGCCTCCGCGTCGGCGTCGTAGGAGTAGACGGCCGCCGCGTCGACGCCGGCGAACTCGCCGACGTTCTGGAGCGTCCAGTGTACCTTCGTCGCTATCTCGTCCACCTCGGCGCTCATCAGCGTCGTCGACGTGTCGAGGACGAGGTCCTTCAGTCGCTCTCTGGACCGCTCGACCTCCCGGCGGCGGTGCTGTTCGGTCACGTCGTGGAGGGTGCCCACCGCGCGGTGCACGCTTCCGTCGAACACGCGGGGGGAGACGGTGGCGACACAGCGGATGCGCTCGCCGTCCACGGTGTACACTTCAGTCTCGAAGCGGGCCGTCTCCGACCCGCCTTCGTCGAACAGGCGGTCGAGTTTCTCGCGGATGCGGTCCTCCTCGTCCACCGACACCGTCGAGACGTGGCTGCCGACGACGGCGTCGCGGTCGTACCCGAGCAGATCGACGAACACGTCGTCGACGGAGACGAACCGGCCCGACCGGTCGAGGACGTAGACGGCCGTCTCCAGCGCCTCGAACGCGCTGTCGTAGCGTTCGGTCGTCTCCTCGGCGCGGTTCCGCGAGACGGCGTTCGCGACCCGTTTCGCCAGCACGGCGTACTGGTCCGTCCCCGTCGATTTCTGCACGTAGTCGGTCGCTCCGACCCGGAACGCGTCGCGGACGACGTCTTCGGACCCTCGGCCGGTGTAGAGGATAAAGGGGAGGTTCGGCCGGACGCGACGGAGGGCGCGGAGGAACTCGACGCCGTTCATGTCCGGCATCTCGTAGTCGCTGACGACGCAGTCGACCGTCACCTCGGCGTCCGCGAGGCGGTCGAGGGCCTCGCGGGGGTCCGTCACCGTCTCGACGGCGAGTCCGGCGTCCCCGACCTCCCGTTCGAGATAGGTGGCGACCATCGAGGAGAGTTCCGTCTCGTCGTCGACGTAGAGCACGGATATCTCCTCGCGGAACGTCATATCACGTCTAGCTGACTCGATGGCATATCAGCGTTGCGACCTCAATATCAGAATGGATATTCTCGTTGGTTATTCAAACTGAGGAATCCGGAGCTGTTTGCGTCTCATCTGCACTTGTTTTCCTCTAAGAATCAATATTGATATCTGTCAGAGAGACGGTGTTCCGGTCGGTCGAGTACCGAATCCGATACGACGCTCGGCCGGGAGGCGGTCGGACGGCGCGGGACCGAACGGCTCTCGGGCGGGTCAGCGCTTGCGGACCCGCATCAGCGCCTTCGGATTCGCCCACGAGACGACCGTGCGCGGGTCGTCGGCGTCGCGGGCGTCTTTCGCTCCCGCACCGTCGGCGAACTCGACCTCGAACAGGTCGTGCGCGCCGTCGGGCGCCTCTCGGAACCGGCGGTGCAGTTCGGCGACGTCCGAGTCGGCGACGCCGGTCCGTTCGACCCACGCGTCGAATTCGAGCGTGAGTTTCGCGCCCGTCGTCTCCTCGACGGTCAGACCGGCGTCCTCGAACAGGTCCGTCCACTCGGAAACCGAGAGGAGGGCGACGTGCGCGGGGTCGCGGAGGCGTTCGACGCCGTTCAGCCACGCCGCGAGTTCGTCGTCCTCGGGGGCGACGTTGTCCTCGAAGGCGAGGACGCCGCCGGGTTCGAGGACGCGCGCGACTTCGGCGGCGAACGCCGCCGGGTCGGGGAAGTGGTGCGCCGCGATGCGACAGGCGGCCGCGTCGAAGGCGTCGGCGGCGAACGGGAGTCGTTCGGCGTCCGCGGTGACGCCCTCGACGCCGTACTCGCGGACCGCGGTGGCGACCATCTCGGGGGCAGCGTCCGCCGCGACGACGCGCGGCACGCCCGCCTCGGCGAGTGCGCCCGCGGTGTGGCCGCCGCCGGTGGCCACGTCGAGGGCGCGGGTCGCGTCCCCGCACCACGACGCCAGCGTCCGTAGGTCCTCGCCGTCCCTGTGCACCGAACTCTCGAAGTACGCCGACGCGGCGGCGCCGAACCGCCTCGCCGTCTCGCGCTTGCCGTCTCCCCGGTCGTCGCTCATACGCGCCGGTTCGCGGCGCGGGGGGAAGTAGGACCGCCCCGACGGCGACGCGTCCGCGGCGAGGGACGCTCCGCGAACGCGGACCGCCGCAACCCTCATTCGAGTCGGCGGGCGAGTTCCGGAGGGAATGACCGACGTCGTACTGGTCCTCAGACACGGGGAACGGCGGGAGAGCGTCGAGAAGAACCGGCGGGAGACGGCCGAACGCGTCCACGACCCGGGGCTGACCGACCGCGGGCGCAGACAGGCGGACCGGGCCGCCGAGCGACTCCGGAAGGCGGACGTCGGAGAGATATACGCGTCGCCGTTCCTCCGGGCGGTCCAGACGGCCGCGCCCGTCGCGGACGCCGTCGGGGTCCCCGTCCGCGTCGAACCGGGCCTCGGGGAGCACCTCGACCCCGAACGGTTCGACGCGCACCCGGAACTACTCGGGCGCGCGGAGCGAGTCGAGCGGTTCCCCCGGACCGACACCGACCACCGACCGCTCCTCGAACCGACGTTCCCCGAGGACGCCGCCGACGCGGAGCGACGTATCGGCGAGACGGCGCGGCGAATCCTCGACAGCGCGGACGCCGACCGGGTGCTGTTCGTCGGCCACCGCGCCACCGTCGACGGCGTCGCCCACGGCCTCGTCGGGTCGGCCGAGGGAGTCGAGGCGCCGCCGTGCGGGGTGACGGAGTTCGCCCGCGACGGAGGTGAAAACGGTGAAGAGAGAGGAACGGACTGGCGAGTCGAGCGGTCCGGCGACGCGGCGCACCTCGACGGCGAGGCGTGAGGCGGTCGCCGGTTCTTACTTCGCGTTTTCCGGTCGCTCGGCGTACTCGATGGGGTCGCGCGCGCCGACGTTCCGGAACGCCTGCAGGCGATAGGCGCAGGAGTCGCACGTCCCGCAGGCCGGTTCCTCGTCGCGGTAGCACGACCACGTGTGCTCGAACGGGACGCCGAGTTCGCGGCCGCGGCGGGCGATGTCCGTCTTCGAGTCGGTGACGAACGGGACTTCGATTGCGATGTCGGTTTCGGGCTTCGTCCCGACGTCGACCATCGCCTCGAACGCCTCGAAGAACTCGGGGCGGCAGTCGGGGTAACCCGCGTAGTCCTCCGAGTGCGCCCCGACGAAGACGGCCGAACAGCCGTTCGCCTCGGCGTAGGAGACGGCCATCGAGAGGAGGTTCGCGTTGCGGAACGGGACGTAGGAGGTCGGTATCTCCTCGCTGTCCGTGTCGGCGTCGTCGACCTCGATTTCGGCGTCGGTGAGGCTCGACGCGCCGATGTCGGAGAGGTGGTCCGTCTCGACGTGCAGGAAGTCCGCGGCGTCCAAGTCGTCGGCGAGCCGTCTCGCGCAGTCGTACTCTTTCGATTCGGTCTTCTGGCCGTAGGAGGTGTGCAGACAGTGGAGGTCGTAGCCTCTGGATTTAGCCTCGTAGGCGGTCGTCGCGCTGTCCATGCCGCCGGAGAGGAGGACGACGGCGGTCCGTCCGTCCTCGTCGGCGGGGGCGTCGGTCGTGTCGGTGTCGTGAGTCTGGTCGGTCATCGTCGTGTGGTGTGGCGGGGTCGTGTTCGGTCGTGGCGGGTTCTCGGTTCAACGTCGCGGTTCGTCGGTTCAGGTCTCGGGCGCGTCGTTCCACAGGTCGACGTGGAGACGCGGGGTGTACCGGTAGCCGCGTTCGAGGGCGAGGTCCGCGACGACGTTCCGCGTCGCCGCCAGTTCCTTGCGGGTCTGCCCCTCGGGCATGAGGAGCACGTCGTCGTCGCGTATCTCGGCGTCGGCGACGCCGCGCAAATCGTCGAGCAGGCCCTCGATTTCGGGCAGGTCGTCCGGGCCGGTGACGACGAACTTCAACTGGAAGTCGTGCCGTTCGACCAGCGTCGAGAGCGGGTCGAGGTCGATGCGACGCTCCTCGTGGCGCGCCTCCCACTCGCCCACGTCGACGCCCTCGGGCGCGTTGGCGGGCGTCGGCGTCGACGTGGAGAGTTTGGGGCTTATCGAGGCGAGGTCCATCGGCGCGTCGGGGACGACGGTGCCGTTCGTCTCGACGGTGACGTGGTAGTCGTCGGCGAGTTCGCGCAGGAGCGTCGCGCTCTCGTCGTGGATGAGGGGTTCGCCGCCGGTGAGAACGACGTGGTCGGGGTCGCGGGCGTCGACCTCGCTCGCGACGTCGTCGACGCCCATCCACGCGTGGGTCGGCTCCCAGGAGGTGTGATAGGAGTCGCAGAACCAGCAGCGGAGGTTACAGCCGCTGGTGCGGACGAACGTGCTCGGCACGCCGGCGAGTTTGCCCTCGCCCTGTAACGAGGCGAACAGTTCGTTCACCGGGAGGGCGGGGCCGTCGGGGGCGCTCTCCGGTCTCTCGACCTCGGAGGAGACGGGCATTATCGACGGCTCGTCCGGAGTTCGCCCGTCTCGGCCACCTCGACGGCCACGTCGGAGACGGTGTCCGGGAGGCGGGCCGAGAGTTCCTCTTCGAGGAGGGCGGCCATCACCTCGGCCGTCGGCGGCGCGTCGAGGACGACCAGCGAGTCGCCGTCGCCGCTGGCCTCGAACGCCTCGACGAGGGGGTCGCCGGACTCCACGAGGAAGCGGTGGTCCCACTCGTCTATCACGTCCGTCACGGCGCCCTTGTCGACGACCCAGCCCTCCTTGGTGAGTTCGCCGGTCACCTCGACGGCTATCTCGTAGTTGTGGCCGTGCGGGCGACTGCACTTGCCGTCGTGGTGGAGGAGTCGGTGTCCGGCGCTGATGCGAATCGGCCGGTCCGCGCCGATGCGGAGGACGCGTTCGCCCGCCCGGGCCGCGAGCGAGGCGCGGTCGGCGGAGTCGTTACGACTCCGTTCGGACCCCAATAAGTTCTCGGGCATACTCCGAGATTATCCGTTAGGGTGAAAAGTCCGCCGTTTCGGCGGCGTCCCCGAGTTTCGCCGTCCTCGTTTCCTCCCCGCTCAGACCCGCTCAGCCCCGCAGTTCCGCGACGGCCTCGCGCCACTCGTCGGGCACCCGGGTGGGTTCCGTCGTCTCGGGGTCGATGACGACCAACACGGTGGAGGCGGTGGCGACCACCTCTCCCTCGGACCGGAGTTCGTAGGACATCTCGAACGAGGAGTTACCGATGTCGGTCACGTCGAGGCCGACGGTCAGTTCGCCGAGGCCCTCGATGGGTCGGCGGTAGTCTATCTCGATGTTCGCCAGCACGGTGTTGACCTCCTCGATGTCGAACTCCTCCTGGAAGAACTCGATTCGGGCCTGCTCGCAGTAACTGGCGTAGACGGCGTTGTTCACGTGTCCGAGCGGGTCGAGGTCGCGGAAACGGACCTGCAGTTCGCTCTCGTAGATGAACTCTGTCACGTGGGAGTGGTCGCCGGCGGGGCGCTAAATTCCGCCGGTCGTCGCTCTCTCGGTCACCCCCGCGCCGTCGCACCTTCGGCGGAGACGGCGCGTCGGTGGGTGTCGAACATATAGTACTGTAGTCTGACTGTTCTCGTGAGTCCCTATCACCCCCCGAGACGGACCTCAGTCGGTGAATGACCCGATATTAGTTCAGTATATGTCACCAATTCGATTATTTGAGAGTGCGACGTAGAGTCGGGCATGAGCACAGCAACGAACCCGGCCGACGAAGAGGGCTCCGCGCTCGGCGGCGGGCGGAAGGGGTTCCGGTACTGGGCGCCGGCCGTGGTTGCGGCGTCGAGCATGTTCCTCGGCGTGCTG
Source organism: Halogeometricum sp. S3BR5-2 (assembly GCF_031624635.1). NCBI lineage: Archaea > Methanobacteriati > Methanobacteriota > Halobacteria > Halobacteriales > Haloferacaceae > Halogeometricum > Halogeometricum luteum. The sequence continues at coordinate 13,598 of NZ_JAMQOQ010000001.1, read as the reverse complement.
GACTCCTCGATGATGAACGTCGCCGTCCCGGCCATCGCGCGGGACCTCGACACCTCGGTGAGCGCGCTTCAGGGGGCCATCGCGGTGTACTCGATGGTGATGGCCGCGCTCATCATCCCCGGGGGGAGCCTCCGGGCGGCCATCGACACCAAGCGCCTCCTCGTCGCTACGCTCGCCGTGTACAGCGTCGGGACGCTCTTGGCGGGGTTCAGTTGGAGCATGGCGGTGCTCTTCCTCGGCTGGTCGGTAATCGAGGGAATGGCCGCGGCGCTGTTGCTGCCGATAACCTACTCGCTCATCGTCGAGAACTACCGGGGGAGCGACCGCGCGAGGGCGTTCGGGGCCGTCGGCGGGGTGACCGCCGTCGGCGTCGCCGTCGGTCCGATGATAGGCGGGACGCTCACGACGTACGCGAGCTGGCGCTGGGGGCTGATCGGCGAGTTCTTCGTCGTGTTGGGAATCGTCGCGCTGACCCTGCGATACTTGGAGTCGAACCCGAGCGACGGACGAATCCGGTTGGACGTCGGCGGGACGGTCCTGTCGATACTGGGCATCGTCGGCGTCATCGGCGGGTCGCTGCTGGCCGGACACTACGGCTGGGTCCGCCCGTTGCGCCCGCTCGTCGTGGAGGGAGCCCTCGTCCAACCGCTCGGGCTCTCGCCCGCGATATGGTGCATCGGGCTGGGAGCGGCCCTCCTCGTGCTGTTCGTCCAGTGGGAACTCCGGCAGGAACGCCGCGACCGGCCGACGCTGGTCCCGCCGACCGTCCTGCGGAACCGGACGTTCGCCGCCGGCATCTCGACGTTCGCGAGCGAGTCGCTGTTCCTGTCGGGATTCATGTTCACCGTCCCGGTGTTCCTCCAGTCGGCGCTCGGCCTGTCGGCGTTCGACAGCGGGGTGGCGCTGCTGCCGTTTTCGGTGGCGACGCTGGTGGTGGCGGTGGTCTCGACCGGCTGGCGGCGCTACGCCGCCCAGAAGCGCATCGTCCAAGCGGGCCTCGTGCTCATCGGCGCCGGCATGCTCTTGCTGCTCGGGCAGACCGGACTCGACCAGACCGTTTCCGGGATGATACTGCCGATGTCGGTGATAGGTATCGGCCTCGGCCTGTTCACCGGGCAGTTAGTCGACCTGACGATGTCGGCCGTTCCGGAGTCGTACTCGGACGTCTCCTCGGGCGTCATCAACTCGCTGAGCCAACTCGGGTACGCGTTCGGGACGGCCGTCGTCGGGTCTATCCAACTCGCCGCGTTCTACTCGGACGTCGTCGCGGGGGCGACGCTGCTCTCGAACGGGACGGCGGTCACCGGCGAGGAGCGGCGACAACTCGCGGTGAAACTCGAAGACGCCGTGGAGACGACGACACAGGCGCAGCAACAGGCGTTCGTGAACGGGTTGTCCCCCGACGTGCAGCGGCAACTCACCGAGATTATCCGGGAGGCGATGGTGAGCGCACAGCGGAGCGTGTTCGTCGTCCTCGTGCTGTTCGTCCTCGTCACGCTCCTCGCGTCGAGCTTTCTCACCCTGTCGAAGCCGCGTCGGGGACGGACGCGGGAGCCGAGCGCCGCCCCTCGCGACGCCGAACCGGAGTCCGCGAGCGACGGAGGCGAGAGCGGGAGCAGGAGCGGAAGCGGCGGCGAGTGAACGACCGGTAGTGCTTCCGAACTGCCCTCTCTCGCGTTCTCGATCCGTCACAGAGACGAAGTGCCCGGGCGCGAACCGTCACGCATGCCGGTCGCAACCGTCGGCGACGCCGCCGAGGCGTCGCTCCGCGTCACCGAGTCGACCATCGACGAGTTCGCCGCCCTCTCGGGCGACGAGAACCCCATCCACCTCGACGACGCCTACGCCGCGGAGACGCTGTTCGGCGGCCGGGTGGCTCACGGGATGATAGCCGCCTCCGTCCTCAGCGCGGCGATGGCGAGACTGCCCGGCGACATCGTCTACTGCTCGCAGGACCTCACCTTCGAGCGTCCGGTCCGGCCGGGCGACGAGATTCGAGCGACGGCTGAGGTGGTCGAGGAACTGGGCGGCGACCGCCTCCGCGCGGAGACGACGGCCCGCGTCGACGGGGCGGTCGCGGTGAGCGGCGAGGCGACGGTGCTGTCGCTCCCGCACGAGGACGGAGAGGAGAACGCGTGCTAGCGAGTCTCTAGCAACTGCCGCGCCGAAAAGAGAAGAACGGCCTGCGAAGCCGTGGAGAGCGTCGCCGGGGCGGGACTCGTCGGGTGACGAGCGGTCGGCGCCGTCAGTCCGACGTGGGCGCGGCCCGGTCCGGACCGCCCGCGGATGCCCCGCGGTGCAGCGACTCGACGCGCCAGACGTTCGACCGGGCGCCGGCGCGCGAGAGCGATACCGGGATGGTCGTCCCCGGCGGAAGCGCCGCCAAGGTGTCGCGGAGGTCGGCGTCGGCGTAGTCGACGAGGTGACGGGTCTCGTTCGACCGCTCGACTTCGACGGTCATCGTGTGGTGGTCGTTCATGGTCTTTCTGACGACGACGCGCGTCGGCGCGGTGGTTTCGACGCTCATACTTCCCACTTGTGACTGGAGGCCCTTAAACTGAAATATGTTGAATATATCGTGGTATAGAGACGGCGATTGGCACGGTTCTCGGCCGGAACCGTTTCGTTCGGTGTGGACGAACGCTCGTTTGTGAACAAACGGCACGGGGACGGGGACGGGAACGGCGCGAGCGGAGATGAGAACAGGAATCGAGACGAGGTTCGCGTCCTCGTTCGCCACGGGAACGAGGAAACGGAGACGTTCGCCTCCGTCGGCGAGACGCTCAGAGACCACCTGCTCGACTGCGGCCTCTCGCCGTACACGCGGCTGACCGAGCGCGCGAACTGCGGCGGCAACGGGCTCTGTGCCACCTGCGGCGTTCGGATTAGAGAGGGCGAACCCGCGCCGGAGCACTGGCACGACAGGCTGGCGGCGCGGTTCGGCTACCCGCGGCTCTCGTGTCAGATTCGAGTGCGCGAACCCATGACGGTGGAGTTGGTCGAGGACAAGTACGTGTGGGGCGGACGGGAATGACGAGTTCAGCCGCTCAGGCCGTGTGGGTCGCGTGAGAGAACGAGTCCGCCCTCCCCGATTTGAACTCACTCGCTCACCGCGTTCGCTCGCTGCTCGAATCGAGTCGAGGGTGCCACGACGATCGCCGCACGTACGCTCGCTTCGCTCGCGTAGTGGCGGCGACAGAACGAGTCCGCCCTCCCCGATTTGAACGGGGGGCAAGCCGATCTACAGTCGGCTGCTCTACCAGTCTGAGCTAAGGGCGGTCCATCTACTCGTAGCGCCGTCGCCGGACTTAAGAATTACTCATTGGTCGTCGCGGGCGGCCAGAAACCGCTCGGCGAGTCGGTCGACCCGCGCCTGCGCGGCGTCGAGTTCCGGGACGGTCTTCGCGTTGTACGCTCGCTTCGAGCAGTCGACGTGGTCGGGGACGATTCGGTGGGCTCGCATCGACGCCTCTGCGAGGGCGGCCTGTCGCTCCGTGCCCTCCCACTCGGGCGTCGCCAGTCTGGAGACGGTCGATTTCGAGAGGCTCGATTTTCCCCCCGAAGAGATATCGCGCAGACAGCGCTGGTACGGCGCGGAGTTCAGGAGGCCGCAGAGGTAGTGCGCCTCGCGTTCCTCGTCGGTGCCGACGAACATGCAGTGGTCGCCGGGGACGACCGGTTTCTCGCCGAGAAGGGGGTCATCGACGGTCGAGACGACCGCGAAGTGAGGTTTGTAGCCGAGGCGACACCAGACGACCTTGTAGTCGGCCCACGTGTACGGCCCGAGGCCGAACAGCGAGTAGAACGGCCCGCCGTCGAACCACGACGACCCGCGGGACTCCAGTCGCTCGCGGTTCGCGTCGAGGTAGGCGTACGTGTTCGGCGCCTCGCGGCGGAGGGCCGCCTCGTTGTTCTCGCCGGCGAGTCGCTGGGGGACGAGGAGTCTATCGTGGCCGAACAGGCCGTACTTCACGACGTGCTTGGATTTCAGGTAGGGGTAGACGTGGTCGGGTTCGATGTCGTTCGCCTCGATGGTCTCGCGGTCCAGCGCGTACACCGCCTTCGCGTCGTCCTTGACGCCGTGACGGATGCGGTACTCGGAGGGACCGAGCGCCCCGCGTTCGGCGTCCGCGCGAATCCACGGCGACGCCTCGGTCGTCGGGTCGGCAGCGACGAACGCCGTCTCCTCGGCGGCGAGGGTCCGCCGGAGGTCCGACAGCGATCCGAACGCGGGCGCGACGTCGGCGGACCGCGCGTCGTCGGGTCGCGCGTCGGCGCGCGACCACCTCGTCGCCGGAATCTCGACGTCGGTACCGGGGTTGTCGGCGGCGGATTTCTCGGCCGCGGAGTCGTCGGGCGTGTCGGCGCTCCCCGCGCCGCCCACGTCCAGACGGTACAGCGCGGTTCCGGCGTCGACCTCGCGGCCGAACGGCGACAGCGACCCGAAGTCGTGGACGCGGCGCATCGCCAGCGAGCGGTCGCCGACGCGGCGCCGGCGCAGGAGTTCGCCCGCCGGTCCGGTCATCAGGTCTCGCTTGAGGACGAACGCCGCGCGGCCGCCGTCGCGGAGGAGGCGGTGGAGACAGGTCCAGACGTACGGGACGGAGAGGTCGTCGTTCGCGTGCCCGAGGCGGGCCTCCCGCCCCCGATGAGGAAACAGGTCGAGAGCCGGGTCGGCCATCGGCCCCTCGCGCCAGCGCTCTTTCACCCGCGGCGTCAGCGAGTCCCACGTCAGCCACGGCGGGTTGCCGAGGAGGACGTCCGCGCGCGCACCGCTCAGGGGTGCGTCTTCGGCCGTCGTCTCCGTCGCGTCCGCGAGGGCGACCCGCGGCGCGAACGCTTCGACGCCGTCGCGGCGGAGGAGGGGACGACACGCGAGGACCAGTGCGAGGCGGGAGGCGCGGACGGCGACCGGGTTCACGTCGAACCCGCGGACCGACTCGGCGACGTGTGCGGCGAGGGCGGAGGGGTTCGCGTCGGCGTCGGCGTCTGCGGAGTCGAATTTCGCCCGCGCCGCGGCGGCGAGGAACGCGCCCGCGCCGCACCCCGGGTCGAGGACGAGGGCGTCGCGGAACGCATCGGTTTCGTCGGCGCGGACGCTCTCGACCGCCAGTTCGGCCAGTCCGGCGGGGGTGTCGTAGCGGCCGAAGACGCGCCGGACGGGGCGCGGGACGGTCCGCCGGTGGAGTTCGGCGACGGCCGTCGGGTCCGACTCGCGGACGAACGCGCCCGCCGCGTCGGCCGCGGCGGTCCGAACCGCGGACGAGAGGTCGGGACGGACCGTCCCGTGGACGGCGTCGAACGCGGCGAGGAGGTCGGGGGTGGAATCGGAACGACCGCCGTCGCCGTCGGAAGCGGACGAACGAGGGGGAGTCACCGCGACCGAGAACTCGCGTTCGGCGGCGGCCGAGAGCGTCGAGAGCAGGAAATCGAACGAGAGCGTCCGGACGAACACCTCGCGGGCGACATCGTCGGCGTCGTCCGGGGGCGACAGCGGTTCGGTCGCGGACCGCGAACCGGAGGTCGATTCGTCCGCCAGTCGGTCGAACACCGGACCGTGGTGCTCGCCGACGAACGCCCGCCACGACTCGCGGGCCTCGGCCACCGGAGGGTCGTCCGAGCGGTCGCGGAGGGCGGCGCGGTACCGGTCGAGGAGTGTCTCGCAGGCGTCGAGTCGGTCCTCGTCGAGGTTGGAGTCGGATTCGGGTGCGGGGGTCATCGGTTGGGAACGCGTCGCCGTCCGGCGGGGCGCGGCGAGACGGGGCGACGACGCGCGCGTCTGCACCGGACGACGGGCGGTCCGGACTTAACGGCATCCGTTCGGGAGGAATGGGGGGAGCCGAGAGCGTGGTCCATAGTCAGTCGTCTCGTCCGTCGTCGCTCGTCAGTCGCTCAGGTCGCTCTCGGTGACGCGGACGCCCTTCTCCGCGAGGTGGCGCATCTGTCGCTGCGCGAAGTCCTCCTCGCTCGTCCCGCGCGTGGCGAGCACGTAGACGAGAGCGTTGCCCGCGGGGCGCATCGTCCGCCCCGCGCGCTGGGCGCCCTGTCGGCGTGACCCGCCGAGACCCGAGGCCACGACGGCGAGTTCGGCGTTCGGGAGGTCGATACCCTCGTCGCCGACGCGGGAGATGACGAGCGTTCTGAGCTCCCCCTCTCGGAACTGCCGAAACAGGCGTTCGCGGTGGTGGTGGCGCATCTCGCCGCTGATGAAGGGGACGTCCAACGCCTCCGCGATGGCCTCGCCCTGGTCGAGGTAGTCGACGAAGACGAGCGCCTTCGACTCGGGGTGTTGGCGCAGGAGACGGCGCGTCTCGGCCACCTTCTGCGGGTTCATCGCCGCGAGTTGGTGTTTCTCGCGCCCGTCCGCGCTGGACCACTCGTTGCGGGCGGTGTCGTCCGCCCACGGCACGTAGCGGATTTCGACTTCGGGCTCTTGGACGTAGCCCGCGTCGAACAGTTTCGACCAGTCGGTGCCGATGGGCGGGCCGATGAGCGTGAATATCTCCTTCTCCTTGTCGTCCTCGCGGATGGGCGTCGCGGAGAGGCCGAGTCGGTGTTTCGCCTGCAGGTCCGCGCTCCGGCGGTAGATGCGCGAGGGGACGTGGTGCACTTCGTCGTAGACGATGAGGCCCCACTCGCGGTCGTCGAACAGCGAACGGTGGCGGTCCATCCCGGCCGTCTGGTAGGTGGCGATGGTGACCGGTCGGACCTGCTTTTCCCCGCCGTGGTACTCGCCGATTTGGTCCTCCTCCAAGGAGGTGTGTCTGAGCAGTTCCGAGCGCCACTGCGCGGCGAGTTCGCGCGAGGGGACGAGGATGAGCGTCTCGCCGCCGACGGCCCCGAGGACGCCGATGCCGGTCACGGTCTTGCCCGCCCCGGGCGGACCGACGAGGACGCCCGCCTTCTGCGTTGTGAAGCGGTCGACCCAGTCCTGCTGGTAGTCGCGGAGTTCCACGCGGAGGTCCACGTCGAGGGGCGCCCCCGTCTCCAAGTCGCGGTCGTCTTTCACCGGGTAGCCCGCCTCGTAGAGGATGCGCTTGATGTGCGACTCCTTGCCGTCGCGGACCCAGCTCTCGGTGTCGGAGATGGGCGCGACGAGGTGTTCCTCGTCGAGTTTCTGCCGCCCCACGTTGCCCATCAGGCTCTCGGAGGCGGCTTCGAGCACCACGTAGTCGTCCTCGTGGGTGTAGAGGCGGAACTGGTTCGCGCGCTTCCACTGGTTCTCGACCCACTGTTCGAGGTGCGGCGACCGGCGGGGGAGCACCGAGCGCATCATCCGCAGTAAGTCCTCCAGCGACTCGAACGGCGCCTGCCAGACGTCTTCTTGTCGAATCTTGTAGAGGTAGCCCCGAGTGCCGGTGTTCCGGTCGCCCGTGGAGTCGACGAGGTGGGCGAACTGGGCGAGTCGCGCGCGTGTGTACTGTGTCGGGTGGTCGACGACTATCTCGCGGCGCTCCGGGAACAGGACGACGCGTTCGCGTTCGGCCAGTTTCCCCCACTCGGTCGGGTAGTAGACCACCGGGTCCGCCTCGACGTTCATCCGCTGGACCGCCCCCTCGCGGGCCAACCGGTCGAGGGCTTCGGACGCCTCCGACTGCGTGAGGCCCAGCCGTCGGCTCGCCTGCTGGGCGGTCACGACGGGGCGACCCTCGGCCTCCAAAGCGTCGTAGAAGCCGTCGACGGAGACGTCGACGAGTTCGGCCGACGTTGCGGGCGCCGCGTCGTCCGCCGGTTCGACAGCCTCGCCGGGGTCGTCCGGAGTCGCGTCTCGGTCGTGGTCGTCCGCGGCCGCGTCGCCGGCGGTCGCTTCGTCGGCCTCGTCGCGGACACCGGTGTTGGACTCCTGCGACCGCATCTCGGAGAGCGTCGAAGGAGCGTCGGAGCCGTCGGCGCCGTCGGCACCGGGCGCGGAGTCGTTCCCAGCGCGGGCGTCAACGTCGGCGTCGGCATCGGCGTCGCCGGTGTCGCCGGCGTCGTCCTCGGTCATCGTCTCACGTCTGGGGCGCGGCGGGGAAACGGCTTGCGCTGCGGAGAAGTCCGTCGAGGAAGCGAGTTCGGCGCGACAGAGGGCGGTCGAGACGGCGAAAAGCGAGTTCGGAACGCCGCGGATTCTGTCTCGGCCGACCGGCGTCAGCCGAGCGTGTTGAACCGCGCCGGCGACATCTGGTCGTAGACGGCCCGGAGGTCCTCTCCGACTTCGACGAACGCGGGGAACTCCTCCAGCGTCCGGACGGCGTCGAGGTAGACGTAGTCGACGGGTTCGTCGGCTATCTCCTCGAACACCTGCCGCGGTCCCGACTCGCCGACGGCGACGAACGGGCGACCGTCCGGGTCCGACTGCGGAGTCGTCCCGTGCTGGAGGTACAGCGCCGTCATCGCCAGCGCGCTCGCGAGGGGGACCTGTCCGGGCGTCAACTGCCAGGTCACGTCGCGCGACCCGTACTCGACGGTGGAGACGTAGCCGTCGTCGAAGCGGAAACAGCGAACCGTCTCGTCGCCTCGCCGCCACCGCGTCTCGGTCTGTCGGAGGTCCGCGAGTCGCCAGCCGTCGTCGTCGGAGGCGTCGTCGGACGGTCGAACCGCGTGTACGATTCGCCGAAACGGTGCGGTGAGTCGGGACCCGACCCGTCGGACCCCGCGCCCCGTTCGGCGAAGCACCGAAGACGTCATCACCGACCGTAGGGCGGGACCCCTTATCGAACTGACGGACGCGCGCCGCCGGCCGGGTAGTCTCCCGTCGGGAGCGACGCGGCGCTCCTCGGCCGTCTCGGAGAGACACACCGGGTTTCCGGTGAACGAGTGTCTCCCACACCGACCTAGGGCGACGGTCGAACCGAGAGGGCGGACGGGAGTCCGACGCGCGGGCGGACACCGTGTTTCCGGTGAAACGGCGCGGGCGGTCTCGGGGTGACGGACCCGTCGACTGCGGACGGGTGGTGGCGGAGACACACCGGATTTCCGGTGAGACGACGCGAAGCGACGGCGGGGTTCCGTGAGACGCGGACACACCGGGTTTCCGGTGAATCGGGTCGACGGGAGGCGAGGGTCACGGGGAGGCCAATCTGCGAGCAACGGGGAATTTCTCGAACCCGTGGTTCGCACCCCATTTCCGGTGTATTTCCCCGTTCGACGGGATGACAGCTACGGAGAGGCAGATAGCTCAGACCTCGTGTGAGTCGTGGTCACACCGGGTTTCCGGTGAAACGGTTCGGCTCGAACGGTGACGGTACTCCGTCGTGGACCCGATCGGTCCGGGACGCCCGGACAACTCCCGACTCCCCTAATCGTCCTTTTTCTCCCGATTTTACCATCAGGGGTCACACGTGGCGGAGGCCACCACCGGCATCTAGAACGACTACTATAACAACTATTAAATAGTTGTTTAGTGTAAACGTCCATTGATACACTCGCAAGAGATTAGAGGTTCGATACTCGAACCGACTACAGGAGAAGGGAAGGCGTTCACCGACTCGGCGAGTGAGACGCTCGATTTCGTTCGCCGCGTCCGACTGGGGAGGACTTACCGCTCGCGCATCCGGTCCACGAGGGTGTCGTCGACTCGGCTCTCGTCCGAGATGACTGCTTCCTTCGAGTTCCGGTTCGACTCTTCTCTCGTCGTCACGCGGCTTCTCTTGCGGTCACGCGGCTTCTCGTGGAGTCCCGAGCGCTTCACTCGCCCCGATACCTTCGCTACCTTCTCCGCGACGATTCCCCCTCTTCGTCCCTCCACGGAGAGCGAGGACGCCGCCGAACACACCGGGTTTCCGGTGAACCTCTTCCCCCGTTTCGACTGGACCTACCCCCGGGTGTGGGGCCGTTCACCGGAAACCCGGTGTGTGTGTCGGACCTGAAGATGACAAGCCATTTCACCGGAAACGTGGTGTCCTGTAGTATGCCGAACGCCAGCGACGACCTCTTCACTCGGGAGGACCCCATCTTCGCCAACAAGGAACTCCTCGAGATAAACCACCTGCCGGGCGAGGGCCGCATCGTCGGCCGCGACGACGAGATATCCAACCTCGCGACGGCGGTCAACCCCGCCATCTTCGGGCAGAGTCCGAGCAACGTCCTCATCTACGGAAAGACGGGTACCGGAAAGTCGCTCTGCGCGAAGTACGTCTCACAGCGCCTCGTCGAAACCGCGAGCGAGGAGGCGGTGAAAGCGACCTTCGCCTACGTGGACTGCGCGCAGGACACGACCGAGACCCAAGCGGTCCAGACCATCGCCGACAGCGTCAACCGGTCGGAGGTGACCGGAATCAAGGTCCCCGACAAAGGTCTCAGCACGTCGACATACTACAAACGCCTCTGGCGCATCCTCGACGCGCAGTACGACGTCGTTCTCATCATCCTCGACGAGATAGACAAGTTGAACGACGACGACATCCTGATGCAGCTCTCGCGGGCGGGCGAGGCCGGTAAGATAGACCAGTGCAAACTGGGCGTCATCGGAATCAGCAACAAGATACAGTACAAAGACCGGATGGACGAACGGGTCAAATCCAGTCTCTGCGAACGCGAGTTCGTCTTCCCGCCGTACGACGCGAACCAACTCCGTGACATCATGCAGGCCCGCAGCGACGCCTTCCGCGACGGCGTGCTGGACGCGTCGACGATTCCGCGGGCCGCGGCGCTGGCCGCGCGGGAACACGGCGACGCTCGGAAGGCCATCGACATCCTCCGCTACGCCGGCGAGATAGCGCAGTCGACGGCCGCCTCGACCGTTCGCGAGGAGTTCGTTACGCAGGCCCGCGAACGGGCCGAAACCGACCGCTTCCGGGAACTCATCCGCGGGTCGACGCCGCACTCCCGGTACGTCCTCCAAGCCCTCGCGATGCTGTCGCTCTCGAACGACCGCAAGGACGGCTTCCGGACCAGTCGTGTCTACGAGGTGTACGAAAACATCTGCACGGGTCAGGGCTCCGACAGCCTGTCGCTCAGGCGGGTCCGCGACCTGCTGAAAGAACACGCGTTCCTCGACATCATCGAGCAGTCGAAACACAGCGGCGGGAGCGCCGAGGGGAGTTACACGAAACACCAACTGCTCGAAGACCCGCAAGTCGTCAGGGACGTACTGACCGAAAACGTCGGAACGTGAGTCGTCCGAAGGGCACGAGGCACGAGTGCTCAGCCGAACGCGCTCACTGGCCGCCGGGCGGTGTCGGGCCGAAGCGAAGCGGGGTCCGAGCGTCGGGATCGACATCGACGCAACCGCATCTGATAGTTCACGAGCGGGAACTTATATCTTCCCACGTTCAGAAGTGATTGGAACGGTCACGAGTGACCGGGCGGCTCACGCACCGTCCGGCTCGAAGGGGTTCTTCGCCGTCTCGCCGTTCGTCTCGTCGCCCACCGAGGGGGTGTACGAGTCGGTCCGGTAGCGGGCGTACGTCCGTTCGGCCCAGTCGACGAACTCCTCGTCGGTGCCGTCGACGCTGGCGATGAGGTTGCCCTGCTCGTCGTACGCGGCGAGGTACGCGTGGCCGTCCACCAGCATGAGTCCGAACTCCAATCGCCTCGGCGAGACGAACAGTTGGAACTGGTCGAGTTCGTAGGCGCGGGCGAGGTCGTCGGGATACTCCGACGCGGACGTCTCGAAGACGCGTTCGTCGATGACGAGTTGGACGCTCGACTCGGGGCCGATGATGCGCTCGGCCGCCTCGTTGAAGATGCGGCTGACGATGGGCGTGATTCCGCGGAACTCGTCGACGTACTCGCTCCCGGTGACGGTCAGAAATCGGTTGATAGGCGCGTGCGGGTTGTCAGACGTCGCCGCCGTCCCGTGGAGTCGGCGGAGAACGACGGGGTCGAGGTCGGCGACGACGCTGCCCACATTGGCGAGTAGCACCGAGAACCGGTCGGCGACGGCGACCGTCGCCTCGAACTCCTCGTATCCGTCCGCGACCATATCCCCCGCGGCCGTCAGCGCGTACCGCCCGTCCTCGGTCTCCTTTTCGGCCCATCCGCGTTCGACGAAGGCGCTCACCGTCCGTTGCGCCGTCTCGCGCGCGCACGAACACTCCGTCCCCAACTCGCTCGGTCGGTGAGGGTGTTTCCGAAGGGCCCGCAGAATCGCGACCCGACTCTCAGATCCGACGAGAAACGCTATCTCATCGCGTGCACTCATACTCGACTACTTGCTTGGCCGGTGCTATCACGCTTTGGACTGCTCGGCCCCCTCGAACCTGGCAGTCAGTCGAGCAGTCCGAGGTTGTCGATGCGCTTTACGATTTCGACGACGGCCGTCTCGGCGTCGTCGGTCTGTTTTCCGCCCGTGATGACTATCTTACCGGAACCGAACAGGAGGATGACGACTTCGGGTTCGTCCATCCGGTAGACGAGACCGGGGAACTGCTCCGGTTCGTACTCGACGTCTTCGAGGCCGAGGCCGATTGCGAGAGCGTTCAGGTTGAGGTTGTGTCCGAGGTCCGCGCTGGAGACGATGTTCTGAACGGTTATCTCGGGGTCCTCGTCGACGGGGATGTTCAGCCCGCGGAGTTTGTCGAAGATGATGCCCAGTGCCTCGTGGACGTCGTCGATGCTCTTCGCGCCCGTGCAGACGATCTTTCCGGACCGAAAGATGAGGGCGGCCGCCTTCGGGTCCTGCGTCCGGTAGACCAGACCGGGGAAGTTGTCGGGGTTGAAGTCGGCACCGGGGAGGTCGTCCGCGAGTGCTTCGAGGTCGAGTTCCTGTCCGATTCCGGTCGATGCGACTACGTTCTGAATCTCGATGGAGTCTGCCGGCGCACTCATTGTTCGCTGCAAACGTCTCTCCCCTAGCTTATAAAGCGACCCGTTGTCACACGGACCTAACCGGCCTTCGGCACTTATACCACTGCTCGTTTCGCGCGTTCGCCCGCGTACGTTGGCATCCCGAGCGGTATATAATCTGTTCGGATGTCGTTCGAGGCGAGCTATAGCGCGTCTTCGTTACACAATACCACCAATATCTCACTATTTTTTGGAGATCGTCCCGAATCAACGAGGTTAAGTACAACCCGGCCATTCGTAGAAATACGCGGGGCGCCCCGGGCCACCGAGGTCCGGAGCGCCACCTTCCGAGTCAGCTTGAACCGCCTCGTCTCCCGTCGGGGGAGTGCCTCGCACTCTCACGACAAACGCGAGACGACGCCCTTAAGTGTTCGAGTCCATTTCGGAAGAATGCGAACGACACACCGCGACCGTGCGACGGTTCAATCCCGGCGCACACTCGGACACGGTCCTTCGGGACCACTCGACCGAGCACGAACCGACGGCCTTAAGCCAACGAACGTGCAACGTCCAAGTCCGAAGCCATGAGGATTCCACCCCTGCGGTCCGCCGTACAGATGGAATCTGATGTTAGCCTTGGTAGTTCGGTGCCACCCGTTCGGTTATACGGTGGTGCCGAGCACCACGAACGGACCACGCAATGGTGATGCCCTCGACACATCGTCGAGGACCATCCCGCCAAACCCCCTTCGTCACAGAAGGGAACATTCCGGTTGATCCTGCCGGAGGCCATTGCTATCGGAGTCCGACTTAGCCATGCTAGTTGCGCGAGTTCAGACTCGCAGCAGATAGCTCAGTAACACGTGGCCAAGCTACCCTGCAGACAC